>CAVXDX010000016.1:0-17121 GCA_963760615.1 uncultured Microcaldota archaeon | reverse complement strand
GACATGAGGATTGGCATGACTGTTGGGAGGAGAAACCGCTGCCCATTGTAAACTCCGTTGGGAGACATAATGTTGAGGAACAGTGATTTTGGCCGTTTGAATAGCAACAGTAGTACCAGCTTTGTTGTGGTGGCTGTTGCGGCGGAGCAGCCTGAGAGTAACAACAGCAGCCGTTTATGTATGATTCTGATGCGCTGCAGTTACTAGAGCTGTGGACTCTTCTTCCGTAAGGTGATCCCGAAGAGGAGCACAGACTGGTGCATGAATTATCATCGTATGCTGCGCATGTGCAGATCCCAGGCCCTGAGTTAAAGCACCATCCGCTGTTGCAGGTTCCTGTGCAGTTCGGGAAGGAATTCGCGCAGAGAATTACTGGTTGAGGGGCACACTGCATATCTGCATTGCAAAGGTAGCCTGCGCAACATTCTGAATTGCTGGAGCATGGGCCAGATTGTTTGCAGTATTTTGTGCATTGTCCGTTATTGCATTGAAGCCCAGAACAGCATTGCGAGGTGTTTGTGCAGTTGGCACTCTCGAAAACACAGGAGGCTATTTTAGCGCAATAGCCCATGGGGCTGCAGTAATAGCCAGTGCAACACTCAGAATTCTTTGAGCATATTCCAGATATTTTGCATGGGGTGGAGCATTTGTAGTTCATGCACGTCAGCCCCGCGCAGCAGCTGATTGAAGCGCAGGATTCGTTGAGTGATGAGCAGGTCCAATTTATGCAGGTGCCATTCTGGCATTTTGCACCAAGGCAGCAGTCGTCAGTAGTGTTGCATAAGTTGTTGATTTCTGAACATGTCTCTATACCACAAATTCCAGTTTGGCCGCAGTACAGGCCGGTGCAGCATTCTGATGTGCTGTTGCAGGCACTTCCCCATTTACATGTTGTGTTTGTGCACGTTCCACCAACGCATTCGAGGCCTGAGCAACACTGGCCTGTGGTGGTACAGCTGCCCCTGTGCTCGACACATTTCGGCTCTGGAATGCATTGAAGGTTGGGGCTGCAGAAGTATCCCGAGCAGCATTCTGAGTTCTGAGCGCAGGAACCACTGGTTTTGCATACCTTGGCACATTTTGAAGTCTCGTCACAGTAGTAGGTTGCGCAGCAGTCCGAGTTACCTGCACATGCGCCGGAGGTTTTGCACGGAACTTTACACTGCCCGTTAGTACACTCAAGACCTGTGCAACAGTCTGCAGCAGTGGTGCAAGAGCCGGAGGTTTTGCAAGCAGTCTTACAGTATCCATTTGTGCATTCGCCCTCGCAGCATTCTCCGTAATAAGTGAGATTTTCTGGGTGCGCTAGCGCGGTTGGCCCGTATGCGCAAAGCTGACCCTTCCCAACACAATTCTCAGTTGTTTTTTTGCAGTAGCCTTCCACACATGCGTAACCTTCGCAGCATTTTCCGTAGAATTGCGATTTGTTAGCAGCAAGAGTGCTAGGCGGAGCAGTTCCATAGCCACATATGCTGTTTTCCTGTATGCATGCTGAGCTTGACTGATTACTCTGAAAAAATTGCTGGAGTTGTTGTTGCGAGGTGCAACCAAAAAGCAGGATGGCAGATATAATAATAAATATGCTGAATTTCCCGAATAAGTCCATTGGACCACCCAGATTCATTGTATTTGGAGCGAATAAAAAGCTTGTGGTACGAGAAAACAGATAAATTAGATTAGAGTACGGGTATTATGCTGGATTTCGTCTTGTTTGATTATGACGGGACGCTGCTTGACTCTACTGCTGTAACTTACGAGAGCTTCAGAAAGGCTTTTTCTGGGTTGGGTTACAGGAATTTGGACTTGGAGTTCTTCAGAAGAGAGTTCTCAATGAATCATAAGGAGATGTATAGGAAGATGAGTGTAAAGAAGGATGATGTAAAGAGGGTGGAGGATATTTGGTGGGGTTATTGGGATGCAATGCGAGGTGGCATAAAGCTGTTTCCTGAAACTGTTCCGACTCTTGAGAAGTTGAATTTGTTGGGAGTGGGAATGGGTCTGGTGAGCGATGGGAAGGGCGCAAGGATAAGGGGGGATTTGGAGAGGTTTAGGATCAAAAAATACTTCTCGGTGGTGGTTGCGAGGGAGGATGCCAATGAGAATAAGCCATCTCCCAAAAGTCTGTTGATGGCTCTTGACAGAATAAATAAACGTGGGGAGGAGTGTATTTATGTCGGCGATAGAGTGGAAGATATTCAGGCTGGGAGGGCTGCAGGCATGGTGACTGGGTGCGTCTGCAATGGAATACATAGATTGGAATGGCTTCTTGAGGAGGAACCTGATTTTGTGTTCAGAGATGTGGGAGGCGTTGTTGACATTTTCTGATTATCGAAGTTTCTTCATAATAGTAGGAATTTCGTTTACTAGATCTGATGCGAGTATTGAGTAGCCGTACTTTTTCATTGCAAGATTGCCTGCAGAGCCGTTTATGTATGCAGCCATACAGGCAGATTCAAATGCAGTATGCTTCTGGGAGAGCAGAGCGCACGCAATGCCCGCAAGGGTGTCTCCGGTTCCGCCGACAGTCATGCCTGGATTGTGGGTATTGTTGAGCATCAGCCTGTCTCCATCAGAGATTATATCCGGCCTTCCCTTGAGAAGGATGGTTGCTGAAAGGTCCTCTGCTGTCTTTTGCACAAGCTTTACTCTTTTCTTCAAATCTTCTGGTGTCTTCACTCCGGTTAAACGCGAGAATTCCACAAAATGCGGTGTGTAGATGAGCTGTTCTGAGTTTGTTTTGAGATTTGATTGTATGGCATCCGCATCTATCACAAGTGGTTTGTCCCATTTCCTAATCAGTTCGGAGGCAGTTTTCAGCACGCCAGGCTGCTTGGTTATGCCGTTGCCTACCACCATTGCATCTGTTCTTGAGCGCAGTTGCTCAAACAACGGCAGAGCCTTTTTATTGAGGAATTCACCTGTGTAACCCCACACTATGAGGTCTGGGTAGCGCGGTCCGATGTATTTTGCGGTGTATTCGGGTGTTAGAAGGTAGACAAGGTCAATACCTAGCCTGAATGCGGAAAGGGAAACAAGGATGGGGGAGCCGAAGTAGAGCTTGCTGCCGCCGACAACAAGAACCCGGCCGTTCTGGCCCTTGTGGGATGTTGCAAGCCTCTTCCGAAGGTGTTTTTTGAGGTAAGTTTTAGTGACTTCCATGATTAGTGATTGGTTGCAGGGGTTATTAATTTTGAGGGTTTGCTGGCTTTGCTAAGAAAGTCCATCCTGCTCATAAAGTCGCTCGAATCGACTATTTTTTTAGCAAAGCCGGGTTTGCTTGTAGATATTTAAATACAAAAATTCATATTTGATTCATGACGTTTGTTGTCGAGAAGAGAACAGATATGGAAGGGGGTGTACCCTTTGGGAATGCAGTTCAGTCCACGATAAGCAACAAGCCTGAAGTTCTGTGGGGTATAGTCAAGGAGAGCGAAGTGGCATTCCCTAAATTTGCATTTAAGGTTGGAAAAAGAATAATGGATGTAAGTAGTCCCGAAACTTTAATGAAATTTCTTGGAAAGAATGAGTTGAAGAATAAAGAGTTGGTGCAACAGTTGGAAAATGAGGCAAAAAATAGGATGGGGCATAGGTAGGCGGCTACCACTTTTCACTGTGGACTCTCTCCTTCTTGAATCTGTCAACCGGTTCCTTCTTCTCTGCCGGGTAGCCTATTGGTATCACACAGAGAGGTATGATAGTCTTGGGAATGCCGAACAGCTTCTGTAGGTTGTCAACCCTGTCCTGGAGAGGGTAGGCTGCTGTCCACACCGCTCCGAGTCCAAGTGCATGCGCCGCAAGAAGTATGTTCTGCGCTGCAATGCAACAGTCCTGAGACCAGAAACCGTCAATTTTCTGTAGCGTGGGATTGCCGCAGACTATGATTGCAAGCGCTGCGTCCTTCACCATCTGGGCGTATTGGCTGGCTTTTGGTATTTCTTTGAGAAGCTCCTTGTCTTTCACAATGATGAAGTGCCAAGGCTGCTCATTCACTGCAGAGGGTCCGCTCATCCCAGCCTTTAGAAGTTTGTGGATTATCTCATCTGAAACGTTCTTGTCGGTGTATTTCCTTATGGCACGACGCGTGTAGATGCATTCGAGACAGTCCATGAAAACACCTCTACGTAAATTTAGGGTTGGATGTTTAAAATACACGGGGGGCACCGCACTTCCGCTATTATGGCTTGGTTACTTCTTCTATGCTTTCAACACGGGCCTTGTACACTTCTACAAATCCCTTGAATTGTTTGAAGAAGGCATCCGCTTCCTCTTCCAAATCATCTTCAACGGCAATGACGGATTTCGTCCTCCAGGGCTTGCTGCCTATTCTGGATTTGCCTAGGTGATAGTAGAAGCGTCTTTTGAGTGTGTTATAGGGTTTTGCTCCTTTTATTTTTAAATCAAACATATACAATAACATAATGTAACCATGGTTACATAGATATATATATTATTATCAGTTATGTTTTACGCTTCGAATTCCACTATTCTATATCTATTTCTTCCCATATTTTTGCGACGTTACTTCAGACGGAAGCATACCAAAATAAGTACCAAAAACACATTAAAACATGAATAGTGGAAGTATGGGGTGGGTGTACCGCATAACAACTCTTCTTACTCATATCTCAGCGCATCAATTGGTTGGAGGGATGCTGCGTTTCTCGCGGGAACAAGCCCTGAAACAAGGCCCACAAGAACTGAGAAACCAAGCCCCAGAAGTACCAAATCAATTGTTATCGCAGAAGGCACCCCAAACTGATCCAAGACCGCCGAAACACCCATACTCAACCCCACACCCAACACACCACCAACTAAACCAATTACTCCAGCCTCAAGCATAAAGAGCATAAGCACATCCCGGTTTTTCATCCCCAGCGCTTTCAGCAATCCAATATACTTTGTCTGTTCAAGCACACTCATAAACATAGTATTTGCGACGCCGATTCCCCCCACAATGAGAGATATCGAGGCAATGCCCCCCAAGAACAAAGAGAGGGTGTCTGTCACACTCGCCACAGCAGATTGAACAGTCGCTGCAGTCATAATTGTGAAATCCTCGGTAGTTGGAGTAACATGATGCAGTGATATGAGTTCATTCTCAATTTCCGCTGCGACAGTGTCCGTGTCATAATTCGGGTCTGCTGCAACAACAATCTGGCTTACAGTTTTTGTCTGGTTGAACATATTTTCCGCCGTCTTTTGCGGGATGAATATTTGTGAATCCGCCCCGCCGAAACTGGCACCGCTTGACTGCAGAATTCCCACAACTCTGAAAGTCACATTATTGATTTTTATCTGCCTGTTCACCATATCCAAATCATTGAAGGTGTTATTTGCAACCGCAAAACCAAGGACTGCCGAGTACTGGTCGCTTCCGCCAAGCATCCTACCTGAGAGCACTCCCACCCCAACCGTACCGGCAAACGCCTGTGGGTCGGTTCCAGTAATCCCTAGGGAAGTATTCTTATCAACATACTGCACTCTCCCCCTGCCCTGCACCCTTGCGTCCAAGTATTCCACTCCAGGGAGAGACCGCAAGTCCTCTGCTTCTGTGAATGTGATTTGGTTTGTGCCCCCCCCACCTCCCCCAAATTCCCCGACACGTGCTTGCGTCGTTGGCGCCCTAATACCGCCAATGCCGAACCTCTCAGCTCCCTGACCGCCAGGGCTGATGGTTATCATGTTGCTCCCAAGTGTGTTAAGCCTTGAGCTGATTTGGTTGCTCACCCCGAAGCTGACGGAAATCAGACTAACTATGGCGGCAACACCGATTATTATACCGAGAACGGCCAGCCAGCTTCGCAAGCTTCTGTGCTGCAGCGCATTGACTGCAAGCGTTGCCGTATCCAAAATTTTCATGCCTTTGCGCCCCTCTTCCTAAAATGCCTATACGCAAGGTAGGCAATCACTATAACAACTACGCCTCCAAGTATCTCTGTCCAGCTCAAACCAAAAATAACCCCGTTATTGCCTCTGTTCCCAAATGTGGTTGATGTAAAATTGCTCGAAGACGCCCCCACCTCAACATCCTTTGTCACCACATGCGGTATATTATTACTGTCTTTGAAGCTGGTTGTCACTGTAATTGTACGGTTGCTTGCCACGGCCCTCTGGGCGCCAACTGTAAGGGACATGGTGGTGAAATCATCAACATTCAATGTCCCTACGAACTTGTCTACCCCTCCGGCTATTGTGAAGTCCTTTGAGGAGGCAGTTATATAGACACTCCTAATCGGCGCGTTGCCCGTGTTCGAAATTTGTACGCTGACAGTCCCACCAGATGAGCTAGCAGTGACTGTGAGGTCAGGAGTTGCCGTTACTGGCACTCCAACATTCTGGGTGACCACATTCCCAGAGCTGAGGCTAATAGCAAGCGGCAGCACATAATACCCCGCCGAGACGCTGTTTGAAATGCCCAGCGTTACGTTCTTTGAAACATTCTGGCCAGATCCAATGGACTCAAAGTAAACGCGCGAGATGCCAATAGGAGTGAATGCGTTCGTGGCATTAACATCAACAACGGCACTAAGTGGACTCGTGCCAATATTCTCAATTGTCAACTGGAGCACTGCCTGCGAGCCCACCTCTGTTGGGGTGAGCGGGTTCATGCTGAGCCTGAATTGTGATGAGGGTTCAAGGATGCTCACGGGCCCAACATACAGTGTCAGGGAGGTGGTGTTCCCAGATGCGTCCTGGTATGTGAAGATAAGCGGAATTGTGTACTGGCCGAGCGATGCCGTTGAAGCAGATATGAGGTTTATTGTCACATTGGTGCTCATTCCTGAAGCAATATTCCCTATGGACTTCTGTGTTGTCCCCTCTAGGGAGAATGAAGAGTTCTGCGGCGTCGTCACCAGAAGGTTGTTCACCACACCACCAGTATTGTTTATAGATAGCGGGAGCTGGAATGCCTCGCCAGGTGCTATCACTTCTCTTCCGCTCCCAAGAGTCGTCACTTCCAGAGCCTGGTACTGCGAAATAATTATTGGTATGGAGATGGATGTCTTCTTCTGTTGTGCGCTTGAGGAAGGTGTGTAATATATGTTGACATTTATCAGGTAAATCCCGCTGGGAACCTGCTGCGGAATCTTGAATGGAATCGTAACCTGCTCGCTGGAGCCGCCGCTTATATCACCTGTGTAAGTGAACAACTGCGTGCTGCTCTGTGAGTAGTCATAGTATACAGTGATACCGCTCGCGCCGTCCGTTCCAGTGTTTGTCACTGTGAGTTTCGCATAACCCGAAGTTCCTGGGTAAACTGCCGGCGGGACTAGTGAGTAGTCCGTCACCTGCAGCGCCACATTGCTCTGGTTCGTTGGAGCTGCAAAGGCCGTGCCGCCAACAAAAACAATTACAAGCGCCAGAAGCGCTAATTTCCAAATTTGCATTCAATCACCCTTATCCTTTATTTTTATCCCTTCAACTTTCCTCGGCTTGTTGGCCTCATCCCTTTCAATCCGCCCATCCCGCAAGTATAGTATCCGGTTACCATAAGCTGCAACCTGTGGCTCGTGGGTTATGAGTACAACGGTCATCCCCTCCTCCCTCCACAGTTTTGAGAACAAATCCATAACATCCTTGCCTGATTTTGAGTCCAGGTTTCCAGTCGGCTCGTCAGCCAGAAGTATGCTCGGATCATTGGCGAGCGCCCTGGCCACTGCAACCCTCTGTTTCTCCCCGCCACTGAGCTGCGGCGCCATATTACGCGCCTTGTCCTGTAGACCCACAATACCTAGGAGCCTGTTTACTGTTTTTTTACGCTCCCCGGCGTCTACATCACGAATCATGAGCGGCAGTTCAACATTCTGGAATACATTCAAAGTTGAAGCCAGGTTGAACGCCTGGAAGACGAAGCCTATTTTATCCCGCCTTATATCAGCCAGCGCATCATCGCCAAGCGTTGACACCTTCACTCCATCCAGATACATCTCCCCGCTTGTGGACTTGTCCAGGCAACCCAGAATATGCAGAAGCGTGCTCTTACCGCTTCCCGAAGGACCTACGATTGAGACGAACTCCCCCTCTTCTATTTCAAGGCTTAAGTCGCACAACGCCCGAAACGGTGCCGAACCGTCGTATTCCTTGGACACATCCGCTAGCTTAAGTACTGTTTTCTTCATACACTGCACCAGTGTTATAGGTAAATAACTACTGCTTATTAATCAATTTCCGAATTTCTACCCAAATCTTGCCCCAATTTACATCCAATTCTGTGCCATAGCTCTTGTCATCACTCATTGCCCAGTTTTGCGAATATAATCAACCCTATTGCACTGAAGAGCATCGGCACAAATGAGAAAACTCCGGCGATTCCAAAAGGTCCGAAAAACCCATGCACAAGAGGTATGGAGGACAATGCATACAGGAGGAAGGAGAAGAGGAATGCAACGATGCCAAGTGTGAAGTTCGATCTGATTATGAGGTAATTCCTTATGTACACAAACAGCAGATACGAAGCAAGAAGCAGATTGAACATGGACAGCACAAGCCGGACAGTAAAATAGCTGTTTAAGTCTGCGAATCCCGGGTTCCCAGCAACCCCCATACCCCCCAACATCATCCTGCCCTCGCTCTCCCTCATCCCAACAATCTGAACATTGGGCAGGAGGAAAGAGGAGATGATAATCACTGCAAATGCCAAAATGATGAGAATCAAGGTATAGACTAAAGCAAGGCTTTCAGTTTTTGTGCCCTCGTTTTTTACTACTGTTTTCTTTTCTTTCATATCTCTCACCTCTTATCCTCCTCATAAACTCCTTCTCCCCGAGCAGCAAGTCGCTTACAAAATACATCTTTCCATAACCCGAACCCATTGGCTCTACTATAAGATTCTTTTCCAGAAGCCGCACGTGGTGCTCAACAGTTTTGTAATCAAGGTTTGCGGCAAGTGCCAGCTGTCTCATATTCATAGGTTTTTTAGCAAGTAGTGAAAGGAGCTGAATTCTGGTAGGGCCTCCCTTAGTCCCTTCCAAAAGCCAGAAGAGCAACCTTCTTGTCGGGTCCATGTATCCACATTCCTTAGCATTTATTCATATTATTTTATATTAAGATTGCCCCGGCTCTGTTTTATACCCGCTCCTTCTCCCCAATACACATATCCAAATCATCCTCCTGGAACCTCCCTCATAGGTGTTTCTTACTCATTCTGACATCGCCCATGAGCACAATTTCTGCAACCATGAAGTTGTATTCGCATAACCTACTTCCCTCTCCGTTGTCGTTTACCAATGCACTCACCTCCACAGACATTCAGCTTGTTGGCCGAACAGCAGCAGTATTCAGTTTCAGTTTGGGTGGTCCTATAAATTCCGAAACAATTATCCTGCTGCATCCGTATGCCAAGTGCAAATTAGTAGATGAACTGGAGTAATATATAAGCAATTTCCGAATTTTTACCCAAATTTTATCCAAATTGAACCTACTGCCGTGCGCCTCAAGAATCTTAATATTTACCTGCAAAATATCTTCATGGAAGTGGAGCTGGCTCCAGACATCCAGGAAAGGGTCAACAAAATCATCCAGGTTCTCAATCTAGACTACATCAACTCCCTGCGGATAATCTGCATGCGCTCCAGAGGTTCAAAGGCGAATGCCTACGCCAGAATATGGAATCTGCCGCCGATCTGGCAGAAGGCGCTTGACATAAGAACATACTATATAATAGAAGTCCTCTCAGAGAACTTTGACGACCTTGATGAGGAGCACAAGGACAAGGTTCTCATTCACGAGCTTATCCACATACCGAAGACATTCAGCGGAGCCCTGAGGCCGCATGCCTATTTTGAGCACAGGATAGATGAAAAGACGGTGAATGAGTTCTACAGAAAGTATCTTGACTCCCTGAGAAGTTCAAACGACCAGTAGAAGGACAGCACAAAAAGAACTCCGCATGAGAAGAATACAACTCCATAACCCCACCACTTGAGGACAACTCCAGCAACGATTAAGCCTACTGCAGTTGAAAGATTCGGAGGAGTATGCAACAGCGCAATATCACTTGACACATCCCTACTCTTCCTCACGCAGTTGAACACCATCGTCTCCCAGAGAGGGTTTGACAATCCATCACCAATACCCATAACCGCTATCAGGGGCACAGCCCATGCGCCATCCAGCAACGGAAGCAGAATTCCTCCCCCCAGGAAGCAGAAGGCTCCTATCCAAATTGCCCTCCTCCCCCACTTCATTCTCATGAAAAGGTATGTAACAAGAGCGCTTGTCACATAATACATGGCAATGGCAACTCCTATCAACCAATAGTCGTATCCTATCCCCTTCAGGAAAAGCGGGAAGACCAGCGAGAGCGGGACTGCCGTCGCAATAGACTGCGGTATCCCCACCAAGCTGGTTTTCTTCAGCAAATCACCCGTCCTTCTGAAGTCCAGCTGCCCAAATATCTCCTTTATCTTCACCCTAGACTTGCCTCCTCCCTCAACGAGGAATGAGACTGAGAAAAGGACAATGCTTAGAATGACGAAGAAAACAAGCGCAGTGCTGAATTGGTATGTATTGAGCAGCACTCCCGCGGCCATTATTCCCATTGCGGCAGCCCCAGTCCTTATTGCCTGCGTTCTCAGTACCTCCTCAACAGCTCTTCTGCCGCTCCTCCTCATGAACACCGCAGTCCTGTTCACCGCCCATATGGCGCCATTTCTCGCACCCTCAAACACCTTCCCAATGGAGAAGAGCAGAGGGGTGTTTGCAACCATATAGACAAGAAGTGAAACTACACTCATGGCGCCATTCGCTATGAAAATCTTCCTCACGCCCACCTGGTCGGATATGGCGGCGAATATGCTCCTAGAAACAACGAATACGACTGGGGACATGGAGACAACCAACCCAATCTGTATGACATCAACACCCTTCGCAACCAGAAGAAGCGGTATGATTACTGAAAGGGCATTTGCTATGAATGCATCTAAGAAGTTGATTATCCTCAACTCATCCATAGAACTACTCCTCCATGCTCTCGTAAGACCTTACGGCCCTATTTCTCACTTCCTCATTCTCCTCGACAAGAACCGCACCCTCATCTGGCTGGCCGTAAACAATCAGAGCGCCGTTAGGGGCGTACATCATAACAACAAGAGCAGCAAGATCCTCCTCACCCTTGACAAGCATCTTCCCTTTTCCCTCCTCAAGCATATTCTTTACACTTTCAATCAACTCATCCATTATTACACCAGCTTGGTTGTGCACTATAATCTCCCCATTATTAAACTTCCCCAAAACATCTCTCATATCTCCGATCACATCCTTTCTCTTCACCCTCAGGTCGTATATCATAATATCGGGGTTCACCCCATTTTTTATTAGAATGTAGGAGCATTCATCCCCAACAGAAATCAGCAAACCTTTCCTACTCTCAAGAGCCTTCACCAACCCCCCGGTATCCATAATTTTTCCAAAAGGTCTCCTGAGCTCCAGCCGCAGGCTCTCCTGAAGTTTTCTCATAAATAACTAATGACTCAATAATATATATAGCTAAGCGCTGGCGCATGAAAGTTGCTTACTCTCCCCACTCAAACTTCTTTGCTTAACCTATGATTCGTACTCCCTTCTCACTGCCGACAACCACTTTCCACACTCCGCCAGCAAAAATACCCGTCTCAATTATGCCCGGAATCCCCTTCAACACCAGGTTCAGTCTCTTTGGGTTGTGCATCTTCCTGAAATAAGCATCCACAATCACATTCCAGTTGTCCGTGATGAACCTCCTATCCCCCTTCCTCCTGACTCTGCTGCGTACGCCAAGCTTCTTCAGCTCCCTCATCACCTGCTCAACTGCAAAGGGAGAAACCTCGAGGGGCACCCATCCCTCCAATTCCTCCCTCAGCTTGCTCTCATCAACTATCACAACAAACTTTCTCGCTCCGTAATCAACAATTTTTTCCCTGAACAGGGCACCACCATAGCCCTTTATAAGATTCTTCTTTCTGTCAACCTGGTCCGCTCCATCAACTGCAAGGTCAACCCCTCTCACCTCATTGAGCTTCCTCACAACCAGTCCTGCTCTCCTTGCAACTTTTTCAGTTTTTACAGAAGTAGGCACGCAAACAACTTTCATTTTCTTTTCCTTCACTTCCTTCCCAAGTAACCTTACGAAAATTTCAGAAGTCCTCCCAGTTCCTAAGCCCACAACCATCCCACCTTTCACAAACCCAAGAGCCTTTTCCGCTGCGTTGAACTTTCCATCCATAAGTATGCTTTTAAGGTTTAGATTAAAAAACAATAACATGAAAGCCCTTTTCATTGACGTGAGCTACAGGACAAAAGGCAGCAAGCCAGTGCTCACCCTCATCTTCAAGAGGAAAAGGTTCTTCAGAATTCACGACTCCTCCTTCGAGCCCTACTTCTACCTCCACGCAGATGACATTGACGAGGTGAAGAAAGCCATAGAGCAGCTCGTTGTTGAGGAGAGGGGAGCAGTTGTAAAAGCCAAGAGGGTTGAGAAAGTTAAGAAAATCCTCGCAGGGAAGGATAAAGAAATGCTCAGGATAGTGTGCCACCACCCTCAGGAGGTTCCTATTCTAAGGGAGGAGATCAAGAAGTTCGGGACAACCTACGAGCACAACATCCCGTTCACAAGGAGGTACATCATTGACAAGGGCCTCGCCCCTCTCAACACCATAGAGTTCGAGAGGGAGGGAAAGGAGCTAAAGAAAATAATAAAAGTTCATGAAACACCCACGCCGAAATTCAACACCCTTGTTTTCGACATTGAAACCTACAACCCTCAGGGTGCCCCGCGCCCTGCAAAAGACCCAGTCATTATGATAAGCTATGCAGGCGAATCCTCAGGAGTTTTCACAACGAAGAAGATTGACAGGCCTTTTGTCCATCTCTGCTCAAGCGAGAAGGAAATGATTGAGACGTTTTGCGAGCTCATCAAGAAAAAAGATGTAGAAATCATCATGGGCTACAACTCCAGCCAATTTGACCTCCCCTACCTGAAGGAGAGGGCATCTGTCCTCAAAACAAAACTCTCACTGGGAAGGGACGGCTCATCATTCACTTTGCACAGGAGAGGTCTCATAACAAAAGCGAAGATAAAAGGGAGGATACACATAGACATCTTCCACATAATACGCTTCCTTGCAACCATAGGTGCTCTCAAGACCTTCCAATACACACTCACTGAAGTTTACTCAGAGATAACTGGGAAGAAAAAGAAGATTGTACCAAAGCTGGAGATATGGAAGTACTGGGATGAGGGCTTGAAGTGCGGAGAGCTTGCGGACTACTCCCTGAATGACTCGGTTGCGGAAAAGGAGCTTGCAGACCAGCTTCTTCCTATGGAGTTTGAAATCTCCAAGCTCTCAAAGGTTCCTCTCTTCGAGATATGCGGCTCCTCCACAGGAACGATTGTGGAACAGCTCCTCATGAACAGGGCTCACTGGGAGAACATGATTGTGCCCAACCAGCCCAAGGAAGAGGAGATAAATGCAAGGGTCGCCTCCCCGGCAGTCGGCGCATTTGTGAAGATGCCCGAGCCAGGCATATACGACAACCTTGTTGTCTTCGACTTCCGCTCCCTGTACCCCTCAATAATCATCTCGCATAACATCGACCCATTCACACTAAACTGCTCCTGCTGTGAGAAGGATGCATTCATCTCTCCTGTGGGCCACAAGTTCTGCAGGAAGAAAAAGGGCCTCATCCCCTCTGTGCTTGGAGAGCTACTTGAGAAAAGAGGGGAGATTAAAAAGAAGATGAAATCCCTCAAACCAGGAACCGACGAATACATACAATTGGATGCAAGGCAACAAGCCCTGAAGATAACCGCCAACTCATTCTACGGCTACCTGCTCTACCCGCGCTCCCGCTGGTACTCCAAGGAGGCAGGGGAGAGTACAACCGCTTGGGGCAGACACTACATACAGGAGACGATGAAAAAGGCAGAGGAGGCAGGCTTCAAAGTCCTTTACGGGGACACAGACTCCCTCATGCTTCTGCTTGGGGACAAAAAGAAGAAGGATGCGCTTGAATTCGTCGCAAAGATAAACTCTGAGCTGCCCGAGAAGATGGAGCTTGAGCTGGAGGGCTTCTACACCAGAGGAGTCTTCGTGAGCAAGAAAGCCGAGGAGAAGGGAGCCAAGAAAAAATATGCGATGATCAGCGATGAGGGCAGGATAAAGATACGCGGGTTTGAATTGGTGAGAAGGGACTGGGCGGGGGTTGCCAAGAAGGTTCAGAAGCAGGTTCTCGAAGCAATTCTCAAGGAGGGCAGCAAGGAGAAGGCAGTAAAGATCGTCATGGACAAGATAGACGAGCTCAAGGCAGGCAAGACCCCTCTTGAGGAACTGGTGATATACACGCAGCTCAAGAAAAGCCCCGGAGATTATGAGGTGAACTCCCCGGAGCTTGCAGCCGCGAAGAAGGCAATGAATGCAGGCATGCCAGTTGAGGTGGGCTCCCTCATAAGCTTTGTGATAACGAGAAGAGGCAACAGCATATCCGATAAGGCAATGCCACTGGAGCTTGCAAAGGATTATGACTCCGGCTACTACATAGAGCACCAGGTCATCCCTGCAGTGCTGAAAATTCTCAAGGAGCTCGGAGTTAAGAAGGAGGATTTGCTGCTTGGAGGAAAGCAGTCAAGTTTAGGTGAGTGGCATGAGTGACATACCCACTTATGGGCTTCCTGCTTCAAAGAACACCCATCGGGTTCTCAGCCAGGCTTGCATTCCCGCATGCCCTGCGGTATTCCGCCCCTGCACTAATCCCTGCCGGCTTTACGCAATACAGGGAACATGCAGGTGGTTCGTGTTGCGACTCCCCTACACGCCTTATGGGTTGGCGGTGATGTGATTATGAAACAAAGATATATAAACCGCCTGAAGGGGGGTAACTTGCCAGTGATGAACGTGGGATTTTCAGCCCAGCACATCAAGGCCATACTCTTCGACATTGACAACACCTTATTCCCATCAAACGACTTTGCAGAGCTTGCCAGGAGGCACGCAATCAGCCTGATGATTGAGGCAGGCCTTGAAGTTGATGCCGATGAGGCTTATGCAAAACTCCAGATTATCATAAAGAGATATGGGCCCAACTACCCCAAGCATTTCGATGCCCTTCTCAAGGAACTTGGCCTGAAGTCCAACCCCAAGATAGTTGCCGCGGGTATTGTTGCCTACCATCAGGCTAAGACTAGCATATTCCCTTACCCCGATGTCCCTCATACACTCATCCGCCTGCGCGAGGAAGGCTACAAAATATGCGCAGCATCCCAAGGAGTTGCCATAAAGCAGTGGGATAAGCTCATAAGACTTGGGCTCCATAACATCCTCCACGAAGTTTTTGTCACTCCCAAGAAATCAAAGAAGTTCTACAAGTCCGTTCTCAGGAAACTTCACTTAAACCCGCAGGAAGTTGTCATGGTTGGCGATAATGTTGGAACAGACATAAAGCCGGCAAGAGAGGCCGGCATCACAACCATACTTGTTTCACAGGAGCGCAAGGACAAGGATGCAGATTACACTGTAAAAAGCGTTGGAGAAATACCAAAAATACTAGAGGGATTGAAATGATTGAGAAATATGAGAAGGCAGGAAAAATTGCATTTGAGGTGTTGCAGGAGACGAAGCAGCTCATCAAGCCAGGCGTGAAGCTGCTTGAAGTAGCCGATGCTGCAGAGAATAAGATAAGGGAAAAGGGAGCCAAGCCGGCATTCCCAGTAAACATCTCAATAAATGAGGCTGCAGCGCACTTCACTCCGGAGAAGGATTCCATGCTCGTGTTTGGGGAGAAAGACATTGTGAAGCTTGATGTTGGCGTCCACATAGACGGCTTCATAGGAGACAACGCCCTCACAGTTGATTTGTCAAACGAGAATGGCAAGCTTGTTGAAGCATCTGAGAAGGCCCTTGATGCAGCCATCTGCTCGGTGCATGCTGGCGCAAAGCTCGGCGACATTGGCGCTGAAGTGGAAGCTGCAATAAAAGGGTTTGGTTTCAAGCCTATAGAAAACCTCACAGGTCACTCCCTTGGGGAGTACGACCTGCATGCGGGCGTTGAAATTCCAAATGTGGGAAACAATGACCCCAATACGCTTTCAGAAGGAGCTGTCATTGCCATAGAGCCATTTGCGACAAACGGGCAGGGCAGGGTTTCAGAGGCGCCCGACGTTGAGATATTCTCCCTTGAGGCCAGGCTCCCTGTCAGGATGAGGGAGTCAAGGAGGCTGCTTACATATGTTGAGGAGAACTACAAAACACTTCCTTTCGCAGAGAGGTGGCTTTACAAGGAATTCCACTCCAAACTACTTCTCCATGCCGCGCTCAGGGAGCTGGTCTTATCAGGAGCCATACGCCAGTACCCAGTTCTCAAGGAGGCTGGCTCAGGACTGGTCTCCCAGGCAGAGCTCACTGTTGTTGTTGAGAAGGATTCTGCGCGGGTTCTCACAAAGTAAATATTAATGAAGCTGTAAAATCTATACGGGGCCCGTGGCGCAACTGGATAGCGCGACTAGGAAACTCGCAAGGCTTCGGACCAGTTGGTTGGGGGTTCAAATCCCCCCGGGCCCGCTCAGGTGAGTGCATGCTGGATTTTGCATTAAAAACCGCGGAGAAGGCAGGCGTAATTGCCTTGAAGCATTTCAGGAAAACAAACAAGGTGAGCTTAAAATCTAGGCAGGACATCGTCACAGCCGCAGATACAGAAGTTGAAGAACTAATAGTAAAAGAAATAGAAAGAAGATTCCCGGAGCATGGAATTCTTGCAGAGGAGTCCGGCAGGCATAAGAACCGCTCTGATTACCTCTGGGTGATAGACCCGATAGACGGAACAGTGAACTTTGCAGCTGGCATTCCTTATTTTGCAATTTCCATAGGATTTGCTTACATGGAGCAGCCCATCCTTGGGGTTGTTTACGACCCATACCAAAAAGAATTCATGCACGCCGAGAAAGGGAGAGGTGCTTACATCAACAAAAAAAGAATGCATATTGGCAAAGAGAAGGAGCTCATAAACTGCGTTGTTGCAACTGACTTGGGGCATAGGAGGAGCAGACAGATAGTCAGGAGGGTGAAAAACCTGCTTCCGGCAACAAGGGCTGTGCGCATTATGGGCTCTGCTTCAAGAGGATTGGTTGATGTTGCCCTCAACAGGGCCCAA
>CAVXDX010000015.1:0-39864 GCA_963760615.1 uncultured Microcaldota archaeon | reverse complement strand
ACTGAGCTATGGTCTTAGGTGACTGGGTTGAGGAAACGCAAGATGGAACAGACTCGGTTTCTTATGCTTGCGAAATAATGGCACCCTTAGCAGACAGGACGTTAATTTAAATATACAAAATGAGCAATCTATGTGTGGGATTATGGCCAATAAGGCAGACGAGTTCATTAAGAAATTGGAGGCAGGCGATGTCTTTTATTATGAAATGCCACCGGGAGAAAGAAAGAAAATTCTGGAATTGTTAACTTCACCGGAAAACAAAAAGAAAGCCCTCGATTCGCTGGTTGCTGCAGCTACGAGCAAGCCTATTACTGCAAGAGAATCGGCTGCAGCCTTGATTGATGCAATTGGCGATAAGGGTGCAAAAAAAGAAGTTGCAGAGTTTTGGATGCCATTTCTTGACATGGAATATGGTGAAAAAGTGATTGGTGGCGTGCCTGCATTGGATGAGTTTGAGAAATTCAACAGGAGACAGGCAGTGGAAATCTTCGAGAGGATGCGCTGGCCTCCTGCTGCAGAGCATGAGATCTCGATTGTCAAATCAGGTTTGGGGGGTAAGGACTTCGTTGAAATCGGAGCTATTTTTACTGTAATTGAAAAAGGGGGATTAGAGATTAAAAAGTATGAAGATGATTTTGTAGAGGCAACGAAAAAGGCAATAAGTAGTAAGGATGGCAATGTAAATGACTATTTGACTGCTCTGTTTGATATGCTAAAGGTGAGCGGAACTGAAAAGTCAAAAGTGTTACTGAATGAATTTATAGATAAAAACAAAAACAACCGGGATCAGTATGTTAGACTAGACGTTGAATATGCCCGCGAAGCGGTTAAAGAGATTGAAAGAAGGATGACTGTATCGTCAAAGCCAGCCGAAAAGACGCTTGAAGAGGCAATGAAAAGGAAGAAAGTGACTGCGTAGGGTTTCCTGCTTAAAATTCGGTTTTTAGAGGCATTTTTACTCAGGTATAATTTACGTCTGGAAAATCGGTAAAATCGGTTCAGGTTTTCCGGAAGGCTCTCGTCTGTGAAGCGGTAAAGGCGTTTTTCTTTCATAATTTCTCAGAGGAAAATCGGTAGGAGATGCCTCTCCGACGTGAGGCATCTTTTTTGAGGCAGAAATGGCTTAGGCGTTTTTCCTGCGCCATACAAGACCGGTTTAGACCGGCTCCTTCCGGCTTTTTCAGGCGGGAAAACTGGCGGATTTGTTGTATGGGAATACCGGTTCAGGCGGACGGATTTCAGGGATTTCGGGATGGTGTTTTATGCAGAATTAGGCTAAATTTTGGATTCCCAGACAAGTTGGAAGGTTATTGGATCCAACCCACTCATCAGGAACGTTTGCAATCACTGCATACGCTTGATTTTTTCCCTCTGCATCAGAACCAATATATGCACTAGCGTTGCTAATCTCCAGATTGTAATCTGTAACATTCACAAAATTCATTTTGAGTTTCCAGTTAGGTATGTTTAAATAAACTAGTGAAACTTGCTTTGGATTTGAACCATACATGATTAAAGCCCATTCGTAAGGATTCCAATCTGACACATCGATCGGGACTTCGTATGCTACGCCTTTATCACTATAGAATTTACCTATCAGTTGTCT
Source organism: uncultured Microcaldota archaeon (assembly GCA_963760615.1). Taxonomy (GTDB): domain Archaea; phylum Micrarchaeota; class Micrarchaeia; order Burarchaeales; family Fermentimicrarchaeaceae; genus Fermentimicrarchaeum. The sequence continues at coordinate 38,258 of CAVXDX010000015.1, read as the reverse complement.
GTTTTCATTATAGAATACGGAGACTCTGTCGCTAGTTTTGTTACTGCCCAAAGTATCTATAAAATAATGAATTTTGCTATCGGTTTTGTTCCAAACAGGATACACTAAGAAGTAAGAAGTGAACGTACTGAATACATAGTTTCCATGAACTGGAACTCTGCTTACATCACAGCCATCATATAGTCTCGCATTGAGGTGAAGACCATTTTTTTCATAAACAAAGTCGGTTACATTATTTACGCACTCAGTCTGGATAGGTAATTTTGATAATGTCATGTTTATCTGCTTGCTGAATTCATTCAAGGTATTGATTACCTCAAGTTGAGATTCGTTATGTTGTTTTTTAAAATCTGCAATTTCAATTGAAAGTTGTTTATTCTGGTCTACGAGCTGCTTATTCGCCAAATCTGAAGTAACCGCAAAATAAAGAGAGACTAGAGCTATAAACAAAGATCCAACTAATAGTATTTTATTAAATAACGAAAGTTGAGACCAAGACTGCCAAAGAGATCTTTTCAATGACTTAACTTCTTTTATGAACTCACCTGCATTCCTAGTTTATGTTGCTTTAATTATAAATAGAAGATAGTTAGCGATAAAATCATTTCATTCTAAATCCGACTTCTCCAGCATCTCAATCGCCTCACAATCTATATCTTCTCATAACCCACTCCGCCCTCCTTTTTGTTTTACCTCGCATAGCTTGCTCTTTTCCTGCCCCAGCTTATTCCATTCCAAATCCTTTCGTGAACGTAGTATGCCACGCTTGTGTAGACGTTGCTTATAACCATGAACCAGAACGCAATGTCAAATTTCCCGGTGAGCAGGTAGATGACGGTGAAATCCAGTATGAGGATTATTATTCTGTAGGTAATCGCCTTCAACAGCGAGCGGGTCCAGTATTCCTTGAAATCATGTTTTATAACATTCATTTTCACCATGAGAACACCTCTAAATCTTTTTATAGCCAATATTCAGCTCCTTCAGGAAGCCGAGCACCTTGTCCCTCTGCTCCTTGTTCATTCCTTTCCAGTCCAGCAATGCAACTTCTGTTTTCTCCGCAGACTTCTCCACTCCCTGCCTGAAGCACTCAAAATCAATCTCATCAATGTAATACTTCGGGAGCATGTGCCCTATGGCATACTCGCTTTCAAGAATCACTTTTGTGAAGGAAGGAGCGTAATGCCCCCCGCCAATTCCGAAAGCAGCAGGGAAGGTTTCCTTGGACTCAAGCATTTTCATCACTGCGGAGGCGACTATTTCTGTCGCCTGCTCATTCCTCCATTCATTCTCGGAGCTGCCTATCTCAACGAAAATTGAGGGCGCATTTGTCAAAGGTCCGTGGTGGTCCGCCTCTGCGCACACCTGCCAGCCCAAGTCATTCAAAGAGTTCATCTCCTTCAGCACAATTTTCATCTTGCTGGGAAAGCAGATGCATAATGTTTTGGGTTTTCCCCCAAGCTCCGCCTTCCCCCAGTTGCCCTGCGTGTGAGCAGTTAAGCAAGGCTTGCCTGTCTCGCTTCTGTGCTTGCTTATGAAAACCAGGAAATCCGTTTCCTTGTTATACAGATGCTCTGCATCAACAAGTTTCGTTTCAATTTGAATGAGCTCCAACTCACCCTTCACCCATCTGTCCCCTTTCCTCTCAAAGCCGAATTTCCTGATGAGCTTGTCTGCTATGTTGCTGCCTGCAATATCCTGCGAGGAGAAAACGATTGTTGGCATTCAAACTCACACCACATAGCTGAATTTTTTCTTGTTGTACTCTTCCAGCTCTTTCCTGCCGAAATCAGTCAGCTCCCTTCCTCTCTTTGTTATCCGCACATAGCCATCCCTGCCAATTTCAGCGAGGAGTATACTCATTTTTGCTATGTCGCCAAACTCTGAAGGGCCGGGCTTAACCCCGCTCTGCCTCTCCAGCCATTCAAGGATTCCTAGCGTGGTAACCCTGTCTCCTTTTTTCACGATGGAGTCTATTGCAGTAAGCGCCATTGCTTTCTCCTCGGTCATAACCGGTCTTTCCTCAATGAATCCCTTCTCCTTGGCAAGTTTCAGCACTTCTGGATGGGTTTTGAGCCTTTGCGCATATTCAAAAAGCCCTGCGGCTTCCTCTGTCTCCGCCTTGTATCTTGCTATATTCTTAAGGTTCTTGAGCCTTGTTCTTTCAAGATCCCTATCCTCATCCGTCAGATGAAGCGTGCCTTCTTTATGCCAACTCAGCGCTTTCCCCACATCATCCATCCCTATAAATCCGTCTTTAACTTTCCCTCCAGCCTTCTCGAAAAGCCTTTCGTCAAGAAGCGGAAGACATGAGAACTGCGCATCTTTTCCATCCATATTGACAGGCGAGTTCCACTTCTCCTTTCCATCGTAAACAGTAATCCAGAACCCATTCTCCTTATATTTTGCAACCCAGTACCTGTTTTTCTTCTCATTCCTCTCCATCACAGACACTTCTTGCTCGGCATTAACCAGAACGAGATACGGACCTGCATTTCCTCCCACAAACTCCCGCTTCCCGTCTATTTTGAAATCCTCAAGCAAGTGCTCCCCTATGGTGTATTTCTCTGCTTCCGGCATAAAAACCCTCAAGCTTATGGATAAATTATGCAGTTTTGTGTATAAAAACTAAACCTGCCAGTACCTCTTCGTCCTGATGAAAGTCTTCTGCGCCTCAAGCAAATCCGCAAAGAACTGCATTTCCTCCCTCCTCACGTTTGCAAGCACCCTTGCAGCTGTTTCAGCCCCCACCCCATATGTGGAGAGGGCAATTGCAGCCCTTTTTCCATATGCATCAATGAGGCTTGCGGACTTCATTATGTATGAAACACCCTTCTTCTCCCTCTCGCTCAGGCTTTTTCCCTCTGTTTTCTTCTTGAATACCCTTTCTGGCCAGTCCTCTTTCACAGTGAAGCAGGCAACCATGCTGCTCCCGCAGCTGGGGCAGTTTATTTTCCTCTTCAGCTTCTCAAGAGGAGAGTAGAATATGTTGCTGCAGTAGGTGCAGAGGAATTTTGCAGTCTTCTTGAGAAGCTGCTTCCTGAACGCCTTGAGAATTTCCGAGGATGGTTCTATAGGGGCTATGAATTCCGCTGCTCTGGAGATTTTTGAGAAGCCCAGACTTCCGAAAGGCGTTGGCTCTGCCACAAGAAGCTCCTTAACCTTTATCTCCCCCGAGTGGATTTTCCTCACGAGCAGCCTGCATCTCTCAACATCGAAGTAATCGACAAGCAGCTCCCTCATTGTCTCCCTGTATACCGGGGACTTGGAGAAATACTCCACGAGCCTCTTTACTCTGGAGGAGGTGACATTCTCAGTCTTGCCAATCAAGCCGAATGCCTTTGCAATGTGCACAAACTTGTAGTTGAAGAAACTTGAGCTTGAGATGTTCCTCTCAAGCAGCGGGGCAACATCATTCTCAGTCATCTTCATGAGCATCTCCTTCACAATCCCCTTTCCGCTTCCTGGAAGCTGAAGCATTATCCTGTAGGGGTCTGCACTCCCCCTTACACTGGAGGAGAAATTGGAGGATAGAAGGGAGGAGAGACAGCGCATCAGTGAGTTGTTCACAAGCGAGCCCCCGCAGACATGAATTATCACAACATCCTCGTAAATTTCAATGAGGATGTTTTTATCATCAGGCAGAAAGAGATGCATCTGCTTCTCAATAACCTCCTGCATCTGCTTGAGAGCATTCCTCGAGGCATGCAGCTCTTCCCCAAGCCCGGCAACGCTTTCTTCCTTCTCCAGTTTCTCCTTGACTCTCCTCCTCAGCTCGCCAACACTCTGGGAAACCTCAAAAGGAACAGGTATTTCCTCTCCAACCCAGTCAGGCACAGCTGCGGAAATATCCTGCGAGGGCTCCACAATGACTTCCCTATCCCTCACATCAAGCACTCTCCAGGGGACTCCTCTTGTTATGAAAACTGAGTTCTTCTCCAGGTAGCTTGCCACAAAATCCTCATCAAGCGTTGAAATGTTTGAGTTTGTCACGGTATTCTTCACGAAATACTTTGTCTCACTGGGAATTGTGCTGAGGTTTTCAAAGTAATAGGTGAGTATCCTGCCTCCCTTCTTGACTGACTTCCCCTCAGCATGCAAAATTCCCTCTGAGCGGAGCTGCTCTGCAACAGAGGCAAACTCTGAGAAGGGAAGACTCCTGAAGGGGTATGCCCTTGTGATTATCTTGTGCGCCCTCTCCAGCTCAATCATTCCATACTCAAGCACAAGACCGCACAGTTGATGAGCGACAACATCAAGCGCATTGCTCTGGAGAGGAGGAATTTCCAGCCTGTTCTCTTCCGCCATCTTCATTATTGCAACTGATTCACAGATATCGTCAAAATCGCCTGCAATGACAACTCCTTTCGGCATCCTCCCAATAGCATGCCCGCTCCGCCCCACCCTTTGGATGAGGCGTGATACCTGGCGGGGCGACATGTACTGGACAACCAAGTCAACAGAGCCAACGTCTATTCCCAGTTCAAGGGAAGAAGTTGCAAGCAAGCCCTTTATCCCCCTTTCCTTGAACCTTCTTTCAGTATGCTTCCTCACATCCTTTGAAAGAGAGCCGTGGTGGATTCCCACCGAGCCTTCATACCTCTGGGCCTTCCTGAATGCAATGAGCCTTGAGGTGAGGGTTTCGGCAACTGCCCTTGTATTTACAAACGCAAGGGTTGAAGTATGGGTTTCGATCAATTCATTCAAAAAGCGTAATCTTGCTAGGGCACGAGGCTCAAGAAATAGTTTGTCGGAAAGCTCCTCGTCTTTTGAGGAAGGAAGCGGGTACTCCACCCTCAGCTCCATCCTCCTCTCCTTCGGAAGCTTTACAATCTTGCACTCCCTCCCTCCTGTGAGGAAGTTCGCAACCTCCTCAGGCTTTCCAACCGTTGCACTGAGGCCGATTCTCTGAAACTCCATTCCTCTCTTCTCAAGCAGCCTTTCCAATGCAATGGATAACTGGGAGCCTCTCTTGCTCTCAAAGAGCTCGTGCACCTCATCCACTACTACGAATCTTACATTCCTCAAAGCCTGCCCCAGCCTTTTTGCAGTGAGGACAGCCTGCAGCGTCTCGGGAGTCGTTATGAGAAGCTGCGGCGGATGCTTTGACTGCCTCAGTCTTTCGCTCTGAGATGTATCTCCATGCCTCACTGCGCACTCCACCCCAAGCTCCTCGCACCACCATGTTATCCTCTCCAAAATATCCCTGTTCAAAGCTCTGAGAGGGGTGATATACAACGCAATTATCCCCTCTCCTCCGCTAGGGCTTATGCCATTCAGCATAGGAAGCAGCGCACACTCAGTCTTCCCATACCCAGTTGGAGCAATCACCAGAGAGTTTGCTCCGCTAAGGATTATGGGTATTGAGAGCTTCTGGATTTCATTGAGCTCCCCAAACCTCTTTTTTATGAGCTCATTGATTCTGTTTTGCAGTTCCATAACACTATATCTTCCTTATTGTGAGATTTCCGGAAACCACTTTTGACTCGTTGCTTCCCTCTATTGTGTAGTTGAGATAGAGCTTTGAATCAAAGTATGTATACGCGGCAACCACAGTTCCGCCAGAACTGTCGTGGCAAGGCACATTCAGTGTAACTGAAGAGTTTGATGGCATTGTGAGCGGCTGAGCCAGCTTGAAGGATTCCATTGATGCATTCGTCTGGGAGGAGCATCCGAATGCATTCAGCACAACCTCCTTCCCCGTATTCTGCGTCAGGTTGACTTGCAGCGTGGCATTGTTGAAATCATAGGAGAGACAGCTGAAGCCATCAGGCAACTCGCATCTTTTCTGGTGCAGCAAGTCGAGGATGCTCATCCACATCCTTTCCTCACCGGAGTAGTTGAGTGAGAAGCACAGGTCAACCGCCTTCTCCTCAACACTTGCCGTCAGCACGCCAGACTTCGGGGTTGAGAGGCAGACTATGGAGTAATCTCCAACCTTCCTCTGCACTGCAGCCCATGTTGAGTTTATAGGAGGAGTCTCGCAAACCTGCATCGAACTTCTGTTGAGTATCCTCCCAACGCATGTATTGTTTTGCGGCTGGTATGCCTGCTTTGTAGCATAAAACCCATAGAACCCCTCATCATCCTCAAATGCAGCTCCATACTCGCTCATGTTTGCAGTCAGGGAGCCTGAGAAGTTGGAGAAGTGAAGCGTTGCTCCGAGCAGACTTGTATTGAATGGAGGTGCCTTTGCAAGCTCATTCCCAAGGCTGAGCGGCATATCTGCGTATGATGAGTTATACGTCCCAAACATGCTATCGCAGGTTTCGAGTGTATATGAGTCCGCATAGAGGCTAATCTTCGACCACCCTCTCTCCCTCCAGATACACAGTGGGGCGGGCAGCGCATCGCTTGAGATTATGGATACATCCACTCCATTTATTGTTTTATTCTCCACCACAGCATCCAGGTTCGTTTCTAGTTTTACAAAACTGGAGAGAAGAGCGGAGAGCTGCTGGACTGGCGCTACTCCTCTGATGAAAACAATTATTCCATGGCGCTGGTCTGCGTAGTCCACAGTTCCTATCTGCACCTCCCTGAAATTCTTTATATACGGCCTTAGAAAAGTGAGGTACCCAGCACCTGAAATCTCCTGCATCGTTGGCAGGTAGTTGTACAGCGCAGTTATGCCTTTGCCTGTGACGTTGATGACGCCTATGTTCACAAGACTTCTATCTGGAAGCGCAGAAAACATGCTCACCCTTTCAGCTGGGGCTATTGATACGCGCATGCTGCTCTCCTTGCCTGCTGATGGGTCAGATACAGTATTGCCTTTGTCAACTCTGGCAGTGACATCATACTCTCCCGCCGAGTAGGGGTACCAGGAGAAAGACATTGTTTGGTTTGAGTTCGGCTGCAGGGTCAGGACATCGGTTTTCAGGGAAACATTGTTGACTAGAACCTCCACAGTGAATTCCTTTGCAAGCACGGAAGCAGAATTCACAACGTTTATGCTGAGAGTCACCTCATCACCCTCGTAGGGGTGGGCAGGCGAGGCAGGCAGGAATGATACTGAAAGCTGGGGCTTGTTGCCCACGCATCCGAAAAGCAACAGTAGAAGTATAATTGGGATGAAATATCTCTTCATTGTTACACCTCGCATTTAATTTGCAACAGAAATAATAACTACCTTTGCCTGTGCATCTTACGCAGGCTGTTCAACGCCTCCTGAATTTTTGAGAAGGCGGCATCGGACCTGCTCTTGTAGTTATATTCAATTGAGCTGGCCACATCCCCTTTCTCGGAATAGGGAGAAACAGAGAATGAGTACCTGCCCTTCTCCCGTCTCACCAAGCCGGCATTCTTCAGCTGGAGCAGGTGGTAGAGTATTGTTTTTTCACTCACTGCTGCTTTTTCATTGTTCTTCTTCATCTGCTCGGCAAGCTCGTGCACATCCGGGTCCCTGCTCTCAGAGAACTGGAAGTAGAAGAGTGCCTCGAGCAAATCAAGGATGGTCTTCCTGCTCTCGTTGGGCGAGATGAGGCCAAGCGCCAGGGCGAGCCACCTCACAAGAGACTTCTTCGTCATCCTCACCTCTTTGGTGAGCTGCATATCCCTTATGAGGAACTCCCTCTCAATCAAAGCTGCTTCCGGAATCTGCATGCCATCACATTAAGTTTTGAACGCAACGCTTATATTTAAATAGCAGAGACTAAATTATAGTTTGTTCGGGGTGATTTAATGGAAGATAGAGTGATGACTGGGATACCGGGTCTTGATGAACTTATAGAAGGAGGCTTCAGAAGGGGCCAGGTTATAAGCTGCAGCGGCACAAGCGGCTCTGGCAAAACAACTTTCGCCGTCCAATTCCTTGTCAATGGAGCATTGATGTATAACGAGCCGGGCCTTTACATAACTCTTGGTGAGCAGAAGAAGCAGATATTCGCAAACATGCTAAGGTATGGATGGGATTTGAAGAAGCTTGAGGAGGACAAGAAGATACTGTTTGTGGAGTACCCGCCCTATGAGATTGAGGTTTTCCTCTCCCAGGAGGTTGTTATAAGGGATTCTGTGGAGATGGTTGGAGTGAAGAGGCTTGTCATAGACCCGGTGAGCTCCCTGCTGATGGGTTATGGAGATGAACAGAAGAGGAGGGAGAGGCTCCTGAGGCTGCTTGAGAGGCTGAGGTCTCTGGGGTGCACCTCTCTGATGACCTCGGAGAGCGGTGGAATTGATGCCGAAGTGCCTCTCGGAAAATTTGAGGTTGAGCTTTTCTCTGATGGAATCATATACCTTTACAATACGAGGAAAGAACCCAAGGATGCCAGAAGGCAGAGGGGGCTCGAGGTAATAAAGTTGAGAGGTACCAAGCACAGCAACAAGATATGCCCAATTGAATTCACCGAGCGTGGAATAGAGGTTTACGCTAACAAAGAGTTTTGAGAGTAAGGGAACATGCCAACATACAGAATTTCCACAAAGTTCTACCCTATAAGGCTCAACGCATTCATGAGGAACGAGGTAGAACTCACCATAGAGATTGAGAACGCAGGGAGGGAGCCACTCTGGACACAATGCGAGGTTGTTGTTCCCCCAGCGGTATCTCTCGCCGCGGACAAGGAGGTTGAGCGCGGAAGAATAAACGTGGGGATAATCAACCCCAGCGAGATAATGACTAAGAAATGCAAGATATTTGGGAGCGCTAAGAGCTACCCAGATTTGTACCCAATCAAGCTTACAGTATTCGGGTTCGGGAAAGATGCCGCCATAGTGGCAAGAGAGGACAAGACTGCCGAGCTAAGGTGCGAGAGAATAAGGTAGCTATTTGGGGAATATTTTTGCGAATCTCTCTTTGGGCAGGACGAACTTTGAATTCAGCTAGAGAAAATAGAGATAGATTACAAGCGATATGTGAATCAACGCAGAGACAATTGTCGCCAGTGCAAAGTACATATGATATCTTATTGGGATGTCTCTCCACCCTTTGTGAATTGTCAGCCCGATTGTTGCAGTAGATAGTAGCAGGGTGAAGGTCACCCCTCCCATCCACATTGTAACAGGCAGACCAAGGATAAAGGGGATTGGGGCCATGCAATCATCGCACAGTTATAGTTCCATTCATGTTGGGATGAATTTTGCAATGGTAAATGTATGTTCCTGGTTGGTTGAATACATAACTCCTATTCTCTCCCTGCGGAAAATCTCCGGTATCAAATGTCCCATTTTCTCCTGTGGCGGAATGGCTTACATTGTCCAAATTTATCCATGTGACATTCGTACCAACTGGCAAATAAAGTTTAGGAGGAAGGTACATAAAGTTGCCTATCTGCACAAATGCGTGGTTTACCACTGGCGGGGGGCTCGGCTTGCTTGCGGGGGTTGTATTTTTTGGCAAGGGAGCGGGAGGGTGCTGCTGCGAGGCGCAACCAAGAAGCAGAACCGCAAGGATGACGCAAACCACAAGGATTTTCATCAACAACATCTACGGCATTTACAGTATATAAAGTATGCAGCTCACGTTACAGTCACATTGCCCGTCATGGATGTATGTATTGAGCAGTGGTAGGTGTATTTTCCTGTTGTGTTGAATGTGTAGCTCCTGCTATCCCCATGGGGGAATCCCCCGGTGTCAAAAGCTCCATTGTCAAATGTTATAGTATGCATCACAGGATCTTGGTTCACCCACGTAACTTTCGTTCCTGCGCTTACCTGGACATCGGAGGGGACAAACTTAAACCCGCTTATCTGCACCGTCACCTCGTTTGTCTTCGGCGGCGGTGTTTGGTTGCCACCTGCAGGCTGGCCTGGAGTTTGCGGAGGAGGCTGGCTCGGCGGATACTGTGAGGCGCAACCGAGTAGTAGAACCGCAAGTACAATAAAAACTAGGGCATCTCTCACAATTACACCTCCAATGGATTTATTGCGTGCAAAGATATAATTCTTTCTGGATGGTTTTTAAATTGTTCAAGAGAAACTACTATGAGGGTGCGGAAATGAGAAGGATAGTGGAGTGCATACCCAATTTCAGCGAGGGAAGGAGGAGGGAAGTCATAGACGAAATTGTGGGTGAGGTAAAGAAAGTGAAGGGAGTCAAGCTTCTGGATGTTGAGAGCGATGCGGACCACAACAGGAGCGTCGTCACGTTCATCGGCGAGCCCGAGGCAGCTGCAGAAGCGGCATTCCTTGCAACGAAGAAAGCTTCTGAGCTGATTGACTTGAATCTCCATAAAGGAGAGCACCCGAGAATTGGCGCAACTGATGTGATACCATTCGTCCCAATTTCAAACATAACAATGAACAAGTGCGTTGAGCTCGCAAGAAAAGTCGGAAAAAGAATTGCAAGTGAACTGGCAATACCTGTTTATCTGTATGATGCAGCTGCCCTGAGGCCGGAATGCATAAACCTATCGGACATAAGGGAAGGAGAATATGAATGCCTGAAGAATGAGATTGAGACAAACCCCAAAAGGAAGCCTGACTACGGGCCGGCAAAGCTCCATCCGACTGCAGGCGCAACAGTTGTGGGAGCAAGAGAGCTCCTCATTGCGTTCAACGTCAACCTCGCAACAAAAGACATAGAGGTTGCGAAGAAAATTGCGAAGGCCGTGAGGTTCAGCTCCGGGGGTTTGAAGTGCGTGAAGGCAAAAGGATTTGAAATTAAGAAGAGGGGCATCGTTCAAGTTTCAATGAACCTCACAAACTACAAGGAAACTCCCATCTTCAAGGCATATGAAGCAGTGAAAAGCGAGGCAGAGAAGTGCGGTGTTAAAATAGCAGGATGCGAGATAATAGGTTTGGTTCCGCTTGACGCCATGGTTGATGCAGCGGACTTCTACCTCAAGCTTGAGAACTTCAGGAAGGAGCAGATACTTGAAACACATCTGTGGGAGTGATTGAATGTTGAAGGATATGAAAATGCATGAATTCCTTGATGAACTGGCCTCTTCCTCACCAACGCCAGGAGGGGGAAGCGCCTCGGCGCTGCTCTGCTCTGTTGGCGCATCCCTGATATGCATGGTATGCGAGCTCACGATTGGCAAGAAAGGGTACGAGGAAAGTGAGAGCGAGCTGAAGAAAATCCTCGAGGAGGCGGGAGCCCTTAGAAAGAGGGCGGAGGAATTGATTGATGAGGATGCTGCAGTTTTCAATGAGGTCATGAATGCTTACAAAACCCCCAAGGACAACCCAAGGAGGGTGGAGGTCATCCAGAATGCCCTTAAAAAAGCAACCATGACCCCTATGGAAATAGCGAAGATTGGCATAAGAAGTTTGGAACTGTCAAAAATTGTTGCATTCAAAGGGAATGTTAACTCTGTCAGTGACGTTGGCGTTGCCGCTCTGGCTGCGAATGCAGGGGTGCAGGGAGCACTCTTGGATATATACGTCAATTTGAAACCCATGAAGGAGGACCCGGACAAGGGTGAGATGCTGGACAGGACTAAAGAATTCGGGGAGAGGGCCAAGAGCCTTTTTGAAGATGTGAATGGTGTAGTCTCATTCAGGCTTACGAATTAGTTCGGGTTCTTCCCCGCAAAACTTCTTAATAAGCCTCTCGGCTGTCCTAACACTTTCTTAAACTATTTTAGAAATTCTAAATAAGTATTAGAACTACCTCTTAACCAGCTCTTGCTTGCGCCGTATTAACTCCAGCAACTCCCTAGGCTCATGCAACTCAACAACTTCCCTCTCCCATTTGGGCATTTGCGTAAGACGCCACTCCCTTGACTTCTGCCCAGCTTCCTCGTGAATCACACTGCCAATCTCTTCAAAACCCGCTCTCCTGCCTGTAATCCACGCCGCCTTCACAAGATGCTGCCTGACTTTGTACTCCTCCTCGCTTTTCAGCCAGGGAGTATTTACGACCGCCGCTACCTTATTCCTGAACTCCGGCTCGACATAAAGCCATCCTATTCTCGGAGGCTGGTTCAGCAGGTCCAGCCTGATGATTCCAGCTGGCTTGCCTTCGGAAAGAGCCACGATATTCACCCTGCTTTTCCTCTCAAGGTACCCCCTGCCAGAAATTACATCACCAGCTCCAACTGATTCTTCGAATTTCCGCTCAAGTGGGTTGTAATCTTTCCAATACTCCTTACCCAAGTCCCCGTACAATATCTTGAGTTCGATTTTAACTGGCTTCGCTTCCATGCTATAATTTCTCAAGAGAAGTTAAATTGATTACCGGTAACCCGCCTTATTTTTATATCTCAAGAGAGAAAAGTTAAACATGACTAAAGTTGTGCTTGAGGCACCTCTCAAGAGTCAGATAGAAGAGACATCGGCGGTGCCATCAAAAATTGTTTATGCCTACCGGGAGTATTTTTACTCTCTGAGAGATCTGGACTTGGCTGAATTAAACGGGGTTGAGAAAAATGCGTTGGGTGACTTGGCTCGCCATGTTAAAAATGGTGCTATTAAGAAAGATGAAATAAATGCCTTCATAAAAGAAAAGATTCCTTACCTATCAGATGAGAGGATAAGCGAGATTCTGGAGAGGAAGGCATTCGATGATCTGACTGGCAAGATTAGAAAAAACGTTATGGAGAGAGATGAGGTAATTGCTTTCATAAAAGAAAGTGCCCCCAGCATATCTGATGAGAGGATATTCGATTTATTGAATAAGCTTGTGAACCGCGGCGGGCTGGTGGAAAAAGTCTACCGCAACCACCTGGGAATAGAAATGCCTCTCGGCGAGCTTTACCCCCCGGTTGTCTACTTTTATGATTCCAAGGGATACTCCTCCTCCCTAAGCGGCCTGCTGGGTCCTGAGAGGAAGGCATTTGAGAAACTTCAGAACGAATTTGAGACGCATAATGGGGTTATGAGCTATTCGAAGATAGCCAACTTCATAAAAAAAGAGCTCCCTGCTATAAAAGAGAGGCGTATAAGAGGATTGCTATCTGCCATTGCTGCCGATGGAGGCCTGTTGGAAAGGGAAGTTGCTATAAAGAAGGAGGAACTTACCGAATATTACAAGGGGCTGGCTTGCAGTGAGGGACTGGAAAATCCTAGTTTCAAGACTCCCAAGAGGTGGTTACACAGAATAGACAAAAGATTTTGGCCGGTTTTTGAAAAACATTACGTCTGGATGCTTGAACCATTACTGGAAAATCCCTGGGAGACCAACGAAATGTTGCTGGCTCAGATGGGGGAACTCGAGAAGATTGGTTTCTCAGAGAAGCTGGCTCTTAGGTGCGTGAAGGCTGGGATGTTCTCAGATGACATAGAGAAGTTTCATCTAAGTAGCTATATGGTTGATGAGCTTCTGAAAGCCCATGCAGACTGGAGGAAACACTTGATGCAGATAACGGAAATGGCTGAGAGGTATAATTTCAGATGGTGGATGCACCCAGAAGTGATAGAACAGGTTAGTATTGCTACTTTTGAAAACCACCTGAAAAGGTGCCAGAAGGAGGGTTTAGATCCTGAGGAGGATAGACTGATAGCCGTGATGGGATATTCTGAAAGAATATTCAATAATGCTGTGGAAAGGATTCTTATAAGAAAAGTGAGTGTTGAGAGAGTGAAGCCTGAAGAAATCCAGAGCGTTATGGAGATGTACCGCAGATGTGGGGTGGGAAGCAGTGGGGTGAATTCTGATAACATATTTGTAGCATGTGATAATAGAGGAAAGTTGATTGGAGCTGTAACTGTTGAAGAAATGCCTGATTTTGAGTGGATATATATTAAGGCGTTAGGGGTTGAGCAGAACTGGCAGAATAAAGATGTTGAAGCTAAATTGATTGCAATGGTTGGGAAGGAGGCAAAAAATGATGGATTCAGGGCAATTGTTGCCGAAGTTCCATTGGAGCAAAGGCAGTTTTATTCAAAGTTGGGGTTTTGGAGTTTGGATTCCAGTAAGATGGCTCATGAGATTTAGGTTCCAAGTGATAGTATGAGTATTCACGCAGAAAAGCCAGCTAGGATAAAAGTTACTGCGGGGAAGGCAACGCCAGAGGAGATACCTATTGTGCTGGATATATACAGAAAACGCGAGGCGGATACCACTCAAGTAGGTTGTGACAATACTTATGTTGCTAGGAATGCAGCCGGCATTGTGGTTGGAGCTGTGACATTTAAAACTAATCCAAACATTGCAACTATACGCAGTGTTGGCGTAGACCCGGCTTTTGAGGGAAAAGGTGTAGGAAAGCAGTTACTTGAGGCGGTTATTGAAGATTTAAAAAATGATGGGTACAAGGTAATTTATATTGCTCATCAAAACAGGAATCAATGGTTCTACAAAAAATTCGGGTTTAAGGAGTTGAACCCATCTGAAATGGTGCTTGAGTTATGAATGCAGAAAAACCAGGATTTATTGAAGTGAGCATCGGGAATGCGCAAGTTAGCGAACTACCGGTTGTTACAGGGATTTACTGGCAGAATGATAGGAGGTGCAGTAACGTGAATCCTAGCAATACGTTCGTTGCCAGAAACCAAGCCAGAGCTGTTATCGGGGCTGCAACAGTATCGGAGCCGCAACCTTCGTGGGTTAAGATAGAGGTGATTTGCGTTGACCCAGCATTGCACGGCAGAGGGATCGGAAGCCAGCTGCTCGGGGCGGTTGTGGATGAGATGAGGAGGCAGGGGAAGAGGGCGGTTGTTGTTGACCTCCCTCAGGAAAACAGGCAGAGTTTCTACTCTCAGTTTGGATTTGAGATGCTGGATTCCCAATCAATGATTAAACATCTTTAAGGTATGTTGCATGCTGAAGGAAAAACCAATTGTTGTGACTGTTGAACCAGCAAAGCTAACGGACTTGCCGATAGTCACCAGCATCTACAGGCAGCATAAGGGAATTTGTGAGGGTGTGAACAAAGATAACACTTTTGTTGCGAAGGATGGATCAGGAGATATAGTTGGAGCAATAACCGTAAACAGGAATTATATTAGATTCCTTGAATTGGGTGCTAACTGCGCGGAATTGAGGGTTATAGGAGTTAAGCCAGAGCTTCAGGACAGGGAGATTGGACGGCAGATGGTTTCAAAAGTGATTGAGGAGATGAAAAGGGAGGGCTTCAGTAGGATTGAAGTGAAAATTGACCCTGCAAAGGAGGATATGATAGAGCTCTTTGATAAACTGGGGTTTGAAGCTAAAGGCGGAATGCCTTTGGTTACAATGGTAAAGCATGTTTGAAATTCCCCTCCAAATTCCGAGCCAAATTCCAAACCGTTTTCCAAAAGCCCGAAAAGGCATTTTCACAAACCAATTTGTTTCATAAACATGGAATTTGATGCTCATGGGTGAAGAAAGCAAGCTTCCAGGGCAAAAGAGGGTTGAAAAAAGCGATTACGACGAAGAGTATGTTTATGGATTCGTATATAACATTTTTATATAGGTTTATTATAATAGATTCAAGGCGACCAAATGAAAGAAAAAGAAACCCAGATATACAAATTCGGAAGAGGGGGCTCATGCATCTACATTCCAATGGATATTTTCAAGGACAGCGCATTCCCTTTTCAAATCAGTGAAAAGGTGAGGATGAAAATTGATGGAAGAAAAGTTATAATTGAAAAACTGAAGGAAGAGTCCAAGGAAGTTCAAACTCAGTAGTCTAAGTTTTATAAAATTTTCAGGGTCTGTACTCCATTATCAACTCTCCTTTTTCGTTTGTAAGACCTTTTTTAAATCCCAGCTTAGCATAGAATTCCGGCTGGCCTTCACGTTCCTTTGGTAATTCAACAGATAGGATGCCGTCCTCCTCAGTAATTTTCTTGCTAAGCCAACTGACCATTTGTTCTCCAATTTTTCTTCTTTTAAGTCCGGGTTCAACACCTATAACCCTAATGAATGTGGTGCCCAAAACTTCCTCCACAGTCATCCCACCTACAAGGTCCCCCTTAGCTGCCCCTACAAAGTCTCCCTTAGCATGTGCGACCCATGTATTGTGCACCCCGACATCTCCGCGTTCTCCCTTATATTGATCGTATATCCGAAGCACCTTGGACAGCTCTTCTTCTTTTGGTATATCAATTGTCACCCTAATTGCTTTTCTGGATGGGTCATTCTTAAAATTGAAGTCTTTGAGATATTTGATGAATTCATCAGTTTTGGAGAATTGTATCTCATCCGGAAGATTTTTAAGTGCATGGGGGGCTGGCTCAATGAAGGTTAGGAGCTTTGATAATTCATCGACAACTGTATTGAACTGTTCGTTGGTGGGATGCTTCTTTATAAGCAGTACCAGGGTATGCTGGAGGTCTTCCGGGTGTATTCCCCTCTCTGCACATTCCTTACCTAATTCCATGCATTTTTCAAGCCCTTTTTGGTCGCCAAGGGCGGTTACAAGTTGCGAGGTCAGGAAGACAAAATGTTCCTCATCAAGTCTGACAGAAAATGCCCTCCTGTTCCATTTGCAGATTCTCTCCATAAGCGGGATGGATTTGAAGAGTTGTGCGGCAGAAACATCCTGCGAAAGTTTTTCGGTCTGGTAGGATAACCAGGTGTCGGGGAATTGCTCAAAGTGTTTCATAACTGAATTCAGTATCTCCTCCGTGCAGTCCTTCTTTTTCGACATGTTGAGTATTGTTTGCACTGCGCAGTATGGCTTTTCTCCCGAGTTTGCAATGCTTTCGCACATTGCAGCCACTCTTCCAAGGAGTTTTTCATCTAGCCCCTTGCACGCATTGCTCATTTCCTTGGAGGTGAAGCTCTCAATGCGGACGAGGAGGAGTTCCGGAGTTTTTATGATATCCATGGGGTTTTCCTGTTTGGGTTTCTGAGTTATGTCATTCATAATTAGATTATGGAATTTTGAATATATTAAAGGGGAGGTTCAGTTGCGAGGTATCTAAAACTATCTTGGAAATTCTAATACTTTATTCGGTCTTTCTCTTGAAATGGATGGCTCCATGCGGGCAGTTGAGGGCGCACAGCTTGCAGCCTATGCATGCTGAGGGGTTTACAACTATTGGGTGGTCACGGCCTGAATCGAAAACCCCTGTGGGGCAGGCTGAGATGCATGCTCCACATCCTAGGCAGCGTTTCTTTTCGATTTTTGGAAGCATCAAAAGTTTTTTGTTGAGGAGATATTTAATGCATTTGCCTGGTGGTAGCAATGCTTATATAACTTGACGGAATAAATTTTTGAGTGAACTTGTTTGGGGGGTGAGTGTTTGCTATATCTTTATACCGGAGAAGGAGGAGGCAAGACAACCGCGGCGCTTGGCCTCGCTCTGAGGTCTGTGGGGCACGGGCACAAGGTAGTAGTAATTCAGTTCATGAAGGGCAGGAAAGACATTGGGGAGTACAAGATTGCGAGGAGACTGCATCCGCATTACGAGATATTCCAGTTCGGCAGGGAGGAGTTCGTCGATTTGAAGAACCCGAGCAAGGAGGACAAGGAGCTTGCAGAGAAGGGCTTGAAGTTTGCGAGTGAGGAACTGCTGAAAAAACCCAATCTCGTGGTGCTTGACGAGCTGAACCTTGCAGCTTCCATAGGGCTTGTGAATGTTAAGGATGTGGTGAAGCTGCTTGACGAGGCTCCAAAGGAAACCGTGATTGCAATAACCGGGAGGCAGGCCCCAAAGGAGTTGATTGAGAAAGCGGATTTTGTGAATGAGGTGAAGGATATAAAGCATCCCTACAAAAAGGGAATTCCTGCACAGGAGGGTATACAGTACTGAGGTGGGAGAGTGAGGTGCCCCTACTGCGCTCATGGGAGAACAAATGTGATAGACTCGCGCGATGTTGGCGAGCTTGAGATTACTAGAAGGAGGAGACAGTGCAGGAAATGCAAGAAGAGGTTCACAACATACGAGAGAGTGGAAACAATTGATTTGGTCGTGATAAAGAAGGACGGGAGGAGGGAGAAGTTCGACAGGAATAAGCTGCTCGCGGGGGTGCAGAAGGCATGCGAGAAAAGACCTATCAGCCAAGAGAAGATTGAGAATTTGGTTGAGGAGATTGAGAGGGAGCTCAGGAATATGGAGACGCTGGAGGTGGAGAGCAGCAAGATCGGGGAGCTGGTGATGAAGAAGCTGAAGAGGCTTGATAAGGTTGCTTACATAAGATTCGCCTCAGTGTACCGTTCCTTTGCGGATATTGAGTCGTTTGAGAATGAGCTTAGGGTAATGAGAAGAAAGCTGAAAAGAAGGTAAATTGGCTGAACGCAAGGTTTAAATAAATTACGATATATAGTATTTAGGCTTCTATTGAACCACTATAGGTTGTGTAGAGGGTATTATTATCATTGAAGGTGGTGTGATGGCTGAAGGAGGTAAGGCGGCAGTTAGTCAGATTAAAAAAAGAGAAGGGAAGATTGTTGATTTTGACAAGAGTAAGATAACCAATGCTATTTTCAAGGCTGCAGTCGCGGTTGGGGGGGAGGACCGAGAGATAGCAGAGAAGCTTGCGGATAATGTTGTTGCGATTGTGAATGAGAATTTTGCAGGGAGGATTCCAACAGTAGAGGATGTGCAGGATACTGTTGAGAAAGTCCTCATTGAGAATGGGCATGCCAAGACTGCCAAGGCGTATATCCTTTACAGGCAGAAGCGAGCCATTCTGAGGGAGCTGAAGGCTGAGCTGCTCAATGTTCCTGTTGATGAGGTGGATAACAAGCTTACTGTGAATGCGGTGAAGGTTCTTGAGAGAAGGTACTTGAAGAAGGATAAGAATGGGAATGTGATTGAGACTCCAAAGCAGATGTTCAGGAGGGTCGCAAAGGCAATTGCACTTGCCGACATGTTCTATGACAAGAATGTTGACACAAGCGAGGTGGAGGAGGAGTTCTACAATGCGATGATTAACTTGGATTTCCTGCCAAATTCCCCAACGCTGATGAATGCCGGCACGGAAATAGGGCAGCTCTCTGCGTGCTTTGTCCTGCCGATTGAGGATTCTATTGAGAGCATATTCAATGCGGTGAAGAATACTGCATTGATTCACCAGTCCGGGGGGGGCTGCATCTCGGAAGGCTCAAAAGTTTTCACAACGATGTGTGGTATAGAAAACATAGAAACTGTATATGGAAAATGCGCTAAGGAAAGGCAGCCTGTGAGTGATAAGTCATGCGAATGGATAGATATATCTGATAAAAATATTCGTACTCTTGCGTTTAATCCAAACAACAATACATTCTACAATGATAGAATAACCAGGATATGGAAATACCCAAAAGTCAATCCTGCATATAACATTGAGACATCGGGACCGCAGATAATTACAAGTCCGTGGCACCCTTTCTTTGTCTTAACCCCTGAAGGTCTTATTAAAGAGAAAAGGGCTGATAAGTTGCAGGTTCAGGATATTGTTGTCAGGGCTAATGATACCGTCCTTCCTGCTTGGCCATTTGAATCTTATAGCAGCACATCTGGCATAACTGTAGATGAGGACATTGCATGGCTGTTGGGCTTCTGGACTGGGGATGGCTCTGTTGGGAATTCAAAAAATGGTCTGCGTTTTCGCTTATTTGATGGTAGAACAGATTGCCTAAAAAAAGCTCAAAGAGTATTGGATAAGAAATTTGGGATAAAAGTAAAAATCCAAAAAGATAGCAGAGGCGAGGTATATAGCTTAACCACGACGAATAAGGATTTCGTTAATAAATGGCTTAATCTCAATAATGGAATTGTCGGTTCGAAAGAGGGCAGACTAACTGTACCCTCTTTCATTATAAAATCTCCATTGAAGGTTGTTTGCTCATACTTGGCCGGACTCATAGATTCTGATGGTTATGTTGATAACCGGAATTCAAGGGTCTCTTTTTCCACTACGTCCTATGCGCTAGCAGAGCAGCTTATCTACGTCTTGTCTTTACTAACGTTAGACCCAAAAATTCGAAGAAGGCTTCCGTATGGGAATGGCAAACGCATTGTTTACGAGGTCACCTTTTCAACACGCGAGAGAGCGGACAAGCTGAAGGAACTTTTATTGCCTTACGTCAATGACAGTATGAAGAAAGAGCGGCTAAATAATCAAAAAATTTCAAAGATAGGCAAAGCAGACTGCCTGCCGCTAAAGTTTGAGTTTATAGAGCCTTTCCTAAATGAGCTTGGGATAAAAACCCATTCAACAGCTATACATAAAAAACCCGCGCGTATTGGCAATAAAAAGTTCTGGTTACATCGCTTAAGATGGGGGCTTGGTGTTAACAGACTGTATCTCCTTGGGATCTTGCAAGAACTCTACGGAGTAAGTACGCACAGAAATACAAAGGAAAAAATTGCCAGTTTAATACGGGTAGTGCAAACCTGCGTTGTCGTTAAAAAAATTACAAAAGTTGCCAAGACTCGACCATTCTATGATTTCAGTGTTGAGAAGTATCAGAATTACCTTGCTGGCATGAATGGATTTTCTGTAGTCCACAACACAGGCTTCTCCTTCTCAAAGCTGAGGCCGAAGGGAGACGTGGTGAAGTCAACCGGCGGGATTGCCAGCGGTCCTGTCTCCTTCATGAGGGTGTTTGATGTTTCAACGGATGTGATAAAGCAAGGGGGGAAGAGAAGAGGAGCCAATATGGGGATGCTCAGAGTGGATCATCCGGATATACTGGAGTTCATCATGGCGAAGAGCAGCATGCATGCATTGAACAATTTCAACATATCGGTTGCTGTGACTGATAGATTCATGGGCGCAGTGGAGAGGGATGAGGATTATGACTTATTGAATCCAAGGAGCGGAACACCTGTTGACAAGTTGTCCGCAAAAAAAGTTTTCAAGCTCATAGTGCAGCAGGCATGGAAGAATGGGGAGCCCGGGGTGGTTTTTATAGATAGGATGGATGCAGCAAATCCAACTCCTGCCTTGGGCCATATCGAGAGCACTAATCCCTGCGCGGAGCAGCCATTGCTTTCATACGAGTCATGCAATCTGGGCTCAATAAACCTCTCAAAAATGGTGAAGGAGGATGGGGAGATTGACTGGGAGAGGCTGAAAAAAGTTGTTTGGACTGCCGTGCATTTCCTGGATAATGTGATTGATGCAAACAAGTACCCAATTCCTGAAATTGAGAAGATGAGCAGGGGAAACAGGAAGATTGGGCTGGGTGTGATGGGGTTTGCAGATATGCTTTTCCAGATGGGTGTTGCTTACAACTCGGAGAAGGCTGTTGAGGTTGCCGGGAGCGTCATGGGGTTCATAAACGACGAGAGCAAGAAGGCATCTGTAAAGCTTGCTGAGAAGAGGGGGGCATTCCCGAATTTTGAGAGAAGTGTTTACAACAAGCCAGGCGCTCCAAAGCTGAGGAATGCCACAACTACGACAATTGCCCCCACAGGGACATTGAGCATAATTGCGGGATGCTCCAGCGGCATTGAGCCTCTGTTTGCAATTGCCTATGTGAGAAGGGTGATGGACAACACAGAGCTGCTTGAGGTTCATCCAGTATTTGAGAGAATTGCAAGAAGAGAGGGGTTCTACAGTATGGAGCTCATAAGGAAAATTGCCAAGAGTGGGGGAGTGCAGAGTGTTGAGGAAGTTCCAGAAAAATGGAAGGAAATCTTTGTAATAGCCTACGGGGTTTCGCCCGAGTGGCACGTGAAGATTCAGGCTGCATTCCAGGAGTATATAGACAACGCAGTTTCAAAGACGATAAACTTCCCGGTGGATGCAACTCCGGAGGATGTGGAGAAGGTGTACATGCTTGCCTACAAGCTCGGGTGCAAGGGCGTAACTGTGTACAGGGATAAAAGCAGGGAGGGGCAGGTGCTGAGCATAGATGCTTTCAAGGGAGCGGAAAAGAAGGAGATTGTTGAGGAGGGTGCTGTGGCGCATCCCAATGGAGTTGATGAGAATGGGGTGGTTGCCGCTGATTATGCTGGCGGGTGCGAGACCTGCCATGCCTAGGTTTTGCGATGGGAACTGAAGCTCTTTTCTGGAAGGACCCTTACATGAGGGAGTTTGAGGCAAAGGTTGTTTCAGCTAGTGGGAAGGAAGTGGTGCTGGACAGGACGTGCTTCTTCCCGCAGGGAGGGGGGCAGGTAGGGGACACGGGCTTTCTGAACGATGCGAGAGTTATTGACTCTAGGAAGGATGAGGAGTACAATGTAAAGCACCTTCTTGAGAGGGAAATTCAATTCAAGTTTGGTGATGTTGTAAAGGGGAAAATTGACTGGGAGAAAAGATACAGGACGATGAGGCTGCATTCTGCAGCCCATGTTGTGTACTATCTGTTGATTGACATGTTTGGCGAGAAATGCAAGCTTGCCTCCTCTGGAATTGTGAATGAGAAGAAGGATATTACGGATTATCTTACTGAGTCATTTGACAGGGAGAAGCTGGTAGTTGTTGAGAGCAAAGCGAATGAGTTGATTGGGAGAGGGGGGGAGATAAGGACTTGGAATGATGAGCAGAAGCCCAATTACAGGTATTGGGAGATTGACGGCTTTCCGAAGATGCCGTGCGGAGGGACTCACGTCAAAAGGTTGGAGGAGATTGGGGAGATAATTGTGCAGAGGGGGAAGAAGCCCGGTGCAGGGAAGGAGAGGATAGAAATTCTTCTGCGCTAGGGGGTTGGACTTACTAAATTTTATGCGTTACCATTTTCCTCGCACAACTGCGAAGGAATCAGGCATAGTTTTATTTTTATAGGCCCAATTTAAATAGTATGAGATTACTTGAGAGCTGGTTGGGCTTTCTGCTAAGCACATTTCTTTTTGTCGCATTCCTTGCAGGGGTATTCATACAGCTTGACAGGAGCTTTTATGCAGGGACAGGTGTGGTGCTCTTGTCACTTTGCATTGAGTTCATGCGGGAGGTTGCAAAGAGTGAGAAAAAGAAGAAGCTGCGCTGGAGGGATGTCATTGGCCTGGGCTTCGGCGCATTGGTCTCGATTGCCGGGTTGCTCTTCTCGCTGCTCTTGGCGCTGGCTTTGGGGGATAGGACATTCTACATTCTGCTTCTGGACAGCTCAATGTCGGCGATGGTTTTTCTGTCCAGTTCCTTCCTTAGGTTCTGGAAGTACTTGAAGAGATGAGAAGGAGTTTGCATGGGGGTTGAGGAGAAGATAAAGGCTATTGAAGATGAAATGGCGAGAACCCAGTACCACAAGGGCACTGAGCACCATTTCGGAAAGCTGAAGGCAAAGCTAGCTCATCTCAGGAAGGTTGTGGGGCAGCACAGGAAGGGAGGGGCGAGGTTTTCTGTGAGGAAAAGCGGAGATGCCACAGTGATACTCATAGGCGAGTCCTTTGTGGGAAAATCAAGCATATTCAACAGGCTGACTGGGGCGCACTCCAAAATTGGGGACCATCCATTCACAACCCAGAAGATAATTCCAGGCATTATGAGCTACAAAGGGGTGCAAATACAGGTGCTTGATACTCCTGCTCTGGAGCTTGGAGAGGCGGAGATACTGTCTTTCGCAACAATAGCGGATTTGGTCGTTATAGTGTGCGACTCTTCAAAAAGCAATTTGTCAAGTGTTATGAAGGGGCTGGAGAGGGTGAAGGTGGCGGGAGAGCCTCTGGTGGTCATCAACAAGTGCGATGTGGAGTGGGGAGGAGGATTCTGTGTTTCTGCATTGAGTGGAGAGGGAATTGAGGGGTTGAAGGAGGAAATATACAGGAGGCTGAGGGTTGTGAGGGTTTACATGAAGCCTAGAAGAGGAGAGCCTGACAGGAATAGGCCTCTTGTCGTGAGGGAGGGCTCATCACTGAGGGATGTGTGGGAGAAGCTGAGGTTGAAGGGGGAGATGGAACACGCTCTTGTGTGGGGCAGCTCGGCAAAGTTCCCTGGGCAGAAGGTAGGCGCGAATCATGTTCTTAAGGATGGGGATGTGATAACAATTGTCATGAGGTAGTTTCATGGTTTCTTTGAAATACTGGGAATGGGAGGATGCTGTTCTCAAGGAGAAGCTCAAGAACATTTCAGTCAAGGAGATAGCAAGAGCTTACTTTGACAATGAGACGCAGGCTTACAGATTTGCATCAGCTCTGCTGCTTGTGAAGAGAAAAGGTTTCTTGAGGCTGAGGGAATGCCCTGAGGAGCTGCCCCTTGCAACATGGAAGAGGTATCTGGATTTTGGGGTGCAGGTTGGCATACTGAAGCACGAGGAGGAGGTCTATTCATTCACAGACAGGTTCACAAAACCACTCAAGAACTTTGGCGAGTATGTGAAAGCATGGGTGAAAGAAGGCAATGCAAACGAGGATTTGGGGTTGACTTTTGCACTCGCAAAAAGGGGAAAGGAGAAAAAGAGGGGAGGAAAGACTACCTCTTATTCATTGCAGCAAGCACCCTCTCTTTAGCTATAGCCATGGCGGCATCCCTTGTGGTAGTGGATTCATTCTTCGCCTTCTCAAGAACCATCTTCGTGTTCTTCCTGACTCTCTCGGTTATGAGGGAGAATGCCTGCTCCTTGGTGCCCCCTATGCTCTCTGTATAGGATAATAGGACGCCCCCTGCATTCGCTATAAGATCTGGGACAATCAGCACGCCCCTGTTGTGAAGAATCATCTCGCTTTCCAGCTTCACGGGCAGGTTTGCAGCCTCGATAAGTATCTTAGCCTTCACATTGTTGACGTTTTTCTCGTTTATCACATCTGGCCTTGCCCCAGGTATGAGTATTGCAACGTCAAGCCCGAAGAGGTCTGCAGTTGGGAGTTGTTTTCCGGAAGGATAGCTGAGAACTGTTCCCTTCTCCTTCTTGGTTTTCATAAGCTCGTCATAATTCAAACCATCGGGGTTGTATATTGTTCCCTTAGAGTCTGAAACTGCAACAACCTTCGCGCCTTTCTCAGAGAGGAATTTCATAGTGAACGTGCCCACATTGCCAAAACCCTCAATTGCAACAGTTGTTCCCTTGAGGCCTATGCCAGCAAACTCTGCAGCAATCTCTGTGGACTCTGCAACGCCAAAGCCTGTGGAGCCAAGCTCATGCGGTAAGCCGCCCATGTCTGTGGGCTTGCCAGTTGCTGCCTTGGGGTTACCGGCGCCTTCAACAAACACCCTCATTTCCTCAGCACCTGTATTCATGTCAGGACCTGCCAAGTAGTCGCCAGGGCAGAGTAATTTCAGAGCTTTTCCAAAGGCCCTCATCATTGAAGCCTTATCCCCGCGGGGGTCTCCCTTTATGCCGCTCTTCCCGCCACCGAAGGGAAGTTCGGCGAGGGCGTTCTTCCAGGTCATTACTCTTGCAAGTCTAAAAACTTCTGTCACCGTGAGGTCTGGCACAAGTCTTATCCCTCCCTTGCCCGGTCCAAGAGCTGAGTTGTCTACGACAACGATGCCCTTTGTCTTCGTCTTCTGGTCGTATGTTATGATTATTTTTTCTGGTCCCCACTCGTCGATATATCCATTCGCTTCCATTTTCGATACCTCTAGGAATAGACATTTAATTGAGTAAAGATTAAAAAGGGTGTGGAGCAATAAGCATAGAGAAAAGGTGATCTGGTGAAGCTGCTTGACATTTTTGGGAAGAAGGATGTGGGGGAGGAGCTGACAAAGAAAGTTCCATATGCGATGAAGCTCAGTTTCCATCCCTATAGATTGAATGCAAATAAGATGGAGAGCGTGCTCTTGATTATTGATTTGAAAAATTTGAAGGAGGAGGTACTGCTCACTTCAATTATTGTGAAGCTTCCCAAGAACCTGGGGTTCGACCAGACTGCCCTCTCAAACGCCAGGGAGATAAGGCTGGGTGAGATAAAGTCTGGTGAGGAGAAGGTTGTGAAGGTTGAAGTTTGGGGAAACCCGAGGACGGACGCAGGTGACTACCCCATTGAAGTGACTGCGATATGCCACTACAGGAATTATGGTTATATGCTGAATGCTGAGAGGATAGAAATAGTGCTGAGGGCTGTTTAGGCTGTTTTTTGCTCCTTCTTTTCCTCTTCCTTTTCCTCAAGTTTTTGCATCAGCTCTCCAAGTGCAGAGGCGAGCTGCATGCCTCTCTCGGTGAGCTTCACCTTCTTGACCCGGCCTTTTACTTCGAACGTGACGAGGTTTGTTTTTTTGAATTCCTTGAGCAGTTTTGTGGTGTGCACGTAGGTGGTGCCGCACCCAGCTGCAAGGTTTGAAGCATACCAATCCTTAGAAGTGTCCTTGAGCTCCAGGAATATGCAGAGGGGCTTTGCCCTAAAGAGTATTTCCTTCAATCCCATAGAAAACCTCGTAGATTTATTAGCTTCACTCCTTTAAAACAGTAAGCTTTTTAAATAGAAAAGTGAAAAGAAGGGAGTGTAAGTGGTGATATAATGACTATGAGGCTCTCTAGGTTATACGGAATGGATATATACAGCGACGCTGGAAAATATCTCGGAAGGGTAATAGACCTGATTCTTGACCTTGAGAAGGGAGAAGTTGTAAGGATGACCATGCAGCCCCTAACGGCAATAAGCAGGGAAGAGGCAAGGAGAGTGCTGAGGGAGGCGAGCGTGCTCTACAGGAATGTAAAGTCTGTTGAGGACGTTGTGGTTGTCACCAAAGGAAGTACTGCAGAGAAGTTTGCAGAACTTCCAGAGGAAGAGGTAAGGGGCTTCAGCAGGTAGACTCATTCTAAATCAGCATGCAGTTTCCTTAGCTCGTCCTCGCTCTTTTTGTACTTTAGCATCAGTTCGTCTATTATGGAGTCTAGAAACACCATGGTGGATAGCTCGAAAAGCGTTCCAAGTGGGGTGAGGGGTTCATGATTGCCTAGGAGCTGCCTCGCCTCGTAATCCCGTTTTGCATCCTCCGGGCGCCTTCCTTTTATCTGAACCACTACTTCCGAAATCTTCCCTATGTCTGAGTCTGGATTTGAGGTAATGCTAACTATTTTCACGCCCTTTTCCTTTGCAATCCTCGCTGCGACAATAGGAGAGAGTGTCTGGCCCGAACCCGACACTATAATGAGTAGGTCGTCCTTGTTTATGGCTGGGGTGATTACCTCTCCGACTACGTAGACTGTGAAGCCTAGGTGCATCAGCCTCATGCCGAATGCCTTTGCGACAAGACCGCTCCTCCCGGCGCCCACGATAAATATCCTCTTTGTATTTATGAGGGACTCCACGAACTGGTCTATGCTCTTCTGGTCTATCGCGCGGAGCTGCTCCTCTATCTTCTGGGTGAGCTTTTCCATTCTTGTGTGTATCATCATACTAACCTTCCCAATGAATTGAGAGTACTTACTTTTTTAGGTTGATTGTGTTTATGTGAGAATATTATTTATATCTTCTGTCTAATTAATATTATGGAAAAACACCTTCTCGTGAGTCCGAACTGCGCCGACCTATGCGCGCCAAATTTCGAAATAAAAAAATTCCCTGATTGCGAGAACTACGTCTACATCCCAGATATCGACAAGCTCGAGGGCAAAGATGTAGTCATTCTCCACAGGTGCTACCCGGACCAGGACTCGAGGTTATTCCAGTTATTCCATATTCTTGAGGTAGTCAGACCTCTCGCTGCGCGCGTAACCGCGCTAGTCCCGTATCTTCCCTATGCGCGCAAGGATGAGAAAGTCCGGAAAGGCGAGGTGAAATCCGGGAGTTTGATATGCGGGATGCTCACGAACGCGGGCCTGGACGAGCTCGTCACGTTCGACTGCCATTTCATGCAGGAGGGCGAGGGAAAGAAGAACTATGTAGGTTTGAACATAGACAACCGCTCGCTCGCGCCTGAGCTCCTCGCGTACGTGAAGCCGAAAGTGAGCAATCCTGTTTTTATATCCCCAGATATAGGCACGGCGTACATGGTGAAAAAGGTAGGCGGAGTGAGCATGGAAAAAACCCTTGGTGATTATGTACACGGGCCAGTGACATTCAGACAGATAATTGAGGAGAAACTGGATTTCGATGTTACTGGAAGGGATGTCATCCTTATAGACGATATGATAATCGCGGGTGAGACGATGATACGCGCGGCGCAAGTGTGCAAGAAAGGGGGCGCGAAAAGGATTGTATGCGCTGCTGTTCATGGCCTGCTCGTGAGCTGCGCGTTCGACAAGATACGCGCCGCGGGCGCGAAGGAAATCGTTGTAAGCGACAGCATACCTGGACCCGCAGCAGTTGTGAGCGTGAAGAGAAGGCTCACTGACTATTTACCTTAATATATTTTTTCATTCATTATTTAACGCGTTATGCAGGATGGTCAGATGGTGGAGGTAGTCCCTGCCATATTAGTAAAAAGCAGAGCGGAATTGCTAGAGTGCATAGCGCGCGTTAGGGAAAGCGTTTCAGTCGTGCATATAGACATGATGGATAACGAGTTCGTGCCGAATAAAACCATCGGGCTCGAAAGCCTTGCTGAGCTGCCGAATGGCGTCTCGTACGAGTTTCACTGGATGGTGAAACACCCGGAGAGATGGATCGCGAAAATAAATGGAAACCATCTCCATCTCGTGCACGTGGAGACGATAAACAAAGAAAACTGGGGCGCGCTCAAAAAAATCTGCGCGAGGTCAGGTTGTCGGCTCGGGCTCGTGCTCAATCCAGAGACAACAATCGAAAAACTTGGACCATACATAAAAGATATTTCACGCGTGTTGGTGATGGCCGTTCATCCTGGGTTTTATGGGCAGAAATACATCCCTGATGTTGAGGAGAAAATCCGCGCACTGCGCACTAGGTTCCCGAAATTGGAGATAGAAGTCGACGGCGGAGTGAATCCCGAGACTGCCGGGCGCGCGTGCGGCGCTGGCGCGAACGTTCTCGCCGCCGCGAGCGCGGTATACTCCGCAAAAAATCCGCGCGAGGCGATTAAAAACATATCCGCCGCCGGCGTGCGCGGTGCGAAAACGGTTACTGGTGAATAGATGGTTGAAGACACCTCAAAGCAAATGCTTCTTGAAACTGGCCAGCCGGGCGTAGGATTGAAGAAAATAAATGATATAAAAAAACTCCACCTGATCGCGAATGGCGTGAGGCAGAGCGTCGTGAAAATGCTCCACGAGGCGAAATCAGGACATTCCGCAGGCTCCATCGGGCTCGCGGACATATTCACCGCTCTTTATTTCAACATACTGAACCATGACCCTAAAAATCCAACATGGCCTGGAAGGGACAGGTTTGTTCTCTCAAACGGCCACGTGTGCCCGGTGATGTACGCGGCGATGGCAGAGGCCGGTTATTTCCCGAAGGAGGAGCTCATGTCCCTGAGGAAACTGGGCTCGCGCTTGCAGGGCCATCCGCACCGCGGCTCGCTCCCGGGAATCGAGAACAGCTCAGGCCCTCTCGGTCAGGGACTCTCAATAGCCGTCGGAATGGCGCTCGTAGCGAAAAGGGAGAGAAAAAGCTGGAGGGTCTACTGCGTGTGCTCTGACGGCGAGCACGATGAGGGGCAGACATGGGAGGCAGTCCTTCTCGCATCGAAATTCAAGCTTGGAAATCTAACGGTGCTCATGGACAGGAACAATATACAGATCGATGGATTTACGGAGGATGTTCTCCCGCTCGAGCCGCTTGCGGAAAAATACCGCGCGTTCGGCTGGCACGTGCTCGAGGTTGACGGGCACAACATAGAACAGCTTATAGATGCGTGCAGCGAGGCGAAAAAAGTAATAGATAGGCCCACGATGATAATCGCGCATACCGTTCCCGGGAAGGACATCTCGTTTATGGAGTTCATCACAGATTGGCACGGCAAGGCGCCTGGCGACAAGGAGATTACGACCGCGCTTGGCGACCTCGAGGAGGAGAGAAAGTTTTATGGGAGCGAGAGCGGTGTTTGAATGGCGAACTCATCGAAAATAAACAAGGAGATGGCGCTGATAGACCCCATAGACGCGCCCCAGGCGAAAAAGCCGAGCAGGGATGGGTTCGGCAAGGCGCTCGTGGAGCTGGGCGCGGAAAATACGAATGTTTGGGTGATGACCGCGGACGTCTCGGAGAGCACGAGGACACACTGGTTCGCGGAGAAATTTCCCGAAAGGTTTGTCCAGGTCGGCGTCGCAGAGCAGAACCTAGCCGGAGTGGCTGCAGGAATCGCGTCGTGCGGGAAAACCGTTTTTATTTCTGCGTACGGGGTTTTCTCACCCGGTAGAAACTGGGACCAAGTGCGCGTGGCGATATGCTACAACAACGTGCCAGTAAAGCTTCACGGCTCGCACACTGGAATAACTGTTGGACCTGACGGTGCGTCTCACCAGGCGCTCGAGGACATCGCAATTGCGCGCGTTCTTCCGAACATCATGGTAATCGTGCCCGCGGACGCAGAGGAGGCGAGGAAGGCGACTCTTGAAGTTGCCAAACGCGAGGGCCCTGCGTATATACGGACTTGCAGGGAAAAAATGCCAATATTCACCACCGCAGGGACGCCATTCGTGATTGGAAAGGCGAACGTTTACAGATTCGGCGATGACGTCGCAATTTTCGCGTGCGGTCCGCAGGTTTATGAATCAATTCTCGCAGCAGAGAAGCTCGAGAGCGAAGGCATCTCGTGCGCGGTTGTCGACTGCCACACGATAAAACCAATTGATGTTGAGGCTGTAAAATACTGGGCTGGGAAAACAAAATTTCTCGTGAGCGTTGAGGAGCACCAAGTGAGCGGCGGGCTGGGGGGCGCTCTCGCCGAGGTTGTGAGCGAGCTCCCCCGCGCGCATGCGTGCACGCTTAAGCGTCATGGGATAAACGATATTTTCTGCGAGTCGGGCGAGCCGCTCGAGCTCCTGAAAAAATACGGGCTCGATGCCGATGGGATAGCGCGCTTCGTGCGCGAGAACTGTATCCAATAAATTGGAGGTGAAAAAATGAAATTTTTTCTTGACACTGCGAACGTGGAACAGATAGAGAGGGCCGTAAAGGCAGGCGTTGCTGATGGGGTTACCACGAACCCGACGCTAATTGCAAAGGAAGGGAGAAGCCAGCAGGCGCTCATAAAGGAGATAGCCGCACTCGTGAAAGGCCCCATTTCGGTTGAGGGGAACGGGATGACGTGCGACGAGCTTGTGAAGGAGGGGGAAGTTTATTCGAAGTGGGCGCCGAATATTGTTTTCAAAATTCCAATGAGCGAGGAGGGGGTTAAGGCCGTGCGCATTCTAGAGAAAAAGGGGATACATACTAACGTGACGCTCGTCTTCAGTGCGAGCCAGGCGCTCATCGCCGCGAAGGCAGGTGCGAGCTTCGTCTCCCCTTTCATAGGGCGGCTTGATGATAACTCAATGGATGGGATGGGGCTGGTGCGCGACATAATGCAAATCTACAAGAATTACGACTTCAAGACGCAGGTGATAGTCGCGAGCATACGTCATCCTCTTCACGTGATCGAGGCCGCGAAGGCAGGTGCGCACATTGCCACAATACCGGCGGATGTTCTCGCGAAGATGTGGAATCATCCGCTCACGGACGCGGGCATCAAAAAGTTCAGGGAGGATTTTGCTAAGGCGGAGGGCAAATAGTTGTCACATCATGCTTCTCAGTGAATCCGCTATGTCTATTCTTGAAGCGGAGGATTTTATTGAATTGCTCGCAATAACTTCTTTCGCGCCGGCTCTTTTTAACCTTTTAAGCGAGTCATTGAGGAACAGGCCGTGGGATGCGCCGCATGATATGGATTTTGCGCCAAGCTTTTTGCATGCCTGAACCGCTTTGAGCATTGTGCTTCCCGTGCTTACCATGTCGTCAACAATCACAACGTCCCTTCCTTCAACATTGAAGTTCGCTTCAATTTCCGGCTTTCTGTACATTGTTTTTCCTTTTGAATATGCGCCCCTGGTCTTCTTCATTACCCCCCGGTCTTTTTCCTTTGCGAGGAAATAGGATGCTCCTTCATCTGGGGAAATTATTTTTGGCGAGTGCAGCTTCCCTTTGAAGTATGAGAGAATAGCGTGGGAGAGGGATATGTTCCTTATTCTCAGCCCGCCGTAGGTAAACTCGCCCTCCTTTTTGAGAAAGTGGCAGTCAAATGTTACGAGTTCGTCGCAGCCGCTCTCTTTCATGAGCTCACAGATTATTTTAGAGCTGAGAGCTTCTCCTTTTAGGAAGAGTTTATCCTGCCTCGCATATGGAAGGTACGGCACTACCGCCCGTATGCGTGAAGCTCCTCCTTCCTTCAGCGTTTTCAGTGTGAGGAAGAGTTGTATGAGTGACCTGTCCTGGTTGGGGTAGCATCGGTGTATAAGTATAACTTCCTTCCCCTTGAATTCGACTGGTATTCTTATGTAGTTCTCGCCATCTGGAAATTGCTTTGCTATGAGCTGATGAGAGGGGTGGTTTTTCATAAAGTCGTGAGAATTAGGGCTGAGAAGCACTATTCGCTCCATGAGTATATTTAGTTGGGTGTGAATAATAATAGTTTGCTTTTAGGAAAGAAAGCTACTCAATGGTGGTGCTTTCTCCAACAAGATTGTCCCACTCAACCTTCTTTATCACAATTGTCTTTTTCTTGGGGTCAAGCTTTATCACTACCGCATCCTTCTCATTGAGCGGGAAGTTCGGGTTCTTTATTACTTCTGTGGGGAAATATATATGAAGTCCGCTACCCTGCCGGCGTATCTTGCTCAGAAAATGCTCCTCTTTCTCCATAGAATACCACCACTAGCTGTGTATGTAGTTGGGTCGGGGTTATATAAATACCTGCGCTCTCAGGAGATTAGTTCCTTCGCTTCGAAGAGCGTTTCGCAGAACCCACAGCGCAGCCTCCTCTCCTCTGGTTTCTCCATCTTGAAGAGCGTCTCTATGGGTTCCAGATTGGTCACGCAGTCCGGGTTGGGGCACTTGAAAGCTCCCCTCAGCTCCTTTGGGAGCTTCACAATCTTCTTTTCAACAACGTTGGAATTCTTTATTATGTTGAGCGTTGCGTTGGGGGCAACAAGGGCTATTTTGTTCACCGACTTGTCATCAAGCGTCTTGCCCTCAACCTTCACTATATCCTTCTTGCCAATCCTCTTGCTGGGAACGTTCATCATCAATGCAACTCGTGCTTCATAGTTTCTGTCAATCTTCAGTATCTCCAGCACCTTCAAGCCCAGCCCAGCGGGTATGTGGTCAATCACAGTTCCATTCTCAATTTTTTCAACTACAAGAGGCATTCAAACCACCATCGTATCCATTATGGCCATTCTCACAGGTATCCCCATCTTCGCTTGTTCATAGTAATAGGCGTACTTGCTCCTGTCGACTTCTGGGGCAACTTCATCAATCTTTGGAAGGGGGTGCAGTATTATCAGGTCGTCCTTCACCCCCTTGATTGCATCCTCGGTTATTCGGAATTCCTTCTGAACTTTCTCCGCTTCATACTGGTCGGAGAAACGCTCCTTCTGAATTCTGCAGAGGTAGAGCACATCCGCATCTGATAAATCCATCTTTGATTTCTCCTCGACCCTTGCTCCGAAACGCTCTCTTGCTTCATTGATTATTTCCTTGTTCATCTCCAGCCCTTTCGGCGCAACCAGAGTTGTGTTTGCTCCGTACATACTCAGCCCGTAGAGCAGCGAGCGCATTGTTCGGGCGTGCTTCAAGTCCCCCAGCAGGGTCACATTCAACCCTTCAATTCTTTTCTTTGCCCTCTTTATTGTGTATAGGTCAAGCAATGTTTGAGTGGGGTGCTGGTTGCCCCCGTCGCCTCCGTTGATGACTGGGTGCTCTGCCAGTTGCGCGGCGTATCTTGCCGAACCCTCCTTGGCATGCCTCACAATAATTATGTCGGCATAGCCGTCAACCATGCGTATCGTGTCTGAGAATGTCTCCCCTTTCACAATTGAGCTCGCTCCAACATTCTCAAAGCTCAGAACCTTTGCCCCAAGCCTCATTGCAGCTGTCTGGAAAGAAAGCCTTGTTCTAGTGCTGGGCTCGAAGAATAGTGTTGCTACCACGTCCCCCTTCAGTGATGTGAGCTGCTTGCCCTGCTTCAGGGCTTGCTCCATCTCGGAGGACTTTTTCAGAATCAGGTCGATGTGTCTCTTCTCCAAATCCCTAATAGAAATAAGGTCTTTGACAAATTCCATTGAACCCAAGTTAATCCTTTTAAAAAGCAGAATATATAAATGTTGGTTTATGAGAGGGAAGTTAATCTGTTTGGAGGGAATTGACGGCTCGGGGAAGGAGACGCAACTCGGGCTTGTCCTGAAAATGCTGAAAGGGAAACGAGTGAGTGTATACAAGTACCCGGATAGGAGGAGCGCATTTGGAGAGATTATTGACAGGTTTCTGAAGAAGAAAATTGAGCTGAGCCCTCTCTCCCAGTTTATGGTGTATATGCTTGATATAGCGAAGGACCAGTGCGAGATTGAAAAGAAGCTCAAGGAAGGTGAAATTGTTCTGCTTGGCAGGTATGTCTTCTCAACAATTGCCTACCAGTGCAGCAAGGGCATACCATTTGAGAGAGGTGCGGAGATTATTGAGGAGATGAATTTCATGAAGCCCAACCTAGTTCTGCTGCTTGATATTCTTCCTGATGTTTCAATGGAGAGGAAAAGCAGGCAGAAGAAGATGGACAGACATGAGGAGGATGTGGAGCTTCTCAGAAAAGTCCGAGAGAATTACTTGAAGCTGTGCGAGAGGAAGTTCCTTGCGGATAAATGGGTGAAGGTTGATGCGGATGCAAAGCCCAGCGAGGTATTTGAGATAGTGAAGGGTTTTATAGTTCAGCTGCTCAAAGAATAGACCGCGCTCCAGTCGTCTAGTCCGGTCAAGGATCCCGGCCTTTCGAGCTTTATGCGAAGAGAGTCGGCGACCCGGGTTCAAATCCCGGCTGGAGCATATAATTTTAAACCTTATAATTTCTAAGTTAGAGGATGCTCGAGTAAGATATTATTTACCTTCTCTTAACGAAGTTCTTGAAGTTTTCTGCAACCTGTTTGTCTTTCTCTGCGAGGAGACCAAGCACTTTTGTGTGTATATCAACCGCAGAAATAACGCCGCCCTTTGCAGTCTCCTTGGCCCAGTTTGCAGTGCTCAGTGTAATGTTTCCCGCAAGCTTGGCGGTTCCTCCTGCCCTCATTACTCCTTTTTTAATCTTATCCTCGCTAAACGCTTCAATCTGCCCCATTCTTTTTGCTACTTTCAATTCCAAGAAACCACCCCATAGATGTATGTTGGGTTGATTATATAAGTATTGCAGTCATGGCAGAAAAGTTATATAATTCAACTCCCAAAACTCTTTCATGAGGGAACAGCTCGTGCAGGAGGTGGCGGAGGTTCTTATCAACTGCAACTACCTCTCAGTGTACTGCACAAGGATACACAGCTGCTTCGATATGCTGGCGAAAAGGGAGGATGAGACCCTGCTTGTTAAGGTGCTGGAGAACATTGACGCATTCACGAAACAGCAGGCAGAGGATATGAGGAAGATAGCAGGCATGCTCGCGGGGAATGGCTTCATTGTTGGGGAGAGGAGCACGGAGTACAGGTTGCAGGACGGTGTGCTGTATGAGAGGCATAAGGTTCCTGCGGGGAATATTAAAACATTCAAAGGGATGGTTGGGGGGGAGGAGTTTCCGAAGATAAGGAAGTTCCGGGAGCTACTTGTGGATATTGACGAGGGGAAGATGGCGAGGAGGAGGGAGGAGTTGAAGCTGAGCCTGGAGGAGCTGGCGAGGCGCTCAGGAATCTCCAAAGACACATTGTATAGGTATGAGCACGGGAAGATATACGCAAGCGAGGAGAATGCCAGGAAGATTGAAGAGATACTTGGAATGGAGCTGAGGAAGTTCATAGACCCGTTCGGGAGGAGGCAGAAGTTCGTGAGCGAGGACACGCTACTCAGCATGCTGGGGTTTGAGAGCGTGAGGATGAAGACTGCACCGTTTGATATTCTTGGGAAAGAGAGGAAGCTGCTCTTTGCAGGAGAGGATGCGGACAAGAGGACAATGGCGAAGAGGGCAGAAGTATATTCGGGCATAATGGATGCTTTCGGCTCTGGCTCATGCTTTATTCTTAACAAGTACAGCAAGAATAGCATTGCGGGGATACCTGTTGTGAGGAAGAAGGAGATAAGGGAGATAAGCAAGGCGAGGGAACTCATGAAGCTTATTGAGGAGAGAGGCGCCTAGTGCTTGAATTTTTTTGCAAGTAGGGAGGTAAGGATGGAAATGAATGCAAATAGTATTGTGTTTTCTAGTATTATGAAGGCTATTATCTGGAAGCGGGAGAGTTGTGTTTCAGTGGATATTCCAAGCACTGGTTTTTCAAAATAGGTGCTGCCAATGAGGCCGGAAGCAACGAGTATTGACGCCATTGCGAAGCCTAGCACTGCTCCGTTGATGGCAGAGTCCCTTATTCCCTCGTCGGAGCGCGAGTAGGCCAGTCGTATGATTATAACAATCTCGAGTAATGCAAAGAGAATGTTGCCAGGGGAGTAGGAGAATAGCGGCGGCAGCACGCCAAAAATTATCAGAATCGGCTCCAGCATTGAAAGCGATATTATGAGTAGGAGAGGTTGCGTAAGTGTTCTTTCCTCAACTGCTTTCTTCCTTTTCTTCATAGATATATTACGGCTTTTATTAATTTATGTGCACCGTGCCTACTTTTTGTGCAACTCATGCATACTGCCTATTTTATGTGCAAAGCCACTCCTGGGATAAACTATTTAAATCTGTATGCATACATATATAGTGAAAATGCTAGTTGAGTAAAACTGAAAATTTGGAGGTAGATAAGATGGCTACAGAAGCACAAATGGGCGGAGAGCGCGTGCTCATTCTTCCGGAAGGAGCTTCAAGGCTTCTTGGGAGGGATGCGCAGCGTACAAATATAGCAGTCGCATATGCGATTGGGAATGCTGTGAGAACAACCCTCGGTCCTAGGGGAATGGATAAGATGCTGGTCAGTGAGATGGGGGACATAGTGATAACCAACGACGGTGCGACAATTCTTGAGGAAATGAATGTGGAGCACCCTGCAGCGAAGATAATGGTGGAGATAGCCAAGACGCAGGACAAGGAGGTTGGGGATGGAACAACCACCGCGGTGATGCTTGGCGGTGAATTACTGAAGAGAGCAGGCGACTTGCTCGACCAGGACATACATCCGAGCACAATAATAAACGGCTACAAGGGAGCGGCTCGGCAGGCAGAGAAGATTCTGACTGAGATGAGCTATAAAGTTACTTTGGATGACACGGAGAACCTTGAGAAAATTGCATCTATTTCAATGGGTTCCAAGACAGTTGGTTTTGGAAAGGCCAAGGACAAGCTTGGGAAGCTGGTTGTGAGTGCAGTGAGGCAGGTTGCTGAAAGGAAAGACGGAAAGGTGGTTATCGACGATGACTTCATAAAGGTTGAGAAGAAGGAGGGAGGGGATATTGACGACACCCAGCTTATAAATGGCGTGCTGGTCGATAAGGAGATAGTCCACCCGGGAATGCCAAAGAAGGTGGAGAATGCCAAAATTGCATTGGTTGACTCTGCACTGGAGATTGAGAAGACAGAAACAGATGCTAAGATCGAGATAACATCTCCTGAGCAGTTAGAGTCCTTCCTGAAGCAGGAGGAGAAGATGCTGAAGGAGATGGTGGAGAAGATAGCTGCAAGCGGAGCAAACGTGGTGTTCTGCCAGAAGGGAATTGATGATATAGCGCAGCACTTCCTTGCAAAGAAGGGCATAGTCGCGGTGAGAAGGGTGAAGAAGAGCGATATGGAGAAGCTTGCCAAGGCAACGGGCGCCAAGCTTGCAACCAACCTTGATGACCTAAGTGCGAAGGATTTGGGCTATGCAGGCCAAGTTGAGGAGAGGAAAATAGCAGGCGAGCAGATGGTGTTTGTTGAGAAGTGCAAGGACCCCAAGAGCGTGACAATATTTGTAAGAGCAAGCACAGAGCACGTTGTGAATGAAGGAGAAAGGGCAATAGTTGATGGTATAGGGGCGGTGAGCAGCGCAATTGAGGAAGGAGAATACGTTGCGGGAGGAGGAAGCATTGAGATGCAGCTTGCGACAGATCTCAGAAAATACGCAACCGAGATAGGCGGAAGGGAGCAGCTCGCAATACAGGTGTTCGCAGATGCGCTGGAGGTAGTCCCAAGGACGCTTGCAGAGAGCGCGGGCATGGATGCTATAGACACATTGGTTGACCTGAGGACAAGGCACAAGAGAGCGGACGGCAGGGATATGGGAGTAGATGTATACAACAGCAAGATTGCAGATATGAAGAAGCTGGGCGTGATAGAGCCAACCAAGGTGAAGAAGCAGGCAATTGCAAGCGCAAGCGAGGCAGCGGCAATGCTCTTGAGGATAGATGATATGATAAGCGCGAAGTCAAGAGGTCCTGCGATGCCACCTGGAGGAGGAGGAATGCCGGGTGGAATGGGCGGAGACTATGAGTAGTCTCTTTCTTTTTTCTTTTTATTTTTTATTTTGCATACTCCAAAAGCTTCTTTGAAAGAGTCTTATTTGATGCAATTATTGTTCTGTCATAGAGTTGCCAGGGTGCTCCTTTGAAGTTGATTACGTTTCCGCCTGCCTCTTTTATCACTACATACGCAGCTGCAGCATCCCAGGGCTGGATGTCATTATGCACATAGGCT
>CAVXDX010000014.1:0-135998 GCA_963760615.1 uncultured Microcaldota archaeon | reverse complement strand
TGACTGGGCGTGAGGCGTACACAATATCATATATAATATTCGAGGAGGAGTAACTTGGATTGGCGACTTCTACGTAAGATATGTCGTTTTGTTTTTTAGTGGGACCCCGCGTGATTTTCTAGACCGTTCTCTACGTTTTGTGTTAGAAAGCCCCGGGTATTTTTATTGGTCGTCTTCTATTGTAGTTACTGCCTTGGTCGTATAAATCGCAACTTTACGATGAGTTTTTTACGGAGAGGAGAGGGGTTACTTGGCGCGGTAATCGGTCCAGCGCTGGACTGGCAATACTATTTAATGACTGAAGATGAAAGGAAAAGATTCACCCGAGAGAAATTGTGGGGTGAGAAAGCAGGAAAGAAATGGCACGAAACTACGAAACAAGCATTTCAAGGTAACGGGGATAAATTTACCGAAAGTGAATCGTTCCTTAAATTTCGGCGTCCACTTTATTCGTCAAATTTCCGAGTTGCTCTCCGGTAACCCGAATTATCATACTATCTGCGAGATAGGTACTGGAAATGGAATGTTTTTAGACTGTCTATCCCATGAGTTGCCGGATATTAAAAGGTTTATTGGGATTGACCTCAATAGAGACAAATATTGTCCGATAAGGAAGCCTATAAAAACTCCAGATTGGAATTTATTCATGCTGAAATCACAGACTGGGTAAATAATCAATGCGAAGGGGGAACCATTTTTATTATAGTCGCAGTATTTCAATATTTTTCTCAACAGGAACTTCAAGAGACGCTAGAGCTAATTATGATAAGATAAGCCCTGTGGTAATAGCTATTAGCGAACCGATTAATCGCCTAAGCCGTCAGGTAATTTCAAAGCCGAGGGGAAAAGACATACAGTACAATTATCCGTACTTTTAAGCAGCGGATACAAAATATTTCGTCAGGAATTACAGCCTAGTAACCCGATGTTCCTTTTTATAATGAAGTAATTATGACGGCAACCGGTAAAATTAAATTTATATTAGTATAAATATTGAGGGATTGGCGTAAGATTCAGAGAAAAATATGCGCAAGCGAGTATCAACCTACATTCTGGCGGAGATGGCCGCTTCGCATGAGGGAGACCCGAAATCGGTCGAGATTATCATTGAGGGCTGCCGCTAAAGCGAAAGCCGACGGCATACTATTCCAGATGATCGACCTTGATACCTATATTGTTCCATCGGACGTGGACTACGCGGAAATAAAAAGGTGCTACTTGAGTCAGAAAGAATGGGCAACCCTTATCGAGAAGGCGAATTCTCTGGGGCTGGATGTCTGGGCTAATGTTTACGACCTGGAAAGCGCCAGGTTCTGTAAGGGTAAAAAGATTAAAGGCTATAAATTTCATTCGTCGAATCTGGAAAACGAAGACCTGGTAAGAGAAGTGGTGAAAGCAAAAAAAGAAATAGCTCTCTCGGTCGGAGGTATGGAGAAAAGCGAAATAGAAAAAGTCTTGAAGCTGATATACTCGGTTAATAAAAAGGCGAAGCTGCACCTGATGTATGGACTGCAGAACTTCCCGACCAATCCTGAGGGAATCAACCTGAATTTTATCAAGGAACTGTCTAAAGATTTCAGCCTCCCTTTCG
Organism: uncultured Microcaldota archaeon; assembly: GCA_963760615.1. Lineage (GTDB taxonomy): Archaea > Micrarchaeota > Micrarchaeia > Burarchaeales > Fermentimicrarchaeaceae > Fermentimicrarchaeum. The sequence continues at coordinate 134,407 of CAVXDX010000014.1, read as the reverse complement.
GCTATCAGGACCATTCGGAGCCGACGTCTCCTGCCTCCATGTATCTGCCGGTCCTGTTTATTGCCGGGGGCGCTTCGGTTATTGAGAAACATATCACCCATGATAGAAGCCTGAAGGGAGAGGACTACGAAGCTGCTTTGAACCCTGATGAGTTCGCCGATTTCGTGAAGAACATCAGAATTATTGACGGTATACTCAATAAAAAGCCGGACGAAGTTTCCGCCGATGAGCTAATATACCGGCAATATAAGTCACTGATGAAGGTCGTTGCTAAAAAGAAGATAAAAGCCGGCGAGGTATTCTCCGAAAATAACCTGACGGTCATGCGGGCCAAGAAAGGGAGAGGTCGAGGGCAAGCGAATAAAGTCGTTGCTCGGCAAGAAGGCACATCCGCTTATGAGAAATTCGAGCCGCTTAAAAGAAGTGAACTCGTCAAGGCAGGCATATTTATCACGGCGCGGCTAAAATCAAAACGGCTGCCGCTCAAGGTTATCAAACCAATCCTGGGCAAGCCGATGATTGAATGGATGATTGAGCGATTGAAACGCTGCAATATCGACCCGATGGTAATGATGACCTCGACCAATCCCCAGGACGACCCGCTGGTTGAAATCGCCGAGAAAAACGGTATTCCCTATTTCCGGGGGAGCGAGGATGATGTCCTGGTCCGGATAAGGGACTGCGCCCGACAGTTCGATGTCGACCTGATTATCAGCGCTACCGCCGATGACCCGTTCAAGGAACCTGTTTTGATAGAGCAGATGATAAAGAGATACCTTGATGAAGGCTATGATTTCTGTGAGATGGAAGGCGCTCCCAACGGCTGCGAGTGTTATGCGCTCAAGAGGACGGCCGTGGAAAAAGCCTGCGAAATGAAAGCTGCCTCGGATACCGAAATCTGGGGCCCGTATTTCAGGGAAGCCGGCATTTTCAAGTGCGATGTTATCCAGGTTACCGACCCGAGAATACGCCGTCCGCATTACCGCGTTACCGTTGATACCCAGGAGGACTTTGACCTGGTGACCAGGATATTTGATACCCTCTTGAAGAAGAAACCAGACTTCGATATCTATGATATCTGCCGGCTGCTGGATGAAAACCCGGAAATGGCGGCGATTAATGCCCATGTCGAGCAGAGGACAGCTCCGAAAGCGGAGTTCAAGAAATAACAGGGGTCAGGCAAAGGGCGTGATGAAGGTAAAGATAGGTAATAGATTGGTGGGCGAAGGGCGAGCCCTGCTTCATTATCGCTGAGGCCGGGGTCAACCATAACGGCGATATCAATCTGGCCAAAAAGCTGATTGATGTCGCCAAAGAAGCCGGCGCCGATGCCGTGAAGTTCCAGACCTTTAAAGCAGAGGAAGTGGTTACCCGGAGCGCCGAAAAGGCAGGTACCAGAAGGAGACCACCGGCGCCAGAAGAATCACAGTTTGACATGATTAAGAAGCTGGAGCTTTCCGAAAAGGATTTTGAGAGAACTGTTCACCTATGCTCAGAAGAAAGGAATTATATTTCTTTCCTCGCCTTTTGATAAAGGCAGTGTTGATTTGCTGGATAGACTGGGCGTGCCGGCTTTTAAGATTGGCTCGGGGGAGATAACCAACTTCCCCTTGCTCAAATATATTGCCGCGAAGAAGAAGCCGATAATTCTCTCCACCGGCATGTCCACCCTGGATGAGGTAGGAGAAGCCTTAGAGGTTATTCGAGAAGAAGGGGTAAAAGAAATCATCCTGCTGCATTGTGTTTCCTGCTATCCGGCCAAGATTGAAGATACGAATCTCAAGGCGATGGAAACCTTAAGGCAAGCCTTTAAGCTGCCGGTAGGCTTATCCGACCATTCTCTTGGTATTACTATACCGATAGCGGCCGTGGCGCTGGGAGCCTGCGTTATTGAGAAGCATTTTACTCTGGATAAAAATCTCCCCGGGCCTGACCATAAAGCATCGCTGGAGCCGGAAGAATTGAAGGCAATGGTAAAAGCCATCAGGGATGTGGAAAAGGCACTGGGCGACGGGATAAAGCAGCCGACACCGGAAGAAGAAGAAATTAAAAAAGTAGCCCGGCGGAGCATTGTGGCCAGAGTGGATATTCCCGCAGGGACCATTATCACCGAGGATATGCTGGCTATCAAGAGACCCGGCACCGGCATGAGCGCCGAAGATCATGAACCTGATCATGGGGAAAAAGGCAAAGAAAATATAAAGTCGGGAGAGTTAATTACCTTTGACTAAAGTGCAGTAAATAATGAGAAAAATCGCTGTCGTTACCGGAACCAGAGCTGAATATGGCATCCTTTATCCGGTGTTGAAGGCCATAGAAGCCGAGCCGGAGCTTAGAGCTGTCTCTGGTGGTTACCGGCATGCACCTTTCTCACGAGTTCGGCTATACCGTTAAGGAGATAGAGAAGGACGGCTTCAAGATAAACGCCAGGGTGGATATGCTGCCGGGCAGCGATACCCTGGAAGCTATGGCGGAGTCGGTAGGCACGGGTATCATCGGCATGGCGCAGACCTGGGAGCAACTGAAACCGGATATAATCCTGGTTCTTGGCGACCGGATGGAACCGCTGGCGGCAGCTATTGCCGGGGCCTATATGAATATACCGGTGGCCCATATTCACGGCGGGGATGCCTGCACTGGCGGCAATATTGATGACGCCAACAGACATGCCATCACCAAGTTCGCTCACATCCACTTCCCGGCTACCAGAAAGAGCGCCGAGAGAATTATCAAGATGGGAGAGGAAGAGTGGCGGGTGCATATGGTTGGTTCCCCGGCGCTGGACGTTATTCTGAACGAGCCCCTGCTTCCCGCCGAAGCTCTGGCGGAAAAATTTGGGCTGGATTTGTCCCGAGCCGCTGGTTCTTGCTCGTCCAGCATCCGGTAACCACCCAGGTGGATGAAGCGCCGCAGCAAATGAGAGAAACGCTGGAAGCAATTGTGGAACTGGCTATCCCGCAGTTGTGATATATCCCAACTCGGATGCCGGCGGCACGAAGAATGATAGAGGTAATCAAGGAATATGAAAAATATCCCTTTATTAAAACTTTTAAAAGCCTGCCCCGCCGGGAATACCTCAGCCTGATGAAGGTGGCCAGCGTCATGGTGGGGAACTCCAGCAGCGGGATCATCGAAGCACCTTCTTTCGGCCTGCCGGCGGTCAATATCGGCATCCGCCAGGAAGGCAGGGAGCGGGGCAAGAATGTTATTGATGTCGGCCATAACAAGACGGAAATAATAAAGGCAATAAAAAAAGCCCTGACCGATAAAGAATTCTTAGGGGAAGTTAAAAAGATGCGAAAGTCCCTACGGCGATGGCAAGGCAAGCCCGAGAATTGCTGAAATTTTGAGCAAGATGGAGATTACGCCGCAATTACTCCAGAAGAAGATTACCTATTAGTCAGGGAGAGATAGTAGGTGAGCAAGCGGTTTGAGGACTGGAAATACCCGGAATTCGATGAAAAAGGAATGACGAAGTGGAACTGGATGTGCCAGTACCACGAGAACCTCAAGCTGGGCAAGAATACGGATATCGGCGCATTTACCTATATCAATGCCAAATATGGCGTCGAGATAGAGGAGAATGTTCAAATTGGCTCTCATTGCTCCATATATTCCTGGTCGACTATTGATGATAAGCAGGGCAAAGTAATCATTAAGAAGAATGCCAGGATAGGCAGCCACAGCCTGGTGATGCCGGGCGTCACTATCGGGGAGAATGCCATGGTCGGGGCTTTCAGTTTTGTCAACCGGGATATCCCGGATAATGCGACTGCCCTGGGCATTCCGGCCAGAGTGGTCAAAGAAAAGAAATAAGGTGGCTAAGTAAATGGACTGGAAAATACCTCTATTTAAGATATACTGGGATGATGAGGATATCGAGATGGTCACGGAGTCCGTCCAGCGGGGGATGTTCTGGGCGGCCGGCCCCAATATCGAGAAATTTGAGAGGATGCTGGCGGAATATATCGGCAGAAAATATGCCGTCACTTTTAATTCAGGGACTTCTGCCCTGCATGCCATCCTCCTGGCTTACGGGATAGGGCAGGGAGATGAGGTTATCGTCCCCTCCTTTACCTTTATCGCCACGGCCAATGCCCCTCTTTTCGTCGGCGCCAAGCCTGTCTTTGCCGATATCGAGGAGACAGACTACGGGCTTGACCCCGATAGCGTCAGTGCGTAAAATTACTCCCAGGACTAAAGCCATTATTCCCGTACACTACGGCGGCTGTCCCTGCTTAATAGCAGAATTAAAGGAGATTGCCGAGGAACATAATCTGCTTCTTATTGAAGATGCCGCTGAGTCCTTCGGGGCAAAGCGGAACGGCAAGAAAGTAGGGACTTTTGGAGATGCGGCTATGTTCAGCCTTTGCCAGACCAAGGTCTTTACCACCGGGGAAGGTGGCTTTATCGTCACCGATTCCCGGGACATATGCCGAAAAGCTCAAGCTCATCAGGTCGCACGGCCGGGCGGAAACAGCCAATTATTTCTCCTCCACTGAATACATGGACTATGTGACGCTGGGTTATAACTTCAGGATGCCTGATATTGTCGCCGCTCTGGTATTTCGCAATTGAAAAAAGTTGACCGGCTTATCGAGATGAGACGTAAAAATTCAGAATACTCCCGAACCCAGAAGCTTCACTATTGTCAAAGAAAGGTCAGGGAACAGCTCCGGGTCGGCTTTCTTCTGGCTTGCGAGGAATTCTGAAAGTGCCTTGGCGTCAGGCTTAGCCGGCAGCGATGCTCCGCGAGCTTTGGCCACTTCCGCAATCCCATCCCAGTCTTTTGGGATGCGGACGACCCTCTGGATTGTCGGGATTCTGGCTTTTTCCAGAAAGCCTGACATGACTCCGTTGGCTGCCACCATGAAGTTTTCTATGATCTGCCTCGCCCTGTTCTCATGGATCGCAATCAGGTCCGACACCTTACCCTGCTGCAGTATTGCCCTCACTTCCAGAGTTTCCAGCTCCAGCGCCCCCTGCTCGACCCTGTATCCCTCAAGCCGCTGGGACGCTTCATCCTGAAGCCGGAGCTGCGCATCCAGGCCAGGTACACTGCCAACAGTTTCAGGCAGCGGTCCGCTGCCCTCCAGCCATGCACCAACCTCTTCGTATACCAGTTTGGCCTTGTTTCTCACAAGCGCCTTGTAAATTCCTCTGGGCAGCACCTCTCCCCCCGGCAGCACTGAGAATTCCACCATCACAGCCAAGCGTTCCTGTTCTGGAAGAAGAGAGGAAAGGCCCTTTGAGAGCCTGTCCGGAAGCATTGGATATGTTTCTATTCCAGTGTAAATTGAGGTAGTATTCCTGCGCGCGTGTTCATCAGCGAATGAGCCCTCCGGCACATACATGTCTACATCTGCAATGGCCACTTTGACGAGGATTTCGCCGCTCTGCGCTCCCTCGCAGTACTCTATCTGGTCTAAATCTTCTGAATCTGAATTGTCTATGGAAGACCACAGCAAGCCTCTTAAGTCCCTGACGTCCGGCTCAGCCTTCTGTGCCTGGTCCTCTAGGGCGTCCACCTCAGCCATCAAATTCGCAGGGAACACGGCCTCGAACCCGTACTGCTCCATAACCTTGCGGGAGACAGCTTTCAAGTCAACCTTGCGAAAATCAACCATTCCATTACCCCAACTACCAATACTCGCTTAAAAAGTATATTAAGCTTGCTTTGTAACCATGGTTACATCAGAGATTCGCTTCCTAACCAAAACGTTTGAAATAAACATTCTCTCCTATCTTCTGAAAGCCAAATTCACCTAACAAACGCTGCATTCCTTCGCCCCTTGCAGAACAAGAAACTCCGATAACCTCTTTTGATTCGAACTCTTTAAGCAATTGACTTAAAACCGCGGTTCCTATTCTGTTTTTATTAAACTCTGCTTCTTCGTGCAGCGGAAGAGGGTAGAACCCACTTATATATACAACCCTATCCTCGTTCCTTAATTTGTTTTCTATTAATGCCGTATACTCAGTCGAATTTTTAGCACTAATATCTCCAACTTCGCAATACTGAAAATTGACATACCCTATCTTTCTTTTTTCTGATGAGCCAGAAGGTTGTAGATACACATGGTATGTCTTAAACCTATCTTCAGGAGGTTTTCCTATAATCTCTCTTATAGAAGGTTCTACTGTCACAATTCCGGCCTGCGTCTGCCCCTCCTTTGCTGACTTTTCTTTTTGAACCATGCTTAAAATATGCCTTTTCAGATATTTAAGCTTGCTTCGGTATACCCCATCAACTGCTTCTGCTGGACAGCATCAAAGGCTCCTTGGTTATTAGATTCATATCTAATTTACAAATAGATAGTTTTTTAAAACCCGATATGCTAATATCCCTGGGTGGTCGTATATGAAAGCCTATCTACTGCTTTTAATTTTAGTCGTAACTTTATTTCTAGCTGGATGCACACAGACAGGTGGCCAGGTTCAAAGAGAATACGTATGTCCTAACGGGGCGATTGTTGCAAATGCCTCGCAATGTCCTCCTGTGCAGCAAGTAGTTGAGCAGACAGATCCCGAGATGAAAACCTGCGAGGGAATGCCGGATATAGAGAACATGCATTTCTCAGACTACTGCTATATGGGTCTGGCTTATAAAAGGGAGAACGCATCAATATGCAAAAAAGTGGGCGAATACCAAAGAGCCAGTTGCTACTCCGGTCTTGCAGTGCTTAAAAGCGATGTAACTCTTTGCGATGGTGCTGGAACGCAGAAGAATAACTGCTACTCCACTTATGCAACACAGAAGGATGATGTAACTGCTTGTGATAAGATTACTGAGACATACCTTAAGGATAGTTGCTATTCGCAGTATGCATCAAAAGCTGGGGATTCCACATTTTGCGAAAAGATAAAAACATCGAATTCCAAGGACAGTTGCTACATGAACATTGCTTCATCACAATGCGATACCTCACTCTGCAATAAAGTAGTTAATAATAACACCAAGGAGCAGTGCTTGAGAAATACACAATACTGTGGTGGGCAGCCCATCAAGTAAACCAAATGCTAACGTAGGAAAGCGTGTATTGAATCCTGTGAGAATCAATGCAGAAGGTAGAGGATAAAAGGGATAAGTAGACTGAACTGTCTTATTCTATTTAAACTTTTGACATCAGAAAAAGCGAGCCTCTCCCCTCCCAAATTCCCTTCCGCCTATCTGCTAGTTTCACCCGGTTTCACTTCAACTCCCTGAACCTAGCTTTTATCCCCTCAAAGGAATGCGTAAAAGCCGAGGTGTGAAAGCTGCTGGTGTCTGCATCTGTGCCGAGCCTGTCTAGCAGACCTTTTATAAACTCACCGCCTGCAGTCTTTCTACTCACCCACCACACCTCCATGGCATAATCTTATATACCAGTAATATTTATAACTTTATCAATAAAATATGGAAAATTTCCGTAAATAATGAATTTTTTAGAAATAATATGGAAAAATTTACGAAAAGAGGTGAATATTTTGGAAAAAATCTCACTGGACGAGAAGGATTTGATACTGCTGGAAAAGCTTCAGAAAGAGTGCAGAAGAAGCCTGAAAGAAGTTGCAAAAGAGGTTGGCATGCCCATGTCCACTGTTCATGAGAAAATCAAGAGGTTTGAAAAGATAGGTCTTATACGAGGCTACAGGGCATTGCTCGATGAAAAAAAGCTCGGCTTTGATGTCACTGCTTTCATAATGGCATCCACGGAATACGTTGGAGGGGAGAAGACCTTTCAGAGGAATATCGGAGAGAAGGTTGCCTCACTGCCGCATGTTCTTGAAACGCATACAATCAGCGGAGACTGGGATCTTGTAATCAAAGTAAAATTCAAGAACGTACACGAGCTGGGAAGATTTGTGAATGAAAGGATAAGGACAATTCCGGGAATGAGCAAGACAATGACCATGGTGTCCATAGATGAGATAAAAGAGGATACTTTCCTAAAACTCATTTGAAGCTCACTCAAGCTTCTTCAGGAAATCCAGCAACTCCTTCCTGCTCAGCCCCACACCCGGGGTCTCAACAAGTTTCTTAAAAACCTTTCCGTCTTTGAAATAAACCACAGTTGGAACACGTTCTACATTGCACCTATCCCACAGCGGGTTGTCATCCTCATCAACCACGGCAACTGCGCATGCGCAGCTCTTCAGCTTCCCAGCCTCGCTCTCGAAAATAGGCCTGAACGCCCTGGAGTAGGGGCACCAGCTCGCGAAGAAAAGAGCCAGCAATTTTTTATTGGAAGCCAGAAGCTTCTTCAGCTCTTCCTCATTCTTAATTTCCAGCATGCAACCACCTACGAATATCTCATCAGAGTTATGGTTACGCCCTGCCCCTGCAGTGTGAGCGCGTTTCCGCTGAGCTGGTAGCGATACTGAACTATCTGCCCCGCCCAGCTCAGGCCGAGCACTCCTCCCTGAACCGTGTAGGCTCCGTAGTAATAATTGCCCCCGTCAAGCAGAGTGTAATACCCTGTAGCATCAAGCGCCAGCATTGTATTTGTGTATGAGTTGTACCACTGCCCCACAAGCTCGTTGGGAGGAGCCTGCGGCTGGTAAGGCTGCTGTTGCTGCGTTTGCGCGCTTCCGGGTGCAACTGCAGGAGCGGGCGCATTTGATGCTTCTGGAATAGTCTCGCCAGGCCTATTGAAAACTATTTCTCTGTTTGAGGTATCGTATAGAACGAGCTTGTGCTCCCCCCTCAGGTAGTAGAATGTTGTCGAATAATCTGAAGAGGGGGAAACTGCAGCTAGAGCCAGGTAGGTCTTGTTTACCGAATACCTTCCGCTTATTACATGCGTGCCGATATTCCATGTGAAAGTTCCGTCATTATTCAAGGCGAGCTTCATCTGGTTGGAAGCGCTCTCCCAGCTGCCTCTTATCCCTTCGCTGTCAACCTGCCTAGCTTCCAAATCCGGTGCGTTGTCACCGATGCTAGCATAGAGGTCTTTGTAAACCGAAGTTGAAGGAGGAGCGCTCCCTGAAGTCACGCAGTACATCGGGTCTGTCCCTCCAAGATCAAACAGCCACATTGCATCGTCACTAACTCTTGAAGCTATGAAATGCAAAGTTTCAAACCTGTCCTTCATGTAGATATCCATGTGCGGTATTGCCCTGTCGGAGTAGGTAAGCCCGCAGCCAGAAACCCCGTCCGCATCCCCCATTACGCAGTTCCCTCCTGAGAAGTTGAAATCCGCCCTGTACTGCACAGTGATTCCCTGCTCTATCTGCCCGCATTGCCAGTTCTTGCCCAAATCCTCCTGCGTGAGGGGCGTCAGGGTTGGCTGCTGCCCAACCTTCAAGGTTCCGACAACATAGCTGCTCTGGTCTATCAAATCCGTGAGCATGTCTGCAACCATGTAATTTCCCGGCTCGAGCAGATGCCACTCAAGCTCGAATCCGCCGCCCGCTCTGTATATAAGCGGCTGGCTCGCCTCTGGTGAAATCCCTGTCTGCGTGAGTTTGTAAACATAGGGAGTGAAGATATCCCCCTCCTCCAGGGAGGGCAGATAACCAATGACAGGCTGCCCATCTGGCCCCTGCACAGTTATCTGGACGTCGGCAATGCTCTCATTTGACTCGTAGAAATAAAGCTGCGCATCAGCCTTCTCATTTCCCCTCTGGTAAACTCCTGCAACAACAAAAAAATCCTCCGCGGGCCATCTCTTGTCGACCGTCACCCTTTCGCTGGTGGTCCCATCGCTCAGGAACATCTCAATGGTTGAGCTTCTCCCAACCCCCTTGCTCAACCCATCGGAAATTCCGTAGACTGTCTTCCCGTTTGCCAAGGTCGTCATCGCCCTTTGGCTTATTATGCGCGCAAGCTTCCACTCCCCATTTTCATAGTAGAACTGGAGCCACTGGTTCTTCACAATGTTGGAGCCGAATATGCTGTAGGAAAATCTGACTGGCCTCACAAGAGAGGCAAGTGGGGAGACTTCAAAATCCGAAAGGGAAGGTTTTGTTGAGCTCATATTCTCCTTGGAGTAGTACTCGGCGAGGAAATCTCTCCACGGCTGCTGGTTGTAAGCTGTTGTCTGGGGATAACTGTTTGCATTTATCTTTGCGTATATCCATTTCGCAGGCTGGAAGTAGTACGAAACTCCATAGGAGCGCGCGTGCTTTTGGTGGTTATAGTCTGCGACCAGCGTATTATTTATGGCTCTCTGCAGCGCCATTGCCTTTTCCCCAAGATTGGCATCATTTAATGAATATGCAATTCCATTTGATGCAAAATCATAAAGGTCTCCGAAGGAGAATATCTTTTCTTCCGCAGTCCCCAGAGGGTAGTGGTCTGCATACTGGTGCATCTCCGCGACATCCTTCCACCCGCCGTTCCTCACATGTGCAGTAAGCGCCTGCGCAAAAGAATCAAAAGCCTGTTTGAGTTGCGGAAATTTCGAGAGGTCATAGGCGCTCATGGTTGTCGCATACTCCTTGTCCTTGTAGAACTCCCTGAATTTCTCAACTTGCATGGCTGCAAGCTCACGCGGGCTCATGCTTGGGTTTGCATTCAGGCTTCCGACTATTGTTGTATAATCATAACTGTAGCCCGGGACGCTCTCCTCAGATGCAACCATATAATCCGCATATGGGTAGGTATCAAGCATCACATCATACTGGCCCATGAGACACATGTCAAAAATGACCATGTCTATTTTTCTACCGAGCTTCTGGTTTATCCTCGTAAAAGCCTGTCTCATCTTTCCAAGGCTCATGCTTGTGTTATGCACGTCATCCTCCAGCATTCCGGTCCATCCACCCCCATGGTTCCATAGGATGACTGCATACTTCTTTGCAGGATACCTATCAACCGCCCAGGAAACAAAATTGTAAAGAGTGTCCGGACTTCCCATATCGGGGTTTCCAACTTCCTCCAGCACAGCTGAGGTCATGTTCTGACCATTGCCCCCCTGCACAAGAAACCTCCTGGCGCCTGTCCAGCCTCCTTCTCCGGCGTAGTTGCCCCCGCGGGCCATCTGCACTACAATGTTCACCTTGTCGGTTGAGCCGCCTCCTCGCTCCATCTCAAGAAAATCAGAAACTGCATCCGCCTCTATGTTGTTGTTCCCGTTCATGTAAACAATATAGGTCCATTCTGTCTGACTTGAGAATACGTTCCCTATATTCCCAATCCCGCCTGTTTCATTTGAGGAAACAAGGTTGGCAAGGTCCTTGTAGCTCAACCCGCAACATCCAGTAAGAAATAGCAGGAATAGCAGCACAATGATGTAACGGTTCATCATATCACACCCCTTATGAAAGCCAAGGAAATGCCGCCCAGTAAGAGGAACAAGCTACCGCAGGGATTAATGTTTGGTATGCCCAAGCCGCCAGTGGTATTCCCGAGGTTTCCAAGCTGCGTATTATTGTTCTGCCCGCCTAGCCCCGGGTTCACCGGAGGCGTTATCGAGCTGCCGGGAGTCTGGTATGTCGACAGATCCACGCTTACTGACTTTATGTCGATATAAGTTTCCTGGGTCGGGTAAACCTCTGCCTGGTGGAGTAGCAGGCCCGTATTGACATCATAAATCAGCCTTATCTCTGTGTTGTCCTTCACTTCCAGCATCACAGCATCCCAACTCTTCCCGTTAATGCGGTCTTGATACGGTCCCTTGGTAACTGTGAAAGGTATATTGCCGACACCTTTAATGAAAACGTTTACCCTATCCCCGCTTTTCATATTTTGAAGTGCTTTATCATCATACCAGAAAGCTCCCAAAGCATCATTCGGGCCGTAGTTTGATGTATTCGTTATGGTATAGCCCGAAGTGGGTTCCCTGAATATGGAAGTGACGACAATATTGCCGTTGTCCTCGCTGTCAACCCTTTCCATGATATCCATCCTAGCTCCGGAATTATACTCCTCTCCCTTCTTGAATGCGCCGATTCCCTCGTAGTATGCCGTAACGCCCGTCTTGACCCAGCTTGGATGTGCCTGCAATACCTCTGGAAGAACAAGAAAAACAAACAGAACTGTTATATACTTTAATATATTGAGTTTCATAGCTGAAGTATTAGGTTATTCTATTTAAATATTTTCACAATTTCTCAGAGTGTGATTACTCTATCGCAGAACTGGGCGACCTGGGCCTTGAACTTCTCATCGCTCTCCTTCTCAAGCAGGAAGATTATGCCAGTTATGCCAAGCAGCCTCATCTTCCCTGTAAGGGAGTGGATGAACCTCAGAACAGTATCCTGGTCGTTGTAGATTAGCATTGTGCTTATGGAATCTATGAAGACGAACCTCTTGTCCCTTGGGAGGCGCAGCATTGCCTGCTCCATGAGTATCGACAGCTCAGTGAGGTTCTTGGGTGAGCTCACGTAGAAGCACTTGTCCCCGGCGCCTCTCTGCGCAGAGCCACCTGCGCTCTCTGTTATCAAATCTATGAAAAACAGCCTTGATACATCCAAGCCCATCCCCTCAATGGATACTTTCAGCGTGCTATAGGGCCTGTTGAATGTCACATATACCCCGCCCATATCCTTCTTCGTGATCAGAACTTTAAGTGCAATCTCCTGCGCCATGGCGTACACGTCAGCAGACGACACGATGAGGGCTATGAACTCCATGGGAAGCTCCTCAATCCTCTGCTCTACCTCCTTTTCAGACTTCTGTGCCATAGTTATACCTTCAGCTTGCCTCATTTAAATAGCTTTTCATGTCATGGACACAAGAATTCCCTCAACAATGCTCTTGCACACCATGAAGTCAATCAGCGCTATTGCCACCAGGGGCAGGAAATAGCGCAGCCCGTAGAGCAGCTTCCCCTCGTTTATCACTCCTATGAGGATGCTCACCGAGAGCGTTGTCCCTATGAGCACCGCATAAGTCATCGTCTCAACAAATTGAGGGTCAAGGGAGCCTCCAACTGAGAGCATGGAGGACCCGAATTCTCCGAATGATGAAGTTGATATCTGGGATCTGAGGGCTGACAGCTTGACGAGGAATTGAATTGAGATGGATAGCAGCAGCGGTATCCCTATGAGGACAATGAAAAGGACAAATATCACATACATCCTGGTGCTGGACGACAGCTCCTGTTTCAGCTCCTGCGTTTCCCTTATGTCCATCGCGCTTGTCTCAAGCAGCCTGGCGAGATGCCCCCCTGAGACCATTCCAGTGGTGAAAAGCCCCACAACCCTCTTGAGAATCCTTGAGTCTATCCTCTCGCAAAGCCTTCCAAAAACTGTAACGAATGACTCTGTCCCCATGGAGCGTGATGCCACTATCTCCACCTCATCCTCCAGGGGTCCGAACTCGGGCATTGAGGACTCAATAAATGCAGATATTGGCGTCATCCCGGCCCTGAGGTTTGCCGCTATGAGCAGCAGGAAGTCAGGGAGTATGGTCTCCACCCTCTTCCTCCTCTCATCAATCACATAGTAGAGGTGCGAGTAGAACACCATCACCATAAGCGCAGATGCGAGAAATGCTCCAAAGAGCGAGTAGTATAACAGCAGGTTTGGAGTGAAGTCAACAAAAGCAATGCCATTGGACTGCAAGGTGGGGGGAAACAGCGCGCCGATAACAGCGAAGAGCAGGCATACGACTATCCTGCCGCCGAGCCAGGTATCCAAGTCCTCGTCAACCCCTGCGTAGTTCAGCAGGACCTCTATGCTCCTCTTGTATTTTGCTGGCACGATGCCTGAAAATGCTTTGAAAAGCCCCCTCATCATGCGTACACCTCTGGCCTCCTGCTCTTGAGGAACCCTATCATGACTGCCTGGACCACAAATGACGCCAGCACGAACTCAGCAAAGAGGAGCTCCGTTATCCCGCTTTTTCCAAATGTTGAGAGGATAACGGAAAGGGTTATGCCCAGCGTCGGGATTGTTGCCGCAATGAGCATGAACATCAGAATCCAGAAGTTCAGCTCAGAGGCGTAGTTCTTTATCACCCTGTGCTGGTAGCTTATCAACACATCTATAACGCTCCTCAAAGCTCCAGCGGTGCTCGACCCCGAGCGCATTGCCGTGATGAGCTGCCAGAGCGCCTTCTTGAAATAATCAGATTTTGTCTTCAGGGCCAGCTTCTCCAGGGCATTCTCCTCAGACTCGCCCGCGGTTATCTCCCTCACAGCAAGCTCAAACTCCTCGGAGACATTGCCGTAGTCGGATTTTGAGATGTTGCACATTGCATCAAAGAGGGATATCCCAGAATTTATCTGCACATACATGTCCTTCAAAGCAAATATGAGCTCCCTGTCCACCCTCTCCGCAACCGTTCTAGCCATGATGCGTGGGTATATCAGCTGGAATAGGAGTATAATGACTGCTATGAGCAGCCCCGGGGCGAGAGAGAGTGCGTAGATGTTGCTCACCCCCCTTGCCGAAAGCATAAAATACGCGAACCCGCTCATCACTGCCCCCCATATGATGGCGGATATGAGTGCTGCAACTGCGTAGGCTCCAGCATCCGCATCAATTCCGCCGCTTCTCAGGTCATACTTCAAAACAGGGTAGAGCCTTACGAGCAGATTGCCTATGCCTATGAACCTCCTGTTTATCCTTGAGGCCTGCTCGGCTGAAAAAAACATGAATGGGACTCTCGTGGCGAATCACCTTGTTTTTATCTTATACTTCTCAACAAACTCCTGAGGTGAGTTGTAGTACTCCTGCATGACCTCCCCAACCCTGTCAACGGTGTTGACGTTGCTCTTCACCATCCACTCCAGTATGGCTTTTCTCTCTGTCAAATCTTCAACTATCTCCTTCTGTGTCATGCCGGTATGCAGGTTGAGGTCCTCATAAATCCTGATGGGCTCATTGGACTTCTCAAAGACATCCCCCCTGGGCCTCCAGTGGTATATGTGGTTCATGCTGAGCTTCTCACCGCCAATTCCAGGCACTATCTCGCTTATCTCAAGAGTCCTCCTTATGTTGCTCCTCCTGTCCCTGTACTGGACCACGAGCAGGTGCAGCGATTCCAGCTCCACCATGGGTATCTCAATGGGAGGCTCCATGAGCCTTCTTAAAACCTGCGCCGAAGTATCCGCATGCATTGTTGAACATACCGCATGGCCAGTGTGCATTGCCTCGAACAGCACTTCAGCCTCGCTCCTCCTCCTTATTTCGCCTACAATTATCCTGTCAGGCCTCATCCTCAGTGAAGCAAGCATGAGGTTGAGCATGCTGATCTCGCCAAGCCCCTCAGGGTTGGGAAGCCTTGTGAGCATGGGCACCCAGTTCCATATGAATGAGGGCAAGGCGAGCTCTCTTGTATCCTCTATGCTCACAACCCTCTGGTGGGATGGCATGAATGAGCAGAGTGTGTTCAGCATGCTCGTTTTTCCCGACGCAGTCCCGCCAGCAACGAGCACGTTCATCTCGTAGTGAATCGCCTGCCAGAGAAAGGCTGCCATCTCGGTTGATATTGTTTTGAGCTTCTCACCCATGAAATCGGTGATAGTCCAGGGGTTTCTTGCAAACCTCCTTATGGTTATTGTATTCCCCTTTGTCGAAATTGGGGAGAGGCTTGCATACACCCTGTCCCCTGAAGCGAGGTGGGCATCCAGTATTGGGTTCAGAAGGCTTATCTGTCTCCCGGCCTTCCTGCCAATCTGCATTGCATAGTTCGCTATCTCCTCCTCGCTCTTCATCTTCATATTGGTCTCCATCCACCCGTATTTCTTGTGATACACGGCAATGGGCACCTGGGCGTTGTTCACTGCCACCTCCTCAAGGTTATCGTCCGACATGAGCAGCTCAAGCTCCCCCAGCCCGTACGTCTCGTGCAGCAGTATCCCCGAAAGGATATCCACTTCATTATCTTCTAGATTCGGAAGAACCTCCCTGACCCTTTTTCCTCCAACCTCGCAGAACTTCATCTTGACCTCAGCGCTTTTTGCGTTATCCATTATCTCATCAATGTTAACCGTGACGAGCTTGCCCATCTCGTCCTTAGTGCTGTCAAGGAGGAGGCGCGTGTAGGGCCCTATCTCTGGTGGCGAAATATAATAGCTTGGCTTCTGTTCCCCCTTCTTCTTGAGTATCCTAACCTCCCCTGGGACATTATCAGAAATGACTCTGTAGGATTCGAGCACCTCTCCAGCCGGCCTTGCCGGCCTGCCAACGTGCTCAAGCGGTTTCTTCAGTATCACCGAAGGTCTTTCCATTATGTTGAGGGGATACCTCAGTTCCACAATGCCCTTCCTCTCAAGCATCTTGCATGCCCTCTCAACACCGGCAACATCCCACTTCAGCTTTGCTGCAAGCTCATCAAGAGAAACAGCCTTCTTCCTCTCCACCTGCTCCATCAGCAAATCCATCCTCGTTTCAAGCATACAACCCACCTTACTATATTCTACTCCTTTAATATTAATGTCTCTCTACCCACAGTAAATCATTCTTTGTGGCGTTGAGCTGCGTGTAGCTCATGTTCGCATTGTAAGCATAAGCCAGACTTCCGTTCCATCCACCCCTTGTAGTGAGGTTCAACCCAACCTGCACAGAACCTGCCTGCTCAACCCCGATGCTGCTACTGCCGCCTGAGAAGTTCCCAGCCCTTATGCTCAAAGAGCTTACAGAATCGCTGTAGTTCACAGTATATACAGCCAGAGAATTCGGGTCAAACCACCCGCTCACATCCATGCTTCCGCTCAAATCTGAGTAATGCACCACCAGCCTCACAGTGCCAGACTGCGGCAGTGAGCTTATATTCTCGCTCTGCCTGTAAGCATTGGATGAAATGTTCAGCTCATAGGCGCTTGCGTTTGTGCCCGCGTTGGGAGAATAGAACCTGACTGCTGTCATATTACGGTCATACCGCAGCCCGTTGCTGAAAACAAGCAGGGTTCCATTCAGAATTCCCGAGAAGTTCAGTGAAACATTCGAGTTTATCCCACCTGAATAATTCGCAATGAAGATGCTGTAGTTTGAGAGCAAGGAGCTGTACGCGGAGCTGCCGGGAAGCTGCTCACCGAAGGTTATGTTCGTTTCTGAGCTGTTTCTTGTTATACCAACTTCAGGACCAAGCATATCTTTCAAATCGTATGCCGCGTTGTCAAACGCATAGGCAGCTGAATCCATCGCCACGGTATCTCCGATTGTCCTCTCAGCATCCCTCATTGTTTTCTGGCTGCTCTGGACGAAAAGCAAACTTACCATGAACAGCAGCAGCGCGCTCAGAGTTATCAAGAATCCTTTCCTCATCCATTCACCCTTCCCACGAATGCATCTCGGCAATGTAGGGCTTGCCCCCGGAGATGAAGCTCCTCTTGCTCAATGAAAACCCACTCGCCTCACTGGTGCAGCCCGCCTTTGCTGCATAGAGTCCATACCCGTTGCTCCCGCTTATCCTGATTCTCATGCATAGCGAGGTTGACTCTGTGCTCATGAAATAAAGCAGTTCCGATGTGGAGTTGGTCTGCACAGCCCTTGCAAGCACACCTGACTTCTGTAGGATTGCGAGCGAATCCATTGAGAAGCGCTTCGCCTCCACCCCGCTCCATGCGCTCGGCCTAACTCTCAGAGTGGGGGCGCTTATGATTATTATAAGAGATATGGCCACTATGATTGCTATCACGGAGTCAAGCGTTATCACAAACCCTTTCATAAAATCCCTCGCTTCACTGGCAAGTTACCCCCCTTCAAGAGGTTTATAAATCTCTGTAAACACAGCACTATTGGTGAGTTCGTGAGAAAATGCATCGTATTAAACTGCCGTGAATTGACGAGGAAGAAATCCAAAACTCTGGATAGTGTTATCTCTGAATACCTGCGGGTGTTGAATGCAACTGCTAAGCATCTGCCTGCAAAATCCTCTACTGAATTGCACCACAAAACATATTCAGGCATACGCAAGACCTCTTTTCTCCCAAGTGATATTGTTCAGGAAGCAAGAAAGGATGTTTGGAAGAGCAGGAACAAACTCAGGAATGGGTTTAAGAACTGCTCCATTAGATTGAACAAGAGATGGTTCAAGTTCGCTGCTTCCAAGAGAAATAATCCCGTCTTCAGCATCACTTACTCCCCAAAGAAGAAACTGCTCATCCCTGTTGCTGTGGATAGACAATTCCAACGATTTCAATCTTTCCTTGGTGATGGCTGGGGTTTTGATAATATTTCTCTTCTGAAAGACGGCAGAATCTCCGTTGTTCTTGAAAAGGAATTTGAAGAACCTGCTGTGGATTCCAAGCGATATGTTCTTGGAGTTGATATTGGCAGTTCCACTCTCGCCGCTGTTTCTATCTTTGACATCAAAACTTCCAAAATTGTTAAACAACTCTACCTTGGAAGGGATGTTGCTGAACGGCAGAGAAAATATCTTGAAAGAAAAGCCAAACTCCAAAGCCTTGCCGATAAAGGTTCTGAAAGAGCAAAGAAGAGCCTTAGAAAACTTAAACATAAACAGTTCAATTTTGTCAAGACAAGAAGCGGTCAGGTTGCCAAGGAGATTATCAATCTTGCCAATAGGTATGATGCATACATATCCATTGAGAAACTCAAGAATATCAGAGGCAGAAGAGGGAGATTTAGAAAAGAAGCCAATAGAAAAATTAACAAGATTCCCTACGGCAAGTTCAAGGAATTCCTTTACTCTAATGCTGAGATGTTTGGTATCCCTCTCAGAGAAATTGATGCTTACCATACCTCCAAGTGGTGTTCTGCCTGCGGTGCAGTGAATAACGGACACTACTCTGGGAACTATGCCTTGTATAAATGCAAGGTATGTGGTAAAATTGTGAATAGCGATAGAAAGGCATCCCTTGCTATTGCTATAAAATCTCTGTTGGAGCGGGAGAATCACGAACTCACTATTCCTGATTTTGCCCAGGTTTCCAATAGGCGAGTCCCTGTAAACGGGCTCATGCGTCCAGATGAAGTTTGTTTGCCCAACGTTGCCGTGCAACATGCAAATCAACTTATGGAAAGCCACCCAATTTATTGAGTGGCAGTTTACTGCCACACCTTCAGCCTCACGGTGACTGGCGAGGAGTTGAGTATGGCCTTCCTGTCAATGCTGATGCTGGAGCCTTTGGTTGAAGTGCCATTGCCGAAGCTCCCAATCACTGTCCCATTCTCGTATAACACACCGAACCAAGCCTCGCAGCAGTCCAGCCCCAGGGACCTTTTCACCACCCTGTAGCTGCCAGGGTCACTCAGCTGGCTGATTTTCTGAACCTTGCTCCACTCCACAACATTGCCTGAGCTGGCAAGCCCAAATGAGTGAAGAGAGCTGTCATTCAGTGCATCAAGCACCTCCCAGTTTGAAGGTTCTCCAGAGGTCAACAGCTGGCTGCTGGCGGCCCTCGCGAGTTCCTCCATCTGATTTCTGCTTGCCGTATCTACTGCCTTCCCCAGCTCGTATTCCCAGAGCAGTATGGAAGCATCGGCTATGAGGATGAATACCGCAAATGCAACAAGAATGTCTGTCAGAACTATCTGTCCCCTAGACATCATGCAATTGCACCACTCCATTGCTGTTCACAACAGCGATATACCTACCGGGCGTTGCTGACTGAAGCACCACCTTATCCGTAACCAGTGCGCCCTGTCCGAGCTCTGAATTCCACACCACCTCAACCACCCTGCCTTGAACTGTCAGGGAATACCCCTCCTTGAGCTGCAGGGTGTAAGAGCATCCATTGCCGCACTGGTGCACGCCGTTTATTGCCCTGGAGAAATCGGATGCAACCGCCTGGGCGCTCATCTTTGAGAGGAATAGATTTGTGCTCTGGCTCTCATCATCATAAACGATGAGAGAAGCAAGGAAGAACAGAATTAGAAAGGAGACTGCTATGAAGAATTCAAAGCTGACCTGCCCACTCCTAGCCCACATAGATGTACCTCGTCTCATTGAACACCACTCCAATGCCCATGCCTGAGCAGTATATATTCACCGGATGGGTTCCATTTGAAGCAGGTGTATTTACCGAGCAGTCGTACTGCCCTTTAATTGTAGTGCTGCTGCAGCTACCACCGAAAACACCATCCAGATACACGAGCGCCATGGCGTTTTGACCCTCGCCAAGCTGGTTGTAGAACCTTATGGTTATGGGAATCTTTTCAAAAGGAGAGTACTTCACCCTGTTGGGAATCTGCCACTCCGCCTTCCAGAATGCGCTGCTGTTTCCGATTCCCACCCCAAATGTTTTGTTGAAAATTCCGCAGGAGGCTGCGCGTATGAACCACTCGCCAATTGTAGAGCCCTGGAGCCAGTAGAACCCCTTGTATACTCCCATGCTGGTTTGCACTTTGCTCTGGTTCGCAATATTCCCAAGCGGGTCGTATATGCTCACTGTAAGATTCTGGTCCAGAAGGTTGTTGCTTGAGTCATAGACGCTCACCTTATAGTAAACCCCGCCGCAGTTCCTGTAGGTGCTCTTGTCAGTGTGCACCTCAAACCCTATTATAGATATATAGGAATCGTTAGAGTGATTCGATGCAACTGTGGTCTTGTTGGAGCTGCAGTTGATGTCAATTGCCCTCAGCTCGTTAACTCCAGTCACGTTGAGCAGCCAGGAGAACTTGCATGTCTGGTTGGCAGAGAGGTTGCCGCATGGCAGGATATTCTTATTCGAAAGCTGCACATCAACCTTCACGTAGTCTGTGGAAACATTAGACTTACACAGCTGGCTTGCCAGGTCAGCTGATGCTAGGAGGTACATATAGCTGGAATTCACGATGCTGCTGAAGCTTGAATTGAATTCAACTGATATCACATCATCAGAATTTGAACTGGTGCTCCCCACAAGGCTCCAGTTGCCTGAGGTGAAGTTCCACATGTAAAGCCTTGTGAGATACGAAACAGTATCACAATTTGAGGTTGTCGTAGAATTCGAAGAACTATGGCCCTTGTAATACACCCTTATTTTGTTTATTGAACCAGTGCTCTCATTAACCTGGAACCTGAACTGCTGGCATGATGCACCTCCATTCCACCAGAATGAATTGCTCGAATCCAGCCCATCTTCCGAGCTCAGGAGTGCATAATCCATTGTGCTGGGTTCATTATATGCTGGACCGGTGAATATGCTTGAAGGCGGCGTGTATTGCAGCTTACCCCAGGAGCATAGTTCATATAATGCCTGATGGGTTGTACTGGGGTTGCTCACCCCTGTGAAATCATGGGTCATGTTCGAGGATATCACATAGAATGGCGTAGCGCCTAGCGTCTCGTTCACAAGCGTATCTGCAAGAGCCGAGCTGGAGTTGTATCTCACAGAACAGCTCACACCGCCGCAACCACCCAGCGAGCCAATGGAGTTGCAGTTCACTGATGAATTCACAACAAGTGTGCTGTACTGTCCAATCACAAATGGGTTTGACGAGTTGTAAACAAGCGGGGAGGGATTCTGGAGACTGATGTTCAAATAGGCTGGGTAGACGCCTATCTTTATTATGTTGGAGTACAGGGAGATACTTGCATTGCTTATCCTGCACCTCACCCAGTATGTTCCAAACGAGTTCAGGCTGACGTTGACAGTGTGAGCATAAACACCGCCGTTTGAAACATTCACCTCTGGGTTGTTGCCGTTTATCGTGAAGCTGGCTCCGCTTGCAGGAATCGCCCCCCATCCCTGCGTTGTGCTGTTGTACTCAAATGTGATGTTTATATTATAACCTCCGCGTGTATTTGCAGTGCATGTCATGCCGAAATTGCTCAGGTCAGTCACATTCAAATCAGCTGAAGGGGGGTTGAGTGTTACTCCACCCATGTAATACTGCGGCACTATGCTGATGGTCAAATTATTCACCTGCGGATTTATCCCAGAGCTCACACCCCGAGTGCTGAGATTTGATATAACCAGCGCATTATTCGCGAGTGGACCTGTTGTGAAGTTATACGCAAACCACTGGCAGGATGTGGAAGTCCTATTACCAGTTGCGAACTGCGGAGAGGTTGAAGTATTTATATACACTCCATTCGGCACAGTTGTATTCCAGTCGCAGTTGATTGGGGTGAGAGCGCCATTTCCGTTTGCGCATCCACCCCAGTTCAGAGAAGTTGTATTCCATATATAATTAGAACTCAGATTACCATGCATCAACCCGGTTATACTTATATTCTTCCCACCCGGCAACCAGTCCTGGCATACTCTCACCTCAGCCCTGTACTGCGTTAGTGATATCAAGCCTGTGCATGCGGAGTTGTCTGCTATACTGCTCTCAAATGATGAGGTGATGTCGCATAGTTGTGTTCCACTGCCCAGAGCTATCATGTTGCTGCTCTGATACAGCCTGAACTCGGCAATCTTCATGTTCGAAATTGTATAAAGCAGAATTGATAGACTTCCTACCTGGGGGTTAGAGCCGATGGTTGCCCCCACAGTGGTAACATTAGAGGTAAACAATGTGTTGTTAACCACTGGAGCCGCCATGAAACTGTAAGCATACCACTGGCAGGAGCTGCTTGTTCTTGTATTTGCTATCTTAGTCCCTGCAATTGGAGGTGAGGTGGAACCAACAATATACAATGCATTCGGCACAGTGGTATTGTCGCACCCTACAAAATCCCCAAGACTATCGCTGTAACATACCACTCCCATAGGCCAATTCATGTAACTGGAAGTCAGGTTCCCCTGCACCACTCCGGTTATGCCCACATCCCTTCCAAACAGCTGGTCATTGCATATTTCTATTTCCCCCCGGTACATGCCACCACTTTCATAGAAGCTGGGGTTCGAGCAGTTCGAATTCGGTATGCTGCTCCCAAATGATGAGGTGATGTCGCATAGCGGGTTTCCACTTCCCACAACCCATGCATTACCGCCTTGGTACATCCTGAACTCTGCTATTGTAAGCTTTGGAGGATACCTCACGCTCACCTTCTGCACGTTTGAGGTGACGTTGGTGTACGCAAGAGGGTAGGTTGTGTTATAGAATATAACAAGTGCCATGACTGGTTTTGTTCCGTTGTAGACAGTGAAGTTAACTGCATCTGCAGGAATCTGTATGTACCCATTTGCATCCGGTGTGAAGTAGCTGGGGTTGTTGTTGAATAGTACTCTTATGCCCGAGAAGTCTGAAGAGTAAGAACCTGACTGCCCGCCATTTAGAGCTGCTGTCATTGTATCCGACCCATCAACTCTCCTGTCTGGAACGCAGTCTGCTATGTAATCCCAGTTCGCCATTCCTTCTTTTGAACCGAATTTTGAATTTATAAAGTTAACATCCGCACTACCCACAGAACCGTCAGGCCAGTTGGAGATTGTTGGGTAAGGGCTTGCTCCCCCTACTTGGTCGCCCTGCATGCGTGTGCAACCGCACCTCGTTCCATTACAATCGGTGTCGCTCATGTTGCACCACAGACTCACCTTGAGGTATTTGAGATTTGGCACGTAGGTTGCATTTGGGACGTAAAGCTGCCCGTTGCGGCCTCCCTTGAGTGCAGCCACCGGGTAGTTGTATATCCTGCATCTAACATAGTAGTCGTCTCCTGCAACTGCAGTTATACTTCTTGAATACATTGTGTTGTTCTGTATATTCTGCTGCGCCGTGTCATTCGCTGTAAGCTGAGTACCTGTGGTGGGTATGTCAATAAAACTCGGGTTTCCGGTGGAGTTGTACTCGAAGCTCATGTTCGTCCCACTTGGTGAACCGTCCGTGTTGGGGGTGCAGCTTATCACAAATGTCTGGGTTACATTAAGCGATGGGTCAGTCTGCGGAGCGTTGAGAGTCACACTGGCGGGGTCCGCATGAGCATTTTCAGAGAGCAGCAAAGCTAGGAAAAGGAGGAAAATTGAAATGCGTATGCAGTTTCTCATACAATCACGTGCATGTCGTTATGCTGAAGGTTGAGTTCCTCTGTCTTGCGGAGTCGTTTGCAATTACGGTGTAAACTCCCACAGGCGCCCCAACGCTGTTCCACTGGTCCGAGAATGTGCCCTGAGAATTGACCGCCACAAGCTTTGGATAGCCGGAAACTGATGAGCCGCTGGGGTTCCTCAAATCGAGAGTTATCTGCGAGAAAGGCGTCCAACCGCTGCCGCCCATTGTGATATACTCCGATAGGTTGAATATCTCCTTGAAATTTTTGTAGTTGCTGTCGTTAAACGTCTCAATCTTCATGTAGCTGGGGGTGCAGTTCGCTCCGCCAGGCTGGGATGGTGGGCAGTATGGCGCAGTGCACACCTGGCCTGTCACATCAACAGTTATATCCACGGTGAGCTCATCACCGTTGCTCGCGTTGGCGTAGAGTGTTCCCGAGTAGCTGCCGAATGCGCCTGCTGCAACAGTGAAATTGAGCCAGACCGGCTTTGAGTCGCCTGGGTTGAGCGAAAAGCCAGTGTCAGCTGGGTTCAGCAGCGATGCGCTTACATTCCCGCTTGGAAAATTCAGGGTGAGGCTCACTGCAAGGCTTGAGTTCCCGTCATTGCTGAACACAACCTCATTCTGCGAGGACTGGCTCTGGTTCTGCGAGAAGAAATGAACGTAGAGGTAGCTCGGCTGGGCATTCAGGCTTGTTGTGCCTATCAACACGTACCCTTTCTTTGCGGTGACCCACACCATATAGCCACCTGGACTTGTGGGTATCCTCCCTCTCACATCAAAGTCTGTCCTGGCTGGGAAGTCCGTTCCAAGCACATTGAGGTTTATCGTTCTGTTTGTTATCCCGCTTCTGCTTGCGTCCACCCCCTCGGGTATTGTTATGAACACCTGCTGCCTTGACCCCTCTCCCTGGTAGTAGACCTGCTTTGCAGCCGATGCCAGGTCCTCAACGCTGTTCCTCGCCTCCCTGTTTATCTGCGATTGAGTGAGTTCCGAGAGGTACTGGCTCGAGATGGATATTATGATAAACAGGACGAGGAGTGAGACTGCCAGTATTACCACCCACTCTACAGCGGCTTGTCCTCTCATGGGACCACTACAACCTTCCAAAAACAGAATCTTTTGGGAATACGATTATTCCGTTCTCTCCGAACTTGAAGGGGCATATCTTATCCGAATGCTTCGTGCCCCTCATCTTCAATATCTCCAAGGCTCTCACCTTCATGTCCTGCTGCCTTGCATAGTAGAGCAGCAGAACCGCATCCGAGAGGAACTCAACACCGGCCTCCCCCCTCCTGCTGCCGAACTGCAGGATTATCTCAGAAACAACCATGCTCGTGCAATGCCACTCCCTCAGCCTGTTGAAGAGCGCAAGCACAGCCTCCCTCCCCTCATAGGGTGTTTTGAACAGCATGGAGTAGGAAGTGAGTGAATCAAGACCAATCCTCTTCGCCCCTATGGAGTCTATTGTATCTTTAACGGTGCTGCTGCCTCCCCTTATTATCTCTGCAATCTGCTGCGGCTTGTACTCCACGAACGCAAAAAGCCCCTTGTCCTCCAGCTCCTTCAAATCCCACCCATACTGCATGGCATGCTTGTACATCGATTTTTTACTCTCCTCAAACGTTATGAAAATGCCCGGCTCGTTATATTGTGTTGCCCCGTTATAAAGAAACTGAAGTGAGAGGGTTGTCTTGCCGCTCCCAGCATCACCGCAGACAAGTATCACACTGTTCCTCTCAAACCCGCCCTCAATAAGCTCATCAAGCCCCTCTATGCCTGATGGAACTCTCTCCTCGGTAGAGGGTTTGGCAGCAGGCTGGGGCATTACATGTCTGTGCCTGAATCCTGCAGCCCTCTTAAATCTTCTTGTTCTTTTCATGCAATTACCTTTCGCAAACCTCTTTATTAACTTTATCCCAGTCTTCCCATTCCCGGTGACTTTGAAACATATTTTTTCAGAATTCCCCTGGCATCCTCAGGCCTGTCCACCTTCACTGCAAAGAACCCGTGCCTCGCCTTCTCGCCCATGAAGTATATGTTCTGTATATTTATCCCCTCCTCGGAGAGCATTCTGCTGATTCTCCCTATCTCCCCGGGCTTGTTGGGTATCTTCAGCACCAGTATATCCGAGCTTATCACTGTGAACCCAGCCCTCTCCAGTAGAGATGCCGCAGCGAGCTCATCCGAGAATGTCATGTGAAGCACGGCAATCCCCGCAATAGCCTCCCCAGAAAGGAACTCTATGTTTATGCCGTTCTTACCCATCATCTCTGTTATATCCGCAAGCAGGCCCACCCTGTCCTTTGCAAATATGGTCAGCTCCTTCATGAAAATCTATTCTCATTAACCTAATATAAAGCTTATTCGCATTGCCAAAGCCATCAGGATGCGGACTTGCATTTAATTGGAGTTATACTTTTGTTGGATTCAAGAGATTTGAACCATCCAATTATATTCACATTCTCTTCCTGGGGATACTCATGCCAGTGATTTGGGAGGAATCTCTGCGTTATATTCACACCGCATTTTTCCAACTCGCTCCTTGCCTCAGTTGCTTCAGACGGAGTTACTATATCATCATTCGCACCGTTCAGCATATAGAAGTATTGGCCCTCCGCGCATCCACAACCGCCGTATTTGCTGGAGTACTCCTGACTGCAGTACTGAATATCAGTAGGGCAGTACCATGGCGGAAGCGCTCCGTCAACCATTGCCACTCCACGGAATCGCGGGTTCAGGAGCGCAACGGTCACTATCATGCGGGCTCCTGCCGAATGCCCGGTAAGATACATGTTTGTTATGTTATAACTCTCTTCTACATCATCAGCGACTGCTGCTACAAACTCATTTATGGTTCTTATATCCCAGCCTTGCGTATCAGGTGACTGTGGGAATGCTAGTATGAAGCCATTCTTGCCTGCTTCCTCTTTCCAAGTGTTAACATAATCCATGGCATCCCCGCCGGTTCCATGCAGCCCAATAATCACAGGGTACTTCCTGCTTGCGTTATAGTTTGGCGGCAGGAATACCGCATATTTCCAGCTCGAGTTCTTCGGGACTGTTCTTTCAATTACCGTACCGCCCAGTGGTTCCCCGCCAGCTGTGCTGTTTGTTCCTTCTGTGTTTACCTCCCTGTTGGAAGCATTGCCCGACCCCGGCAACTGCCATCCAACGCAACCTGAAATCAACAGAATCAGGATGACCAAAAAGATGAATTCTCTCAGCATAGCAACATCCAGTTACATAGTAATCAATAGGATATTAATATATCCTCCGCCAACTTTCTAAACATGGCTGGGAGAAAGGGAAAAGGCAAGAGTAAGGGGAAAAGCAGGGTGAGCCCCTCCCTTGTCATAATAGGCATAATCTCAGGCCTGTTTGCAGCTTTAGGCGTGATGTGCATACCCTGCATAATGGCTGCGTATCCCTCCATAGGGCTGTTTTTTGCCCTTATGGGAGCGCTCGTCATGCTGCTGGCACCCTACAACTGGTTCTTCGTTATTGCTGGGATGTTTTTTCTATTGCTTGGCATCCTACTCCAATTCTCAGCCAGAAAGAAAAAATATGGATGATTTATATAACGAAGTGCAAAAGTGGAATGATGACTCTTGCGAGAAGTAAAAAAACTGGAGGAGAAGAGAAGAGCAAACATGCTGCAGGTATGGACTGGAGGCCTGCGGTTTCACTTCTACTTCTGCTATGCCTAACCCTCCTCTTCTACTACAGTATGTTCTCCAATATGAAGCTCTACATAGATGACGCCGACCCGTACTCCTATGCGGCAGTCATACCCCTCATGTTCATCATAATGCTCATATTCTTCTACAGGAAGGACTTGAGGCTTGAGTGGGATGTCAAAAAGTTTCTGCTCGCCATACTGCTTTTTGCCGTATCCGCAATATTGCTGTCAGAAGCTGGCGCTTTTCCCCAGTATGCTCTTGACCTGCTCTCCCTTCCCTTCTTCACTGCAGGCTGCGTGCTGCTTTTCTTCAGCATCTACACCTTGAAAAGACTGCTGTTCCTTATCCTCTACCTCTTCCTCCTTTGGACTCCTCTCTTCCAGCCCGTCATATCAACACAGAAAACACTCACGGACATCACAACAGATGTTGTTGGCATTCCCCTGAATATTTTTGGGTTGCAGATAGAGCGGGTGGGCAATGCATTCTACTCAGACTCGAAGATGTCTCTTGAAGTAGTGCCGGAATGCGTTCCTCTCAGCGCCATGATTGCGCTGTTCTGCTTCCTGCTGCCGTTTGCCTATGTTGCAAGAGGAAAAACCATAAACAAAGTAGTATGGCTTGCCCTAGGGGTTACCGCAGGCTGGTTGCTTGATGTGGTGAGAATAATCACGGTTCTGGTAATCTGGTACTACTCAGGAGTTTCCACCGCTCTGCAGGTATTCCACACCTTCGGCGGGAATATAATCTTTGATATAACTCTGATAGGCTCCTTGGCTTCGCTAGTGTTCTTCAAGCTCTTCGGTCTTGACCTAAGGCTGTGAGCTCAGAGCTTGCTGAACCTTCCCTCAAGCTTCTTCAGCACGCCAGGCAGTGTTGTATACTCCATATCCTCAAGCGGAAGCCTGTGCGGCTCAAATGGGCCGTGCCTTCTCATGTAGTCCGCAATCTCTGCAGCCTTCCACCTGTTGTAGTCATACACCGGGTCGTCGAACATGTCGTTTGGCCCCACCAGCATTCCATCCCCGACTTGGAAGCCCAGAGCAATCAGCCTTGGAGGTCCGTCAAAACGGGTGCACTTGGCGTCCTTCACCCCTACCGGCATCAAAGGGCCGTTGTGGGAGCCTCTCATCCAGCCAGAAACCAGATGTGGGAAGCTGAACCCTTCAAGAACCTCTCCAACCGCAGGCAGACCTGACTGCGCCCTTATAACCCCGCAGGGGTCGTCCTTTCCAACATATTCCCCGGCAATCTGGTATAATTTATCTGTGCTTATGCATGCAACCGGCTCATCCGCGGGAAGTTTTCCCCCTGGCTTCGGATAAACTCTCTTTATCACGTACCTTCCCTTCGCTCCAATTAAAGCAAGAATGTCATACATCTCCTCAGGTGACTTCATCAACACCTTCTTATGTTGCATTATGTCCCAAATCTCAAATACAAACCCGGGATGAACAGAGGGGTCTATCACCAAGCCAGCTGTGTTGAACGGGTCTGCGAAAACCTTGTAGACCGGCAGGTTGAATGCACCAGGCTCCGTTTTGTCCATCATGAATGCAATGACAGGCTCTGCCTTCCTCTCCGTGAACTCTATCTCTGCGCTGCCCGGGCCCATGCCTTTCACATTTCCGCAGAATGCATCCTTGAGCAAATCCTGCCCGGCTCCATAGAGGTGCATCTTCTTTGCAAGGTTTGCGCACTCAACAAAAGTATCCCACGCAAGCTTGTGCACCTTTGGGTTGTCCACTCCGCGCTTGTGGGTCATTATCAATTCAGTGTCATCACCGCAGTGAGTCACCCTGAAGTCCAGTATGACGCCTGCTTTTTTTGCTTTCTCCAGCTTCCTCTCAGCAAGCGCGAGAGTGTCCTCATGCACCTTTGAGTGACCTGCATAGCTTCCAATATCTGCTTTTATTAAACTGAAAGTAGTTTTTCCCTCCATAAATATCACCAAGTATGTATAGAAACTCAAGGCATTTAAATATATTCATCTAAAATTATTCGGTGGGGTCCGTAGCTCAGTATGGTGATTTATACGTACTTTTAAAAAAGCATGGTTCCAAATATAGCATATGGAACGATTAAAATTCGTAAAAGGTCAACAAAAAAGATTTCTTCAAGACTCCTTAAAGTTTAATGATTTGACTTTATCTTCTGCCGCAAAATTACTGAATGTGAGTGAAACAACCCTCAAACGATGGCTGAGGGAAGAACGTACTCTCCCCGTCGATGTATTCTTTAAAATGTGCAAAATTGCACCAAAATTAAAAATTTATGAAAACAAAATAAAGGAAAAATTACCTGGAAACTGGGGTCAAGTAAAGGGTGGCAACTCAAGAATCCAAAACATTCAAGATATCCATAAAGTCTTAGAACAAGTAAGAGCCATTAGAGATAAAAGACGATTAGAAAGCGCATTTCTAATAAAAAGAAAGACTAAAATAAAAAATAAGCTTTTACATACTCTTTTGAGAAGCAAGGTAAATTTGAAATTCATTTTAGCTACATGTTTGCTTACCGATGGATCACTAACAATACATGGAAATAGCTATAGAATTGCATATTATACCAAAGATGAAGTTTTGAAAAGATTTATGAAAGCATTATTATCTAAACTCAGTAGATTTATGCCGTCCGAAACTCTTAGTAAAGATGATGTCTATGCAATTCGTGTGAATGACATTTATCTGGCAAAAGAGTTACTTAGCTTATCACCAAATTATACAAAAACACCACGACGAGGTCAAAGCAAGGAAGATTATCTCAGTGAGGTTCAACCCTCTTTAAATTTTTTGAAAAATGCAGATGAAAAAACAATAGGATGGTGCATTAGATTTGCTTTCTCTGCAGACGGTTGTATTTCAGTTTCAAACAACAGTATTGAATTGAATTTAGCCTGCTATCATCCAACTTTATCTACGGAATGGATGCATATAATTAAATCCTACGAGATATTTGGACATCTCGGTAAAGAAAAAACGTCATGGAGTGGAGTTGATGGCATACGAATTTACGATTTAAATTCAATTAAAAATTTTGCTAAGTTAGGAGGCTTTATACCCGGAGTTCTGATAACAAATAAAAGCAAACGTTATAAAGGTTTAGAGAAAAACATGTTATTACGACAGGTAACTGGGGGCCCGTAGCTTTCTTGTATTATACTAAATAATACAGGGCTAAAAGTCTGGTTGGAGCACTCGGCTGATAACCGGGGGGTCGTGCGTTCAAATCGCACCGGGCCCATACTTTTATATTCATCAAGACAGATTATCTGATGGGTGGTAAAGATGAAAGAAAAAAGAAAGACTGAAAAAGTAAACTTAAATTGGTACTTGGGCTTTATCGGATTTCTAGGTTTCTTAGGATATGGATTAAATGAACCCTTGTATTATCTGTTTTTTGCATTCTTATTATTCTTCTTGCAACCAATGAAAACAAAACAATCTTAACTAAAAAGAAGAAGTGATTTTATGAAGGAATCTGAAAGAAAGCAGAAAGTCCTTTAATCACTTCGCTCTTAAATACCCTCCATGAATGACCTAGCTGTTGACGTCAGAAAGCTTTCGAAGAAATACGGCACTCTCCTTGCCCTTGACAGGATTTATCTAAAGGTTGAGGAGGGCAAGCTCTTCGCACTGCTCGGCCCTAACGGCGCTGGGAAGACGACCCTTATGAGGATTCTCACAACCCAGTTTGAGCCAACCTCGGGGGATGCTTTCGTGCTAGGGAAGAATGTCATCACGCAGGGTGGTGAGCTACGCAAGCTAATCAGCTATGTCCCTCAGGAGATGAGCGTGTGGACGGACATAAGCGGGTACGAGAACCTGCTCATCTACTCCAAGATATATGGAATACCCGCAGAGGAAAGGAAGGACTCCATACGCGAATCACTGCAGCTGATGGATCTCAATGATATTGCAAACAGGCTTGTCAGCACATACTCCGGAGGGATGATAAGAAAACTGGAGTTGGCGTGCGCCATAATGATCAAGCCGAAAATACTCTTCCTTGATGAACCGACTATTGGGCTGGACCCTGCAACAAGGAAGACCATCTGGAAGAAGCTTATGGCGCTGAACAGGGAGAGCGGCACCAATGTGTTCTTCAGCACCCACTACATGGATGAGGCGGAATCCTATGCAGATGAGATTGGAATAATAAACAGAGGGAGACTCATCAAGGTTGCCTCCCCTGACGACTTGAAGCGCTCTGTGGGCAGCGACATTGTGACAATAGAAAGCGGCTCTGAAATAAGCAAAAGAGCAGCAGCACATCTGAAAAGGCTGAAGGACCTTACACGTGTTGAAGCGAAAGGAGATAGGCTAACAATATTCACAAAGAGCAGCGAGGAATCTCTCGGCGGAATTATTAAATCCCTTCTTGCTGACAATCTTGTAATAAAAAGAATTTCGACCCGCAAGCCCACAATTGATGATGCTTTCCTGAGGTACGCCAGCGCCAAGGAGTCCCCGCAGGGCCAGGGGCAGCTTGCCGAGCTCAAGAGGATGAGGGAGAGGATAAGGAGGGGGTGAGCCTGAACGAATACCTTAGAGTGATTCTCTCAATGATTGAACTGGAGATAAGGAGAATCATGCACGACAGAACAGAGCTCTACCTCAGGGCAGTGCAGCCCCTTCTCTGGCTGCTTGTTTTCGGGCCCGTAGTTGGCTCTTTCCACAGTATACCCACCGGCAATATTCCCTACACGGATTACATCATGCCCGGAGTTCTTGTCCAGTCCACAACGACAGTTGCCATATTCTTCGGTCTGATAATCATATGGGAGAGGGAGTCGGGCATACTAAAGAAGCTCGTCGCCTCTCCCGCCCCGGAATTTGCAATTGTCGCTGGAAGGTCAATGGCAGCCGGGACAAGGGCTCTCTTCCAGGCTCTGTTCATCATACCTTTCGCATTGCTCATAGGAGTGAGCATAATACCGAATGCGCTCTACCTACTCTCTGCGCTCGTCCTTGTGTTCATTGCATCAAGCGGGTTCGCGGCACTCTCCATCCTCATTGCATCCATACTGAAAACAAGGGAGAGGTTCATGGGGCTTGGGCAGGTCATCATCCTGCCGATGTTCTTTGGGAGCAATGCGCTCTACCCGGTGAACTCTATGCCGTATCCTCTCCAGCTTTTTGCAACAGTCAACCCCATGACATACATAGTTGATGCCCTCCGCGGTCTGCTCATCACGGGTAATCTTTCGCAACTTCCTCTTGACATAGTTGTAATTCTTGTGTTTGATGCAGTATTACTTTTCATTGCCTCGCTAAACTTCAAGAGGATAATTGAGTGAGGTGGTGTCATGGAAAAGCATACAAAGACAAAACTCATTGACACATTACTGCTTGGGTTTGTAATCTGGCTGATTGGTTACATTGCTTCAATAATTCTATATTTTTTCGTTCCCAAGGAGATTCTAGGCTGGGTTTTGTTCATAATATTCACCCCCCTTATGCTCTACATGCCTTACAAGAGGTTCAGGAATAGAGAGGAGACTGCTGTTTATTACTTCCTGGTTGCATTGGTCTGGCTGCTCATTGCAGTCGTTTTCGACTACGTATTCATTGTGAAACTGTTCAACTCGCAGGATTACTACAAGCTTGATGTGTTTGTCTACTATGCAGTCACCTTCCTTGCGCCTTTCCTGATTGGCTTGAAATACGGCACGGCAAAGCATTAGGTTAATTTTTATATTCTCATTTTTTCTACACGCTTATTAAGCTTAAAATGCATAATTTAAGCATGGCAGAAAATGTCAAATTTATAGGAAGGCGAAACTCGGAAGAAAAAGCACCGGAAGAGGAGCACTTCCAGCATATCAAGGAGATTATCCACCACCTGCATAAAAAGAAGTTAAGCTCAGTGGAGGATTTGCTGGAAAGGATACATGATGACTGGAAAAGCGGTAAGCTGAGCGCACTGGCTGATAGAGATGAAAGAAAGAACGAAAAATTCATAAAAAAGTTCAAGTCGAATGAAGAGCTTACTGAAGAGATAAAAAATATGATACAGCTAGTTGGTAGAAAGGTTCTAAGTGAAGATGAGATACGAGAGGCTAAGGAGAGATTCGGGGGTGCGAGATATTCATACGGTCGCGATTCCCTGGATCCATTCATATTTCGCGCCAAGCAGCAATTAGACCGCGTTGTGCTGATTAAAACCCTCCCATTACGGGATGAGGATATGCGTTACGGGTTGGAAATCCATGAGTTGGCCCATTACATACACTTTTTTGTAATTATGAAGCAGCTCGAGAGCGGGGATATCAAGGACCCAGTGCTAAAAAAGCTTTATGGCTATCTGCATGAGACGCATGACAATGAAGTCATCCTTAGTATGGAAGATGAATACCTTGGCAAAGAATACCGCAAAAAGTATTACGAAACGGTAGCCAATGCTCTTATCCGTGATATGCTACACCCGAGTTACAAAGCTCGCAATTTAAGGTTGATAAGACTGTTTGGGTTATATGAGCAAAATATCCAGGCTATGGCAAATCTTCTTCATTATAATCCTAAAGAATTCAGGGAGCTCATGGAGAAGCCGTCACTAAGCGTGGGAGCTGATTATCCAAAGCTTGCTGATAGCCTAATAAAACGGGAAAGCCATGCCTAACTCAAAATCTTTATATTCCCATCTTTCCAATCTATCTTCATGGATTTGGGCATAGAGATAAAGGAGCAGGGCAAGAATTATTCAATTAACTACGAGAATGCATCGGGCTGGAGAAGGAGTCTGAGCAGGCTGATTGAGGACGGGGTTGTGTTCAGCCAGAAGGATGCAAAGGAGCTGCTCAAGAAAGAGGGGGATATCGTCGTCTATGAAGTCTACAACCTCTGGAAAACAATTCCCAAAGTGAAGGAGATGTCTGAGAAGACAGGGATAAACTGCGATGTCACTGTCCTCAACTGCGGAGTCATCTCAACAACCGATTCTGGGGAGCTGTTCTTCACCTACGGGCACAAGCATGAAAAGGGATATGCAGAGGTTTATACACTCCTAGCAGGAGAGGCTTTTCTGATCTCCTATGAAGAGGAGAGGCAGAGGACGACTGCAATACACATGGAGGAAGGTGATGAGGTGCTCATCTCACCAACTTCAATACACAGGCTGTACTGCGGCAGGAAAGGCGCTGTTGTCGTTGGACTCGTTCCAAGGGAGGCGGGGCACGACTACAATGCCGTGAAGGGGAAAGGGATGCCCTACGGGGTGTTTCTGCGTGACGGAAAGTATGATTACCCCAAGAATGCAAAATTCAAGGATGTTGAGCTTGAGCTTTCCGAGGCGGGCAGCGGGAGAACGCTTGAACTATTCTTTGAGACTCCTGAAGAAATCAAGAAGCTGCTTGGAATGAAGAGTTTATGATTTGTGACGTGCTCAACCCCTAAAGAGTGTGGGTTTCTCGCTCGCTTCTGCTAAACCTTCTCTGCAGTATTTTTGTAATCTCCATTGCAAAGAATGCCGTGCTTGAGATGATGAGTATAATCACCCAGTCGTGCAGAGAAAGCGGCACTGTTTTGAAAAGCGGTTGCAGAGCAGGTATATAGATCACCGCAATTTGCAGTATGAGTGATGAGAGAATTGCCAGTATGAGCGACCAGTTGGAGAACACTCCGACTTCAAGCAATGTTGCGCGCTCATCCCTGCATGCGAATGCAATAAATAACTCGAACATGACAATTGTCGTGAACGCAGCTGTCCTCGCAATGTCAATGTTTGCCGGATTGTTCTCATAAAAATCGCTAAAAACAAAAAGCGTCCCCACCATGATCAACAGCCCCACCATAGCTATGTTTGGGAACATCGGCTTCACTATGTCCTCCTTCGGGTCTCTGGGAAGCCTTTCCATTATATTCTTCGAAGGAGGGTCTACACCAAGTGCAAGCGCAGGCAAGCCATCCGTGACAAGGTTCATCATAAGAATCTGCGGAGGCAGAAGTGGAATAGGAAGGTTGAGTAAAGGGGCAAA
Source organism: uncultured Microcaldota archaeon (assembly GCA_963760615.1). Classification (GTDB taxonomy): domain Archaea; phylum Micrarchaeota; class Micrarchaeia; order Burarchaeales; family Fermentimicrarchaeaceae; genus Fermentimicrarchaeum. Next base: position 99,049 of record CAVXDX010000014.1, on the reverse strand, counting down.
GAATATTGTGAGAACCTCACCTGCATTGCACGAAAGCAGGTACTTGATGAACTTCTTTATATTGTCAAATATCCCCCTGCCCTCCTCAACTGCGGCAACAATGGAGGCAAAGTTGTCATCTGCAAGAATCATATCGCTTGCCTCTTTTGCAACATCCGTCCCTGTAACACCCATGGCAATCCCAATATCTGACATTTTCAAGGCAGGCGCGTCATTCACGCCATCTCCAGTCATGGCAACTATATAAGATTTCGCCTTGAGGGCTTTGACAATCATTATCTTGTGCTGGGGAGACACCCTTGCATAGACCGCAACATCGTCAACTATTCTCTCGAGCCCCTTCTCCCCAAGCTTGTCAAGCTCCTCCCCCGTGAGCACCTTTGAACCCCTCTTCATTATCCCAAGCTCTTTTGCGACTGCCACTGCAGTTATCTTGTGGTCCCCTGTTATCATCACCACCCGCATGCCGGCTCTTTCGCATTTCCTCACTGCATCGAAAACTTCCTCCCTCGGCGGGTCCATCATCCCCATGAGACCTATAAAAATCATATCCCTCTCAACCCTTTCAGGAGAGTAATTCTTTGATTCCAGCTTCCTGTAGGCGCATGCCAGCACTCTCAGAGCATCATTTGCCATCCCCGAATTTACCTTGAGAATCTCCTTTCTCTTCTCAGGAGTGAGATTCTTCACCTTCCCATCCTCAAGCACAGAAGAGCACAGCCCCAGCACTACCTCACAGGCTCCTTTCATGTATGCTTCACTTCCTCCAGGAGTTTTGTGGATGGTTGTCATCCTCTTCCTCTCAGAATCAAACGGAATCTCCTCAATCCTCTGGAATTTCCTCTTGAGCTCATCCTGCCCAAGCCCTGCTTTTTCAGCAGCAACAACCAGCGCGCCTTCAGTCGGGTCGCCAGAAACCTTCCAGCCTTCTGCGCTGTCCAAATGGGAGTTGTTGCAGAGCGAGCCTACTCTCAGAAGAAGAGAGAGATCCTTCTCCTTTTCAGCATTCAGCTTGTCATCGCCTCTCATGAAATCTCCTTTCGGCTCATACCCTTGCCCAGTGACTTCTATGCAATCTCTCCCAACGTAGAGCTTCCTCACTGTCATCTCACTCCTTGTGAGAGTGCCTGTCTTATCCGAGCATATCACTCCAGTTGAGCCAAGGGTTTCAACCGCATGCAGCTTCCTCAGGATTGAATTTCTCCTCACCATTCTCTGCACGCCAAGAGCAAGCGTGATTGTTATTATCGCAGGCAGCCCTTCCGGAATTGCAGCCACTGCAAGGCTCACAGAGATGAGGAAGAGTTCTACGAACTGCTGGCTGGTCAAGAATTCAACAAGCTTCATGGAAGCGAGCAAGCCCAGCAAGTAAGGGCTCTCCATTATCTCGCTGAGGAAAACAATTCCGCATATGATGAGTATGCCTACCCCAAGCTGCTTACCGAATTTCTCCAGCCTTTTCTGCAGCGGAGTCATTTCCTCCTCAGTTGTTTGAATTATCTCGGCAATCCTGCCAATCTGGGTGTTCATCCCAGTGTCTGTGACAACAGCAGTTCCTCTCCCGTACGCAACTGCAGTTCCCATGAAGAGCATGCTCTTCCTCTCGCTCACCTGTGCATCCCTTTTCACGGGAGCGCTCTCCTTTCCAACAGGGGCAGACTCACCTGTGAGGGAACTCTCATCAACCCTCATGTCCACTGTGTGGATTATTCTTGCGTCAGCAGGCAGCCTGTCTCCGCTCTCTACGAGCAGGATATCCCCGGGAACAAGCTCGCTTGCAGGTATATGTGCCTCATCCTCATCTCTCATCACCCTTGCCTGTGACGCAGCCAGTTTCTTCAAAGCTTCAAGGGACTTCTCAGCTTTGTAATCCTGCACAAAGCCGAGAATTGCATTCAGTATGACGATTATAATTATGGCAACCGCATCAACAATCTCGCCTAGAAAAGCAGCTATGACAGCCGAGACAATAAGGATGATTACCAGCGTGTCCCTGAACTGCCCCAGAAACTTCCGAAGCAGGCTTTCCTTCTCCACCTCCTTTAGCTCATTGGAGCCGTACTTCTCAAGCCTCCTCTTTGCCTCCCCACTGGAGAGGCCCTTCTCAGATGTTTTAAGCTCGGAAAGAACCTCCTTGACCCCGCTGCTGTGCCATTCCATACCCACACCAATACAAAATTATTAAAACGGGCAAAAGTATTAAAGTTATCCATCATTAATACTCTCTTGTGAGTGCAATGAAGAAAACAGAGTCTATTGAAGGGCATGTCATAGTCTGCGGATACGGCAAGATAGGGGAGAAGGTCTGCGAGGTTCTCGATGAGGCGAAGAAGGAATATGTTGTGATAGATCAAAACCCCACCATCGCAAAGCTTCTCAGAGAAACAAAAATCAATGTTATTGAAGGCGATGCAACCCATTCAAGAGTACTAAAGATGGCAGGAGTAGAGAAGGCGAAGGGGCTTGTCGCAACGTTTGGAAATGACACCAACAATGTTTTTGTAGTCCTAACTGCAAGGGAGCTCAACCCTGATTTGTTAATTGCAAGCAGGGCGGTTTCAGAGGAGGTTGTCAACAAGATGCACAGGGCAGGAGCAGGCATCGTTGTTCTTCCTGAAGTGGTTGGCGGAATGGAGCTTGGGAAGGAGATGGTGAGGAGAAAGCTGAATATAAGGAGCTTGAAGGTGTAAGGATGGCATTCAGGTGGAAACTCGACTATGCTATTGCCTTTATAATAGTCTGCGTTTTCATTATTTCATTTTCCTCACTGACTCTAATAAGCAATGTAAGCCCATCAATTGCTCTGTACTGGACTGCAGCAACAATATTCAGCGTACCAGGACTGGTTCTTGATGTCCCGCACTTCTACGAACTTTGGACAGTCCAGATATTCACTTTTATAAACGGCTTGGCCTATCTAATCCTTGTAACTTTCGTAACAGCAAAATTCGTCAATATACTCTCCAAAATAGACGTGCATAAAAGAGAAATGAGGAGAAAGATAGACTCCATGAACGATCACATCATAGTCTGCGGCTACGGCAAGGTTGGGCAGAAGGCTTGCGAGGTGCTGGACGACCACACAATGGCATACGTGGTTGTCGACAGGAACCCCCAGACGGTGAAGCTGTTGAGGGAGATGAACATACCTGTTGTGGAAGGAGACGCAACCCACTCCAAGGTTTTGAAATTAGCTGGAATAGAGAGGGCTGGAGGTCTCATAGCGGCACTGGGCAACGACACTAAGAACGTTTACATAACCCTCACTGCAAGGGAGCTCAACCAAGACCTTACCATAGCAAGCCGAGCGGTTTCAGAGGAAGTTGTGAGCAAGCTTCATAGGGCAGGGGCTGAGATTGTTGTGCTTCCAGACGTGGTTGCAGGCCTGGAGCTTGGAAAGGAGATGAGCGAGGGCATTTAGGCTTTTTTTGTCTCCACAAACAGTTTTTTAAAATGGAACGATAAAATAATACCTGGAGGGGCTGCAGGTTAACTATTCTGAGGCTCGTAGAGAGGTGAAGGAGATGGGAATTTCGATGAATGCGCCGGTTGAGGAAGGCAAGGAGTATGAGGTGACAATAGACGCGCAGGGAAGCAAGGGCGATGGAATCGCGCATTACGAGGGATTCGTAATATTCATCCCCAACGCCAAAGTAGGGGATAAGGTTAAGGTGAAGATAACTGCGCTGAGAAGAACATTTGCGATTGGAGAAGTAGTCCTCTAGTTTAAAGCAGTATGCCCACTGAGTAGCACATAAGGGCGAGGAAGAGCAGTATTGCAATAAACGTTCCAACAAGCAGCGCGAGCTTCAGCCCCCCGATAACCCCATTCAACGTATCCTTCATTTCGCTTATATCAACTTCAGCGCTCGCTACATTATCTCTTGTCGAGTTGACGCCAGCTGACGTATCCCTCAGGGAAGATGACGTCGAGTCGAGAGAGGAGCGCGCCTCTCCAAGCTGTGCTGAGAATTCCGAGAATGAGTTTGCCGAATCGTTGAGCTGCTCCAGCGAATCTTTTGATACTGACGGCTCAAGACTGCCGATATCTCTGGATAGGTTTGAGAGAGAGGATGAGAATTTGCTTGTTCCGTTCTGTAGCTTCCCCATTGATGCTGACATGTTTCTGGAGAAGTCAGAGAGTGAGGTGATGCTGTCCGACGCCGACTTGAGAGATGCAACACCCCCGCCGACAGCTGCCGTCATATCGTTCATGGCAATAACTGTCGTTGCTCCCATTCTGTCAACGAGAGGAGACAATACGAAATACAGCACAATTGTTGCAATGATTCCAATCGCACTGCAGATGATGCCTGCAACGCCCATAGCGTTTTTTAGGTCTTTTATCAGTTCAGCCGTTTCCATTGCATCGCCTCAATGCTGTGCGGGCTTTGGGCAGTCACCCTTTCTTGTCAATGACATTCTGGTATATCTCAATAGTGTCCCTCGCAATCTTATCCCATGTGAAATCCTTGAGCACCCTTGCCCTCCCATTCTCGCCAAGCTTCCTCGCCAGCTCAGGGTTTTTCAGTATTTTCAGCGCCTTTACTGCCACATCATGGGCGTCATCAGGCTCACAGAAGAAGCCAGTCTCCCCCTCCACCACAGCCTCCCGCAGTCCACCTCTTCCCACAAGCACGGGCTTCCCCATGCTCATACCCTCAAGGGAAACTATGCCGAAGGGCTCGTACCTGGAAGGGGCGCACACCATGTAGCTGCTGGCGTATAGCATGATTCTCTCCTCCTCGCCGACCCACCTGTCAATCATTGTTATCTTGTCGCCTATGCTGAGCTGCCTTGCAAGAACCTTCAGCTCGTCAGCCATCTCCCCCCTGCCGAGTATAATCAACCTGGCCTCCGGGCACTCCCTCAGTATCTCGGGCATTGCATTCACGAGGCTGTTAGCCCCCTTGACCCATGTGAGCCTTCCCGTGAAGAGAATTGGCTTATCCCCTTCCTTTATTCCAATCTTCGCCTTAAATTCATCAATCTGCTGTTTGCCGAACCTTCCTATGTCATACTTCTTCTCATCCACCCCATTCCAGCACACCCTTATCCTATCCGCGGGGAAGTACAACCTGTGCAGCTCATCCCTCATGGCGAAGCTGACGGTTATTATCCTGTCTGCATAGCTTGCAGTTGAGAACTCCAAATCCCTTATCGTCTGGGAGCCTCCCCCCCCGCTCCTGCCATGCTCCGTGGAATGCACATGGAAAACCATCGGCTTGTTTGTGTTCTTCTTTGCAATCACTCCTGCAATTGCAGAGAGCCAGTCATGACAGACAACAATATCAAAGTCCTCCTTCCTAGCAACCTCGTTTGCGAACTTGTTCGCAGAGAGGAAGTTGTAGGTGAGTATGTCAGAGAAAAACTTCAGGCCATCCCCCCACCTCTTTATCTCTTCGTCAACAAATGTTGGCAGCACAGGAGTTGCATCTGCAAGCAGCGGCCTATGGATAGTTATGTTGTTCTTCTCCTCCTTCGTGGGGAGCTTCTCCCCGTCATTCATGGTGAAAACCACAAGCTTGTGCCCCATCTCGTCAAACTTCTTGGTTATCTCAGCAGCATAGGTTCCAAGCCCGCCAACAAGCCTTGGAGGGTACTCCCATACGAAATAAGCAATTTTCACCTTACCACCTCGCCTTTATCCCCTTTTGAAATACTCCTGAGCCTTTCAGCACCTTTGCTCTCTGCTATAAACTCCGCCACCTCGGGAGGGACGAGTTCCTTCCATTTATTTCCTGAGAGCATGAGCCGCCTTATGTACGTCCCATCGCACTTCTTCCTATCAAAAAGAGGAACTTCAAGCACTTTCATGCCCGCCTCCGAGAAGAGCAGCTTGACAAGTGAATTGTTGGAGAAGACAACATGAAACTCGGGGCAGAGAGATTTGAGGTGGCTCACCCACAGGGCGTTGTTGTTTATGTCAGAAACAGGTACAATAATGCATTTCCCTTCAATCTTCCTTGCTTTAATGGCTCTCCTTATCATTCCAATTCTCTCCCCTGCAGTGAACAAATCCATCCTGTCGAAAGAGCGCTGGGTGCTGCCCACAGCTATGACAAGCTCGTTGCATCTCTTCAGCGCCCACTCAATTCCTTTCAAATGGCCATTGTGGAACGGCTGAAACCTGCCTATGAACAAGCCCCTCATGTAGGGGATATTTGTCTATATTGTTATTTAACCTTTCCCTACAGCGCTTTCGTAAAACTGCATCAGTTTCTTCTCAGTAACCTTTCCAATTTCCCTCTCAAGCACCACTCTACCTTCAGAGAGCACGGCAAGCCTCTCGCAGACCCCGCAGAAATTCTCCAGCTGGTGGGTTGCAACCACCACAGTCTTACCCTCTTTTTTGAAAAGCTTCAGCAGCCCCAGAATTTCTTTTGTCGATTCCGTATCAAGCCCTGCGGTTGGCTCATCAAGAAGAACTATCTCAGGATTGCGAAGAAGGCTCACAGTTATCTCAAGCCGCTTCATAGTTCCTGAAGAGAGCGCATCTACATTCTCATTCAAAATCCCATCAAGCTTCAGTACTCTGATTAAATTCCTGCCCCACTCAGCATCCTTTGCCTCGCTAAGCTGGGAGAAGAAGGACAGATTCTCACCCACTGTCAGCTCCTCGCTCAGCCTGGGATGCTGGTATGCATACCCTAACTTCGTTCTGTCAACTTCAATTCTTCCTTTACTTGGTGAGAGAACCCCTGCGATTATGTTAAGCAGTGTGGTCTTTCCGCTCCCGTTGGGGCCAGCTATGCAGAAGATGCATCCTGCAGGTATCCTCAGGGAAACACCAATAAGGGCAGGCCTCCCCCTGAAGTATTTGCTCACATCATTCACAACAACTGCGTCACCCATCTCTAAACCTCCTTACAAAATAATAGAAGAGAGCCAGTGAAAGTATGGACCATACAACTGTTATCCCCATGTAATCCACCAGCACTTCCCAAGCCACGCCTTTAACGGCAAAGCCCCTCAGAGCCACAAGCGCATAATAAGTTGGAAGGATTTTGGGAATAGGCTGCAGGTACGGGGGGAGGAACCCAGGCGGGTAGAGCATCCCTGAGAAGGCAACCGCCAGCCCAAAGAGGAGGGAGCAGACGTACCTCCCAATGTTTGAAAGCTTCAATGCAAATGCTATGAACATGCCTGTTGAGGTGAGCGCGAAGGATGTTAGTATTACCATTGCGGCTGAGAGGTAGTTTATGTCCATTATCGGCATTTCAAGATAGCTCTGCGTCGCCAGCAGTATCCCTATCTGAATCAATGCGAGGAGAAGGGAGAACAGGAGTTTGCTCGCGATGAACTCCCACGCATTCACGCTGGAGAGCACCCTCGGCATCATGTTGCTGTCCTTCATTGTGTTGAAAGGTGCAATCAGAATGCCGGCCATTGCCAGCAGAATCATCACCACGCCCGGTGCAAAGTACTCAATTGGCAAGATGCGCCTGCCCATTTTCTCAACACTTATCTCCGGGTAGAAGCCTGCCTTCCCCAGCTCGTATTTCAGTATCTCAACAACATAATCTGAAACTTCTGCAAGGGGGGAAAGAGAGTTGTCAACATAGATGGTCACAGTGCCTCTTCCCTCCCTTATGCCTGATGGAACTGAAACTATGAAATAGGACTCCTCCCTGCTGAGCTTCCTGAATGCCTCTTCTCTGGAATCAACTGATGGGGAGCAGAACTGTGAGAGTATGCTGAAGGTTGCGAATCTCATATCCGCATCGCTCACGTTTGCATCCGCCTTTATTACCGAGGCAGGAGTGCTCTTTGGAATAACCTGCCTGAAGCTCGCAAACATTATCCCGAACCCAACAGGCAGTAGCAATATGAAAAGCAGCATCAATGCATTTCTCTCAATTGTGAGAAAGTCTCTGCCGCTCAATGCCTTGAGCTTTCCTGCAGAAGCCATGAGTTATTTTCACAATGATATTTAAAATAAGTGCGGGCAAAAAAGCGAATGTATAAATACTCAGAATGTGGAGTACGACCAGGGTGGTTCAATGAATAAACTAATCCTTATTGCAGTATTTCTTATATTGATAAACCTCTCTTTTGCGCTGCCCAACCCCGCTGCTGTTTACTGCACGCAGATGGGCTACACCTACAACATCATAAAAACACCCAAAGGTGAAACTGGCCAGTGCACCCTTCCCGACAATGAGAAATGTGGCGGGTGGGATTTCTTAAGTGGAAAATGCGGGGCTAACTACTCCTACTGCGTGAAGAATGGGTATGACATCCAAACAGTCATCCGCGGCAAAAGCGAAAACGCAATCTGCATCCCCAAAGGCGTTCATGCGATGCAGAGTAAAGGAATACCAGTGACTTACTTCATCAACCTCACTACAGATGTCAAAGCGCATCAGATAAACACTCCCAAGAACCATGGCGTAATACCTAAAATTTCTGCAACAGGATTCTCAACACAATCAGTTTCTGAGGTGACTCTTCCCACATACTTTGACTGGAGGAATGTGAATGGTTACAACTGGATGACCCCGGTCAAAGACCAGGGTGACTGCGGCAGCTGCTGGGATTTTGCCGCAGTTGGGGCTGTTGAGGCGAATATGAAAATACAAGAATACAACAGCTCTTCCATCACTCCGGACCTTTCCGAGCAGGATGTTCTGTCATGCAGCGGGGCTGGTGACTGTCCCAACGGTGGTAATTCCGAACCTGCTCTTGATTATATTAAAAATAGTGGCACCGTGGATGAGGGATGTTTCCCATATCAAGCTGTTGACGCTAATGGCAACAATTTTTTTGGTGGCGGGTTTACACCAGTTCTCTGTTCAGACAGATGTTCAAACTGGAGAAGCCGATTATTCAATATTAGCGCATGGGGATACGTACCCCCTAACATGGTAAAACAGTATCTTACAACCTATGGACCACTTGCAGTGTACCTTGCCATGGATGGAGACCCTGATAGCAATGGAATCTTCACATGTGGTGGTGTCAGCCCGGCTCAGGATCATGCAGTAGTGATTGTAGGTTACAACGACACAGGCGGATACTGGATTATAAAGAACAGCTGGAGCAGTGACTGGAATGGTGACGGTTACTTCAACCTGTACTATAACGACTGCAACATCGGGAATTATATGTATGTTTTATTGTCATCTACTCAGCCTGCTTATCCGCCAACCACTGTGACGGACCTCTCAGTAGCTAACACCACATGGACCACTATGGGTCTACACTGGACTGCTGCCAATGTTTCAACAGCTGGGCTAGTTGTGAACTACTACCTCATAAAATATAGTACGTCTCCGATAAACAAAGATAATTTCGATTCTGTAACTTCTCAAACTTTTTATTCCAGTGGAGACCCAGCTGGAACAGGAGAAACCTACGCATTAAGCGGGCTGAGACTTAACACAACCTACTATGCTGCGATAAAAGCTTTTGATGACTTTGGGAGTGCTTCCAACATCTCAAATGTTGTTTCTGGCAAAACAAAGGCAGCTGTGGCGCCAGGATGTGACATCCCGGTGGATACGTCCGTTATGCCAGTTCCATTAAACCAGCCCAATGTAATCTATTGCCTTATGTCCAATATTACAGTATCCCAGCTAGGTTCGGTTGTAAAGTTTGTACAGGGTTTTGCCTCAAATGTAACTCTGGACTGCCGAGGGTTCACGATACGCGGTAATGGCTCCGGTATTGGAGTAGACTTCCGCTGGCAGTCAATGAGCGGTACGTTAAAAAACTGCGTAATCACCAATTTTACTCATGGAATATATCTTTCGAAGTCATACTACAATCTGATAACCAATGATACCATAACTTCAAATACTTACGGCATCACTTTCAGCGGTTCGGGTTACAATACAGTCACTGGCTCAAGAATTCAGAATAATGCATATGGCGTGTATCTCACGGAACTGGATGCATTAGTAAATCCAACATATATCTTTCCGTCAGTACAAAATTCCATCTTTAATAACATCCTGAACAACACCAATAACACGCTTTTTACAGGATTTGTCCAGGACAACTCTTGGAATACTGCTTTCACGCAAGGAAGGAGGATGTATACGCCAGGGGATTATGTAGGGGGCAACTACTGGACAAACCCATCAGGAAATGGATATTCTGACATATGCACAGATGCGCAAGCAACCGGATTCTGCGATACTCCTTACTTTATTTATAACGAAACTCCCACACATTTCATTGATCATACACCACCAACGCAGACTGACGGACTCCCATATAGCAAAAACTGGTCCGCACCTGCTAGATTTGGGATTCCAGTGGCTGCAATTAAAACTGACATTACTGGATATACATATATTCCGAACATTCCCAATATCAAGCGCTTGAAGATAGAGGAATGGTGCAACATGGGCAACGGCTGGGATCCCGTCACCGACGGTTGTGGTCGTATCTTGGGCGACCAGGCAGGAGGAACCAGCCCATACCCCAGCATTAAGAACTGGCCTGATGGGAACGTGGATTCAAGTGACATGATCATTATATTTAGAGCTTTAGGGAGCAGCGAAGGCATGTCCAACTTCAACTACATGGCAGATGTCAATCCTGACAGGATCATTGATGAAAGCGACAACACCACTGCCACCAGACGTCTTGGGCTGAATGGCACATATTCCTCTAATCTAAGCCGTATCATGGTGTGGTTCGATGACATTTCCAACCCATTCATTCCAGATGCAAATGGGTACATACTAATACCGCCAGGTGCATCACACATCAATGTTTGGGGATACTACATTGGCGATGGTGGGGCGGAGGTTATGTCTCTCATAACATTTTACAACACTACACCGCCAATTCCAGCAGCAGCACTCAAAGGAGGTCCAAACGGCCAGCTTTATGTCCCTAACATACCCAACATGAACTACCTCAAAGTGGATTTATGGTGCAACATGAGCGACACGAACTGCCAATCCGGGAAATGCGGCTGCACCCGTATGTGGTGCGACCAGGCAGGAGGTAAAAGCCCCTACCCAACAATAAAATTCTGGCCTGATGGAAACGTGGATGGGACAGACAGCATCCTCATAAACCGCAAGTTTGGAACATGGGAGGGAAGCACAGGGTGGGATTACATGGCAGACTGCGTTCTGGACAGGAATGTTGACGGAACGGATGGTATAAGGGCAGCCAGGAATTTCGGTCAGGGCCCATTCAACTATTCAACTGATTTAACAAACATAAAGGTTCTTTTCAACAATGACCCAGGCTACAAGATGCCCGATGCATACGGATACATACAGATTCCTGCAGGTGCAGTGAACTTCACCGTATACAACGGAACAAAGCCAGTCATGGCACTGGCGACATTCTACAACAGCTCAATCTCATACAACCTCGCAGCTGCAACCAAACCAAGCACTCAAGTCCAGACAACAGCTCTTATGGCACCAACACAGCAGATGCCGGTAGGAAACACATGGACGACTGCAGTGGTTCTCATAGCAATAATAGGCTTGGTGATTGGCTACTTTGTTGCAAGGGAAGCAATGTTCTCAACGGCAACAAGAAAAGCAAAGAAGAAATAAAACGAAATAAAAAAATAAAGGGGGAATAGCGCTCCCTAGAGCGCTATTTTCAGGCCAAGTTCCTTCTTGAGCTCTCTGTACCTGTTCCTTATCGTGACCTCAGTCACACCGGCAACATCTGCCACTTCCTTCTGGGTTCTCCTTTCCCCGACCATTGCGCTGGCTATATACACAGCCGCAGCCGCAACTCCGGTTGGACCCCTTCCGGAAATGAGCCCTTTCTGAATTGCCTTCTTGAGCAGGTTTATTGCTTTCTCCTGCACCTGCCCTGAAAGCCTCAGTGCTGCCGTGAACCTGGGCACATAGTGTGTAGGGTCTGTCAGAGGAACCTTCAAATCCAGCTCATGCGTTATGAACCTGTAGGTTCGGCCAATTTCCTTCTTCTCCACCCCAGAGATTTCGGAAATCTCGTCCAGAGTCCTGGGTATTCCATAGGTCCTGCAAACAGCGTAAAGCACTGCTGAAACAACGCTCTCAATCAGCCTTCCCCTTATCAAACCTTTCTCAATGCATTTCCTGTAGAGCAATGCTGAAGACTCCCTGATGCTCTCTGGCAGGCCAAGGTAGGAAGCTATCCTGTCCAACTCGCTCAAAGCAATGGCAAGGTTCCTCTCCATTGAAGAAGCTATGCTGGCCCTCTTATGCCACTTCCTCATCCTGTATAACTGAGCCTGCTTCTTTGAGGGAATTTTTGCACCTCTTATATCCCTGTTATACTGGTCAATTTCTGTAACAAGACCCTTATTGGGCCTCATATACTTTACCGGCGCTCCACCTCTTGCCCTCTTCTCCCTCTGTTCTGCATCGAAAGCCCTCCACTCAGGACCGGAATCCACTATATTGTCTGCCACTATAAGCCCGCAGTCGCCGCACACGAGCTCTCCCCTCTCGTAGTCCCTCGTAAGCTTTTTGCTCCCACATTCTGGGCATTTTTCTTCCATTACAACACCTCTATTTTACCTCCCTGTATACAGGGAGAATCCTTACCCTAATCATCCCAATCATTGGTTTCGATCAGGTTTTCTAAGCTCTTTGTTCACCTCGAAAAAGAGCACAACCTTTTTAAATGATAGAGCATAACTTATATAAATACTTTTCGGTTACGAGGGCATTTTTTGTAAGATTTTTTGGTTCTACGCCGTATATGCTATTTCAAAAACTTCCCATAAATCTACGGTATTGAGTGGTATAAAAACTGCCATCAAATATAGCATACTATACCGTCTCCACTACTGCCTTTACAAAAAGGTTTAAATAAAACATTCCGCAATTGATATTGGGGTGAGTTTATGGAGGCTTCTAAATGGTATTCTCTACCGAAACTGAATTACGATTACAAGGATTTGGCTCCCTACATCTCTGAGCAGCAGCTCACAATACACCACCAGAAGCACCATCAGGCGTATGTCAACGGTGCGAATGCTATTTTTGAGAAGTTTGACAAGGCTAGGAGGGAAGGAACAGATGTAGATATGAAATCCACGCTGAAGGAGCTCTCCTTCAATATAGGAGGGCATCTTCTCCACTCACTCTTCTGGAGCAATCTAACTCCTTCTGCAAAGAGCGGAAAGCCTGGAGGAATGCTGGCTGACTCCATAAATAAGGAGTTCGGAAGCTTTGAGAGATTCAGGAAGGAGTTCTCGCAGGCTGCAATGAGCGTGGAGGGCTCTGGCTGGGCAGCCCTGAGCTTTTCCGAGCAGGACAGACCCATCATAATGCAGATAGAGAAGCACAATACGAATGTCTACCCGACTTACAAAATTCTGATGGTTCTTGACGTGTTTGAGCACGCCTACTACATAGACTACAAGAATGACAGAGGCAAATTTGTCGAGACATTCTGGAATATAGTTAACTGGGATGAAGTTGAGAAAAGGATGGAGAGGTAGTTGCCATGAAGATTCTCATCATCTGCGGCAGCAGGAGGAAGGATTCTCTGACTAGAAAGCTGACAGATATAGCATTCCAATACGCAAAGGAGAAATACCAAGATGTCGAGTACATAGACCTGGGCAAAAACGACATAGAGCCCTTCAGAGGATTTGAGGAAAATTACAGCAAGGAAACAACAGATATAGTCAAGTTCATGGAAAGCGCTGACGTCTTCATCATAGGCTCCCCGGTTTACGATGCCCTCCTCGGCTCTGGGGTAAAAAACCTCTTCGAGCATGTCAACTACAAAGCGCTTGAGAAGAGCGTTGCAGGTTTCATAATAAAGTCAAACAATGCAGGAACACACCAGCAGGTGAGGGGGCATCTTGTTGCGTTGGTGAACTACTTCAACATACTCAGCAACCCAAGGCCTGTCTTCTCAATTGATGAGGACTTTGATGGTGGAAATCTAAAGAATGAGAAGATAAGGGAGAGAATCATAAACCTTGTGGATTCTACAGTAAAACTGAAGAGATGATTTTTAGAGTAGATACCACATTCCCTTTTTAAATTGAATTCCAAGTAGAGTAGTATACTAGGTGTATAAATACTAATAATGAGTAATAACCCCCATGTCGCTAGCACAGAAAAACCTAGCAGGCAGTGAAGCGCGGGAGTACAAGACACTGGTGAGCATAAACCGCGGCGAAAACCCGGAGTTTGCAAACAGGCTTTCACAAGAACTGCACAACAATCACTTTCAGGTGATTCGCGGTCCAATCGCTAGGAGCATAGAGCAGAAGGCCGTCAATATGGCACTTGTGTTTGACCATGCAAAAGACAGTGCCGACATGATTGTGTGCGTGAACTGCCGCCAACCCACTGCAAGCGATGTCGGCTTGGAGAAATCTGAAAAAGGAGGTTTCAAGCCTGTAGTGAGCGTTTTAAGCATGCATCTTTCGGATGCCACGGTACAGTGCCAGGATATTGCGTGTGTAAAAAAATTTCCCGGCGAGGTTGAAGAGTCGGTTTCTGATATACTTGAGGGGTTAGCTGAAAGCGGATTGAAAAAGGTTCCAATCCAGGTTTTAAATCAAAAAGTTAATGAGAGGGACAGGGAATACAGTTCCACGGGCCATATTGCGAGGAGAGGTCTTTTGAATATATCCGAAGGGAAAATCATGTTTGTTGAGATAGAAGTATTCCCGACAAATAGGGAGGAGACTGCAAGGGCGGTAGAAGACTGCGTTGCAATTGCTAACAGGCTGCGCAAATTCAGAGATGTGCCTGAGGACAACCGTTTCTTCTATGGCCTGCCCCCGCTGAGGTAATAGCCGAATCATGCAGATTATGCAAAAGCTTCTTCTAGAGCCAGGAATGACCCGCTGCTGAAAGATCGGCTCCTGCTCCTCAAGTGAAGAAAGCATTATATTACTGGAAAAAGCTAATCTACTTATGGAGAAGTTTGTGAAGAAACCTGACGATGACATACAGCAGAGTGTCAATCGCATGGTTCCGCTCCCTGCAAACAAAATAATAAAGGAGCAGATCTTCGATCAACCGATGGCTCGCGTAAAAGGCAGGATTTTCGAATTCAACTATGAGCTTTTCAACACTCTTCCTATAAACAACAAGACTCTTGATAAGATTTTGGCCGTTTTTGTTGACTGGAGCAGAAAATATGCAGGTACAGAGGATGCAAGCGTTGACATGCAGGGTATGCTCGAGCATGGAAGGTCAGTCTTTTTTAACGTCGTATTCGCAGACAAACTCAAGAATACATACAGCTACATAGACATCAAAGGGGTGGGAATGCCCCAAAAAGTCCTATTCGCCCATAAGGAGACTATAGAAAAATGCGGCGTAGTCATCTGGGGAGCGGTAGACCTAAAATCTGCACTTGAAGACATGAGAAAAAGCAATATACTCGTTAAAAATGGAATAAACACTTCTGCCCCAATTGCTATAATAATAATTGACGAAGTAATAATGGCGGATGGGAAGAAACTGAAGGTTGAGGAATTGAAGGATATCTTCAAGGATTTTCAGCCTGTGTTGTATCTCAGAGCTTTCTCTGAGTTGATTAGAGTGGACGAGGCAATGCCAGAAGATTTTGAAAAATTTGCCACGGGGCGAGGGATGAAAGTTGGCAGGTACGCACGCTGGTGGGCGGAAAGCGAGGCAATTAATGTAGCAAAACTGCATAACCTGGGTCTGTCCCACAGGCATCTTATAGGGCAGAACCTGACACTGGATGGTGGGTTTACCGATAACAGAAAAATAACCAAGTCCTCCAAGCCCAATAACTGGCAGGATATCAGCAATGTGCTCAAATCTGTCTGTAATATGTCAGAAAATTTGTCCTTGAATTCTGTAGAGAATCAGAAGCTATTTCTGAAAAAGTACCTTGAGACTAGGAAAGAAATCACGAAAGATGAACTTAGGTTTGTTTACTCCAGCTTTGTGCTCTACTCCGCTGAAAGCCAGTCTTATAACGAATTAGCAAAACTAATAGAAAAAAGAATCTGAAAAAAGATTCAGAGAAAAACTTATTACGGCGGGATATACTTTTTCTAATTTATTTGAATAATATTGTAAATTTTACTAAAATTACTGCATATAACCATTAAAATTTGGAAAATTTGCACATTTTGCCAGTAAAGTTATAAATATAACTTAGTTATAATCTGCTATGGAGGTGGTGAGGCACATGAAAAAATGTGCATGCTGCGGTAGATTGTTCGACCCTGAGAGGGATAGGTCATTTGTGTATTGTGGGAGTTGCATAAGAGATGTGGAAGAATTACTCATCGGCCCTGCGAGAGTTGAAAGCTAGTGGCATGTAGCAAAAAAACTGAATCCTTCTGCCTAGTTTATATTGTCTGAAAATCTTAAAAATTTGGATAACTATGAGTTATCTGAAAATGAAATGCCTTTTCTTGGAAAGCTAGACTAGCAAATTAAGTTCATCTCCAAGCAGCTTTATTAATATTCAACACCAATAGAATACCCGGGGTGTTGCAGTGGCTGGATTGAATTATAGGATTAAATTAATCAAGGATGGGCCTTACTCTGTTTCTGGTGGAATACCGCTTGCAAAACAGATGATTATACTTGACTCCAACGGCTATCCCTGTGAATGGCGCGAGGGGGAGAAATACCCAATACAGGAAAATTACTACCTTTGCCGCTGCGGGCAGTCCAAAAACAAGCCATTCTGTGACGGGACGCACGCCAAGGTGAAATTTGACGGAACTGAGACTGCGGGCAGAGAGCCTTATGCAAAGCGTGCCGAAGTAATCCAAGGCCCGGCTCTTAAGTTGACTGATGCCGAGGAACTTTGCGCCGTAGCCCGTTTCTGCGACAGAGCAAGTGGAGTTTGGGAGCTTGTGATGCAGAATGAAGACAATGCTGTAAAGCTTGCAATAGAGGAGGCAGTAAACTGTCCTTCTGGCAGACTTGTAGTTCATGATAAAAAAACCGGAAAAGCCATCGAGCCCATATTTGAGAAATCCATCGGTCTAGTGGAGGACCCACAGGCACGAGCCGGCGGTCCCATCTGGGTGCGCGGAGGTATTCCAATAGAATCCTGCGATGGCTTCACCTATGAAATCCGCAACAGAGTCACTCTATGCCGCTGTGGTAAGTCTTCAAACAAGCCATTCTGCGATGGCAGCCATATGCCGGAGTAAACCTAGACATGGTATTCTCAGAGCTGCACTGGATTCCTTCTGCCATTGCTGCAATTTTAACCATCCTGCTTGTTTTTGTAAAGAATAAAAACCAGCACAAAATCATTGGCTATGCAATGGCTTTCTTTGCAATAATCGGACTCATAGGCTACATTTATGAAGGTAATTTTAACCTTGCTGGTTGGGATATGCACAAACTCCACATTTGGCTTGGAACAGCCGCATTGCTAGTTTCTCTTTATAACCTTGCTAGTATTGCAGTCTCCAAGAAAAGATCTGCGCAGCACTACTGGGTCGGCTATCTTGCTGCCGCTCTGGCTTTTGCATCACTTCTGGGTGGAGTGATGCTACTTACCGGTCTGGTGAATACTGTGCCTGGGCAGTTAGCCCCCCAGAATCAAACTCTGCAGGTTCCAGCTTCAAGCACTCTGCCAGAGGTTGAGGCAAAGGAATTCCAGGGTATGAAACTAACTCTCCTCAGCGAGCAGGGGAACAATGCAATTCTGGGGACGCAGTACATAGACAGGAAAGCTTACAGGCTTCAGCTGACCGGCTTGGTTGAAGATGAGCTTAACCTTTCCTATGATGAGCTGCTGAAGCTGCCTGCTTACTCGGAGGTTGCCTATATGCCATGCGTGGAGGGATGGGGGTTCACTGCAAAGTGGACTGGATTCCGCTTGACAGATCTGCTAGACCGCGCAAAACTTAAACCCAATGCAGCATACGTGGTTTTTCATTCCTCCGATGGCTACTCAACAGGGCTGCCCTTGGATTACATAAGAAGCAAGCGGTTGCTCTTGGCATACGGCATCAACGATGTTACACTTCCCCCCGAGAGAGGCTTCCCATTCCAGCTTGTTGCGGAGCACAAGTACGGTTACAAGTGGGCGAAGTGGATAACTAGCATCGAAGTTGTTGACAAGGAAGTTGAGGGCTACTGGGAGTCGAGGGGCTATACCAATACTGCAGATGTTGGCAGCTTTCCTTTCGGTACGTAGTCCCATTGCAAGCCAGAGCACTTAAATCATAAATGCTCCGACCGCAACCAGAGGCAAGGGCTCAGGTTGCTACTATTCACAAACCTCACTCAAATAAGCATCAACTATACTATCTGAGGTGCAATAAGCCGGGCTCAGGATATCTCACGGGGTGTATCCACTCAACATTTAATTTCTTGAGTGTTTCATCCCTCGGTCCCGCTGCGCAGAACACATAGCCTCCCCTCTTCGTGCTTGCAACAAGGTTCTCAAAATACTCAGGCCTCTGGTAAAGGTCTAGGATGTATGAGAATGTTACATGCGCCTTGACCGGTGCTGGCTGTTTTAGGATATTGAGCTTGAGATAGACTATCCTGTCCTTCCACTCTTCCGGTATATCCACTGCGATGTTATCCCCCTCTTTCCTGTGCAAGACTTCGGGAAAAAATGCCTTGAAATACTCTCTGTGCAGGTATTCATGCATCCGTACGGTTTTTGTTGATTTAAGATGCAATAGTGTATCCATTCGTGTATCTGCTGCATAAAATATCAGCTGTTTTGGCTCCAGAATCTTAGCTGCTTGGTTGAGCAGCTCTAAAGGTTCGTACGAAATATAGTGAGATTTCATATTAGGTGGTACCCGCTCTCCTTCATCCCCTATACCTCTAATTCCTATGCCTATGTTGTTGACCCTGATTATCTCATTTGAGTCTTTGAATTCTGACAATCTCTTGCCGAATTGCAAGGTTGCCCATGGATGCCTTCCAAACCAGGTCATTATATTCTCTATATTTTGATTCTGATTCTGCATAATTTCTTGAGAAACTCTCTTATCCAGTTCCTTCCTAAACTGGTTAAAATTCTCCTCGCTGGGCTGTTTCTGCTTGGTTGTCATTAAGTTATCTTACTCTTTCTCCATTAAAATAAGTATCATCTTTACAACACCGATTATCAAGGCACAAAACAACCAATTCAACAAGCCGGTCAAATTATCAGCTAGATGACAAAATTGCTTCCATAGACGCAGTCTTTATAAAGCTCACAGGCTGAACCATGTCGGGAACAAGAATATATTCCGCAAAAGTGAGGAACTGAGCCTATGGCTCAGTGCTCCGACCGAGCATCTGTCTACGAGTTCCGAAATCCCCCCACATTTAAAATTGCTTTTGTCTAGTATATCTAGCAGAGCAGATTACAATACAATGTCAGTTGCATGACAACAACAGCACCCTGTCCTTCCTAGAAATTCTGACACCTTGATAAACAGGATAAAGCACGCCTTGGCAGAATTCGTCTGCCGAGGAGTAAATATTTAAACAATTAACGCAGAAAGCATTAACATGCCCAGAATTGCTGTACTGCTTATTTCAGCACTGCTTCTAATACACTTGGTTAGAGCCGAGGTCTCGCTGCCTCCTTGGAGTTGGGATCAATATACCGGCACCACCCAATGGCGTGTAGATGTTAGCGATGATGAACGTGATTGCCAAAGCGGGGTTATAGTTACTCATCCTACCATTACGATACAGTTCAATCTAAAACATGCTCAGATGGGGGATATCGGTCATGGGGTGACTAGCGGAATAGTTGACGGCAACGTCCTTCATATACCCGGCAGGTCGGTTCCCGATGGCTATGGAACTTCAGTACTATCACCTTATGACGTGACCTTTAGCTCAGATTGTTTGACATTTACTGGGAGTTACACCTGGCAGTATAGCGATTCAGAAGGTTCGTGCAGTGGTTCCACTACATTCAGCGGAAGAATTGTAAATGGTTGCCCGGCTCCAACTGTCGTAATTCCTCCAAGCAAGCCGCCGGAACTGACAACTGAGGAGCAAATTTCAAGCGCACGCGACGATTTGAACAATGATTTCGATCTACGCAACCAAATCCCTTTTTTAAGGGCTCAGAATCTTCTTTTAAACACCCCCCAAACCGCTGCTGAACTCAAACAAAAGCAGGACCAGATAGACAATTTAGAACCGTCTATCGAGGCAAAATACAACGCAATACTTAAAGCAGATCCAAACAACTTCGAGGCAAACGTGGACATGGCCGAGCTGAAGAAAACCCAAGGACTGCCCCATGAATACTATGAGTATATGGACAGGGCATTAAACAGCGGAGCGGTAACCGAGAGCATGAAGGAAGCGATGGAAAAGAACCTCGCCAAGGAGTTGGGCTTCTCAAAATTCCCAAAACCGGATAACAGCTTGTTGATGAGAAAAATGAGCAGTGAAAAGGGTAACTGGCAAGGAGGCTTATATGACATGGATGTCCAGAAAGAATCCTCCGACACAAGCACCTGGAGTGAAAAGCTTTTTTTAACACTAGGTCTTAACAAGGATGTCGTGAATGCCGTAGCTGTTAAGTGAGAATTATGATAAAACAAAAAATCATAGAAATGCGAGTTGCATATTTGCTGACGGCAGGAATTTTTCTTTTCTTGGCAGGCTGTTGTGGACTTTTCCCTCCTGCCCAGAATGTTTCCACAAACAATACACAAAACTTAACGATTGCACCTTCAACAAATGCGACCTGCGGGGACGAAACATGCTTCATCGCAGCGGCAAATAATTGCGAGAATATAAATCTAACCGTTACTGACGAGGTCGGGACTTTCAGCTACTCGTCCTCTGAATCCTGCATCTTTACAAAGACGCTTGTAAGCTTGAACGCCAATGAAAGCCAGGAGATGAAGAACCTGCTTCAGGGAAAGAACATGACCTGCATGTATGAAAGGGGAAAGTTTGACCAAAGGTGGGTTACATCTCTGATCTACGGCATTGAATACTGCCAGGGGGAGCTGAAAAATCGTCTTGGGGATTTGACTGTGTTCCCCTGAAAAACGTCACTAAGGGACGCATGTTCTTCTGTTGAGCTAAGGGAGAGTACTCAGATAAAAGTAAATTGCTCCGACCGAGCTTATGTCTACGAGTTCTTAAATCCCCTCACTTAGGATTGCCCAGAAAAGTCACATCTGAGAACAATTATGCTGTTGGCTTGACCCTGTAGACGCACCCCTCCATTATATGACCAGGGTTACTAAATACTTTTTCTACGCCAATTTTCTCCAAGAAAGCAGGGCTAATCTCCTCACTAAGTTCAGTTATAATGTATCCACCTGGCTTTGTGCTTTTTGCAAGATTGGAAAAGCGCTCTTCCCTCT
The DNA here is from genome assembly GCA_963760615.1 of uncultured Microcaldota archaeon. Taxonomy (GTDB): domain Archaea; phylum Micrarchaeota; class Micrarchaeia; order Burarchaeales; family Fermentimicrarchaeaceae; genus Fermentimicrarchaeum. The sequence goes on along the minus strand of CAVXDX010000014.1, from coordinate 77,805 downwards.
CCGGGCAGGAAAATATGTAGGAAAAGGTTATGTCCGCCTTCACTGGAGCAGGAGTTTTCGTGATGTCAAGCGGTTCAGGACACACAACCCTATTGGCATAATTCCGTGGTATCCGCACTTCCAGTACCCTAGCGAGCGAGGGCTCTTTACTGTTCCTACTCTTGCCTTGTAGATCAGGGAAGAATTTCTTAGCGTATTCATTCTCCTCAATCGTAAGTCTCTTAGCGCTTTCATTCTCCAGGACATCGGTTGGCATGTCAGCAAGCAGCTTGGAAGTAACCACCTTCAGCACCTTTGTTGACTTCACTGCAAGCAGCACATCCTCCCTTATATCCATTGCATAGAGACTGAACTGTTCTGGTTTTATGCCTGCATTTCTCAGAATATTCAACAGTTCGAAAGTCTCATAGGTTGTTTTCTTCGGTGCCAGCATTTCCTTCAGCTTTAATCTCATTTCTCCAAGGCGAAATTTTATTTCATATTTTCCTATCTTGTCTTCTATGCCAAGACCTATCTCATTTATGGTTATGTTGCTCTGAGTCTTCTTAAGATCGTGGACTATCTTGTCAAACCATTCTAAGGCGAACTTATTCCTATAGAAGTTGGTGTCAAGAATTTTTAATGGATGATCCTCAAAATGATCCTTGAATCTTTCCGAGAGAGTACCCTTTATCTGAATCTTATCGAAAGCAGGAAGTTCTCTGGATTCCTTCTCTCTAAAGACCATGGATTAGTTTATGCATTTTCCAATATTTAAACATGCTCCAGAAATGCAACAAAACACAGAGTTTCCGGCAGAGCAGACCATTTTCCGGAGCAACCCCTTCCGCCCACTTCCCTCTTTTTGGCTTGAAACTAGGCATTATTTCCAGTTCCGATCTCCGGCAGTGCTCCGACCGCAACCAGAGGCAAGGGCTCAGGTTGCCATATGCAGGAATATGTGCCCCCTAAAACCCGTGTGGACCCTAATTCTTCACAGACTAGCGAGGAGCTTTACCAACTAGTAGTCACCTTTAATGCAAATATTTATAAATAGTAGTCACCCAATAACATTATGCACTTAGAGATCCGTGAAGGAAAGGGCATAAAAAAGTACTATCTTGCCCACTCCATCAGAAAGGCTGGAAAGGTCAGAAAGCTTAGGGTATACCTGGGGTCTAACCTCAGCGAGAGTGAGTTGCAACGGCGTATAGAGGATGCAAAGAAAAAACTTAGCGCACGGGTGGATGCAAGCAGGCAAATTTCCGATCCATTTGAGACTGTTTTATCATCCGAAGAGCTTGAGGAATTAAGGACCCTGGAGGCAAAGGCGCACATAAAAATAGCACACCTTTCCGATGAAGACTGGGTAAAGTTCACGGAAGCTTTCACATTCAGCACCAACGCAATTGAAGGCTCCACCATAGATCCAAAAGAAGTTGCGGAGATACTCGAAAAGAATAAATGGCCGGACAAATCAAAAGAAGACATCTCGGAAACTTACGGGGTAGCAAAGGCCATCGAATTCATAAGGAAAACCGGTGATCATCTCTCGCTGCCGCTCATTCTTGAGCTGCATCGGATTGTTTTTGAAAACTCAAAGCCTTTTGCCGGCAAGTTAAGGGAGAATGGAGTGGAAGTTGTGGTAACGGACGGACGCGGAGGAATAGTCCACCGGGGAGCGCCTTCAACACGTGTCCGAGTCCTGCTTCTGGAGCTTGTCAGATGGTATGATAAAAACAAAAACCGCTATTCGCCACTAGTTTTAGCTGCAGTAGTCCATAATCAATTTGAGAATATTCACCCATTCCAGGATGGAAATGGGAGGGTTGGAAGGCTCCTGCTGAACAACATCCTTATACAGCACAAGATGCCGCCAATTAATATCGAACTCAAGAACCGACAGCAGTACTACGCAGCACTGCAGGCTTACGAGAAAAACCACAACCTTCGGCCAACTATTGAACTGATGTTGAAAGAATACCGTGCGCTCAAACAGATGCTCAAGAAAAGGTGACTACAAAATCCACGAGTGTGGTCACCTCATTTCCGCGGAAATGACATATCCCCTGGTTGTTAAATCAAGCGCTTTCCAATAACGTACGAAGAGTCGTAGCAGTCTATTTAAACCTTGCCACTCAGAACCACCCTCAGGAACAAGGCAAAATCGCTTGGGCGGGTGGCAACCTGAGCCTATGGCTCAGTGCTCCGACCGCAACCAGAGGATTAAGCTCAAGGTGGAAAAGGGCATATAGACACGAAAGTGCGGAATCCTGCACCAAGCAAAATATAGACCTGTTCCCAGAGGCATTACCATGAGAATCAGCGGAGGCTCGATATACGGCAGCACAACGGACCTGGATGCGGCCCTTGCCAGGCTGGATAAGGACGAGGCAGTGCTGCCCCAGAACAGGCAGCTCATACTCAAATTCGCCAACACCTGGCTGGCCAAGGGGTTCACCAAGGTGCGTGTTGTGAAGCTTATCTACTGCCTCCGCAGGCTGTCGGGCTGGCTCGGGAAGCCCTTCGAACAGGCTACCAAGGAAGACATCATAGCGCTGGTCGGCAGCATCGAAAGCAAGGAGTACGCGGAAAACACCAAGTACGACTTCAAGGTCATTTTGAAGATGTTCTACAAGTGGCTCAAAGGGGATGATGAGCAGATGCCCCGCGAGGTCTCCTGGCTCAGGCCGAGAGTGAGGAACCACAGCCACAAGTTGCCCGAATCCCTCTTGACCGAGGAGGAAGTCCTGAGGATGGTGGAGGCTGCAAAGACGCCCCGAGATAAGGCCATGGTGCTTGTCCTGTACGAGACAGGCTGCCGCATCGGCGAGCTGCTTTCCCTCAGGGTGAAGAACGTCGCTTTCGACCAGTACGGCGCGACCTTGAGGGTGACAGGCAAGACCGGCGACAGGCGCGTGAGGATCATCAGCTCGGCACCTGCCTTGGCATCGTGGCTCGAGCATTACGAAGGGGCGAAAGACCCGGAAGCCGTGCTCTGGCCACCCCGCTCGAACAACAACCACGCGACAAACCTTGCCGCGATGCACCGGTCGGTCTACAAGGTGCTCGAAACCCTGGCAGAGAAGGCAGGAATCAAGAAGAAGATCTACCCGCACCTGTTCCGCCATTCCAGGGCCACATTCCTCGCCTCCAAGCTCACGGAAGCTCAGATGAAGGAGTACTTCGGCTGGACCCAGAACAGCGACATGGCTTCCGTTTATGTTCATCTGTCCGGCCGGGATGTTGACCAAGCGCTTCTGGCGTTGCAGGGCATGGCGAAGCCCGAAGATAAAAAAGAGGAGGAGCTGAAGGTCTGCTTCTGCCCCCGCTGCAGGGAGAAGAATTCCCCGGCGGCGAAGTTCTGCCTGCGCTGCGGAACTCCGATGAACGCGCAAATGATGGCGCAGGTTGAGGAGGAAAGGAAAAATGCTGACGAGATAATGAATAAATTGATGAATGATCCCGAGTTCAAGAAGATGGTTGTGGAGAAGCTTATCAAAAACGGAGTTGCGATTCCGGTTTAGATCATGGCAAAATAAGGCTTCTTTTTGCAACAACCAGAAATGGTCCCCCTTTTATGTGTATTCGCTCGTCGTCTTCATATTTTTTGACATAAGCGTTTATTATTTTTATTTTGTCTCCGATGTGTATTCTATCACCTTGGTCACCCCAAAATAATATGGGAAAGTCCCCGGAAGAGTCCTTAACTCGGCCGCGGATGAATTTGTAGGGTCCTTTTTCAAATTCAAAATATTCTGGCGCGTTGAGTTCTATTATAGTCAGCTCCAGACTATTTATACGATTCATGCCGGGAGTTAAATTGGAAAGTGGATGCGGGGGAAGACCTGCATATTTTAATGCTAATGCTTCGTAGTCAGCACCTTCCGAATCTCTTGTTTCTGCTTCTACATATCCCAACTCTATCAACGTCTTACTTCCCAGTATTTTTCTGAGAGCACGGTCGAATGAGTAGTCAATAAGATCCGCATACTCTTCTATAAATTGTGTTCTAAGTTCTTCTATTCGTTCAAGAGTGAGGTTCTCACAATTGCTCTCCAATGCCTCCTGAATCCGCTGATAAACATTGCTAAGTCGTTTCTTCGTGACTTGCGTCCTAGTCTCTCTGAAATCCGTTTTTTTCATATGTACATATTATTTGAAGTTGTTTAAATCTGTTTTTGCTTGGAATGACCGAAATACGCATAAAAAAGACTGAGAACTTGTAAAACACTAATCCGAAGCATAGTCGTGCGATATTGCTCTATGTAAGGTATATACTTCCTGCTTACTACTCGAACTCATCATGAATCAACTCCTTGATAACCTTAAGCAGCAAAACGCCATTCCTGACCTCTGCCAACATTGGTTTGTTATACTGCACATCATACGGCAAGCCCAGGTTCTCTATGGTGCCTTTTTTAAGCCGGATTATAGCATGGTTCTTTTCAGGGTAGTTGTAAAGCTTGACAATCTCAAAACCGCTTTTCCCGCTACTTGGTACCTCGATATGATCTCTCTTTGGTGGCGGGTTCGTACCCACTTTATCCTCCTTTTCTTTGATTTCCTCTTTCATCCTGTCGGCTATCCCCTCGTAAAACCCGAACAAAAACCCTAGTTCAAAAAAATCCCTGGATTCCCTTACCTGCTTGTATTGCATGGGGTGTTCTTTCCTCAACTTTTCAAAAAAATCATATTTCTCATGCAGCAGTGGGATTACAACTTTAGTTATTTCGTGCTTGCCCTCTTCGTGTAATCTTTCCAAATAGCTCTTGTATGGCGGTTCTTTCAGCCAATAACTGCATAGGCCGCAATAATTCGCTCTCTCATCTGTTATTTCTTTCTCACAATTAGGGCATTTCATAAAACCATCACCTCTTGCTATTGCTAATGCGATGTAGCTATAAGCAAAAAACCGATTTAAACCGTATACTCCTTTCCCTCAATTACGACTTTCCCAGCCCATCTTTCTTCTGCCCTTCCAAGCGTTCCTTGTAAGCCTTCTTCAGCTCCACGTACCACCTAGGCAGCTGGCTGTCAACCTCTTCTTCTGTCATGCCTCGAGTGGCGTGCCGAGTGGATTTATCCCTTTGTGCCGAATTCGGCAGTTTCGTATCATGCCTGCAAGACACGCTCCACTTCCGCGGAACCGCTTCCCAGGAAAGACTTCCGCAACTGATTTCCTAGGAACGAGCCTGTCTGCGGCAAGGCAATTATCCCTTGGCGCACCTAACTAAGCAGGCCGTTTAATGGTGTCCTTATGGTGCAGCTCGAGATTGCGGAGAAGATCATGGCGGCTCTCTCGGATGAGCCGGTCACGTTCAACAAGCTTTGCCGAGCTTCCAAGCTGCACCCGAGGACGGTGAAGAAATATTTGGAATTCATCCAAGAAATGCAGGCAAGAGAGAAGATTGAGATAGAAAGGAGAGGATTCAGGGTTTTTATAAAGAAAACGAGTCTAAACAAATAAAAATTTCTCGGCTTTGCGCATAAATTAATTAAGTCAGCAAAGTCATTCTTGTCATATTACCCGAATTAAATTCAACTATGTTATCCCAAAGTATCCTTCCGTCCTTATCGCAAAAATCATTTGAAAATTCACGAGTAAGTCTATTTATCAATCTGGCTTTATTATGATTGAATTCATGATTAAGTTCTTTCGCTTTGTATCCTATCGGTTCGATTATCTCCTTATAAAAGTTCTTTTTCCCACTTACAAAATGCCAAAATGTTTGGCCACTAATCTGGTGTATTATACCTCTTTTTAATGTAGGTTTTGTTTTACCGTATGATATCCCGAGATAACATTTTGCATTCCGAAAACGTTTGGAGTGGCGTCTAAAATCACTTTCCAAAGCTTTCCATTGGCTGCTATTGCCCCAATTCTCCCCGGATTTAATACCGACTAAATAATGCACCCCACCCCCAGTAAATTCTAGATCAACTCCCGGCAATGCAGATTTATGTCCATTTAGAGTCTTACTTGCCACGAAGATTGCCAAATCCTCCAAAAATGCTCCCATGATTTCTTCCTCAGAAGAAGAGAGTTTAGCATCTAAAAGAGACTCTATAAGGTCTTGTGCGGTCTCGATATTTTTTGCCTTGAACAGATACGGATTTTTTCTCTTTATCAAATCCTTGAGGTTAGTTTTTTCCAGAGAGGCTAAACGACCTTTATGGAATTCTTGGATGTTATCTTCAACAAATTTTTTGACGTCATCTAAGTTTATCTGCTTCACATTTTATTCTTTCTTCGGCAACCTTCTTATATTTTTCCATTATGTCAATCATAAGGTAGTCTCTCTCCAAGATTTTGCAAGCAACTGCGGTAGTTCCTGATCCTGCAAATGGATCCAACACAAAATCTCCTTTTTTAGTAAAGAGTTTGATGAACCACAAAGGCAAATCAACAGGGAATACGGCACTATGATTTTTGTTGCTTGATTCCGTAGGTAAATAAAGAACATTATCTGGATAAACCATATCTCTCCCGAGCCATTTAGAAATGTTTTTACCGAATCCACTACCGACGTTAGATGCCATTCTCTTTTTATCATTTTCAGAAAGATTTTTTAATCTGGTCTGGGCCCAGTCCCCTATAGGCACCATAACCTCTTTTTGGTACATATTAAACTTTTTTGTTTTATTGAACTGCAGGCATCTCTCCCAAGCGTCACGAAATCTATTGGGCCATTTACCCGGATGGGTATTCCTCTTATGCCAGATGAACTCTTCCGTCCAAATCCAACCCTGTCTTTTTAACTCTTGTATAAGATCAAGAACGTAGGTATGTCTTTCTCCATCAACTACCTTTTCTTTAATGTTCAGAATAAACGTCCCTGAGGGTTTAAGCACGCGCAAGAATTCATTGGATCTCTCAACAAACCACCCGACGTACTTATCCGGGGATATCCCGCCATACGTATTTTTTCTACTGTCTGCATAAGGAGGTGATGTAAGTATTAGATCAAAGGTATTAGCTGGAACTTTTAATGATAAAACATCTTTACAATCTCCTATTAAATACTGATTTTTAATTTCGTTTAGTTCTATAGGTATATCGTCCACCTTTACACCCTGTAATAGTTTCAATCATTAACCCCCACATACTATAAAGACAGCAGTATTTATAATTATTGCCTTCATTAGACCCGTCATTTCCGCAGAAATTTCAAAGAATTGAGGCTTAAATTTAAAATACCACACATGCATAATTAAGGCTAGTGGGAGTGTGAAACAGCTTTTCTATAACAGCAGTGGTAATGGCATAATCGCAAAGGAAGAAATATTAATGCCTGATTACGCCCCACCCGAGGCCCTGCACAGGGAGGCGGAGCTACAAGAGATCGCAGCCGCAATCAAGCCGCTTCTGAAAAGGAAGAAGATGGATAACCTCTTCATCTATGGTCCCTCTGGAACCGGCAAAACCCTCTGTGCCAAGCTCATTTTGGAACAGCTAAAAGAACAAACCTCAAAAGTCCTTTCGGTATACGTAAACTGCTGGGAGTATCCCACCCAGATGGCCGTTTATTCGCAAATCCATCAAACTATGGAGCTTGCGCTTCCAAGAAGAGGCTTGGCAACTGATGAGGTTTTTGACAGCATACTTGAAACTATGAAAAGGGAAAATGTAACAGTCCTGCTAATCCTTGATGAGGTAGACAGCCTTGCTTTTCATCGGGAACAGGAATTACTTTACACTCTTTCACGTGCAAATGAGAAGGATGGCATACTCTTCGGCATCATCGGGATTTCAAATAACATAAAATTCCTTGCAAGCCTGGATATGCGCATAAGGAGCTCGCTGAGATTTACACAGATGGAATTCAAGGAATACACGCAAGAGCAGCTTGTCTCAATCCTGAAGGAAAGGGCAAAGCTTGCGCTTGCCGCCGGGGCATGGGACGATTCCCTGCTGCAGCATTGCGCTAGGATCGGCTGCGCAAATGGCGGGAATGCCAGGCTTGCGCTTGAGCTCCTGTGGAAGTCAGCGAAGCATGCGGAGAAGAGGGACGCAAAGAAAATCGAATTTGCTGATTTTGAGGCAGTGCTAGAGAAAACAACCTATGAAAAGAAAGCAAAAGAAATAAAGCACTTATCCTTCGAGACTTCTAATCTTAGTCTGAGCGAAGAGGAGAGGCTTATCCTGGAAATTCTTATGAAAGGTGAAAAGACATCAACGCAGCTCTATGATGAGTTCCAGCTCAAAATTACGAAAACAAAGAGGCAGATAAGGAATTACATAAGTCTGCTTGAGGCAAAGGGAATCATAGAAACTGCCGAAGTCGAAGATCCAAGTAACAGCGATTCGATGCTTAAACCAAGGTTGATAAGGTTAAAAGAAACCAAAAAAGGTGGTTAGTTTGGACTTTGTAACAAAGGGAAGCGTGAAAACATTCCTGAAGCAGAACAAGAAGAGAGTTGCAACTGCAACTTATGAAAAGTTGGACAGCATTGTTGAGGAGCTGCTGAAAAAAGCCTGCGAGAGGGCCGAGAAGAATGGTAGGCATACGATAATGCCGCAGGACTTATAGATAAAACAAATAAACGGATATAGGCTGGTTGATTGTGGATATGGCAGGGAAAACAAAATCAAAAAATAGAACTAAAACTTCTAAATACGTGGAAGCTTTCTTAGTGGTTGTAGTTGCCTTAATACTAATGGGTATACGGAATAGTCTCCCTCCATGGTGTAGTTTTGTATTCGAGTGGTGTAGCCTGCTCATTATCGCTGTTTTCCTTGCAGCAGAGCTCCATGTATCAAAACAGAGCATGAGCGACATAGGCATTGGCATCCCTCAAAATAAGCTTGCATTTGTTATCAAGTCTTTCTTTTGGTTTTCTCTTCTGGTATTGTGGATAGCAATATTCATTCCATTTGGTATAAAGATTCTTAATGATAGGACTCCTGCGGTGATTGTTAGCTTTCTTATTGGTGCAATTTTCGAAGAAATTGTGTTCCGGGGTTTTATGCTTAGAAGACTTCTTAAGTTGTACGACAATCTGCCATTTGCAGTGATATTAACTTCGCTACTATTTGGAATGATTCATGTAGGGCCGTCCCAACCGCTTAATTTTATATATATCTTGATAATTAGTGTGATATACGGTCTTTCGTATGTGGATACGAACTCTCTCATCGCACCTATCCTCATTCATCTGATTATTAACGTCTTGTTGCATTAAATTCACAAGCAACCGAGGCATTCCCTTATTTGAAGCTGCGCAACGCTTTATAAACAACTTTGCGCAGCTGATTCCTTATTTTTCATATGCTCTGGTTGCCAGAAACCGCAATATCGCGCAGCTCTTATGCTATGTATATTACTTGTTCTCGGTCTGCGCAACCAAGCGCTCAATTATCGTCTTTATCTCTCCCCGGGTTATGACTTCGCCAAATTTCTTGTACTTGTTCTTGATTAATCGATCAGTCACTACGATGTAATAAACCGGGTAATTTTCCCTGACCCTATCAAACTTTCCCCTTAAGATCTCCTCGTCCTGCCTTAAGCGGCTTCCAGTTTCCACTTCAAAAGCAATAACTTTGCCATTTATTTCAGCAAGAACGTCAGGTTCCATTGTTTCTTTGAGTTCTATCTTTTCTGTATGCTTTCTAAGATCCTCCTCTACTACCTTGCAAATAAAATGGTGCAGTGCTGTTTCGTTGCCTCTTGGCTTAACAAGGTAGTCCGTATCTCCTCCCTTCCCATGCTTTGTTGTGTGAATACGCTCAAATCCCAGCCTTTCAAGCTCTTCAATCTGCTTGGTGCTCAGATCCTTAACAGAGTACAAAGTATCCTTCGGCTCAAATATCTCGCTTTTCCCTCTCGCCGCTTGGATCTCCTGAAACTCCCTCGCCTTATCCTCCAGCACTGACTTCATCTCATCCTTCTTTTCCTGCATCTTGAGAAGCCTCTCCTTCCTTTCCTGGCCTGCAACTTCCCGTGGATCTGTCGTAATGAGCTCATGTATTCTATCTGATGCTTTTGTGAAGAACTTGAAGTGGCCATGCTCCGTTATTAACAATCCATGCCCTTTTCTACACCGAAGAAGAAAATCTTTTTCGTTGTCATTCAGCCTCATGTTCCTTGAAATTAGCTCGATATTGCTCGAGTTCTGCCTCATCAGTATCTTCGTTGATGTCATATTAAGAATCGACCTGCCGCTCTCGCTCCCTAAGAGATCTTCTATCTCCTGCGTTATGAAACCAACTGAAGTGCCGTATTTCCTTGAGCTCTTTATGAACTCCAGCAGGTAGTTCTCCGCCTCCTTGCTCCTAAGCAATGCCCAGCCCTCGTCTATCAGCAGTATCTTCGGCTCCCTGTCCTTCCTGATCTCCTTGGAGATGACATCCATGACCGAAAACATCACCAGAGGCTTGACCGCCGGGGGGAGGTTGCTCAGATCGAAATTCAGAAACCTCTTCTCGAGTTTTATTTTCGTAGGCCTGTCCAGGAACCCGAAGAAGCCGTTCTTTGTATACATCCCAACCCGGTTCAGCAGCACTTCAATGCTCCTCCTGACATCCTGTGAGCTCTTCCCTCCCCTTTTTGAATATGACTGCAGCATGTCCCTCAACTCCCGGTACATATCGCTGAAAACAGGAGGCTCATTCAGCCATGTGGTAAGGTCATCCTGGTAGATTCCCTTGCTTGCATACACCTTGGGCAGGACCTCGCTCAGAACTCCTTTCTGCGACTCGGATACCCCTCCGGTGATTATGTCAAAAACAGAAATCAAGGGTAAGGAGCTTGTCTCCCAAGTCCTGGCCCGCCAGGTCAAATACGTTTATGCAGTTCTCGGAATGCCTGGAGATCTCGATATTCTCCCCTCCCAGGCACTCGCACAATTCCTTGTACTCCGCATTGGGGTCGAGTATGTACACCTGCGGGTTCTCAGCGAAAAGCGCCTGCATGACCAGGTACTTGGCGCTATAGCTCTTTCCAGAGCCTGAAATTCCGATTATGAAGAAGTGCTTGTTCGACATCGACTCAAAGTCTATGAATATCGGGTTGAAGCTCGTCTCCTCATGGGCGAAAAGCACCCCTTTCTTTTCCGCAGATGCAGTTGAGAGGAAAGGGAATGTAGCAGCGAGAGAGCTTGTTGGGAACTCCCTCTGCTCCTGAAGCGCGTCCACCCCAATCGGCATTGTTGAGATTAGTCCCTCGATTATGTTGTATTTCACCTGCACCGGCAGGATGAGGAGCGCATTGAGATTCGCCTTGCATTTCTCCAGGAGCAGGTTCAACTCCCTCTTTTCCGTTGCCTTGTTGTTTATGTAAAGCGACACCTTGAACAGCTTTTCCTCGCCCTTGTAAAGGGCATCATGAAGCCTTTTCGTGTCAGCTAGCTTTATCTCAAGCGAGGGATTCGGAGTTCCTTTTGCGGTGGAAGCGACAAGATCGGAAGTCTGCCTCATTATCTGGTTGTGCAGGAAGACAAGCGTTTCGTTGATGCTGGAAGGCTCTACATGGATCGAGATGTCATACCCGTCATTCTTGCTCATGAAGGCCTGGAGCCAGCCGTCATCAACCATCCTGGGGTAGCCCCCTGCCTTGATTATGCTGTGGTAAGTATTGTTTATCCTCACCGCAGCAGGGAACAGCTCTATGCTCTTTGGAATAAGCTGCTTGGTATTATCCATTACCCGCACCTCCCTGCTCACCTGCGGCGAAATATGAAGCTATGAACGGGAGGAGTTCGCCTTTTCCCAACCTCCTGCTTTCAATCCCGCAATCGGTCAGCTTTTCCCGTATAATCACAACCCGTTCACTAAGCTTCCTTGCTGCTTCCTCCTTGTCTTTTGAGTCAGGCCTGAGGCAGATTATCAGGAAATAGCTCCGTTCCTTGACATCATTCAGTTTCAGAAATTCGGTTTCATACCCCTTAAAGTCCAGATATAGCTCCTTCAGGGCTTCGTTCTCAATTCCCTTTGCCCTGCTTTCATAGGCTGCATAATACTCATCAAGGCTGAGGCTTGTGGTCCTCACCAGTATCTGGACATGGTAGGTAAGGTGGTTCAGGAAATCCCGGTAGTTGCTGATAAGCGACTTCTTCCTGTCCTCATCAAAAAGCGCAAAATTCAAAGGCCTGACTTCCAGGACCGCCCTTATCTCCCCATTTGCCAATACAAAATTGTCCTCACCAATATCATTCACTTGTATTACTTTTCTAGCAAACCTCTCCTTCTTGTCTTTCAGCAAAACCGCCCTTACATACGACCAGCGCGCCCTTGTTTTTTCCTCAAAGCCTAGGAATATGAACCCAATGCCGGTCAGCTCTATTATCCCTGGAGCAACAAGCCTAAGATCGCCCCGCAAAGGCAGGCTATATACGAGGACTGCCGCAATTCCAAACAGCAATGCATAAATGAGTTGCTTCCCGTCCAGCCCGAACACTATCTTCTCCCTGTACCTGACTTTGTCCGGAATGTCGTAGCTCATGAAATCACAACAAAGCTGCCAATATTGCTATCCTGACTGCCTGTGCGATGATCTGGCTGGCAATCTTCAACCCCTGCTGCATCACCTCAAGAAGTGCTATCGCGTATATCGCAAGGTTCACCATCCCTATCGCGCCAAAAGCCATGATTGCCGACATTGCCCGTATGAACTCATCCGCAAGTGTCGGGTCTGCGGTATTGAACAATGTAAAGAATCCGCGAATCAGCAGGGCATCGACGCTTGTCATAAAAATAACAAGGAGGATTAGCTTGAGCAGGAATTTCCCGAAGCCCTCCGTGACCGGGATGAAGTAGAAGAAGATTGCGAAAGGGAAGAGCAGGAGCAGGAACGGCAGCATCAGGTACCGCATAAGGAGGGTGAAAAAGGTGAGCATCGCGAGGGAATTGGCGAATAGGAGTATTGACACCGCAAAGACGAAATCGGAAAGTGTGGTTTGCACGCTGAAGAAATCCGTGGATGCCTGCTCAAGCAGGTTGGAAGCGATTGCCTGGTTCACTTCCAGGATAACTTGGAAAATGTAAAACGAGAATGTCAGCACCGCAATCATTAGGAATATGTTCTTCAGCCATTTCTTCGCGGTGATCCTCCCTTCCACATCGCTTGAGCGTATTATGTAATACATGCCGAGCCCCATCAGGAGCAGCGTGTAAAGCGATTCGATGATGCCCATGACAAGGGAATAAGGGCCGCAGAACCAGTTGACATCCGGGACCGCTAGGATAAGCGCAAACGCCCCGTTCATGAACATCTGTACCGCAAGGGTCAGCCCGCTGAAAATGAGGCTGAAGAATGCCTCTGCGATGCACACCGGCAGGTTCTCTATCATCGCAACCAGATCACCCGATGTGTTGCATGAGCTTTGCGTCACCTGGATGCTGACGGTACTATTCCCGGCGTGGACTATTGCAGGGAGCAGCAGCAAAAAAACAACGAGACTGGGATTTACCTGCCAAGCCCTCTTTGAAAGCTTGTACAGGATGTAAAGCGCCAGGAGGATCAGGAGCAGGTAGAGGATATCCAGCAGCAGGGGCGGCAATTCCGATGGCAGGACAAGCTGTGCCTTGGTGCTTTTTACTTCGAAATCGGTCTGGAATTCGGCGTAAACAATTGATGAGTACTGGGAGTAAGTGAATTCAGCTTCTGCCTCACCATTGTCATCAGTTACTACATAGACCGTTTGGTTCCCGTACCTCAGCTCAATGGTCTTATTCGCAAACGTGTCTCCTGTGCTGTTGTCGTAAAACCCGACATTCACTACAAAGTTTTCATCGGTCCTGTTTGCAACTGTCAGGTTTATTACCGGTTCCTGCCCGCTCAGGTTGCAGAAGTTGTCCAGATGCGTATGTGAGAAATGGCTGTAGAAATCAAAGCTGCAATTCAACTCCTCCGCAGGGATCAGGAAATGGATCTTCTCATACCGGTAATTCCCAGTGTCGTTTATTGTCACGTTGCTTCCTGACATCCTCACAAGAACAGAGGAATCATTCTCGCTGAGGTAATCAATGAGCGCTTTCCCTGTGCCCTCGAATTCCTCCCTTGAAGTTATTGCAGTGCCATAGAACTCGAAATCATTCGGCGAATCAAGTGCTTCCGGCGTTATCGTGTTATAAGGGGTAAGATTCGAGTCAAGCCTGTATGCGCTCTCTAGGAATTTTATGTACGAATTCTGTATTGCGAATTCCGCATAGTTGAAATCAGAGGTTGAGGTGAAAACAAGCCATCCGTCAACCAGCCCCTTCTCCTGCGATTCGATAAACGAAAAGGCAAAACTCCCCGCCGTTTCGTTTTTTACGCCCACCCTATCGGTAAGCGTCAGCGCATCCCTTCTGTCCTCGCTGTAGGCGTAGTCGCAGGTGGTATAGCAGATTGTTTCATCACCCACGGAATAGCAGTGCGTGACCTCAACGTAATGGTGGATGAGATACTGCGAGGTTATAACCAGCTTTGAATTTGCTTGTCCATTGCTGAACCAATTCTGAAGGGCAGAATTGTAGCCGCAAACTTCATATGAAGTAGCGCAGTCGCCCGGAAACTGCTCCCTTGCAACCACAAAACTGAACCCATACCTTGAGTTTATTGCGCTGCTCCCGTTGACGAGAAGCCCGTTGACGAGAAGCCCGTTGCCGTTCCTGCCGTAAACTGAAGGGTCTATCGCTACAATCTTGAGCCATGCATCGCGTATGTTCGTAGAGCTCCTTGTTGCAATCCCGTCAGGAGCGTAATTGGTGAACTGGATCCCATTGTTCCATGCCTTCGCGGTTTCAAAATCAGGGAATGAGCTATTCCTTAACAACCCATCAAGCACCAGCCTCCTCTTCTGCAAGTCCGTCAGGCTCTGGTTTGCTATCGCATCGCATATCGACTTGTCAACCCCGATATTCCTGCAATTGTCCAGAAGAGTGTCAGGAGGTCTTGCCGGAGCCAAATAATTCTCCTCCCAGACAAAGTCGTGGTATTGGTAATTCCCGCAGGCAGGCATGGCGGAAACAAGCCCGATGACCAATGCCGCAATGATCAACCACTTCATGCAATCAACTCCCGCAGTAAGAGCCTCCCGTAAGCAGGCCCGCCATGATGGGTGCCAGGAACAGGATGCACAGCCCTATGATCACGCCTGCAATGATCTCCTTCCACTCGTTCCTTGTTTCCGGGCTCTCGCTCGTCATCAGCACGAAACCGGCGTATGCGCATACGATCACGCTGAAGAAAACTGCCAGTGCCTTGAGCGACAGGGCAATGCTGCTGAAATCTATTGCAGCCATCTCACCACCCGCACACGTCGGTTGCTCCCACAAGGCTCTTCACCACAAGGGGAGCTATCCAGATGATGATCAGCCCGGTTATCACCCCTGCTATCAGGTGCTTTGCCTTGTTCCTCTCCTCTATCTCGTTCGAGCTTGCCAGGATGAAGCCCGCGTATGCCGCAACCAGCACTCCGGCAACCGTTCCGAGCACCTGGATCATTCCATAGAGCCTGCATATTGGCTGGTCCTGCGGTATCTGGAGCGGAGCCTGGGCCAGCAGGATGCCGGCGAACAGGCCAACCACCAACAGCGCATGCGCCAATCCAAATTTATTCATTCCTCTCACCTCCACGTGTTATTATTTCAAATTCCTCTTCGGAGAAACCGACTTTCCTCTTGATCAGCGGCAAGTAGGCCTTGTTCACCTCGTAGCCTACCCCGAGCCGGCCTAACCTCCTTGCCGCCCTGAGAGTTGTGCCGCTGCCAAGGAAAGGGTCGAGAACCGTTTCCCCGAGATAAGTAAACAAAGAAATGAGCGTTGCCGGAAGCACCTCCGGGAACATAGCGGGGTGGGCATCTTTTGTGAACTGGTTGTTTGTTGCTGGTGCTATATCCCACACGTCGCAGTTCAGGTACTGCCTTGCCTGCTCCAGATCAAATTTTGCCTGTGTTTTCTTCTCCTTCGGGATTGTCTTGTAGTCGAATTGCCCTTTCCTGAAAATCAGTACGTGCTCGTAAATGTTGTTCGGGTAGTAATACATCGGGTAGGGATTCTGGAGGAATACTCCAAACCGCTTGGCAGCCCCGCCGCCCGCGTTCTGCCCGACACCGCTAGGCTTCTTCCAGATTATGTCGTCCCGGTACCTGAAGCCTGCCCTCTCAAGGATAGGTAGAATATGGAAAGGAATTGGGTATTTCTGGTCTGCCGAGATTACATCGCTCACGTTGACGCAGATGCATCTTCCCTCATCCAGAACGCGGTAGCACTCGGAAAAGACATTATGAAGGGCTTTCAGGTACTCGTAGTAATCGCCGAACGCGCCGATGTTCCCCCTGCTTGACCCGTAGTCCTTTACATTGAAATAGGGAGGCGAGGTGACGATGAGATGTACCGACTCGTCCTCAAGCTCGGGCATCCGCCTTGCATCGCCAATGATTATCAGGTTTTTGGATTCCATGCGAGGCTTGGGCTAGGCAGTGGTAATATTTTTTGATGCGGAATTAGGCACGAAAGTGTCTATAGGAAAGAGATTGCTGCGGAAATACAGTGTCTAACTATCAAATTTCACCAAAGAATATTTTGACCATCTTTTTCCCGTCTTCTGTAAGTAGAACATTCTTGTTCTTCGTTCTATCATCTTCTTCTATTAGTTTCCATTTATTTTTTAATTGCTTGAAAACCTTATTCTCACAGACATGAAATGCACCTGATTGGACTGAGCGGTGTCTTTCCTTTTCATATTCGTACTTGTCAGTTTTTCTGACAATTTTTTTATCTTTATCAAGTTCAAATTCTTCTAAGAAACCTTTTTGAATCAAGTTTACTATTATCTCTTTTTTCTTCATTTTTCCGCCTGCTTTTTTAATCTCGCTAAGTGCCTCAAGCATTATCGGATCTGGTTGCTGCATTGGTAATACTGGCACTTGTTCCATATCCCTCAGACCGTGTGTTTCGCTATACCCCACTTTCTTTTTTCCGGGTCTACTGCCTGCCTCTGGTACAGCATAGAACAGCACTGCGTCTTTTGCAAAAAGCATAGCACCAAGCATACCCGAGATCGCATCAAGTTTACTGCCCGTTGAAACATTGATGAAAATTCGGTTCCCCTTTTCAGCTTCTGCAATCTTTCGGATACAATTGATTCGAAGTAGGGGATCTTGAGGCATTTCGTGCTCTATTATATCAAAACCCTTAAGATTATCTAAGATTAATTTCCTATTAAATAACGCATTGTCATGTTCCTTGCCCTCTTTAATTATAAGATGAAGTTTATCGCATTTCAGTTTTTTAACAGGCAGATATATCCTATCACTGTCGAATCCAAGAAACGCTACACATACATTTTTTGGCATCATTTTTCTCACCTATTTGCTGATTATGATGAATTTGATGATTCAGCAATATATAAGTATACCCAAAGCCGTAAATGTACAGAAGATGAATTGCTGCGCTTCTGTGTGCTGCCGCCGGCAGCACGAGGTGAAAACAATGGTACAAAAAATAATGGGCCTTGGACTAACAGGAACTGGTATAGTGGGTGTTTTGATTGTTTCGGGTATAATCCTGCATGGATTGAACATCGAAACCAGTCTAGGAACCTTTGCAATAACGGGGGGAGTAGGAATTGGCTTGATCCTTGGTTTACTTGGGGCTTTCGCTGTTGCGAAGAGAGTACTCGGTTAATGCCCTAAAGCTAGAGCAATAACTGGAGATAATTGAAAGCAAATAGGTGATTGAATGCCAAATTCAAAAGAGCATTTTTGGATGAGTGCGCTACTAGGCTTGACGACTTATGCTATACTGAAGCAGAGGATGATAGGAGAGCAAATCAATGCAAGAGAAGCAATTGGTGTTGCGTTTCTGAGTGGTGCCGCTGGCATGATGCCGGACGCACTTGAACCTGCAGACAGCCCTCAGCATAGGCGTTTTTTCCATAGCTGTACCGGGCTGGGAACGCTAGTTTGTGCGAACGAGAAGGTGATGCAGAACCCAGAATATACTCCGCAACAGAAGGCACTATTGGCTGCCATTTCAGTTGCTTATGCAAGTCATATTATTGTAGACTCAACAACGCCCGCAGGTATACCTATATTGTAAGGTGGGGCAGTCCTGTTTAACATGGACAATCGATGGGCCATCTATATAAAGACTAAAAACCCAATTCTTGGGGGGGAGGGAGAGCATGGAAAAACTTCAAAAAAATAAGTTCATAAGAGATATAAAACGGGCAGAAATTGTAAAAGATCTATTCGCGGTTGTAGACAAGGAGCCGGTTAAGGCTTATCAAAAGGGTCATATGTTCACAATGAAATTGCAGGATAGGACTGGTACAATAATGCTAAAATTTTTTGGCTCTAGCAACAAGTCTGATGTTGAGGCTTTACACCGATTGATTCCAGTTGGTAGTATCGTTTATGTTGAAGCCACTGCAAACGAATTTAATGGCATGATAGAATTTACGGTTAATCCACCCCAGCAGACAGTTAAAGTCTTAGAGCCTGGAACATGCGACCTAGAGCACTTCGTCCCGTATACGAAGAAGGATATAAAGAAAATGGAAAGTAGGCTCCAAGAATTAATCGATGGTATCGAAGATCCAGATATAAAAAAGGTTTTGAAACATGTATTTTCGGAAAAGACAGTTCAGAGATTCTGTAGGTGCCCAGGGGCTGTAGGGCGTCACCACGCTTTTGTCGGAGGTCTACTTGAACATTCAATCAGCATGGCCGAGATATTGCTGGTTTTGCAAAAAATGCATTCTGAGTTGAATAGTGACTGTCTAGTTTGCGGAGCCCTCCTTCAAGACATAGGAAAAACAGAAGAGATAACTGGTGATGTAGCCTTTGATTTTACTACAGAAGGCTCTTTAATCGGGCACGTCGTGCTTGGAGCACAAATTGTCGCTAAAGCGACTGATGAGCTGAAAACGCCTAAGGAAAAGGCGTTGAAGCTAGTACATTTGGTATTAAGTCACCATAATAAACTCGAAAATGGCGCACCAATTACGCCGAGATTCCCAGAAGCTGCAGCAATAGCTTATGCAGACGAATTGGATGCTAAGACTCAAGAATTTATAGAAAAATTTGAGACTGCAAAAAATACAACAGATGATAAAACAGTATATATCAGGGATTTAGAACGTTATGTATACCTAAAGTGAGCATATGTCTTCTCTAACTTTTTATGGTGGTGTAAATGAGATCGGTGGCAACAAGATTCTGCTAGAAGACCAGGATACAAAAATCTTCCTTGACTTCGGAAAGAGCTTTGGGACATGGGGGAAATACTTCGAGGAATACCTCAAACCGACATCTTCGCGGGGAATTGAAACTTTCTGGAAGACCGGCTTGCTCCCTGACATCGCGGGCGTTTACAGACCCGACTTGCTAGAGTTTGCAGGTGCAAAGGTGCACAAAGAGGTAGCCGTTGATGCAGTCTTGCTTTCTCATGCTCATTTCGACCATGCAGCGTACATTGCATTCCTTGACAATGACATAACTATTTACTGCACGCCAACTACAAAAAAGGTTATGGAGGTAGTGCAAGAAGTCGGACAGCGTGAGCTTGAAAATGAGATAACTAATTTTAAGCTCAGACCACTCATGCGAAAGGATTACAAAAATCCCCCGATTAATAGAAAAATTGAGGGAGTCGACAAAAAATTCAAAATCGGCCCAATTGAGATAGAGCCTTTTCCAGTTGACCATTCTGTACCAGGTGCATGTGCTTTCCTCATTTATTATTCTGAAGGTACCATTGCTTATTCGGGTGATCTGAGAATGCACGGAGTCCAAGGGCATCTGACACAAGAGTTCGCGGAACACGCAGCCATAGTGAAGCCCGAACTCTTTTTATGCGAGGGAACGCGAATAATGTCTACCGAAACTCATGGAGAACCTTACGTTAAGGCAAACTCAACAAAGATAATTGATGAATCTGAAAATATGGTTTTTGCAGACTTCTCTTGGAAAGATACTACGCGTTTTCTTACTTTTTATGAAATCGCCAAGTCAACCAACAGAAAGCTTCTGATTCCCTTCCGCACCGCGCATTACATTCAGTCTCTTAAGTCCGTGATTCCGGCTTTGCCTGAAATTAAGTCCGATGATAACATACTTCTATATCAAGAAAAATGCGCTTCTGGCACATATGATGAATCGGACTATACCGAGCGGTGGAAAAAGCCGCTATTGAATTGCTCTAATACAGTTCGTGCAGAGTACATGCATAATCATCAGGAGGAGATTATAGCTTGTTTGGGCTACTTTGATATGCTTGATATGGCGGATATGCGTCCTAATGCAGGAAGCGTCTATATCCATTCTATGAGCGAGGCTTTCAATGAAGAAACAAAATTCGATGAGAAACGCTGTACGAACTGGCTTGACCTATTTGGCCTGTCTAGACATCAAATCCATGCTTCTGGACATGCTCCGCAACAGGACTTGCTCAAGATAGCTACTACTATCAATGCAAAGAGATTCGTACCGATACATACTGAAAATCCTTCTAAGTTTGAAGAGTTTGGGACAAAGTGTGAGATTCCAAAATATGGAGAATGTATGATCCTATGAGGTTATTATGATGCGAAAAATTAAGCCAATATGGGAGTCCGATTCAGTTATCCAGGAGGATACCAACATAGATTCTTTTATTCCACCGCATCCTGAATGGAACTATGTTTCCCTCTCTAATCACCCAGAATGCAAAAATACGTCCGACGAAAAAAATGGGAAGTGGTTGATTTTTGTCTCGGATGAGGTATTCATAGAAACTTTCAGAGAGGTTGCCAGGATGGCTAAAGAAATGAAGCTTACCGATTCATTCAAGGCTCGTGGTTCAGATATCGAAGGAAATGAACATGTTTTTTGTATCTATTGCCCAGATTATACAAATATCTCATTTGTAAAAAAGATCGGTAAGGTTTTACTAGAGCATAAATTCATAGACAGATTTGGTTACAAATATAAAGATGGCACAAAAGCTCTATTTTTTAAAACTGACGAAGCTACTCGTTTTATGAGCAAATCTCTAGGAAAATCTTTGACCTTGTTTAAGTATACTGACAGAGATGAGTTTTTTGTGAAAGAATTTGACAAATACGGAAAGGCCATGTGGGAATTGGCAAATTCCGATAACCCACAAATTGTTGAAAATTTTGAAGCATACTTATTTAGCCTCGGAACTGAGGATATTGAAGAATAGGTGGTGTCATGACTGGGAGCGATTCTGAAAGTAGGAATAGTAAAAATGGAAAGATAAAAAGGAAAGGAATTGAATGGGTTCACTACCACGTTGAAGCCTTAGAATACGCTGATAAAAAGCTAGAGTCAATCAAACCAAAACTCGATAATATCCTCAGCCTATCTAATAAAGATCCGGATAAACACAAAAAAGCTTATTACCTTCTTAGGGAAACTACAGAAAAATTTCAAAATCTAGTAAAGTATCACTCTATGAAAGCTAAAGAGCATTTGAAAGATATACTCTCTGAAGAAGAACAAAAGACGGGAAATAAAAGAATTGAAGAGAACAAATGCTATAAACGGATTTTTATAGACAAACCAATAGATGAACATGATACTGAATTCAAACCGGCCAGTCAATTGTGATTCCCAAGATGATATGATGGATTCACTAATAAAAAATGTGTTATATCTAAGTCCATCCGCAGGATTAGCATTGGCAGGACTAGGTTGCCTTTGGTTATTGTCTAATACCAACAATATTTTTCTTCAGATAATCTACCTCCTCTTTGGTCTATTCATGTTCATACGCTCTTACGATCTTGGTAAATATGGTTTCGATTCATTAGAGAGAATTAGTAAACAAGGAGCTAAGGCGCGAATGAAAATAGAAGAAGAGAAGACAAAAAGAGTTGCTAAGAAGCACGAAGCAGAAATACAAAAAACGCAGGCCAGATACCAACTTGAAACTAGGAAAGCAGAAACTGGCCGGGAGAAGCTGGGGCAAGATATTATCAGAACAATATTTGGATGGCATAGGTAAATCCATTTATTACGAAATATTGTAGTGTTAGAGATGATATTATGGGCGAAATGGGTAATTTTGAGAAATCTGGTCGCAAGATAGGTAGAGTTGTAGGACAGCAAGGCGGAGAATTAATTGGTGGCAAGGTAGGTGAAGAAACAGGGAAAAGGACTGCTGAAACTATGGTTATAGCGTCACATCAACCCTATCTTCTTCCTCGTGCTCAAAAGATCGGCGGGTTCATTGGTAAAAAGGGGGGCGAAAAGATTGGTGGCGAATTAGGGAAAAAAACCCTAGAGTACGGTGTCGGGAAGGCTGGGCGCGTTATTGATAAAGTAACTTACCTGCCAAGATATTTGAGTACAAGTAGATGTCGATGTGGTCACGTACAGCATAAGAGAGTTGGTCACCCAACAAAATGTACGCGATGCAGAAGAGGATGGGTTTAAGAAGTGAACTTGCTTGTTCTAACCTAGGTCCGTCTACGTTCACCGACGCAGTCTATTTAAACGTTGCCACTCAGAACCAGAGACGGGAACAAGAAAAGTTGCTTGGGAAGGTGGGGAGTTGAGCCTATGGCTCAGTGCTCCGACCGGGATTTGAACCCGGGTCGCAGGCTCGAGAGGCCTGAATCCTTAACCGGACTAGACGATCGGAGCTCGGCTTGTTTATTATTCAATTGAACATTTAAAATGTTTGCTCAAAGAAGAGTGGGCCCGCCCGGGATCGAACCGGGGATCTTCAGTGTGTGAGACTGACGTCTTACCACTCGACTACGGGCCCTCCTTACTTTTAGGAGCGAAACAGTTTAATAAATCCTATACCCGGTTGGCATATATTTTTAAACATCCTAAGAGAATAGTAACTTATGAGGACAAGCGAGGCATTAATCCTTGCCGTAATCATACTATCTTTCGCAGTAGCTGTCTACCTCTACCCGCAGATGCCTGAGAGCATGGCCTCGCACTGGAATGTGGCAGGCGAGGTTGACAGTTACATCCCCAAGCTCTGGGGCCTGTTTGTAATGCCGATTATCCTCGTAATACTGCTCATCTTTATTGTGCTCATACCTCGAGTAGACCCTCTCAAGGCAAACATTGAGAAGTTCAGGAAATACTATGGCGCATTCTCAATAATCGTAGCTTTGTTCTTTTTCTACCTCTACCTCCTCACAATACTATGGAATACGGGTGTGAAATTCAACCTAATGCAGCTTCTTGCACCAGCCTTTGCCGTGCTGCTATACTACTCCGGAGTCCTTACCGAGAATGCAAAGAGAAACTGGTTCATTGGTATACAGACACCCTGGACCATGAGCAGCGAAAGAGTGTGGAATAAGACTAACAAAATCTGCGGGAAGCTGCTTAAAGCCAGCGGAGTTGTCGCGCTTCTTGGAATATTCTTCCCATCCTATGCAGTGCTCATCATAGCTGTTCCTGCCATTCTGATAGCAGTTTATTCTGTCGTCTACTCCTACATTCAATACCAGAGGGAATGCTGATACCAAAAAGGCTTTAATATACTGTTTATAAAATTCATCTGGTCAACATGGGAAAGAAGGAGCTCATACAGAAATTCCAGAAAGACCATGACAAGTACTGGACGGTCGAGCTTTTTGAGAGGGAGGGCTACACAAGGAAGCAGTGCAAAAAATGCGGGAAGTTCTTCTGGTCTATCGGTGCTGGCGACACGTGCCCGGATGCGACATGCACAAGCTATGGTTTTATAGGCAGCCCACCTACAAGCAAGCGATTCAGCTATGCAGAAGCATGGAAGGAGATTGACAACTTCTTCGTTTCAAAAGGCCACACATCTGTGAGGAGATACCCTGTTGTCTCGCGCTGGAGACCTGATCTTTTCTTCACCGTTGCATCCATAATCGACTTCCAGAGGATTGAGAAGGGCCAGGTGGCTTTCGAGTTGCCTGCAAACCCGCTGATAATACCCCAGGTGTGCATGCGATTCTCAGACATACCTAACATAGGAGTTACTGGGAGGCACTACAGCTCCTTCGTCATGGTGGGTCAGCATGCGCTTGCGAATGAGAAGGGCTACTGGAAGGATAGATGCATTGATTTGGATTTTGAGTTGGTGAACAGGGTTTTTGGAATTCAAAAGGAGGAGATAGTCTTCGTTGAGGATGCTTGGATTGGCTACGGGGCGTTCGGCTCCTCACTTGAATACTATGTTAAGGGTTTAGAGCTTGGCAACGCAGTTTTCACCCAGTTTCTTGGAGAAATGGACAACTACAGGGAGATGGATGAGAAAGTCATCGACATGGGAGCTGGGTTGGAGAGATTCACCTGGCTAACCCAGGGCACGCCAACAAGCTATGATGCAGTCTTCGGCCCCGTACTTGAGAAAATGAGGAAGGAAGCTTCTCTCGAGTTTGATGCCGGGCTGTTCAACAGGTATGCCAAGATAAGCGGTTCTCTCGACATGGATGTTTCAGGGGATATAAGGAATGTAAGAAAAGGGATTGCAAAAACACTCGGCATCACCGTTGAGGAGCTGGAGTCAAAAATTGCGCCTGTTGAGGCAGTATACGCAATATGCGACCACGCCAGGACACTGGCATATGCAATAAATGACGGAGCCCTGCCAAGCAATACGGGAGGGGGCTACAACCTCAGGGTTGTGCTGAGAAGAGCCCTGAGCTTCATAGAGCAGTTCGGATTCCCCTTCCATATAAACGACATAATAGAGCTGAATTGCCGGGAGCTTAAACCGCTCTTTCCCGAGCTGCTTGAGAACCTCCCCCAGATGCAGAGGATAATAGATTTTGAGGAGAAGAGGTATGACTCAACCATAAAGATATCCAGGAGGATTGTTGCGAACATCCTCGGCGAGGGCAAAAAATTCTCATCAGAGGAGCTTGCAAAGCTCTACGAGTCCCAGGGGATAACCCCGGAGCTCATACAGAAGGTTGCCAAGGAGGAGAAGGTGGGCATACAGATTCCGGCAGACTTCTATGATGCGCTCACCAAGAACCACATCACAGTGAAGGAGGAGAAGTCTCCTTTCGATGCAACCGGACTTCCTGAGACAAGAGCGGTTTACTATGAGGATGCGGAAAAGTTGGAGCTTGACTCCACGGTCATTGCAGTGAGGAATGGAGCAGTTGTCCTGGATGCAACAATATTCTACCCTGAGGGAGGGGGACAGGTTGCGGACCTCGGGACAATCAACGGAATCAAAGTCCTTGATGTGCAGAAGGTTGCGGGAGTGGCATTCCATAGAGTTGAGAAGCTCGATTTCACCGAGGGACAGAGAGTCTACATTCATGTGGATGGGGAGCGCAGGAAAGCCCTAATGAGGCACCACAGCGCAACCCACATACTGAACTATGCCTGCAGGAAGGTTCTCGGCAACCATGTCTGGCAGGCCGGGGCGAGGAAGGAAAAGGATAGGGCGCATCTTGACATAACACACTACGAGAAGCTCTCCCCTGAGCAGATAAGGCAGATAGAGCTCGTTGCAAACAAAATTGTTCTGGAAGACAGGAAGATAAGAATAACAAATATGGATAGAGGTGAGGCTGAGAAGAAATACGGGTTCACAATATACCAGGGAGGCTCCTCTCCGGGCAGGCTGGTGAGGGTAGTCGAGATAGAGGGAGGGGTTGATGCTGAGGCGTGCGGAGGACTTCATCTGCCAAGCACCGGAAGGGTGGGCATGATAAAGATAATAAGGGAGGAAAGGATTCAGGACGGGGTGAGCAGGATAGAGTTTGTTGCGGGGGAGGCAGCCTTGGGCTACATCCAGAAGGAGGATGAGGTGCTGAGAGAGGCTTCTGAAAAGCTCAAGGTCTCTCCAGAGCAGCTTGCCGTAACTGAAGAGCGCTTCTTCGCAGAGTGGAAGGAGAGGGGCAAGAAGCTTGGGGAGCTGGAGGAGCGGGTAGCTGAATTGGAGGCTGAGAAGCTTCTGCAGGAGGCGAAAGGCAAGGTTCTGAGGAAGATTCTCAACGTTGATGCCAAACTGCTGGAAAAGATTGCCCTGTGCATCTCTGAGAAAGATGTAACCGCAGTACTGGCAAACCAGAACAATGACGTTGTTGCGGCAACCTTTGAAGGTTCTGAGATGGATTCAAGCAAGCTTCTCTCGCAGTTATACTCCAAGTTTGGAGGAGCAGGAGGAGGAAGCAAGAGGTTTGCAAGGGGAAGAACTAA
Organism: uncultured Microcaldota archaeon; assembly: GCA_963760615.1. Lineage (GTDB taxonomy): Archaea > Micrarchaeota > Micrarchaeia > Burarchaeales > Fermentimicrarchaeaceae > Fermentimicrarchaeum. The sequence goes on along the minus strand of CAVXDX010000014.1, from coordinate 51,737 downwards.
AGAGAAAGTCTCCTTCTCCGACTAGACTTTTATTATCCTGTAGCTCTCCAGCCATTCCTTTGCCTTCTTCTTTATAGAGCTGTGCTTTGAGCGGCCGGCGATTTCCCGTATGTGAGATATCTTCTCCTCATTTTTCAGCTGGCTTCTTACTATGAAATTCAGCGTCCTCTTGGCAACAGAGAGGTGTTTTGTGTGCATCCCTATGTAGTCGGCACTCTTGATCTTGTCCCTCTCATCAATCTCGCTTCTCTCTATGTAATCCAGAGCGTCTATGGCAACCGGCTCATGGGCTGAGAAGCTGGCAACGAGCTTTGCCTTGTCAAGCTTCTCGCTCTCAGGTACTGCACCCCTTTCTATCCTCTCCCAGGCGTTCTCTGCAACCGAGAGGTTGGGAGTGAATATAGCCGTATCACCAAAATAATGGCTCTTGTCCCATTCAGAGAGCATCTTGCTGCCAGCGATAATATCTACTGCGGTACGCCCAACTCCTTCATCGCAATGAGTCACTGCAGCTTGGTGAAGTTTCTTATAATTGCTAAAAAACAGTCCTATCCTGTCTTTCAGGGATGCCTCTTTGCAAGTCTTCTTTGCCATACTACCTATTTTTAAGAATTCATCTATATTAAATTATCCTATCTTGGCAACTTTTCTTGACTCTCTTTCAGCCATCTCACTGACTAGAGGCCATCAACGAAAGCCTTATATATCTTTTCAGTTATATATCACATCCGATATGAAAATATTTGCGAAAGGCCTGCTGAAGCTTTTCATACTGTGCGAGGCGGAAAAACCCGTTTCCGGCAAAATGATAACCGAGAGAATAGCCGATCTCACCAGTAGCAACTGGAAGCCCAGCCCGGGGGCGATATACCCCCTGCTGAGGAAAATGGAGAGGGAGGGGCTGATTAAGGCGGAACTCTCAGAAAGTGAGGGGAGAAGAGAGATAACTTACATGATTACTAACCAAGGAAGGAAACATCTCATAGAGGGCAGGGAGAGGGTGATGAAGAGGGGCGACATGGGCGCAATATTCCTGCCGCTCGTGACCAAGATAATACACAATTTTGATGATACTGAAATAAAGGAGCTGAGTGAACAATTTGAAAGGTTCAACAATCTTAGGGAGAAATTCCTCAAGCTTCCTGAGAAGAGAAGGAAAGAGACTTTTCTCAAGATATGCAGCATCTTTGAAAAACTCTTGCAATAGTGATAGAATGGGAAATGTGATTGAAACAAACAAACTAACTAGAAAGTTTAACGGCTTTACGGCAGTTGATTCCGTAGACCTGCAGATTAAAGAGGGAGAGCTATTTGGACTTCTTGGCCCTAACGGTGCTGGTAAAACAACAACTCTCTCCATGCTCGCGACGATACTCAAACCCACTTCGGGAACTGCAAAAATCAATGGCTATGACGTGGATACCCAGCAGGACGAAGTGAGAAATTCCATAGGTATGGTTTTCCAGGATCCTAGCCTTGATGAGGAACTCACTGGATACGAAAACCTAGATTTTCATGCAATGCTATATGGCATGCCCGCTGACCAGAGAAAAGAGAGAATACGTGAAGTGCTGGAACTTGTCGAACTGACTGAAAAAAGCAAGGAACAAGTTAAGAAATTCTCGGGAGGCATGAAGAGAAGGCTTGAGATTGCAAGGGGCTTGATACACCACCCCAAAATACTATTCCTGGATGAGCCCACAATTGGCCTGGACCCGCAGACCAGGAGGAACATATGGGATCATGTCCAGAAGATGAATAAGGAGGAGAAGGTTACGATGGTGCTTACGACGCATTACCTGGAGGAGGCTGATTACCTCTGCGACAGGATCGCAATTATGGATCACAGCAAAATAATAGCCATGGACACTCCGGAAAAGCTCAAGCACTCCCTTGGCGGTGATATCATTTTGCTTGAGGCGGACTCCGGCTTGTTGCCGCATCTCAAGAAAATGAAGGGCATAAAGAAAATAAAGAGTGCAGATGGGGGCATTAGCATAACTGCGGATGATGCCGAGCACATCATCCCGACAATATTTGACATCGCGCAGAAACACAGCATAACAATTCACTCAATTTCTTTGCATCACCCGACTCTCGAGGATGTGTTCATACAACTCACTGGAAAAAGCATAAGGGAAGACAAAGCCGGTGCATTTGACAGATTTAGAGCTGCAGTAAGGAGCAGGAATAGGTAGATCATATGAACAAACAACTGAGCGGAATTTACATCCTCTGGAAGAGGGAAGTGATAAGGTTCTTCAGAGCCAAGAGCAGAGTAATAGGCACTCTTGCTATGCCATTTTTCTTCCTTGCCATACTGGGGAGCGGTTTCAGTGCTGCCTACCAGACAATGAATCGAGGAGGCAATTACATGAATGTGCTCGCACCGGGCATGATAGGCATGGTGTTGCTGTTCTCTTCAATATTCGCCGGCATAAGAGTGCTCATGGACCGGGAATTCGGCTTCCTTAAGGAAATAATGATTGCGCCAATCTCGAGAGTTTCAATAATGCTGGGTATAACACTGGGAGGAGTGACCACCGCAACTGTACAAGCAATCCTCTTGCTCGGCATATCGTTACTCATGGGGGTGCAACTGAACTTCTATGGTCTTCCACTTGCATTGCTTTTCATGTTCCTCATTTCCGCTTCGTTTGTTTCATTGGGCATAGCAATAGCATCAAAAATGGAGGATATGCACGGCTTCCAGCTCATAAATAACTTCCTCATGATGCCGATTCTGCTCCTCTCAGGTGCTTTGGTTCCGCTCAATAACCTCGGAACATGGCAGTTTATAATTTATCTGGATCCATTAACATATGGAGTTGACGGGCTGAGGGAAAGTCTCACAAATACCCCAGGAATGCCGCTTTGGGCGGACTTGGGAGTACTTATATGCTTCTGCACAGCGTGCATATTCACTGGTGCTTTCCTCTTCTCGCAGAGGGAGTAACATGGATGATGTGATAAAGGTTGAAAACCTCCAGAAAAAGTACCTTATGGGAAATTACGAGCTGGATGTTCTAAAAGGCATAGACCTCACAGTCAAAAGAGGCGACTCCCTGTCTATAATGGGCCCCTCTGGAAGTGGGAAGAGCACACTGATCCAGATAATGGGATGTCTTGACAAGCCAACCAGCGGCAAGCTGTACATAGACGGCATTGACACTTCAACAATGAATGATACTGAGCTTGCTGAGATAAGAGGTAAGAAGATAGGCTTCGTGTTCCAGTTCTTCTTCCTCATCCCAACCCTCTCAGCAGTGCAGAACGTGGAGCTCCCGATGATTTTCAACGGCTTCTCTGCTGAAGAGAGAAGAGAGAGGGCATGCGAGCTTCTTGATCTGGTTGGACTGGGTGAGAGGGCTGAGCACAAACCTTCAGAGCTCAGTGGTGGTGAGAGGCAGAGGGCTGCAATAGCACGCGCATTGGCAAACGACCCTCGCATAATCTTTGCGGACGAGCCTACAGGCAATCTGGATTCAAAATCCGGAGAAGAGATAATCAACCTTCTCATGAAGCTTAATAAAAAAGGTTATACGATAATAATAGTCACGCACGATATTAACATAGCGAGACATGCAAAAAGAATAGTTCACATAAAGGATGGACTTATAGAAAAAACTGAGGTGGTGAAATGAGAAAAGAAGCTTTGTTTGCAGTGCTGCTTGCACTGGTTGCGGTTGCATCGGCAAGTGTTCAGATAACCTCATACTCCGTTCTGCCGAGCACGCTCAAGCCCGGTGTCACGGGCTCTGTATCCATAACTGTGTCCAACCCAGGCACCTCAACAGTCAGCGGTGCTGTGATATACCAAGGTGGGGAGCAGTTCACTTTCACTTCAAACAGGATACAACTGGGCGACATTGGTTCCCTCGGCTCAACTGTGATCTCAGTTCCGTTTACAATAAAATACGACGTGTCGCCAGGCATATACAACCTGAGGCTGGACGCTTTCTGGACAGAGGGCAGCGATACGTATACAAAGACATTTTCAATACCCATAAGCGTCACCAACCCACCCACATTCAACTTCTCTTTCATCCCCATCAAACCCATAACGCCGGGCGACAAATTCACTGTGGATGTGCAGCTAAAAAATGAGGGAGGTAGCATATCAAAGATATCCCTGACTATAAACTCCACGTCATTCTTCTTCGACGGTCTATCCCAACTCAATGTTGGGGATTTGGCAAGCGGGCAGACTACCTCTTTCGAAATCCCTATCGTTGCAAGTGCTTCACTTCAATCAGGGGTGCAATCCATCCCTCTTACAGTGACATACCAGGATCCGCTTGGTTCGCTGCAGCAGATGACCATAACAATAACCCCGGTTAACGTGGTTAAAAGCTCTGTCGACTTTATAGTCGATGCGCAGGCAGAGAAAAGGCCCGTGTCACCTGGGGACAAGACCAGATTCCTAGTTAACATCACCAACATCGGAAACAGCAATGCCCAGTCTGCAAAAATAAGCGTCTCATCAGCTTCATCCTCTTTCACCTCCCTTGGCTCTTCTGAAAGATACTTTGACTCCATCGCGCCTAACTCCAAAGAGCAGATGGAGTTCGAGATTGGGGTGGGCGGAACCACAGCTGCGGGCTACTATCCGGTAACCATAACAATAAACTACCTTGACAATAACGGTGAGACTCAGACCCCGATTCAGAAACAGGTTGGCATTGAAGTGGGAGACGTGCCGCAGATATCCATAACGCCAAGCACCACTCCATCGCCAGTTGCAGCCGGAGGGGCGTATACGATCTCCCTGCAGTTCTCAAATACAGGTAATATAAATATAAGAGCACTAAGCGTGAATGCCTCAAGCGAAAGCTTTGAGATTCTGAGCTCCTCCCAAAACTACATAGGCAGCCTGAATCTTGACGATTACAGCTCGGTTGACTATACAATATACTCTAATAACAACTTGAAGCCAGGAGTCTACCCCATTCACGTGACAATGACATTCAGAGATGCATACAACACAGAGCACACTGTAACTCAGGATGTGCCTATAGAGGTTGTATCGCAGGGTATAGTGAATCTCACCCAAAAGCCTGCCGAAATGAGCCTAACCTCAATAATCCTGGTACTAATCGTAATTTGCGCAGTTGTGTATGTCGTATACACGAGATACTTCAAGAAGAGGGGTAGGTAGATGAATCACCTTGACCTCCTGAATTACGCGGTAGAAAACCTCTTCAACAGGAAGCTGAGGAGCTACCTGACAATACTGGGCATAGTGATAGGCATAGCCGCCATAGTAATACTCATATCTGTAGCGCAGGGGGTCAACGACTTCATAATGAACCAGCTTGGCGCACTTGGCGGGAACTGGGTGCAGATAGCTCCCGGCAGTCCTAAGCAGATGACCCTGGGTCCGACCCTCTCAGCTGTCTCGGCAACGCTAACTACGAATGATGCAAATGCTTTAAGAGCGATTCCTGGAGTTGAGAAAGTGTTCCCGTCGCTTCAGGATAGGGCTGTAATTCAGTTCAAGAATGAGACGGCTAGAGTTCTAGTGGTTGGAATTGATGCGGAAGCTATGAAAAATGTCTCATACTACGAGGTTGGCAAGGGAAGGTTATACAAAAGTGGTGAGAGGCGTGTTATAGTAATAGGTGATACAATAGCCAACGGCGTGTTCAAGAACAACATCACCGTCAACCAGGTAGTGCAGATACGGGGCATGAGTTTTAAGGTCATAGGGATATTCAAGAAAGGGGGCGGATTGGCATCAGCTACCGGCAGCGTTATGGTTATGCCTCTTGAAGATGCCAAGGAAGTGTATGCGGGTCAGAAGCTTCCAAACCAGGCGGATGAGATTCTTGTGGAAGTTGCAAATGGATATGACCCAGAAATAATCGGTAGCCAGATAAGTGCGAAGCTCAGGCAGCTGCATCACGTGAAGGAAGGCAGTGAAGATTTTACAGTGCAAACTCCGGCATCTGTCGCGCAGACAGTAAACACCATAACCGGAACACTGAGCCTATTCCTGGCAGGTATATCAGGTATAGCGCTTCTGGTTGGGGGGATAGGAATTGCCAACACAATGTTCATGTCCATAATGGAGAGGACAAGGGAGATAGGCATCCTAAAGGCGGTAGGGGCCACAGATAATATTGTGCTGGAGATGTTTCTCTTGGAGGCAGGCATCATAGGTATGGTGGGAGGCGCTTTTGGGCTTGTGCTTGCAGCGCTTGCAACACTTGTGCTCAACTACTTTGGTGTGCCAACAGACATATCACCAGAGCTTGCAACCTTTGGGCTGTTTTTCTCCATGGTTGTCGGAATCATTGCAGGCTTCTTCCCGGCAAGGAGGGCAGCAAGGCTATTGCCAGTGGACGCTCTAAGATATGAGTAGATAATCAGGTATAGCTTACTCTGACTCCACTAGGGGTGCTAAAGCTCAGAAGCTCTCTCGCAGTGTAGGTGATTCCCTGCCCTATGCCGGAAAGGACACCAGCAAATGGGTTGGGGTTGCTCATCTCGCACGTATTCGGCGCATTCTTGAATGACATGTTGGCAAGGTTTGCGGCAACTTCGAGCGCCCTTTTCCTGTTGCCAACCTCATCCACAAGCCCAACATCCTTTGCCTGCCTCCCAGTAAGCACCCTGGCATCAAGAATTTCATTAAACTTCTGTTCGTTCAGCTTGCCCCTCCTTCCCTCCTCAACAACGCTTCTGAACTCGCTGAAAATCTCGTTTATCATATTCTGCATAATCTGCTTCTCCTTCTCCGTGGGGGGCCTTGTGTCTGTGCCCATATCCTTAAGCTCGCCGGATTTGAATATCGTGTAGTTCAGGCCGAGCTTGTTGAACAGCCCGCTCATGTCCTCAAAGGTTGCAACCACTCCTATGCTACCAGTAAGGGCGTCAGGCTCCGAAACAATGTAATCCGAAGGTGCTGATATATAGTAAGCCCCAGATGCTGCAACCTCCCTGAAATAGGCAACCTTGGGCTTCTTCATATCTTTCACTGCTTCGTATATCTCCCTGCTCGCAACTACAGAGCCTCCGGGGGAGTTTACCTCAAAAACTACCGCCTTCACATCATCCCTGTTCTCCGCGTTCTGTATCTGATTCACAATATCATCCGAGCCAATGGTGGGAGAGCCGAACAGCCCCCCGCTGGAGCTCTGCGTGCTTATCTCCCCGTTCACTTCAATGACTCCAACGCATTCCTTCGGGGTGGCAAGGTAGTAGATTGAGTATACCGCAACTATGGTTCCGACAACCATCAAGGCTCCAATTGCAACAAGCAGCGTTGTTATGATTAGTTTATCCGCTTTCATACTCCAATAAATACTTTTCTAACCTTATAAATATTGTGGTATAGGATGAACCTGCTCAGCTTGTTGCTTTTCATACTTCCCGCCTACATCGCCAATGCGACTCCTGTCCTTTTCGGGGGCGGAATGCCCATGGATTTCAGAAGAAAATTCATAGACGGGCAAAGGGTACTCGGTGATGGAAAAACTTGGAAGGGCTTGTTTGCAGGGCTGTGCTTCGGAAGCCTCACCGGGCTGGCTGAATCGCTGCTGTGCTCCTCTGCCCTGCTGCCTGCATCGCTCTGCATAGATCTGAATTTCCTGCTATTGGGTTTTGTGCTCTCACTTGGCACAATGTTCGGCGACCTGGCTGGAAGCTTCCTGAAAAGGAGGATAGGGATAAAGAGGGGCCAGCCTTCGCTTATTCTCGACCAGCTCTCATTCCTGCTTTTCGCCCTGCTCCTCTCGCTTCCATACGTGCCAGCAGGTTTCCTCTCCCTTGATTCGGTGGTTTTCCTGGTCGTGCTTACCTACCTTCTACACGTAGCAACCAACATTCTCGCAAACAGGCTTGGCCTCAAGAAAGTGCCGTGGTGAACTAACTGCTGCATCCCTCGCAACCGTCGCAGTCGTTTCCGTTATTCGATATGGTGTTTAACGAAAAGGTGGGATAAGAGTTGTAGCAGTAAACGCCGTACTGAACATGGCCGCTCACAGTGTTTCCAGTAACCACATCATTGGAGGTTTCGAAGTACATTCCATCCCTGCCGTTGCCGCTGATGGTATTCTGCTTGAATTCATTGGAACCAGAAGAGCTCACGTGCACCCCCTCGGCCCCATTGGAGGATACGTCATTGCTCCAAATTTTATTTGAAGTTGAGTTGTACATATCCACTCCGTACTGGTCGTTATTCCGAATGGCATTGCCCGATATCACATTGGCGGATGATGAGCTCACAGTTATGCCGATTGTATTATTGTTCAAACTGTTATCCGTGGCGTTGTTCCGGTATGAGAAGTGGAAGAATATCGCCTGCGAACTCCCATCTACATTGTTCTGCATCAGCAAGTTCAGGTGCGACGAGTAAAGCCATATGCCGTAGCTGCCGTTCATTATGGTATTCGAAAGCAGATTGTTCGAGGTGGAATTTACCAGCCTTATGCCCATGCTGTTCCCAGCCAGCGTGTTGCTCGAAAGATTGTTGTTCTGCGAATCCTGAAGCAGAACGCTCTGGAGGTTCTGTTCCACACTGTTTCCGTCCATTTCATTCAAACTTGCGTAGAGCATGACGACTGCATTCTTATTACCGGCAAGGTGGTTGTCAAGGATGTCATTGCTATTTGATGAATCCAGCCTGACCCCATCCGTGCAGTTGGATATTGTATTCTCGCTTACCTTGTTGCTCTCCGATGACACAAGCGATATGCAGGAAACTGAATCCGAGCTGAGGTTGCTCGACTCTATGGTATTGTTCGAGGAGAATTGCACAAAAATTCCGTCATTGCTGTCGGTTAAAGTTTCCCCCTTCACTGAATTGGAATTCGAGTAGTTGAGGTATATCCCGCGGTTGTTGTCTGAGTTTATGTTATCTTTGACTGAGTTGCCTGAAGAGCCAGACATAAGAATGCCAGCCTCGTGGTTGTTGTGGATATTATTCCCAGTTATCTGAGTGCCCGTGGAGGCTGCGGAGAGATATATCCCAACGTTGTTGTTAGAAATTAGATTCTTCTCAATGAGCAGACTGCGCGTCAGATTGCCCACATAAATCCCATACACGCTGCCGGATATGGAATTATTCCTGACAATAACCCCTTCTGCGTCTATGACCAATCCGTAAATGTTCCCGCTGATTATGTTGCCCTCAATGGTCGAACCCTGGGCTTCTATATACGGGCCCTTTGTGCTTTCGTAGAGCTTGGAGCCAGCATTCAAAATCTTGGAGTTTCTCATCTCAAATTTCGCGTCCATGTGCGCAAACAGAATGAAGTTGGGTGAACTAGTGCCGTTCTCTATGATGCTCATGTCCCCCGTGGTGTCGGGGTTGCCATCGTTGTCAAGCACCCTCAGCTCCCCTCCCGGGAACACCTCTATCAACCTATCGTTATCGCTCTTCCCATTCATTACAAGCGTAACATTCCTGAGAGTAAGCGAGCCTCCTCTACCCACCGCAATGCCTCCATCCATCACTATTGTTGTATTCGCGCATATGGTGTAGTATGTTATGCTCCATCCGTCAGTCTCGGGGGAGCAGGGCTGGTATTTTTCTATGAATTGTGTGAAGAAACCAAAATAGTACATGATGGCTAGCACCATGATAACTAGCCACAGCACCCATCCATAGGCATGTATCACTTCGGCTGAAATCGGCTTCTTTGACATTCTACTTTCACCTAGGTATTTTGTGATACTACTTAATTCGGCTTGATATTTAATACTTCCTTACTCCACTTTGGTTATTTTGCCGTACTTGCCCGCAGAGAGCTGTGGGTTGCCCCTGAACTCGGAAACCCAGCCGTTTTCTATCTTTATTTTGTCCCCTATTGCTATTCTGCTTATGTCATCCCCCCAAAGAGAGAGAGTTATCTCGCCGCTATCATCCTTTATGGTGGCATTGGCCACCTTTGTCTTCTTTCCGAACCGTGTGAGAACATCCCTCGCTTCCTCTATCGCAGTGACTTCTGCAACCTCGATAGTAGCGTTACCCGTTCCTGGTTTGAGCTCTGAAATTTTCATTCATTCACCTCTTCCTTGTTTATTGGACTTACTAATTTTTATATTTTGTGGACAGGTTGTTAACAAAATTTACACTTGGCTTTTGGAACGCTCTGCGAGCTCATTCCAGAGTTTTTGGCTTTCCCGAGCTGATCTCCCTAAGCTCTTCAACAAGCTTATCCACATCCCATTCATTGTTTCTGATTGAAAATGATAGCCTTATGCTACCGCATTGCGGTATATAAGTTGTCTCTATGCCTCTCTTGCTCAGCTCCTTAATAACCTTTGCGGAATCCTTTCCCTCAAGTGAGAATGAGAGTATTGCCGGAGAGTATTTCACTTTCTCACTAACCTCCAGGACTACTCCCGGTATGGCTCTTAACTTATCAACTGCGTATTCTCTTAAATCTGTTATCCTCTTCTGCGCATTATCCCATCCAATAAACTCAAAAATTTGCAGCGATATGTCGAAAGATGCTATTTCAGGGGTTGATATCCTCTTGAACTCTGTCATAGTTCTGTCATCTAAGCCCGCCCAGTCATTGACAGTCCTAGGTTCTACCTTCCCATCATAACCTTTGAACATGTCAACCGGCTGATTATCCGGATGGAATTGGAATGCTTTAAGTTCAAAAAGCGGGAAGTGAGGGAAATAGAGGTTCGGTTCAAGTAGGTTCTGGATTAATTTCCTGTTTCTCTCGTTAACAAATAGGAATCCTGTTGCAGGTTCGGAGAGACCAGTTTTATGCGAACAACCGGTGTAGAAGTCGCACCCAATTTTCTCAACTCTAAGCTGCCTCGGATGCAGGTTGCCGAGCGCCTGAGCGCCATCTACAAGGAAATAAAGCGGCCTATCCTCCTTTGAATGCTCTCTCACCATATCCGCTATCTCTCTAACTGGCATTATGCTGCCATCCTGCCTCAGCACATGACTAACAACAATAAGCTTTGTTTTAGGCGTGATTGCTTTTTCTATAATGGAGACTATCTCCTCATCGCTCTCGCCAAGCTTAACAACTTTCATTTTAACATCGTGATATCTCCTATCGCCACCAATCACCTGAATGAATTGGGGATGACCGTGCTGTACTGCACCTGACGAAAGTGCAAAGTTTTGCATGGTTATACCTACATCCTCAAACCTCTCCGGGACGGCTGTGAACTCCCTGATATGCAACTGCCCGAATTGGATATCTCGCTCTGCATGCATCTCACTCACTTTTGGGAGTCTGTAGAGTGAATCAAAGAAGACACGCATGCTTGGGGCATACTCGCCGCTTGTAGTTATAAGGTGGTCGCCTTTTTTCAAAACCATTGCAGCAGCAAGCTTCATTACCTCAGTGGTGTTGTTGTCAAATATTATATTCTCCGCTTTTGTTCCCAAAAGCTTTGCAACCCTTTTTCTTGTCTCTTCAACAAGCTCAAGCTGCTCCTGAAAGTTTTTATCTAGGTCTACTCGTTTAACGAAGAGCTTGGTGTACTCCATTCTTGCAGCCAAGCTGGATAATTTTGACGGTATGCCGATGCTTGCATCATTGAAGTAGACGCGAATTTTAGATTTTGGGAAGCATTCTGACGGTTCGGGGAAGGCATTTCTAACCTCAGACCACTGTACTTCGTCCCCCTTTTTCAACCTAGGCCAAAGGTCTTCCTTCTCCCTTTTCTCAACTTCTTTGAGCATACGTATATTCTGCTTTAGGTCATTAATAAATTAAATGGGAGTTGCAGGGATGAAAAATAGAATATATCAGATAATTACAACTTTGCACGAATTATAATTTACTCCAAATAATTTTGTTAACAAACTGTTAACTAAATTTTATATATCACCGCTTTCTATTTGTTGATTTTATGATTTACCAGAATGCATTTTTCTCGCCTTTTGGAGCATATAAAGCAAGGCTAGAACAATTATCCCTCCAACCAGAGCAGATAGAGCATTTTGGAGCGGGTTCGCAACTGCCATCCCTACAGATGGAGGCGTCTCGTCTCTTTGCATAACTAGTGGTGTTTTGCTTTTCAACACAACTTTGGTTGCTTCGATAACATTCGTAACTCTGTATACAAGCAGAGTATGGTTAGGTGAGCTGTAGCTGTAGACCCCTTCCTTCTCAGCGGTGAATGCCACCTCTCCGCTCTCATTTGTTATAAGCCCCTTCATGCTCCCTGAAAACTCAGCAATTATGCTCTCATTGGCAAGCGGCTCCCCTGTTTCTGATAGCATTCTCAGAATAACTGTGCTGTTAACTACCGCAGTCTCCGGAGAGATTATGTCAACTCTCGTGATATTCGACTCAACCTCTTTTTTCTCTGACTTCGGTTCCTCAACTGATTTGTTTGTTACCGTCATCTCCCTTTTGCATACATCGATTTCAATCTCCCTCTCCTCCCTTAGGAAGTCCCCCCCCTTTTCAAACTCCAGTCTGTACTTCCCAGCTTTCTCAGGGATGAAACTCGTGTTTCCTTCCTTATTTGTAAAGAGAAATGCCACTTTCTCAAAACCTGCGTCCCTGCCAAAATAAATCTCGTGCAAAAGAACCTTGATTCCCACTCCGCTTTCAACTTTTATATTCTGATCACCGGCTAGAGAAAAGGCTGTGGGCTCCCAGATGACTCCTCCTTCCTCTTTCTCCTTCACATTAATGACAAACGGCTCCTTGCTGCAGTTTCCATTCATAGTTATAACGAAATGCCTGACTGGTCTCCCCCCTCCGCCCTGGGTTGGAGAGGAGCATATCTCGCCAAATGAATGAAGCTCAGGCTTGTCCCCGTATGCCCCCCATCTGAAACCAAGAACGTCGCCGTTGCTAATAGTATACCCACTTATCCCAACTGGGGCGTACTCCCAACTACCTCCACTCAAATAGTAAAATCCCCAGTATTCCGACTGGCAGAAGCAGTTATCTGCGCTGCATCCAACATCCCCTATTTTGCATAGTGCCATTCCAAGCCCTGGTCCAAAATCCCTTGTAGCTATCTGCAATCCAGAATTCTCAAGAACATCAAATGCGCTAGCACCACTTTGAAATTCAATGCATTTCTTTATAACAGTCGAGTTATCGAACTGAACTACCAAACCAGCCTTATCTGCGATGACTACACTTGAGAGCAAGAGCAGCATCAGAACCCATTTTCTCACAATCTCACCTCCAAAGCGAAAGCTTTAATTCATCCAGCTCTTTATAACTTGGTGAATTCATCCAACCTTTTAAATAAAACGAGGCAGGGCAATGAAAACTCTAAGACTGATTGAAGGGATGAAAAAGAAGAAATTCGGTCCGTACCCTTCATTCTCGCCTCTTGATGCGTTGAGGGCCATATCGAAGCTTGAACATAGGAAAGGGAGGGGTAGGCTCAGCAGTGAGCTAGGCATAGGCGAATGGAGCACAAGGAGCCTACTGAAATTCCTTAAGAAAGAGGAAGTTGTCGATACAACTCCTATGGGGTACAAACTAACCAGGAAAGGTTTCGGGCTTCTGAAAGAACTTAGAAAGTATGCTGTAGGTATGAACACCTTCCCTCCAAGTCCTCTCACATCAGATAAGAGAAGTGTTGGGATTCTTTTGAGATGTAGCAAGTCTGCTCGGGTTCTTGATGTGAGGGATGAGGCTGTGAGGATGGGCGCAAGTGGAATAACTCTACTCTCTTTCAAAAAGAGAAGATTCCACTTTGTTGATTCATGTGATGAAGTGCAGAGCGATTATCTCCCTGCTCTTGCTGAAATATGCTCAAAGTTCAGTTTCCAAGATGGGGATATGCTACTGCTCTGCTTTGGTGATGAGGAGGACAATCTTGAGAGGGCTGCCTGGGCATCCTTCATTAAAATCTACAAGGGCAGCTAGGCAAATTTTCGTAAGGATAAATTCAAATTTTTATACGTCACCGTTTTCTCAAAGCAGCAAGCATTAATGGAAGAATAACAGTTGCATCGCCGTCTATTGTAACCTGCTTCGCCTTCTCCTTCACCTTGCCCCATGAAATAGCCTCTCTCAGCCTCGCTCCGCTCAAGCTTCCATCATAGGCAGTGGCAGTGGTTATATACACCGCATAATCCAGTCCCCCCTTGAACTGATTCCACCAGATTGTGTGATGCTTTGAAATTCCCCCTCCAATCATGAGGGCTCCTCTCCTCTTGCTGTCAAACACGATATCGCTGAGCTCCTTCTCATCCTTAATCAAGTTGAGTTTGAATCTGTGGTCCTGCGAGAATATCACAAGATTCGTTCCGAAAGCAGCATCCAGTATACCCGGGCAGTAAACTGGAATATTATGTTTCGCAGCCTGGCGCAGGATGGAATTCTCGTCATCAACCCTCTTTCCAAACTCATATGCCAGCTCCCGGCTGCTCCACTCCTCTTTACTCTTTGTAATTTCCTTAAGAATCGGAAGCATCTTTTTTTCAAGTAGCACACCGTAGCTTGAGTTTGGGATGAGCACATTCCCCAGTCTGTTCACCCCAAGCTTGTGCAGCATCTCGTCATCAAGCTCAAAACTGCCCTCAAAGTAGTTGCCGCCCCATGCCCTTGCCAAATCATGATCGAATGTTCCTCCGGTTGTTATAATGACATCAAACTCCTTCACAAACTGAGCCAGAGCCCCCCTCAACCCGGTTGCCACAATGCATGCCGGGAAGGAAAGGAAGTTGATGCACTCCTTGTCTCCGAGCATCTCCTCCAGTATGCTCACACCAGTGGCAAGATGGCGTGCAGTGAACCCTCCTGCGCTGCGCATCTCCTCCACAAGCTCAGACACTCCCATATCCTCGCTGAGCTTCATATCCCTGACTCTCTTTTTAAGCAGCTTCATGAAATCACACATACTTTTGAAGTATAACTTTCTGCATCTCCACTGCCTCCAGCGTATTTGCAAGGTCAAGCGCCATGCTGAGTTTGCTCTCACTCTCCGCGATTATATCAAACACCACATCCCCCACCTTCACCTTGTCACCCTGCTTTACGTGCATATACACCCCAGCACCCTTGCTCTTGGGCGCGCCTGCAGCCCTGGCAATCCTTGATATAATCCTGTTGTCAACATGGTGTATCCTGCCCTCCTTATCAGACTTTATCTCAGCTTTATAGCTGCCAATCTGTATATCATCAACCTTCACCTTCGAATTTCCTCCCTGCGCCTCTATCATCTCCCTCATCTTCTCCAGAGCTTTCCCTGACTTCAGTATATCGCTGGCAACTGCATAACCCCTGCCTTTCTCCACCTTCCCGCACAGTTCCAGCAGCGCTCCTGCAAGCACCAGGGATTTCTCAGTGAGGTCTGCTGGACCTTCTCCTTGCAGCACCCTCAGCACATCCCTTGCCTCCAGAGCCGGCCCTATGCCGTTGCCTATGGGCCCGTTCCCTACTGTTATGTAACATTCAACCTTCATGTTGAGCTTCTCGCCAATCTCCAGGAAATCCCTGGCCATCCCATTCGCAATTCTTGTATCCTCAATCTTCGCTCCCCTCCCTACAGGTATGTCTATCACAACATACTCCGCCCCAACAGACTTCTTCTTGGCGAGTATGCTTGCCAGCAAAACGCCTTTCGGGTCAAGCCTCATGGAGTTCCTTATCCTTATCAGCTTGTCGTCCGCTGCCGCAAGGTCCATGGCCCCACCCCAGACGATGCACCCATGGGTTTTTAGCACCACATTCTTCATCTCATCAAGCTTGAATGTGACAGGAGCCAGCACCTCCATCGTATCAGCCGTGCCGGCAGGAGAAGTGATGGATCTAGCAGAGGTTTTCGGTATGTACAGGCCGGCTGCAGCTATTATTGGGACGAGAATCATGGTAGTCCTGTTCCCCGCAACTCCACCGGAGCAATGCTTGTCCACAATTGGATGAACACCGAGGTCTAGTATGCTTCCTGAACCAACAATCGCATTTGTCAAATAAACTGTCTCATCATTGCTCAAACCCCTTATGTACAGCGCAGTCACGAATGAGGCGAGCTCAGTCTCGCTGAGCTTGTTCTCCATAATCTCGTCTATCACCTTCTTTATCTCGTCATTCCCTAAGCTGCCCCCGTCCATTTTCTTCTTTATAATCTCAATGGAGGCAGGGTTGCTTGTTATGCTCACCTCAATCATATCCCCCTTCTTTGCCCCGACTCCGCAGGATGTGTCGGAGAAGAGCACAATTTCCCCCCTCTTCACAAGCGTGTCGCTCACATCAACAATTGCTGTGCATCTCTTATCTCCATTCTTCAGGGAGACCCTGTCCCCTATAATCATATCCATGTCATGTGCCTCATCCTCGTTGAGCACAACTATGTTCTTCCCGGTCTCAATGTCAAACGTCTTGGCTTTCAACGCATAAGCTCCCTTTTCAACCATTCTATCACCTGTACAACTCCTCAATTCCTTCCCTAATAGCAACATCAAGCAGGCTTTGAGGCGGAATGACTCCCACCTCTGTTATGTAAGCCGTGATATACCTTGCAGGAGTGACATCAAATGCGGGATTCCTCACTTCAACCCCCTTCAGCCTCTTTGGGTTTACTACCTCCTCAGGGTTCCTTTCCTCTATCTTCTCAATTCCGCCCCAAAGGGTGGCGGGGTCGAACTTGAAAGTCTCTGCGGCAGAGTACATGCTCACTCCATGCTCGTGAGCTATAAACGCAATTCCACATGTGCCAATCTTGTTGATTAAATCCCCTTTGGCAGTTATGGCATCTGCGCCTACAACAACTACATCAACATCCTTCATGAAATGGCTCACCGCCGAGTCAACTATCAGAGTGACCTTCAGGCCAGCCTCGCTGAGCTGCTTTGCCGTGATGAGCCCCTGAAATTTCGGCCTTGTCTCTGTGCATATCACCTCTATCCCCTTGCTGAGCTCGTTTGCTCTTTCAAGAATTGATACAACTGAGCTGCTGTGGCAGTGCGTTAGAATGACCGAGCTGCCTGAAAGCTCCCTCCCCCCGTACTCGGCTATCCTCTCCTCGTTCTCCTTCATTTTTTTGAAATACTCCAGCTCCCCCCTCTCAACGAGCTTCCTCAGAGCATCAACATTCCCCTTGCTCCTCCTCACATCCGCAAAGAGTGACCTCAGCGCATTTCTGAGCATGGGTTCCGTGGGTCTTGTGGCGGCCAGCTCATCTGCTGCAACAAGTAGCTCATTCACAAGCTCCTCCCTGCTTTTTGCTTTTGATTTTCTGGCTATTATGCCCATTGCCGCCATTGCTGCTCTTGCCACGTTCCTGGCTCCCTGTATCCTGAGCTTCTTTATATCCTTTCTTATCCTCTCAACTTCTCTCTGCAAAATATCACCATCTAGCAATAAATTATGCTGGCACTATTTAAAAATTAGAGGGCTTTGTGCAGCTCTTTCAGAAATCTCCTATATGCCTTTTCATCATCAAAAACTATTGGCACCATATTATTCCCGCATCTCTTGCAGTGGTATATTCCAGCAACTTCTGATGAGCCTGGAATACCTCCCTCTCCGAGAGAAGGCGCACCTATCTCCAGGCTGCCGCATATGGAGCATGCTTTTATCCTGCTTCTCCTGTCACTCATGAAATACATCCTCCGTTTCACTATATAAACTGCTGTATTCTTAAACTTAAAAATCGAAAAATTGCGATATGGTTGTGAAATTAGATGAAGCAGTTAAACAGGTGGCAAAGCATGCCGATTTTGTGATGGAGAGGAACGGCGATGAGTGGGTTGGCAGAAGCGAGGAGACAATGGGTAAAAAAAGCGAGATAAGAACCCTTAACATAAAATATGTAAAAGGCGGGGGGGCCGACCTCATTGAAACTATAACCACAAAAGAAAAAGGTTCATCAGAGAAGTGGAGAGAGACAGGAACCGTTGTGAAGAAGATGCGTTTTGATTCCCTGAACAAACTCCAGTGGGCCGATATTGAATTCGTTTTCGGCAGCTGGAGATACCCTGTACATATTGAAGTGCAGAAAGAGGATGAACGCATCGACAGGTCCTCCCCAGACACTGTGAATACCGACTTCGGTCCTCAAAAAATAGAAGGCAGAACTAAACTTTTTGATGTGGAAGAGACTAAGGTGGAAGGAATTAAGGTGAAAGGGACTATTTTTGGTTACCAAACGCAGGATTCAATATATGCCACTTTATCAGACAGGGGTAACCTAATCTCCTATACCGAGACAACAGAGGGAGCTATAGGTCCAACCACTAGAATAACTATACACCTAGAAAGGTTATATGAAAAGGAGAGCAAACTCCTTGAATCATTCTCAGCTGATATATCGGTGGGCGATGGCGTTACAGAAGGTGCACTTGACGCATCAGTGCATCTGGAGTCCGAGAGGGCTAAGCTGTTGAACTTCCGCTCCCAGAAGCCTGTAGAAGACTGGAGCAGGGAGATGGAGCTGAGAACAGGCAACCTTAAATAAAAAACGAAAGCATATTAAAGCTTTATAGATTAAAATCTGTGTATTATAAAGAGGGGATACTTTGATTGAGCAAGGATTTGTTTCTAAGGATGATGAGGAGCTGCTGAAGTTCATAGAGAGCTCAGCTCCCAAGATATATGTGATTGGCACAGGCGGAGGAGGCTGCAACACCCTCAACAGGATATTCGAGGTGGGCATAGAAGGAGCCTCAGTCATAGCCATGAACACTGATGCGCACCACCTTGTCAAGACGAGGGCGGACAAGAAGCTTCTCCTCGGGAAGAACACGACAAAGGGGCTTGGGGCAGGCAGCAACCCCACAGTCGGTGAGGAGGCTGCCAAGGAGAGCAAGGATGAGATTGCCAAAGTTATCTCAAACGCGCAGATGGTTTTTGTGACATGCGGGCTAGGAGGAGGAACCGGCACTGGAAGCGCCCATATAATCGCAGAGCAGGCAAAGGACGTTGGGGCTCTCACCATTGCCGTTGTCACTCTGCCATTCCTCTCTGAGGGAAAGGTGAGGAGAGCCAATGCCCTTGAAGGGTTGAACAAGCTCAAGAGGCAGGTTGACACAGTTATAGTAATACCCAATGACAAGCTGCTTGCCATAGTGCCTGATTTGCCTCTCAACACGGCTTTCAAGGTTGCCGATGAGGTGCTCGCAAGCTCCGTGAAGGGCATAAC
This sequence comes from uncultured Microcaldota archaeon, assembly GCA_963760615.1. GTDB lineage: Archaea > Micrarchaeota > Micrarchaeia > Burarchaeales > Fermentimicrarchaeaceae > Fermentimicrarchaeum. The sequence goes on along the minus strand of CAVXDX010000014.1, from coordinate 32,693 downwards.
AGAGCTTGTCACAAAAGTGGGGCTGGTGAACCTGGATTTTGCAGATTTGAAGACCGTGATGAAGGATGCGGGCTGCGCCGTGATAGGGTTCGGAGAGTCCTCTGCCAATGCGAAGCCGGATGAGAGGGCAGCCACGGCAGTTGAAAACGCATTGAACAGCCCACTGCTTGATACCGACATTTCAGAGGCGAACAAGGCCCTTGTCAACGTAACCGGAGGGGCGGATATGACCCTCAGGGAAGCCGAGCTCATCATAGAGGAGATTTCAAAGAGGATACACCCCAATTCGCACATAATATGGGGGGCCCGCATAGAGCCGGAAATGAACAAGTCAAACCTGAAGGTTCTTGTCGTAATCGCAGGGGCAAAGCTCCCCAACTACGAGAAGGTTGAGGCCAAGCTGGAGTCGCCCGAGATAGACCTTGACTCCATAATATAGGTGTTTCCATGGCTATCACAGACAAGATAAGTGAATTCATACAGAAGGCTATGAGAGTCCTCAGGGTCTCCTACAGGCCAACATCTGATGAGTTCTACACCACGCTCAAGATCACGGGGCTGGGCATGATAGCCATAGGAGTTATAGGGTATGTTATAACCATCATATTTGGCTTTCTTGAAAAGGGAGGGAAATCTTGATATTCGTCTACCGTGTAACGGCAGGGCAGGAGAAGGTGGTAGTGGATGTGCTCAGGAATAAAATAAAGAAGGAGAACCTGCCCATATATGCGGTTGCGCTGCTTGAGGACATGAGGGGTTACCTCATACTTGAGGCTGAGGATGAGGTCATTGCAAGACAGGCCGCCATGAGGATACCGCACATAAAAGGAGTTCTGGCAAAGAGCATGGGCATAGAAGAGATAGCCCCGCTCATAGAGACGAGGACGACAAAGCTGCAGATAGCAAAGGGCGATATTGTTGAGCTCGTAAGCGGGCCGTTCAAGGGGGAGAAAGCAAAGATAATCAAGATTGATGAATCTAAGGATGAGGTAACTGTAGAGCTGCTTGAGGTTGCAGTTCCCATCCCTGTCACGATAAAGATTAACACTGTTAAAATATACCAGAAAGCAGAGTGAGGTGTTCAACTTGAACAAGATAACCGTACAAGCACTTGTTGATGGAGGAAAAGCCACACCTGGAGCGCCACTTGGTCCTGCGCTTGGACCGCTTGGCGTCAACATAGGACAGATTGTTGCAACCATCAATGAGAGAACAAAGAACTTTGCGGGTATGAAAATCCCGGTCAAGGTGATAGTCGACAAGGACAGCAAGGGCTTTGAAATTGAAGTTGGAACCCCGCCGGCAAGCGCGCTCATAAAGAAGGAGCTTGGCATAGAGCTCGGCGCAAAGGCAAAAGGAGAGGTTGTGGGGAACCTCACTATGGAGCAGGTTGTGAAAGTGGCAAAGATGAAGGGAGAGGTGAGCCTAGCAAAGGGGCTGAAGGCAAACGTGAATGAGATTCTGGGAACCTGCGTGAGCATGGGAGTGACCTGCGATGGGAAGAGCCCCAAGGAAGTTATAAAGGAAGTGAATGAAGGAAAACATGACAAGCTGCTTTCCTAGCCTTTCTTTTTTCTCTTAAAGACAAACCCCACCATGCGCTTGTTGTCAGGCACCTGGCGCTCTGTGCAGTAAACCAGCCGGTATCCTCTTTCTCCCCAAAACTCAATTATCAAAACAGATTTAAATAGGCAGCGAATTAATAAACATTGGTGGATTCATGAAGAAGTTCCTGCTCATACTGCTTTTCATCCCGCTCCTCTCCGCGCAACAGGCTGTTGGGCTGGAGGGCATAAAGTGGATGTTCAATGCAAACGACTACATAGTTACATCACTGGCAATTCGCGGCGATGTCCTCTTCTTTGGCTCTGCAAACGGCAATTTCTATGCTGTCAACTCAACCACTGGAATTTCCCTCTGGAACTACGGGACAGTAGGCAGGCTGGAATCCTCCCCTGCAGTTTCCGATGACATGGTCTTCTTTGGCTCAAATGATGGATACCTCTATGCCCTCATGCTGAACGGAAGCCTGGCATGGAAATTCCAGACAGGAGGCATCATCCTCTCCTCCCCTGCAGTTTCCGATGACATGGTCTTCTTTGGCTCAAATGATGGATACCTCTATGCCCTCATGCTGAACGGAAGCCTGGCATGGAAATTCCAGACGGGTGACAAGATACTCTCTGCACCACTCCTTGCCTATGGCCTCCTGTACTTCGACTCAACTGATGGCAGTGTATACACATTCAGCCCAAAGACTGGAAAGATGGTGTGGAACTATTCCGGAGAGGCGCCCTTCGCCTCCTCGCCAATCGCTTCAAACTTTATTCTCTACGTGGGCTCTGACGACGGTACCCTATACGCCTTCAATACCTTCAATGGAACACTGGTCTGGAAGCAGAGGTTTCCCGGCAAAATCCAATCAAGTTTTGCAGTCTCACCCAATAATATGCTGTACTTCACCTGCAGGGATGGCAATGTATACGCTGTATACGCAGCCGATGGCAGCAGGTTCTGGAACATAACGACTGGAACCGAGGCGCAGTCATCAGTCCGCTATGACGACGACTCCAAGTTCATCTATTTCGGCACCAGCGATAATAACGTCTATGCTGCGAACCTGACCGGCAGCGTGGCATGGAGATTTGAAACCGGAAACTGGGTCATCTCAACTCCTCTTGTGCGCAATGGAATGCTCTACGTCGGCTCTTATGACGGAAACCTCTACGCCGTATCCACAGTGCGCACCAGCTTCCCCTCCCAGGAGATGAACGTTGTGGGCTCGCCGGTCTCCATAAATGGCACGGCATACGCAGATGCAGGAGTAAAATACGTTCAGGTAAGGTTGAAGCTGGGTGCTTGGGAGAACGCCAGCGGAACAACAAACTGGAGCTATGCCTGGGACACCTCCTCACTGGAGGATGGAGAGTATATGTTTGAAGCAAGAAGCGTTGATGCTCTTGACAACATTGAAGCTCCACCCTATCCCAGCGTCATCGTCAGATTCAGAAGCAAGGCTGAGGAGAAGGAGCTGGTCGTCTCATACCAAAAATCAGTGGTGGTTGGAATACCCGTAATTTTTGAAGTCAATGATACTGAAGGAAATCCTGTGCCCTACCCTGAAGTGACAATATTCGGCAGAACCTACAGGGGCGATGAGAATGGAGTTGTCTCTAGAGATGAGAGCGGCAACTTCATAAAATCCGATGTGGATGGTAATTTCAACTTCACAGTCAGCAAGGAGGGCTACCGGGCTCAAACTCTCAGCATAAAAGTTATGAAAGTTGTGGATATTCTTCCATACATTATTGCATCTGTTGTAACCCTAGCTGCCCTCGCCCTGCTTGTGTACTGGGGCGTGAAGAAGCTGCTCAAGAGGAAGAAGCAATAGATTTAGGTTTAAATAGTAAAGAAGGCATAAATTAAGCATGGCATGGAGACACGCCAAAACAGAAGAGACTGCAGCAGGGGGTTACCGCATCCCAGATGCAGAGCAGTTTAAATATACGCTGACAAGGCTTCATGAAAATGAGCAGGAGGCATTCAAAGAGATCAGAAAAATAATAGAAAAAGAAGGGAAAATAAATAAAAAGGAGATGAAGGAGATTTTCATAAAACATGCGCCTGCTTATATCGTAAAAAATTATCCTAAGACATTGGATGATAGGTTCCGTAAAATATTGAGAGATTTTGTGAATGATGGCGGTTTGGAAGAATTAGAGCCAGATCCTGAGGGATTCAGGAAGGGCGGGTTCTTCAACCATGCAATGGACAGGACCAAAGAAGCCCCAACTATTGTGAAAGTTCAGGGTGTTCGTTTGGAAGATAGGTCTATATACCTCCCTAAAAAGATAGTTTCTGAAATGCAACTGGAATACAAGACGTCATGCAAATTTGAGGAGGGGAGAGATTCTGGGGGAGACTACCTAATGATGACCCCACTGAAAACAACTGCGATACAGAGAAGAGTCCAAAAAGGAACTAGCTCTTGTATCCTGGGAATCCCAGAGGATATGCTGTTTATTGCCGGGCTGAAAATTGACGACTATATAACTTGGCATCTGGAGGAGGGAGGGTTGTTTCTTAGGAAAGCTGAAGGGAGCGACAAGAATGCAAGAAAAGTCATTCGAACCGACGTATGCGCAGCAGTGACGATTCCCGAGGAGTTTGTTGAGAGACTTGGGCTAAGAAAAGGAGGGTATGGAATCTGGACGTTTGACGAGGATGAGGAAGGGAGGCCTAGACTCTGGCTTGAGCTGAGCAAGGAGAATCCGCATATTATGGCAATTGGCATGATTAAAAGCAAAGATGAATTCCAGGTATCGATACCACAGGGGATAGGTAAATGGCTCAAAACACAATATGAGGCTATCCTAGAGCCAAAAGAAGGGAAGCTTTACATAAGGAAAAAGCAATAGGATTGTCATCTACTTGACAGAACCAGCCACAGATATATTTATATTCCTTACCTGGCATAATTATCCCACTCATTTTCCCGCTTTACTGCTTTGAGCAGGAGGGGTGAAATGGACAGGCAAAAGATACTGGACGCATTGAAAAAGGCTCTAGAAGACAAGGGCAAGAAGAAGTTCACGCAGAGCGTAGAGCTTGCAGTCAACTTCAGGGATATTGACTTCAACAAGCAGGAGAACAGGCTGAACCTTGAAGTGGCGTTGCCAAAGGGCAAGGGGAGGGAGCAGAAAATTGGTGTTTTTGCTGATGGACAGCTCGCCCTTGAAGCCAAGAAGCTCGGAGTTGCCGTCATCACTCCAGAGGAGCTGCCTAAGCTTGCAGCAGACAAGGCAAAGCTCAAGGGCATTCTCAACCACGAGTTCCTTGCGCAGCCAAACCTCATGGCAGTAGTGGCAAAAAACCTCGGTCAGGTGCTTGGAACAAAGGGGAAGCTGCCCAAGCCACTCATGGGCGTGAAGCTTGAGGAGGCGGTGGAGAGGGCGAAAAAGGTCGTGAGGATAAAGAGCAAGGGCAAATACCTGCCGGTTGCGCACTGCCTTGTCGGGACGGAGAACATGACTCCTGAAGACATTGCAGATAATATTGAGGCGGTGCTTGATGCAATCAAGGCAAAGACGGGAGAGCAGAGGATAAAATCCACTTTTGTGAAGCTTACAATGGGAAAATCCCAGAAGATTGGTGAATAGAGATGAGTGAGGAGAGCCTGAAGCAGAAGCAGGAGTTCGTCTCAAAGCTAGCGGAGAGAATAAAGAGGTTCAAGGTTATTGCAGTTGCAGACATACGCAACTACCCGGACAAGCACCTGCAGGCAATAAGGAAGAAGCTGAGGGGAAAAGCCGAGATGATTGTTGCTAAGAACGCCCTCATCTCCAGAGCATTGGAGAAGGCTGGCAAGGGCGCCGAATTGACCGGCGCAATGACCGGTCCAACAGCCCTCATACTCACGGACATGAATCCATTCGAGCTCTACAGACTTGTGAAGCAGGGCAAGGGGAAGGCTGCTGCAAAGCCGGGCCAGGTTGCGCCATACGACATAGTCATACCGGCAGGCGAGACCTCGCTTCCGCCTGGACCTGTCCTCTCAGAGCTCAAGCAAGGAGGGGTGAATGCCCAGATTAAGGGAGGGAAGGTTGTCATTGCAACCGACTCCGTAGTTGCCAAGGCGGGGCAGAAGATATCTGATGCCGCCTCAAAAGCCCTGCAGAAACTGGGGATTGAGCCATTTGACGTTATGCTCAACATTCATGCAGCAGTTGAGGACAAGCTTGTATACAGGAAGGACGTACTTGACGTTGATGAGGAGAAGCTCCTGGCTGACATGAGAAGGGGAGCATCCGAGGCTCTCAACCTCTCTCTCACAGCTTCCTACCCGACGAAGCAGAACATACAGCTCATGCTGCAGAAGGCTTACCTCAATTCCAGGAGCCTTGCGCTCAACGCGAACATCTATGAGAAAGACGTAATCGACGCAATACTCGCAAAGGCAAATGCTCATGCAAATGCATTGAAATCAAAAGTTGGTTCTTAACCAGGAGGTAATATTATGGAATATGTGTATGCGGCCCTGTTGCTGCATGCGGCAAAGCAGCCAGTGAATGAAGAGAATGTTGCCAAGATAATTGGCGCATCTGGCATGCAGGTTGACCAGGCAAAGGTGAAGGCGCTTGTTTCATCCCTGCAGGGAGTGAACATAGACGAGGCAATAAAACAGGCAGCAATGCCAGTTGCAGCTCCGGCTCAGGCAGCACCAGCAGCAAAGGCAGAAGAGAAGAAAGAGGAGAAGAAACCAACAGCGGAGGAAGCTGCGGCAGGACTCTCGGCTCTATTCGGTTAGATTTTTTGAAAAAGGGTTGGGAGATGCCAGCGAGTTTCCTTAGCCGGCAGCTCCCATAAGGGCAATCAGCCCAAGGTCCAGCCATTCCTCCTTTCCACCATGCCTAGCTAACATCAAGCACCAGTCTATCCCCTCTCCTCTGTATCACGGTGGAAACATTACCTATCTTGAGCCTCTCGGCGAGAGCCTCTACTTCATTCAATGTCAGTTTCGCGATGTCAATTTTCATCTCAATCACCTCTTTACTGCTAAAGAGGTGGCTTCTTGGGGTATTTAAATAGGCGGAAGGGGGGTAACTTGCCAGTGAACCAATGAGTGGCTTCCTATGCGCTCTTCATCCTTGTGAACCTTTCAAAGTACTCCGTGCCCCTCTCTCTCAAAACAGGCGCTAGGGCATTTGCTATGATTCCAGGTATCAGAAAGAGCAAAACTGCCAGAACCCACCTGGCATTCGGCTGCGCGCTTGTCACAAAGTCATCAAAGCCGATGAAAAGCTGGATGACAGCAAGCATTATATAAACAGTCCCGAGCACGAAGATGCTCGTGTAGATGGCATCCTCCCCCATCACTCCTGACTTGAACACGACGGTGGCGATTATCAGAAGCAATATTCCAACAATCCCGAAGAAAGCAGGCCCGAGTATGCCAATCACCAAATCATTAAACCCAAACGCACCCCTAAAATACTCCACGGCAGTGGCAGTGTAGGATATGACCGAGATTAAGATGCAGCAGACTCCAAGGGCTATCACCGCGGGGGCTGCGGCTTCGCTTGTCAGCCCCTGTTTCCTGACAATTGTCTCCACAGTCCACACAAAGAAATATGCCAGCCCGCCAAAAATGAGCACTCCAAAAATGTTTTCCAAGTTTCTAATCTCCCAGGTGATATCTCTTTTTTCGCCCATACTGACAATTGCAGCTGCAATGAAGAGGATGATAATAATGAATATGGCGAGAAGCACTCCGTGCGGATATGTCCTTGCAAAATGATTGACATCAGGCCTCTCCTTTAAAGCTCTGCTGAATCGGATGAGAACGGCTGCAATAAACAAATAGACAACGAACTGAAGGATCCATCCGTACGTCTGCCTGAAATCTTTTGCCGCCGAATACTGCGGTGATATAATCGTGTCATGGAAGCCTGCAACGAAGTAGTATATAGCAGCGAATATGAAGAATGACGCGAGGATGGAAAGCAGCGTGGAGTTGTTCATCTTTATCCTTTCCGTCAAGCTGATTCGGTTCATCCTCACGAACAAAACCGCACCGGCAATGAAAACTACGACATAGATGAGCACATTTGATGCATTAATTGCGCCAAGCAGGCCAGTGTTTTCCGCATTTTGTTGCGCAGGTGGACTGAACAGCAGGTTGTAGCTAGATGTGAATAATACAAGCAGGACAACAATCACAATTGCCGCGCAACTCCTGTCAAAATAAAAACCGCTGCCCCCCAGACGCTCTCTTTCAGATATTGCATCCATACCCACTACCTCTCCACTCTTCAACGCTTGAGAGTTTACGAGACTCTTTTGCTGTATCCATTCACAATACTGCTACTATAAAGTAGGTAGTATATATAAATTAACCCAGTTTACTCTCTTCAATTCCAAGTGAAACAGAAAAAGCACTCAGGCCAGACTCATTTTCCTGAGTTCTTCCTGAAGCTCTGCTACTTTCTTTGCAGGAAGAGCTAATCAATCCTACTTGATACATAACCGACGATATTGTGTTCAGTGTTCGTTTCCAAATCTATATAACGCATGTACATCCTTCCACGGTAGTACTGGCCGGCGTCCTGGGCAGAAATTTTTGTCCCATCCGCATTCCAGCACGGGAGTGGAAGCGGGTCTGTCAAATTCCCATTAAGTGGTTTGTACTCGCCTGCCGCTATGGTGACATTGGAGTCCGGCTTCTGGAAGTCAGTCAATACAAGCTCTTCGCTAGTCGTGCAGTTAAAACCAATCACCTTTACATCGTGTTTTGCAGATTGCAGAAGAAGTATTACGCCTCCCTCACCCTTGGTATTCGAAGTCAGCTTGTATGCATAGCATGAGAACTCCTGGCTTTGGAAGGTGCATAGTGCAGGAGGGGGCTGCGTAAGCACAAGATAAAACAGACTCCAAGAACATTGCCATAATCAACAGAGCCCAGCCGTAGGTTGTGAGATATTCAACAGCTGCTTGTGCTCTCCTCATTCGATGCACCCTAAAATCACTCGCTCAGAAGCAGCCTCAGGCTCACATCTATTGCCTTTACAGAATGCGTGAGGCATCCCATGGAGATATAATTCACATCGTATTTTGCATACTCCTGTAGGTTATCCAGTGTTATCCCCCCGGAAACTTCCACAAGAATTTTCTCCCTCAGCCCCTTATCCTTCAGCATCTTGAAAGCCTTCACAATCTCGTCATGAGGCATATTGTCGAACATCACAATGTCAGCGCCATCCTTTGCAGCCTCCAGCGCATCAGCGGCATTATTCACCTCTATACATATCTTCTTAGTGAAACTCGCATGCTCCTTTGCTCTTGAAAGGCACTCCTCAACGCTGCCTACAACCCTGAGGTGGTTCCTCTTTATGAGAATCTCATCATCAAGCCTCCACCTCTCAGGGTCTCCTCCGCCAATTTCCACTGACTTCTTGTCAAGATACCCCAGCACAGTCTTTCTGGTGCATGTTATCTTCACCTTCGGGTTTATTTTTGTCGCAATTCTGGCTGCATTGTTTGTCATTGTGGCTATGCCGCTCATCCTCTGTATGATGTTCAAAGCAGTTCTCTCAGACTCGAACAGCCTCCTGCTGCTCCCGCTCACCTCGAGCAGCACATTACCCTCTTTCATGGCAGTGCCCTCCTTCATCATCTCCTTCACAGTGAGAGTATTGCTCTTGAGCACATGTGCAGCCTCCTCCACCCCTGCGCATATCCCCTCCTGGCCTGCGACTATCTCAGCCCTCAGCTCCATGTTTTTTGGGAGCAATGCGGCTGTAGTGATATCCCTGAACCCTATATCCTCGCGCATTATCTCAAAAATTATCTCTCTCCACCCCATCTTCTCACCCGAAGTATTATGGGATGGGGCTATTTATAAATATTCGATACGAATCCGCAGTAATTAATTAATGGACTGCTATAATTATACGCTCTCGCAGGGAGGGTAGAGGGAACCGCGAGTTCCTCTTGGGCCGGTAGATCAATGGTAGATCGTTGCCTTCGCGTCATCCCTTGCGGAAAAGGCAAAGGCTGCGGGTTCGAATCCCGCCCGGTCCATCTATTAAGATTGCTTTTGCTTTTTCTCATCACCAAAACGAAAAGAAGAACTCAATCCCAATCTCGACCATCTTTTCTGTGCTTTCTTGGGGTTTGCTTTTTTGTGATGTTTGCCCATAAATCCACCTAATAGTAGGTGGTTGCTTTAGTATATTAAGCTTGCTTTGGCTTGAGAATGACTTGCCTTTTTTTCGACGTCGCAGTGCATACCCTTATATACTGCGAACCGCAATATAACTACGTAACTTCTTTTCTCTTTCTTGAAATCTAGTTATGGTAGGTGGGAGCAATGGGACTATTCTATTCTCCTCGTCAGATGAAACAGATATTGAATATGGACAAAAATTCGAATCGAGACGAGGTTGCTGAGGAAGAGCAGGATCAGTCAGAGTAAAGATCAAGGCGGGTGGAAACAGTGAAACTACTAGTGAACATGGGAATCACCGAAATGGAACACATCGACAGTTTGGTTGAAAATTTGGAAAGTAAAGGGTATTATCTGAAGTGCATAGTGAACAAGGGAAGGATGTTTTGTAACGCAGGAAGAGAACTTTCAACATTTGCGCTCTTTTAATCCCTTCTTTTCTTTTTTTAATTCTGCAAAGATATCTTAACTTGGTTTGGCTTGAGGATCTGATTACCCATGCTGCCTGTAATGTACTTTGCCTCCGTGCCTCTCCTGAGCCTTTCTCCTTCTTGCCTGTGTCCTGCACGTTGTTCTTCTCCTGCGTATCCTTGTTTTCAACAATACATCACCTGCCAAATTCTAGACTACTCATCGTCATAAATCCTGAGTTGTTTCTTCCTGCTGTACCTTTCCATATACGCATGGTACTCCCTGTACACGCATTCTCTTCTTATCGAAGTCACTTAAATCACCACTAACAATTATTTTGCATAGTTCCTATTCTTGTTTAATGGTAATATGCCAAACAGAATGACATTACTGCCACGCTCCATCGTGCCTATTACTTTCTCATAGAAATAGGAGAACTAATCATAATATGGAATCAGGAGTATATAAACCAATATGTGCCAAGCTTGCTTTGAGCTATAGTTGAGGAAATACTAGGGGTTCTCAATGCGGTATAAATCGCATGAAAATTAACCAGACTTCCTAGAGACTTCCAGCATCCTGTCCAAAGCTCTCCTAGCCTTTCTAATTACTTCTTCATCTATGCTGACTGGGTAAATCTCCTCCTGGATAGACCTCAAAACCGCAGGCAGATTATTCTTCTTCTGCTGTATGCACGTTGCGACGATTGCATAGAACTTCTTTTCAGGCATCTCCAATTTCAATCTCTCAACCATCCCGTGCTCTGTGATGATGATGAACTCCTCTGCATCACTCTCCTTTGCATAGTAGAGCATCTGGCTCGTGCTGCACACCCTATCTGCCAGTGCAATCACATCAAGAGGGCATTCAGGGTGGACCAGCACCTTTGCTTCAGCATGCAGGCCCTTCGCCTCCCTCACCTGGCTTGCAGTTATTTTTGAATGCACATAGCAGAACCCCTTCCAAGGAATTATCCTCTTTTCGCTCTTAGTCTGCACATACTTCGCAAGGTTCTCATCGGGGATGAAAATTACCTCATTTTCCGTCAGTGAGTTAACAATCTCAACGCAGTTGGAAGATGTGCAGCAGATGTCAGACTCAGCCTTTGTCTCAGCAGACGTATTGACATAGGAGACGACAGCAGCATGAGGATGCTCTCTCTTCAAATCCAGCAGCTCCTCCTTTGTAACCATCCCTGCCATGGGGCATTGCGCATCTCTTACAGGAATCAACACCTTCTTCTCAGGGTTGAGTATCTTTGCCGACTCAGCCATGAAATCCACCCCGCAGAACACAATGATGTCGGCATCAGTCTTGGCAGCCTCCCTGCTCAGTTCCAGCGAGTCTCCGATGTAGTCCGCAACCTTGTATATCTCAGGTCTCTGGTAGTTGTGGACTAGCATAACCGCATTCTTCTCTTTCTTCAGCCTGTTGATTTTGTTGATTAATGTCATCTCGCTCATGTTCCCACCTGAAGCGGCTCGCTAATCTTTTTCAACGTGGCAACCGCAGACATGGCAGCCAAATAACTCGTCTTTGGGTTGTCCGGGCTCGGAACGTTCTCAGTTCTTGTTTTCAGAACACCGAATCTGCCCTCTGCCGTTATCTCATGAATATTTGACCTTATATTTGGGTCAGCAACTATCTGTACTTTTGTTCTCTTGGGGCCTATACCCGCCAAGCTTAAAGATGCTGCAACGTTGATATTGGAAGGGAACAGCTTGACAGCTTCCTCTGCAGGGCCCTCGTATATGAGTGTTGGTTTTTTGATTTCTTTAAGGTTCATCGGGTGTTTTTCGAAGAAAGGAGCGCCTTCCAATGATGCAGGGGGCTTTGTCGTCTTTATCACCACCCTCTCTATCTCATCCCTTGCGGATTTTATGCCATCCAGGCCAGCTATGGCTCCAGACGGGAGATAAACTTTCAGGTTGTTTTTTTCTGCAAGCTCCTTAATCTCCTGCAATAGATTTTCATCCACCAATGCACCGGTGCTCATTATCATCACATTCTTCCCTGCCTTCAAAGCTCTCGGTATCAACTTCCTGACTGCCTCCTGCGAGGCTGCTTCCAGCACCAAGTCTACATTCTGTTTCAGGATTTCATCAAACTCCTTGTATTCTGCATGGAACCTTTCGGCAAATTCCAGAGCGTTTTTCCTCTCTATGTCATAAACGAAGCTGAGTTCGGCATTTACCCTTCTTTCAGCTATGTTTCTAGCAATGACCCTGCCGATGGATCCGCAGCCTACTAATGCAATTCTCATTCGATCACTAAAACAACGTTCTCAAATTTAATAATCTTATCCTTTAATGTTTGATTAATCTTCCCAAACCGCTATTTTTAAATATAGAAAACGGCATAATTATAGCGGTGAACTTACGGAAAACAAATTGCTGGCGGTAATTTTTATTCTTCTGCTCTTCCTTACTCTAGCCTGTTTCGGCTCCCTAGGCACTAGGTACTTTCCTGTAAAAGGCCTAGGCCTTGCTATGTGCGAGGTCAACAAGTCATACACGGAAAACGTCCCCCATCAGACCGTCGTGTACTACACCGAAAAAGCGCCCTATGACGCATATGCTTCTGGAGAAGGACCAGATGTGGCTCAGGTTCCTTATACCGAAAAGGAATGCATCTCAGTCCCGTACACAGAGAACGAGTGCAGCCAGGAGGGTATTGCCTACTCAGTAACTGAAAAAAGATGCTACAGGACGGGCTGGCTGCAGAACTGGTCCAATGTTGAATGCACTGTCCACAACCTGGATTCTGTTGGCGGTTACTTCACAGTATACACGGGCTTTGGAACTGATTTCAATCAAGGGGTTGCAAGTGGGTCATGGGCCAGCTTTTCCCAGACTGCTCAGAGCAGCACAGCATACATCTATCCAGGCTCATCAAAGACTTTTGAGTATCACATTCAGACTGAAGCACCGGATACGCCAGTCATATGCTACTGCAATGTAGCCTCTCTGCCCACAAAAAAGGTCTGCAGTGACGTACAAAAGTTTAAACAGCAGTGCCACGAGGTTGTGAAATACCCGACATTGGCAGAGGGCGCTGTCAAGATTGTGACAAAAAGCAGGAATGTGACAAAATACAGTCTAGAGACCAGCTATAAAGTTGTTGATGAAGCATGCTAGCGGCTTCTTTGGCGTAAGTTAGATTAATATACGCCCGCATCCAATAGCATATCGGTGAGGTTATGGCCGAGGAAGAATGCCCGATGTATAGGTTCTGCAAGACTGTAGGTAACAAGTGGGGCAGCATAATTGTAAGCAGCCTTATAAAAAACGAAGAGCTGGGCTTCAACGAACTTTTGAGAATGCTGAAGGCGAACCCCAAGACTCTTTCGGACAAGCTCAGGCTTCTCGAGAGAAATGGCTTGATAAAAAGAAAAGTGGTGGAGCAGAGGCCGATTCGGGTCATGTACTCACTTACACACAAGGGAAAAGAAGCCGGCAAGGTTGCGGACTACCTTTCCAATTGGTTCAAACAGCTCCAGTGAGGTGATTCCATCTTCAGCAAAATCTTCATTCTCGGCGCAGGGGCCATAGGAAGCTCATGCGGGGCAATGCTCTCAAAGAAAAACGATGTCACCCTTATTGGCGAGCAGAGGCATGTCGATGCAATAAACAAAAACGGACTTGTCCTTAAAGGCGGAATTGAAGGAGTGCTTCGCATAAAAGCTGACACACGGATAAGAGAGATTCCGCCCAATTCGCTGATAATACTGACTACTAAGGTGCATGACTCCCAGAAAGCTCTTGAGGGAGTGATTAAGCTTCTGAGGGACGATACAACCATACTTATACTGCAGAATGGAATAGGCAACGAGGAGCTTGTCAGAGCTGTTGTCGGCGCCAAGCCCCATGTTGAGAGGGGCGTGCTGCACTTCGGGGCGGAGTTCCTCAAGCCTGGTGAAGTTACAATAATGAAGGGGTGGGTGGTGCTCGGCGATACCGAAAAGAGCAGAGAAATCGCGAAGCTGTTCAACGACAGCGGATTGACAACGAAAGTGGTTGATGACCTCAGGAGGGACATCTGGAGAAAGCTCATAACGAACTGCTTGATAAACCCGCTCACCGCCATACTTGAAGTAAGGGATTACCAGATTGTCGCCCCTTCCCTTGACATTCTGAGGCACGGCATAGTATATGAGTGCCTTGAGGTTGCAAAAAAGGAGGGGGTGGAGTTCGAGAAGGATTTCGCAAAATCGATTGACAGAGAGATAGCAGGGCTCAAGAACTACTCCTCGATGCACCAGGATTTGATGAAGGGGAAGAAGACCGAGATTGACTTCCTGAATGGCAAGATTGTTGAGATAGGGAGGAAGTACGGTGTGCTCACCCCTATGAATGGAGCGCTTGTCTGCATGATAAAATATCTGGAGGGGTCACATGCTAGAAGGGTTGAAGAGAAATAAAAAAGTTGTCATGCTCACTGCCTACGACTACCAAGTTGCAAGGCTTCTGGAGGAGGCAGGAATAGATTTAATACTCGTGGGAGACAGCCTCGGGATGGTGATGCTCGGGTATGAGAGCACTAAGCAGGTCACAATGAATGAGATGTTGCACCACACAAGAGCAGTTGCAAGAGGTGCTAAAAATACCCCCATAATCGGGGATATGCCCATCGGCTCCTACGCAACTCCTCAGCTGGCGGTTGAGAACGCCAGAAAGTTTATTGAGGCAGGCGCGATTGGGGTGAAGGTTGAAGGATGCGTGACTGAGGTGATAAAGGAGTTGCTGAGCAACCAAATTCCCGTAATGGGGCACCTGGGGCTGCTTCCACAGACTGCAGAGAAGCACAAGCTCGTGGGGAAGCTGGGCGACGAGGCCGAGCGGATATTCGCCGATGCCCAGACAATTGACAGGCTCGGAGTTTTCTCAATGGTGCTCGAGCTGGTGCCTGAGCAGCTTGCCAAGAGAATAACGGAGAATGTTAAAAGCATAACCATAGGCATAGGCGCAGGCAAGTACTGCGACGGGCAGGTGCTTGTCATCAATGATTTGCTTGGGATGGACGAGAGGTTCAAGCCAAGGCATGTAAAAGTGTACGCCAACCTATCAGAAATTATAAAGAAGGCAGTTGCAGACTTCAAGGAGGAAGTCAGAAGCGGCAAGTTTCCGGATGATGCCCACTCTTTTCACTAAATCGAATATCTGTCTGTCCTAATCAATCCCTGCAGAGTTCTGATGAGTCCTGCGCAACCCCCTCTACCCCTCTTTGTACATCTGCCCGAACCAGTTATAGCCGCTTGGAGAAGAGGGCCAGATGCATATTGTATGCGTTCCTGTACTGGCGTTTATCCATATTCCAGAGTTGGCATAAGATGAGCTCGCAGTGGCAATATAACAGTAGCTGCCGCCAGAACTACAGCCTCTTGTTGAGCACCCATAACCAATTTCATCGGCGTTCGGACAGTCTATTCCATACATCAAATAGCGCGAATATGTGTCATTAAGGCTTGTGAATTTTGCCCTTAACTTATAAGGAGAGGAGGATACTTCGACTTGGGCGCATAGATGCTGAGCTCCGCTCATTGTCCCATTTGCCAATGCTGTCCTATTCGATATGCGTGTCAGATAGATGGATGTGTCCCTGCTATACCGCCCCACTTCCAATGATTTAACTTCATATTCATACCCTTCTTTACTCACATCAATGCGGATTTTCCCATTCTCAATATTTTGTATTGCTGCCTCTCCATTCGTGCCTGTGTAGTTCATTCCAAGCAGTTCATTGTCCGAGTATACGCTGACTCTGGCTTCTTTCACCTTAACTCCTCCGCCATACCCCGTGCTGTACTCATAGACGCTAACCCTGAGACTTTTGTCCACTTTCGTCATGTATACGGTTGTGGGGGTGGTAAACGAGTAGATATTTTGTGTCTGGTTCTCATACCCCTCCTTGCTTGCCACCAGGTGCAAACTTTCATTCAACGGCAAATTCTCGAATACTGCCTTTCCTGAATCGTCTGTGTATTTTGTTTCAAGAAGTTCGCTAGGCGCAGAAGTGTCATAGGTGCGATAGTCAGATGGAATGCTCTTGAACAAATCAACCCTGACCCCACCCAAGGGCTGTCTGCTGCCATATCCCCCGGAGTAGACATCCACTTCCAACTTTGCCTTGTCAGTCCAGCTGGCGTCACTGCCAGGCAGGTTGACTGAGAAAACAGTATTCTTTGCGCTCTCTTCCACCGCATTCTTATTGTCTTTTACGTATGTCGCGACAAATATGTAGTACTCCCCGACCTTTCTCTGCAGGGTTATGAACTGCGCATCAATGGTAAGCAGTGTGGCTTTGCCTTCCTGCATGCATGCTTCCTTACCATTGGACTGAATTATGCTGCTCTTAGAACTGCTTGTCGCGCTGCTGGCGCAATAGTTGTTGCTTATATTCGCCATCGTTGCATTGGTGAAGTTCATCCTTCCAGCAACCACGAGGTTATCCGCATTGTCATCCCCGAACATCACTCCGTATATGCTGCCATTGAGAAGCGGGTTATCACCTGCGTAAGCTTTGAACTCTCCAAACAATTTCCCAGAAACCGGTATGCTGCTTTTTATGTAGTCAGCATCCTTGAAAAGCGCCTTGGCGTTGCCTGTGTCATACTTTTTCCCAAGAATCGCATCGCAGCTACTGCCGGGACTGCCCTGCCCTTCGGATGCAACTTGCAGGGCATAGCCAATAAGAGGGCTTGCGGGCTCATTTGCAAAAGCTGGCGCCGGAGCAGGAATAGTTTGCGGGGAGTTGAACATCATCAATACTTTCATAGTGTCGCCCTCCTTCCAAATACATATGGGCACGTCATAGCCACTGCTCTTAACATCCAATATGGTGACGTCCTTTCCGCCAATGTTCTTTGTTTCAATTGTGATCTGCTTCCTCTGACTCTCAGTCATGCTGGAGTTCATCTCACTAATGGCATCATTCACGCTCATATTTGTTTTCGAATAGCTCACCATCCCCAATGAGTCGTTGTATAAAACAATTGCCGCCTCACTCCCCTGGCTCTTCTTTGCAACATCTCCAGTAAGAATCTTTCCGAAAAGCTCCTGGAACTCCTTAGTCCCATCCTGTGTAAACTTCATGTAAACCAATGCTTTCGCATTGTCCGTTGGCAGGTTTGAGAATATCTCGTACTCATCCTTGACTGGCGGGTTCAGCCAATCAAGGCAGCCTGCAAGTATGACTGCAGAAAACAGCAGCAAAAGAGCGAGCTTTTTATAATCCATTTTACCACCGCCATACAACTGATTTTTTAATATATAAATACATATCTAAAAATCTGACTGGAGGCGGCATGGTGATTGAGAACAAGGATGCCCTGATCAAAGGTGAGGGAAGGTGGATTCTTCTTAGTGCAATTGAGGAGACTATACGCGCTGTAAAGCCAGATGGCTTGATTGAGAGGAGCGTGCTCCTCAAGGGCGGCAGGCTCACAATAAAAGCCGGCGGGAAGAAGGAGAGCTTCCAACTTAAAAAATTTGACAACATCCATCTTCTTGGCTGGGGCAAGGCAAGCGGGCTGATGGCTGAAGGAATTGAAAAGATTCTCCCAATAAAAGGCGGAATTGTCAATGTGCTGCGGGGAACTCACTTCAGCGTGAAGCATATTCAAATTCAGGAAGCTGAGCACCCAATTCCAGGCGCAGGAAGCCTCGAAGGGACTAGAAAGATGCTGGAGTATGCCAAGCAGATAAGAAAAAACGATTTGGTAATCTGCCTCATCTCTGGCGGCGGTTCCGCGCTGCTCTCCTTTCCAATTGACAGTTTGAAGCTTGAGGAGAAGCAGGGAATTATAAACAAGCTCATGAAGGCTGGCGCGGATATAAACGAACTCAACACCGTGAGGAAGCACCTCTCCAAAGTCAAGGGGGGAAGGCTTGCCAAGAGGCTGTACCCTGCAACAGTAGTAAATCTCATAATATCCGATGTTGTCGGAGACCCACTCGATGTGATCTCCTCAGGTCCTACTGTTCCAGATAGCACAACCTTCTCGGATGCAAAGAAGATTCTCCTGAAATACAAGCTCTGGGATGACTCAACTGCCTGCAGAATTATTGAGGCAGGGGCGAATGGGAAGATTGAGGAAACACCCAAACCTGGAGACCTCGTTTTCAAGAACGTGCATAGCTTCATCATAGGCAGCAATGAAGTTGCGTTGCTTGCAGCAAAGAAGTGCCTTGAATCACATAGGATGAAACCAGAAATCATACGCAATATCCGGGGCGATGCGAGGGAGGCCGGCAGGATGTTTGCTGCTCTGTTGAAGAAGGGCAAAACATTCATAGCAGGAGGGGAGACTACGGTGAAGGTTACTGGCAAGGGGATTGGCGGCAGGAACCAGGAGGTTGCGCTTGCCTGCGCCATTGAAATACAGGGTTTAAGCGACGTTCTCTTTGCATCATTTGGGACAGATGGGATAGACGGCAGCTCGCCTGCTGATGGAGCGGTAGTGGACGGCTCCACAATTCAGAAGGGGAAGGAGCTTGAGATGGATGCGCTTGAATTCCAGAGGAACAACAACTCTTACAATTTTTTCAAGAGAATTGGTGCGGCCGTCATAACCAGGTCGACAAGGACCAACGTCAATGATGTGATGATTGGATTTGCCGATACACGCAAACTAAAAAGCAGATAAGACGTCATCCAATCCCGCATTGCTTCTAACTGAATTTCTTTTGAAATGGGTTCTTGAAACCTCGAACCCCCTCTCCTTCAACCTCTTGATAAAGCTCTCAAAATTCGGCGGGGATTTCTTCACTTTCTTGGCAACCTTATGCAGGTCGAAATATGTGGGGGGCATGCCCGCCTCTTCCTCCATAAGAGACAGCACCTCGTCAATTCTGGCTTTATTCCCATACTCTCTCCTCTGGTTTATTTCCCTCATTATCTTGAGAAACTCAACGTTCCAAAGCCCCCCCAAGAAGAGAGGACCTGCATGCTCAAATCGACCACTGCATCTGGGGCATTTTTCCCTTAGACGAGGGGGATTGAACCTCAACTCCCTGTTGAGGCATTTGGGGCAGTGGGAGATGTACCCCATTTTTTTCATGCTGACGACAGCTCCATCAGCTCCTGCTCTGAGCATAACAAAAAGCTTGAAGAAATGCTGTGCCGACATAGAAAGATAAAATTCAGAGCTTAGATTCAGGCTTGAGGCGAACCTCACAATTGCTCCAGCCAGTATTCTCACTCCAATCTCATGGCAGTACTCATTGTCAATTGGCATTGCTCCATAATTCTTAAGGCAGGCTTTGTAATGCGCCCCGCAGAGCACAGCAGTGTCAGTTGCTGTAACCGAGAGCATCCCTTCTTTTCTGAATGATGCAAGTGTACTCTGCAGGTACGGCAGAGGAGTGCCGAAAGGGTCTATCTCCACCCAGTCAAAGTGTCTGTTGTGAAAGAGGAAATCGTTTATGTGGCAGCAGTGAACCCTGTAATTTTTGAGCTTGTTCAGCTTGGCATTCCTTTCGGCAAGCCTGCATGCCTTCTCATCCATGTCAACAAACTCAACCCTTCCGACGCAGTCATTTTCAAGTTTATACCTTATACCTCGCACCCCACTTGCGCAAAACCCATCGACAAGATGAATCTTCCCCTCCACCTCCTTGCAGTATGCTTCCACAGCTAGGCTGGATATATCCCTGCAGAACTCCATCTGGGGGTTGAAGAAGACTTTCCCATTCATTATAAGTCTGGCTTCCCCTTCACTAACTCTCATAGAGATATATTCAATTAAACCTAATTTATAATTATCTTTTTATACTCCGAAAATCAAAGCTTCTTTATGAACCTTGGATTCAAGTATGCGCAGCATGCTGAAAAGGAGGCTCGTTTTGCCGAGCTTGCAGATGGAGTAAGGGAGCTCATCGAGGCCGATATTAACTGGAAGGAGAGGCCAAGAGAGATGCTGAAAAAGGTCTCGGAAAAAATAAAAGCAGCTGAGGGCTCGCTGCTAACCTTTGGTGAGACTGAGATGAAGTTTGCACTCTTCCTTGATGATGCTGTGAAACAGTCTGCCAAAACTCCAGCAGGAAAGAATCCCGCTGCTGTGAAAATTCTCAACAGGAATATAGACAACGTTGTGGATATGGAAAAGGAGATACTCATAGATATGGGAACCCTAGCCAAACTAATAATCTACGCAAATGAGCAGAGCACTGACGGGCTCAGCAAATTCATTGAGAACTCGGATTCTGAAATTATGCGAAAAGTGATAGGGCTCAGAGCTCATACAAAAAAAGAACTGGACAAAACAGTTGGCGCCGACTTCAGGAGGAAACCTCTGGAATAACTCACTTCTCAAACTTCTTCCCCTGCTCCCATTTCCCCTCTACCATCTTGTTGAAGGCAAACTCCAGCACCCTCTTGAAGGCAGCCCTCTCGTTCTCGCCAAGTTTCATTGCAATCTTCTTTTCCCCCTCAACGCTGAAGAATCCGTCGTTGTAGCCTATCTTATTCTTCTTCTCCACATTCTCCAAAGTTGTGAAAGTGTGAAAGGCGCTCCAGCTCTTGTTCTTCTCAACCGCTTCCGCAAGCCCTGCGACTTCATCAATGTCAAGCTTCACTCTGTTCTTGTTCACTTTGTCGCTGAGAGTTATGAAAAGTGCGCAGTCGCCCGACCTGCACTCTCCAAGTGATATTGTAAGTGAAGTTGTCTTCTCCTCTGTCTGGTGTACGAAAGAATGCATAACGCTCAAAGGCATAATATCACCTCTTTTTCTCCCATTTCAATCTGTCCATCTTGACTCCTGCCTGCTTGAAAAGCTCAAAAGCCTCCTTGTCTGCATAATCCCCGGAGTAAACGACTCGGTTTATCCCTGCATTGATTATCATCTTGGCGCATATCTTGCAGGGTATCCCATTCACATACATTGTTGCATCCTTTGAGGAAACTCCATGCAGCGCACACTGAATGATTGCATTCTGCTCGGCATGAACCCCCCTGCATATCTCATGGTGGGTTCCACTCGCTATGCCCAGCTCATCCCTTAAACAGCCAATCTCCAAGCAATGCGGCAAACCTCTTGGAGCGCCATTGTAGCCTGTTGCAAGCAGCCTCTTGTCCTTCACTATCACTGCTCCAAAATTATGTCTCTTGCAGGTTGACCTCTCTGCAACATCATCGCATATCTTCATGAAGTATTCATCCCAAGAAGGCCTAGACATGGTTCACCTCTCTATAGCTATTTAAGAGGAAATTAATTTAATACTTGAAGTAGGCCAGTTAAAGCATATTCAGCTTGAGTAGGATATACCCTATTCCAAACAGAGCAACAACCCCTCCTCCAGCTATGAACAGTATTGCCTGCTTTCTCATATCAGCAAGCACTCCTGTCTCCTCCTTCTTTGAAATGTAAAAGAAAGTGTTCTGCTTGCCCCTCTTTATCACGAGCTTTGGAACTACCAAATCTGAGCGTATGTCATACCAAGGAACTGCGGTTCCTGTAACGAAGACTTTCTGCCCCTTCTTTATTACATACTCGCTGAAAATCCTATCCTCCCTATCCGTATCAATCCAACTTGCAACCTGTCCATAATTGCTCTTCATCTCCTCAATGAACTTATCTAAATTAGGACTCTTCTCATTCTTTTTTAAAGAAAAGACCTTCCAGCTGTCATTGTTGAGCTCTGCTCCCCGTGGGTCCACTTCAATCATACCCGACCTATCCCTAACCAAAAAACTTCCACTGTCGCTCTGCAATAACCAAGAGCTCACACCTGCCCGGAATCTGTAGAACGCGCACTCCTGGCTTCCAAAAGGGCTGACTAGGCTCTTGTCCTTCGGCTCAGCTTCTCCGTAAACCTCTACAAAACCTGCTGCAACTCCGCTCGGCCTTGAAGTTGGGGTGTTGACAATTGTGTTGTACTGAGACCACCGCGTGAATCCATACAAGACGACCAAAACTGCAAAAGGGATTATTGCAACAAAAATTGATGCACTCTTCACGTCATTCTCGTCCTTAATATAAAGAACTGCGATGAATGTCAGAGCAAAGACAATTGCAGTTATCATCAGTATCTTAACCTGCTCCATAACATTGAGTTCGGTAATGCCCGAAGGTAACAGTCGCAACATGCTTACCTTAAGAAATTAGCTTATATATCTTATTATGCCGGTGAATGCCTGCTGGTAAAGAATTTAAATTATGAATACCAATCTATCAGTGGTGCTAAGCTTGAGAAAATCAACCTTTTTGCTTATTATCCTACTGCTCTGCCTCACAGTCAATGCAGCAAATGTAACGATGTACTTCTTCTACTCGACAACCTGCTCGCACTGCCATGCCGAATCCGTGTTCCTGACAAGGATTGAACCCAAGTACCCCTCTCTGGAAATAAAGAGGCTTGCAGTCGACATCTCACCCGCAAATGCAAATCTTATGAAGCAATTCATGGAAGCGCATAACGTCTCATCAACCGCAGGAGTCCCGCAGACGTATATAGGAGATGCCGTGGTGCTTGGCTATGCCGATGACGGGACTACTGGAAAGCTCATAGAGCAGGATATACGGGACTGCCTTCAGGTTGGATGCAACCAGACAGTAGTCACAACTGAAGAGTACGTATTTGAGTATCCAATAGTCGGAAGAGTTGATGTCAGAACACTTTCTCTCCCTTTCCTCAGCTTTCTGCTTGGCCTTCTTGATGGCTTCAACCCCTGCGCTATGTGGGTCTTGATTTACCTATTAACAATACTGGCAGCCACAAAAGACAGGAAGAGGATGATACTTATTTCTGGAACTTTCATACTTGCCTCAGCATTCTGGTACTTCCTCATACTTACCGGATGGCTGAAGCTGTGGGACATTATAGGATTGACCGATGTGACCCGCGTAATAATCGGACTCATTGCAATATTTGCAGGGGCAATGAACCTGAAGGATTACATAACCCTACCGGCAGCAGTCTGCAAGGTTACTGATGCCGCTTCCCATAGCAGCATTATGAAGAGAGCTGAACACATAGCCAAGCCCAGCGCAGTGCCGGCAACACTCCTAGGCATAATCATACTTGCATTTACTGTGAACACAATAGAGTTTGCATGCTCAGCCGGCTTCCCGACAACGTTCACAAGAATACTTGCCCTAAACAAGCTGCCTGTAATTGAGTATTACTTCTACATCTTCATATACCTTTTCTTTTACATGCTTGATGACATCATTGTGTTCAGCATGGCGGTGCTTACTCTAAGCTTAACCGATTTCTCCTCAAAATACGGCAAATTCTCACAACTGGTGGGCGGAATTGTGCTGTTTCTGCTGGGAGTGCTACTCATCTTCATGCCAAGTGTCCTTAGCTGATCAAAGAATCTTGTTCAGCAACTCCTCAATATCCCCCCTCCTCATTTCAACAATATTCGTTTCAAGTGTTGACGGAACCACTCCGTCCAGTATCAGCGGTATATCCTCCTTCTTTACGCCAAACTCGCTGAGCTTCGTCCTCAGCCCCACCTCCTTGAAGAGTTCCCTCATCTTCTCAGGCCCGTAGAGCTGCGTGATGCGGTTTATCTTCTCAGAGCGCAGGGCGTTGAACTCCATCACCTCTGGCAGTGTGATGGAACAGGCATTCCCGTGGGGGACACCAAAATGAACGGTGAATGGATATGAAATTGCATGCGCAGGGCCTGTCCATGCATTGCTTATCGCCATCCCGCCCAGCAGGCTTGCCAGGGACATCTCCTCCCTCGCATCCATATTCTCCGGTTCCTGGCAGGCTTTCTTCAGGTTGTCAAAAACTATCTTTGCCGCTCTCAGGGCCAAATAATCTGTTATGGGCTCCGCCCTCTTGGACCAGAGAGCCTCAAGTGCATGGGCAAGAGCATCCGCCCCAGTATTTGCTGTGAGTTCGGCAGGCATGCTTGCGGTAAGCTCAGGGTCAACCACTGCAACCTTCGGGAACAGGAGCCTATTCCTGATGGGAGCTTTGAGCTTCTTCTCCTTGTCGGATATCACCGCAAAAGGAGTAACCTCGCTCCCGGTGCCTGCCGTTGTCGGTATTGCTATGAGGGGCAGACCTTTCTTCTCAATCCTCTTTTTCTGGAAGGCGTACTCATAAGCATTTCCTTTGTTCACCGCTATGCACGCCATGAGCTTTGCAGCATCAATGACGCTCCCGCCTCCGAATGCTATAAGGAGCTCGCATCCCTGCTTTTCAATAACCTCCACTCCCCCATCAACGTTCTGGTGAGTGGGGTTAGACTCTACATTGTCATACACTGAAAGCTGAGCATTGCCAAGCTGCTTTTTTATCCTGCTTACAAACTGTTCCCTGAATCTGCTCTTGCCGGTCACAAGCAGAACATGCTTCCTGTCGACATTCTCCCAAACCCTGCTCAGGCTACCCCTGCCAAAGATTATTTTCGTTGGCAGTTGGAACTCCCAATCCATTACCTCTCCTCCATTTTTTTAACTGCGTCAATAAGCCCATGTGCATAATTTATGCACCCAAAAGCAGTCACGTAGTCTTTCTTGTCAAGGTAGAACTGCGCATCCTTGCAGTACCTTGTTGCAAGCTCAACTATCTCTGGCGCCCCTTTCACATCCTTAACGCCTTTGTAAAACTGTTCTATGTCATCTTTTATCCTCTTCCTCTCATCCATAACTAATATTTTGGCGTGCTTCTACTTATAAATTTAGCTTCCTGCCTTTTTGCAGACTCACTTATTTATATCTTAAAACTCATAAAAACAACATGAAAGCACAAGCAAAGAAGGAAGAAAATCCAAAGGATGCATCGCTGTTCCAGCAGTTCCAGTTCAGAACACCGGAGAAAGACTTCTCAAAATTCAAGACAGGCACAGCTGAAACTGAAAGGCTGGAGCTTGCCGGAGTCCGCAGGATAATGATAGAGCTTGAGGGCAAGCCAGAGATGAAGGAATTCTGCCGCAGGTATGCAAATCTTGTTGATAGCATTGCGGACATACTGAAGAACGACTTGGAGATAAAGCCGCATGAGGAGGAGAGGTTCCTGACTGAAACATGGGGCATAATGACAGGCAACCTCAACATGAAATACGGAACGAACAAATTCGGGTTCCTTAAGGAATCCCTTGAAACAGCCAAGTTGGACTGCGATAATGCTGCATTCCTCATGTTTGACATTGCGAAACAGCTGGGAGTCAATGCAAAAATAGCAAGCGCTCCAAACCATGCTTTCATAGTCACGGACAGCTTCTTTTTGGAAACCGGAAGAAAAGACAGGGGGAAGCTTTACCCAATTGGTCAGCTGGAAATGAAACATCCCGTAATCTATGCGATTACTTCGGATGTTGAAGCCGTCCAGTCGATGAGCTACCAGAACCGCGGAGTTGCCAACTACGAGAAAGGTCTTTATGATGAAGCAATTGCGGATTACACCAAGGCAAGAGAGCTGAATCCGAAACATGCAGACGTATACAATAACCGCGGAAGTGCCTATAGCAAGAAAAAACTCTACGAAGAGGCAATTGCGGATTATGACGAAGCAATAAGGCTTAATGACAAGGATGCAGCCTTCTACTACAACCGCGCCGGAACTTATGGCGACCAAAAATCATACAAAAAAGCAATCTCGGACTACGATACAGCGATAGGACTATATGAAAAAGCAATTCAGACCAGCAGCACCAGAGAAGTGGAGCTGGAAGAGAAATGCGCAGAGGCTTACAACAACCGCGGGACTGTATTTGCAAAGCAGGGATTGTATAAGGAGGCACTGGCAGACTTCACAAAAGCATTGGAATATAATCCGAAAAGCGCAAATGCCCGCAAAAACTTCGAAAAAGCAGAGAAATTGGAGAGAGAAGCAGCCCAGAAGTAGTCCTAGCTGGAATGTGAGAACAGCGTATAGAAATGCATTAATAAATTATACAGACTAAACTTATTTTATGTACAGCAAGGTTATCCTTGGAGGCACCTTCGAGACGCTCCACGAGGGGCACAGGAGACTGCTCAGGCTTGCCCTTTCCTCCGGGAGAAGGGTCTACATAGGCCTGACAAGCGATGAGTTCGCAAGGAAGAACAAAAAATACCGCTGTTCCTCGTTTGCATCAAGAAAGAAAAGGCTTGAGAGGTTCCTTGGAAAAGATATGCGGAGGGCGGAAATATTCAAGCTCCATGATGTCTACGGGCCCGCCATTGAGGGGGATTTTGATGCAATAGTCGTCAGCAAGGAAACCAGGGAGAGGGCGGAGGAGATAAATACCCTTAGGAAAAGCAAAGGGCTGAAGCCGCTGGCAATACTCGCAATACCTCTCCTCAATTCTGATGACCTTAAGAAACTCTCCTGCGAGAGGGTAAGGAGTGGCGAGGTGGATGAGAGGGGAAGGAGGGTAAAACCCCTCTTGCTGGCTGTCGGCTCGACAAACCCCAGCAAGCTCAAGGGTGTCGAAAAAGTTGCAAGAAGAATATTCAAAAACTTCAAAATACGCGGAATCAAAGTAAAATCAAAAACTCCAGGCCAGCCCTTTGATGATGAAATTGTAAAAGGCGCAGTGAACAGAGCCAAAGTTGCAAAACTGAAGCTCAAAGCAGACTACGGCATAGGGCTGGAGAGTGGGCTTTTCAGGTCTGAAGGAAAGTATTTTGACTGCCAGGTCTGTGTAGTATACGACGGTGAGAGAATCACGGTTGGCTACAGCATGGCATTCGAGATTCCAAACGAGCTGGCTGAGGAGATGAGGAGGAGTGGAAAGACCATGAGCAAACTCTTCGCAGAAGTCGCTGGAATCAGCGAGATAGGCAGGAGAGAAGGAGCGGTGGGCTACCTCTCGAGAGGGCTGGCTGAGAGGAGCCAGATGACCGAGCAGGCTTTCCTTTCCGCAATGATACCGCGCATGAGACGGTTTGATAAATCCATCAATGAAAGTAATAAATACCCCCGAATGCACATACAAGAATATTGAAATTAAAAAAAGGTGATTAAACATGGCAGATGTAACTGCACCTCCCGGCGCTCTATCGTTCCAGGAGCAGCTTGACTTGATAATAGATGATATTGACAGATCCCTAGCAGGAAAATATGTCTTCACACTGCGCGACTTGCTTGAGAATCCTGGTGACTACTCCGAGACGCAGGATGTTGGAAAAGAAATCGACAAGCTCAAGAAGGACGTAAGCGCCTACTTCGATGATATAATTGCAGGCGCTTCCGAGCAGGTGGCCAAATACAAGGATGATGCCATGAAGGCCACAAGGCTGGCTGAGAAATTCGAAGGTGTTTTGAAGGACAAGGCCAAGAGCGCGAAGAAGCCGTTCGTAACTCCCTTCTACTTCGTGAGGAAGGAGGAAGATGATGAGACGATATTCATTGATACCTACGACACAAGCTACGAAGCAGTTGTGGATGAGCTTCTAAAGTCCAGCATGTTCATAATAAACACAAGCCTGCCTGTTGACACCTTCAGGATGGGCCGCTGGGTTTTTGTTGGCGAGAACAAGAACAGGGGCATCTCCGTATTCTTCCCCACGAACCCCGTAGGCGTTCTGGAGATGGCTAAGGACCAGCTGTCAACTGCTCTTGAAGGGGTAAAGATCGACCTGGAATCGGCAAAAGTTGAAGAGTGATCAATCCTTTGCTATGAACTTGTCTATCTCTCTCTTAGCTCTTTCCCTCTTCCTCTGGTGCTCCTCAAGGAACCTGCAGACCTTGTCAGCGAGGTATTTTTTGCACTCCCCGCAGAGTATCTTCCCTGCCTTGCAGTCCTCCCATGATTCCTTGAGTTTCCTGTCGTCCTCCTCAAACATGTAGTAGAGCCACTGGTGCACTACGCAAACCTCTGGGTTCCCTCCCTTCTCTCTCTGCTCTGCAATGCTTGCCCTGCCCCCTGTGAAGGCAGCCATCACTTTCTTTCTGGCAACGGCAAGAGAATCCGTTGTGTATACTGCCGTCTCCTCCTCAGAAGCCGACATCTTGCCCCCAACTCCCCGCAGGCCCGGAAGGAACTTGCTGTATAACCCCGCTGGCTTGGGCATTCCAAGCGCAGGCGCCACATCCCTCGCTATTCTCCAGTAGGGGTCTTGGTCTATTGCACATGGAATAAGGCAGTTCACATCCCTCTTCTCTAGCATCTGGGCCATGAAAGCAGGTGAGGCCTGCACTGCCGGGAAGAAGATTATCCCGATGTTGGAGCTGTTGGTGAAGCCAAAAACTGCCTTCGCAGTGGAAAAGGTGACTCTCTTCGCAACCTGCAGCGCTATCCTGTAGATTGTTTTTATGTACTCCACATCGGAGAATATCACGGTTTTGCCCGGCTCCATTCCAGCGGCAATGACGTCCAGAGCATTGTCATAGCTGTAGCCCACAGCCTCCTCCATCCCCACGTTCCTCATGAGGAACTTCTCATCGTCAGTCATCTGAAAATACAGCTTGGAGCCAAAGGCTTTCTGCAGGTATGCGGTGAAAATCCACGGTATGAGATGCCCCAGGTGCGTTCTCCCTGAAGGGCCTCTTCCGGTGTAGAGTACAAACTCCTTTCCTTTTTCATACTCGTTCATAATGACGTCAAAGTCCCTGTGGGAGAAGAAAAGCCCCCTCCTGAGGTAGAGGTGCATGTAACCTGCTTTTCTCTCAATTTTTTTCATGAGCTCTTTTGAGAGCGGCTGCACTCCAAACTCCTTGATGAGCTTATCATAGTCAACCTCACCGGTCACTTCCCAAGGATTAACAGTGAATCTCTTCTGCATTTTCAACCCCTCGACATCTGTTATTTTCTGAAGGCAAGTATTAATAACCCAATCGCAACGCCGATGATGATGACCGGTATAATACCGCTCACGGCAGCCTGGAGGAAGCCGAATCTATGCGCTTCCTCTATGGCGGCTATTATTATGTTGATGAAGTATATTGTAATAAATACAACGCCTAGAAACAGGATGGATATGTGGATGGAGAGGAGAACCCCGAACACCCCTGCAAGAATTAGAATCACAAGCGGTGAGAGGGGTATGAGCAATGAGAACAGGTATAAGTGCTGCTTCAGGTTGCCCATGCCGCCCGTGAGCATGGCAAAGGAGTAGGAAACCAGGGCAGTAACGAGCCAGATGCACAGGAATATTATGAACTGGGTTGTATATCCAAAAACTCCCATGAGCGAGCCTGCGCTCTCTCCCGCAGGCGGTTTTCCTGCAATAACCATGATGAATGCAAGAATACCAGCGTTTATCAAACCCACAAACAGGTTCATTGCTATGCCCGCAGAGGAGCTCAAGTCATTGTTTGTTTTGAATGCTTTTTTTGGTGCTACAAATGAGTTTATCCACCCATCCCAATTCATGAGGCGGACCTCTGCAACATTCTCATCCTCCACTTTAGCCGGCATTATGGAGCAGTCAATGCAAACCGTATTGGGATTCTTGCTGCATTCCTCGCAGAGCGGTCTTCCGCACTTTGAGCACTCGGCAACAGCTTCCTTATCTGGATGGTAAGCGCATTCCATTCAAATCGAATAGATTGACTTTCTGCCGCTTAATATAGTTTTCTGAAAAAATAGAAGAAAAAAGAAAAAAATTATATGTTCTCAATTCCCAGCTCAAGTCTTGCAGGTCTTATGGGGGTCGATTTGCACACTAGCATCAGCGTTTCCCCATTCCTCTTCACAAAGGAAGTTATGTTCCTCCTGTCGAGGAATGATATGAGCTGGTCAATTTCCTCATCCTTGAGCTTGCTTATATCCATTTTCATCTCAATCACCTCTTTACTGCTAAAGAGGTGGCTTCTTGGGGTATTTAAATAGGCGGAAGGGGGGTAACTTGCCAGTGAAACTTAATAATAATGCTATACGTAATAAATTTATGGATACGTCAACAACCGAGATTGTAAATAAAGCTGTTGAGATGACCAGAAAAAATATACTCTGGCACCACCACTACATGCCTCCGCACTGCCATTTCTCAAAAGATAGCAGTATGCACCAGCTTATCCTGGAGAACGAAGAAACAAAAGAAGTCTGGGTTGCAAAAACCAATGAGAAACCGCTTGACGACTTGAAGAAGCTGGAAGGTTTATACTTCAGGAAGAAATTCCCCTAGCTACTCTACTGGTATGTTCTCCGCCTTCGGCTTGCTCTTCTCCCTCTTCTGGAGGCATACCTCCAGCACGCCGTTCTTGTAGTTTGCCTTGGCGCTCTTTGAATCAACCGCGGCAGGCAGCTTCACCTCCTTGTAAAAGTCGCTTTCCTCCCCCGGAGCAGAAATTGTGAGCGTCCTGTCTGTTGTTTTGAGGTTTATCTGGTTCTTGTTGACTCCTGGAAGCTCCACCATGACGGTTATGTCGCCTTCCCTCTCAATCACATCCACGAGTGGCTCTCTCTTGTCACTCACCATTGGCCCTCTTATGGTGGGCTTGACATTCCCGAACTTCTGTATCACGGGCTTGCCGTCAGGGCCAACCCTCATGTTAACACCAAAAACAATGGGCTCGTCGCTCCTGAGCTCCCCAAGCCCTGACCCCATGGCTCTCTTCACGAACTCGTCCATCACCCTCCTAATCTCATCAAAATCCCCGAATGCATCCTCGCCAAAGAAACCAAAAGGATCGTCAAAATCTCTCTTTCTTTTCTTGTCTACCATCCTCTCACCTTCCATTACTACATTAGAAGCAGCATCTATAAATAATTTCTCACTTCTTCTCCTTCCCCTTCTCAATGATCTTCTTGGCAAGCTCTGCCCTGTTTATGAGTTGCTTGTTGAACTTCTCCTTATCCTCAGGAGTCATAATCTTCTCATACATGAACTGGCTGTATTCCTGCGATGTCTGCGAAATATTAAGAAGAATCTCATGCAGCTGCGGGAGTGAAAGCTTCATCTCCTCAGGGCGTATGACATCTATTCCGATTGGTCCATACCTGAAGCATACATTGACAAGAGAGTTGAGGTCTTTTACAAGAAGCCTAACCTCTGCGCATGTTGAATGCATACCTTCATACTCTATGGGCTTCTCAATCTCCCCGGTTGCGTACACAACTCCCATCTCATGGCTCATCCTGCCTATCATCTCAACCATGGAGTTTTGAATAATCTCCGGGGAATTCCCGTGTATATCAAAATACACGACGACCAGCAGTCCGCCCTTGCCTATCACTTCATCATTGACTTCCTCTACCGACTTACTCATGGGACAACCTCTCCAGCTTTCCGTCCTTCATTACAAACCTGTGCTCCGGATTTCGTGGGCATACGTAGACATCATTCTGCAGCTCAAGCCTCACCGATATGCCGTCCTTTGTGAAGCAAACCAGGCATGCTTTCGTGCTGCTCCAGTCCATCGCCATATCCATCACCCGCCTATGCTATAATTCTGTCTGTTCTGTAATATAAATTTACCCATTTCCTATCGCTTCAATGCACTCCTCAATTCGCAGCAGCTTTTCCTCTCCGCTCCCGAAATCCCTGAGCTTCACCTTGCCCTGCCTCATCTCTTCCTTCCCTACTATCACAACATAGGGTATACCAAGTGAATTAGCATAGTTGAGCTGCTTTGCGAGGGACCGCCCCCTTAAATCAACCATTGCAGCCACTCCACTTTCCCTGAACGTTCTTGCGATTCTGAGCGCTTCATCCCGGGAGCCTTCATCAACGCTTGCTATAAACACGCTCCTGCCCTTCACATCCTTTCTCTCACTCATAACCTCCGCAATCCTGTCAATTCCAAAGCTTATCCCAGTTGCCGGTATCTCCTTTCCCAGGAACAGGCCAATCATCCTGTCATACCGCCCCCCTCCGGCCAGGCTTCCTATCCCTTGTGAGAAGAAAACCTCAAATATTGGGCCTGTGTAGTATTCCAGCCCCCTCGCAAGGCTGAAGTCCAGCCTGATGCTCTCTTCCACTTTCATCTTCCCCAGGTATGAAAGAAGCTCTCTCATCTCGCCAACTCCCTGCTTTCCCTCCCCTATGTTGCCCGCAAGCTTCTCGCACTCATTGAGCATCCCATCCGCTTCTCCGCTCAGGGAGATGAGTTCCATGAGCCTCTCACTGGCTTCCCTCGCAATGCCCCGCTGGGAGAGTTCCTCAAGAACCTTCTCCTTCCCAATTTTCTCAAGCTTGTCCATAACCCTGAATGCCTCATCAACCTTTCCAGCTTCTATTCCTGCAGACTTCACCATTGCTGAAAGAATCTTCCTGTTGTTCAGCCTCACAACGAACTTCTCGAAGCCCAGCTCCTGGAAAACATCAACTGTGCATGCGATTATCTCCGCATCCGCAAGCATGCTCTCAGAGCCGACTATGTCAATGTCGGCCTGCCAGAACTCCCTCAGTCTGCCTTTTGCCACATCCCCGTACCTCCACACCGTGCCAACCTGGTATCTTTTGAAAGGCAGAGGGGTATTCGGGTTCATGGCAATGAATCTTGCAAGAGGAACCGTCAGGTCGTACCTCATGCCAACTCTCCTGCCCCCTTTATCCTCAAAGTTGTAAGTCTCGTTCAGTATCTCGCTCCCGCCTGCACCCTTTGCAGACAATACCTCCCAGCTCTCAATTGCAGGAGTCTCGAGAGGAGCAAAGCCATAGAGCCTGAAAACTCGTTTAATGCTCTCCAGCATCCTCTCTCTCACTTTCATCTCATCAGGCTTTAT
>CAVXDX010000013.1:0-83825 GCA_963760615.1 uncultured Microcaldota archaeon | reverse complement strand
TCCG
Organism: uncultured Microcaldota archaeon; assembly: GCA_963760615.1. Taxonomy (GTDB): domain Archaea; phylum Micrarchaeota; class Micrarchaeia; order Burarchaeales; family Fermentimicrarchaeaceae; genus Fermentimicrarchaeum. The sequence continues at coordinate 83,821 of CAVXDX010000013.1, read as the reverse complement.
TCTATCTTCACAGCCCTAGGAGCTCAGAGATCACCTTCGTCATCATCTAATAATTTATAATAGCAACTGCTTAAATGCTTTATGCATTTCAAGGCAGTGCTTTTTGACTGGGATGGAACCCTGTACGATTCAATAGATGCATCCTTCAAAATATATGAGGAGCTTTTCAAGAAGTATGCAAATTTGGATTTGACATGCGACTACTTCAGAGAAACTTTCATAGTGGATTATCACAAATATTATTCTATGCACGGCATACCTGAAAACAAGTGGGAGGAGATCGACACCCACTGGCTGAAGAGATTTCATGAGATGGAAAGAGAAATTCATCTATTCCCGGGAGTGAAGGAGATGCTTCGCAGGCTCAATGAGAGAAAAATAAAAATCGGGCTCGTCTCCAATGGAACAGGCGACAGGATAAAGAAAGAGATGAAGAAGAATGGAATTTCAGAGTATTTCGCTGCTGTGATAACCGATGATGAGATCAGCGACTTCAAGCCCAACCCGAAAGGAGTGAAAAAAGCACTTGAAATAATCGGTGTTGGCAGCTCGGAAGCGCTGTATGTTGGAGACATGAACGAGGATATCGAGGCTGGGAGGAATGCAGGAACAGGTACTGCTGCAGTGACATGGGGGGCGCATTCTATTGAAAGGCTGAGCCCGGCTAAACCTGATTACATCCTGAATTCAGTTAATGAAATTTTCGGCATTCTATAGCTTTATCTTGCCAAGCAGCCACAGCATTATTGCTTTCTGTATGTGCAGCCTGTTCTCAGCCTGGTCGAATATTATCGAGTTGGGAGTATATATCGCCCAGTCATCTATCTCATACCCCCTGTGTATTGGCATGTCGTGCATTATCAGGGCGTTTGTCCCTTCAACAAGCTTCCTATTCAGCTGGTAGGGCATGAACGTCTTCAGCCTCCTCTCTTTCTCCTTCTCAAACTTTGGGTCGAGGAAGAGTTCCATGTCAACCCAGGTATCAGTATAAACTACATCTGCACCCTGAACTGCTTTCTGGGGGTCTTTTTCCTCTTGGTACAAGCCTGTTGCTTTCACCTCGTCAAGAAGGTTCTGGTCAACACTTATTGGATGCCTCTCAGGAACGCATAGAGTGAAGTTAATACCAGCTCTCACGCATCCAAGGCTGAGGGTATTGCTTACATTGTTGCCGATTCCCAGGTAGACAACTTTCAAGCCCTTCAGCTTCCTCCTGTGTTCCTTTATTGTCATCAAGTCTCCAAGAGACTGGCAGGGGTGGTATTTCTCGCAGAGGCCGTTTATCACAGGGACTTCTGACGCTTCGGCCATCCTCTCCAAATCCGCGTGCTTCAGCAGCCTTGCCATTATTATGTCCACGAATCTTGAGAGGCATTTGCTCTCATCCTTTATGTCTGACATTGCGAACTGCGTTGTCCTCCAGTCCATGTATATTGCATGCCCCCCAAGTTGAGTCATGCCAACTTCAAAAGAAACCCTTGTCCTGGTTGATGTTTTCTGGAAGACCATTGCGAGAGTCTTGTGGTCAAGTGCATTCCACCACTTCTGCTGGTTCTTCTTTATCTCAATCGCCTTGTCAATCAAGGTTTCAATTTGTTTTCCATCCAATTCTTTCATGGTAAGAAGATGTTGCACAGTTTCACCCCAATTTTTATAGAAGAGCGTTTTTTTAAACTTTACTATCGCAGTCGACAGATACCTTTTTATTATCCCGTGATGTATTCCAACCATGAAACTAAAAATATTGTTAATTGCACTACTTATCTGCGGAGTTGCATATGCATCTACATGCTCCTATGATGCATACATAAACGCATGTAACCACTGCCGATTCGACGCAAGCGGCAAGATGAACGAGACGTGCTACGACCTATACCAGCAAGATGGGAAGGACTGCGTAGCCGTAAGCCATCCCATTCTCGCAAGCAACTACAAGGCAGGAAAATGCCCGCAAGTTGACACCTGCGCCTCACAGCTTCAGTCATGCAAAAGCACGTATGAAACAGGGAATGATAGCGTGGACTGCAAGAACTTCCTAGTAGAATCGTGCTTCAAAGAATCCGACCAATGCGTGGAGAAAGCCGTGCAGGACTGCGGCGGCGGGTTGGATCTCACAGGAATTGAAAGCATGCTAGGGCCTTATTGTCCGTTTTTTATGATACTGTCAGCTGTCCTACTCGGAGCTGTTTACGCACAAAGAAGATCTATAGTAAAATAAGCGCCTTCACCACTTGTGCTTTGGATTTCTCGGTATTACTACCCACGCTATGAGATAAGCCAGTAGACCTGCGCCGTTCAATGCAAGCAGAATCCAGACAAGCCTGACAAGCGTTGGGTCCACCTCTAGGTATTCAGCTATCCCTCCGCACACGCCTCCAAGAATTTTGTCCTTCCCTGAGCGGTATAATTTTTTTATTTTTGCCATATTGAACATCTAGTACAAGCATAGAGCCCTTTTCATAATCTCAAAGGCGTAGCCGACCACAGCGAAGAAAAAGAATATCCCTGCAAAGTTTGCGCGAAGGAAGCCCGCTATGGATTGTATAAAGATGCTCTCAACATAGAAGTTCATTAAATCAAGTATGAATATGGAAATCCAGACTAGGAAGATTATCATCAGAGAACTGACAACAGGCGAAAGCAGCCAATAGGCACTGCGGAATCTCCTGCGGAAATATCTTGCATATCCAAAGAAAAGAGAAAATGCGAAGAATATATAAAGGTTTGAGAAGAGAAAACTTGACACCTGGAAAATGAGATAGCTTTTCACTGACAGGTTGATAAAATTAAGAATCCATACGCCCACTGCAAAAAATATAAGCGTGAAAATGCTGCCGATGATCGGCCAGAGCAGCCCAAAGGTTCCAAAACTCCTGTCATCCCACTCCCTCTCCCACATTTTTCCCTTATGCTTCATATGCCCGCCGAATCTTTCGCCAAGCTCTCCAACTTCTTCCCCGAAATTCCTGCCTTGTTTTTCCATTCTCGTCCCGAATTTCTTCCCTAGCCTTTCCATTTTTCTTCCAAATTTCTCTCCCCACTCATCATCAGCATTACCTCTCCATTTTGTTTTTTTTGCCTCTTTTTTTGCCATATCAACACTGTATACACTATCTTTGGGGATATATTAAAACATAGGTGGGAACAATTTTAAATATAGGTAAGAATATTGTTGAAATATGAAAAAATTACTGATACTGCTGCTCTTTGCAACAGTCTCCTTCTCTGAGGCAATAGACACAAGCAGAATAAAGAGCATGAATGTTTCTTTCACAGTGAAGGCCACGGTAGAAATAAACCGTGGTAATATACTCTCGCTAGCCGTTAATATGTCAGTCCCCCAGAATACGGAATACCAGATTATAAATTATACAGGCAGGCATAAATTTGACCAGAATGGGAATTTATTTGCAGCAATACAAGTTATGAATCCATCCAACCCATACACCCTCTCTATTACCACAAACGTAATGACAACGGGCAGGACAACAAAAGAGCTTCCTTCTTATTACACAGTGCCAGATGATGTGTTGAAATATACCATGGTGACGGACAGGGTTCAGAGCAACTCTCCCGACATCCAGAATCTTGCATTGAACATCACTGCCAACTCCACAGACAATTTTGAGAGAGTTGCTAAGCTTTCAATGTATGTTCAGAATCTGGTGCAGTACGACCTCTCCTATGTCGGCACCTGGAAGGATGCTCTTTGGATATTGAAAAATAAGAAGGGAGTATGCCTGGAATATGCGACACTGTATGCCGCAATGGTCCGCTCCATAGGCATACCCGCCAGGATACTTATTGGTTACGCCTATGATAGTTCAGAGAATGCAATGATTGGCCACGCCTGGAATGAAGTCTATGTAGGAAAGTGGGTTCCCGTGGACCCCCTGTGGGGCGAAATTGGTTACCTTGATGGAGGGCATGTGGAAACAGCCAGAATAATCGATAATGAAACACCAGATCATTCATATCTCACGTGGAGTGATTGGGGTGCTGCCGAGGCACACTTCAAAACTTCGACCTCTGACCCCACCTACAAAGCTAAACCTACTTTTTATACCATCTCATTCTTAGAAGAAAACAATGATTACACTCTAGAACCGGAGTCAACAAACATTACGGCAGGCAGCCCAACAAAAGTTGAGTTGACTTTTAATGGCACTGATTACAGAGTGGCAAGTGCAAATCTTATACCTGCCTGCGAAAAGCTTGTAGTTGATGGTGATTTTAACAGAACGCTCATAGTCGAGCCGGGCAAAACAGTGAGGGCAACGTGGGTTGTGAGGGCAAGCGGGGATGTGAGTGAGGATGTGAGTACCTGCGAGCTCTACTTTACTTCAGATTATCTGGAAGGGAAAAACCTCTCGCTGACCATTAACAGGGCAGGACAGCAGGTTGTGCAAATTGCTAATGGAAGCGTCAAACCTCTGAATGAGAGCCAGACGCAGCAGAAGATTGGCTATTGTTTACCAGTATTCGTTCTCATGCTGCTCCTGGCTGCAGCTTTTTATAAAACTAGAAAATAGCAGTTCTATTTCACTTCACTCCAGCTCTTGTTGACATGCTCTTGTATGAACTTTATCTCATCCTCATTGAGGTGCCTGAACCTGCTCTGCATCTTAAGATAATCGCCAACAGGCTTGAACTGCGCTGGCCTGAGGCTCAGCTTGAATTTTCCGTCCTCAACCTCGTACAGCATCCACAAACCTGTGTCGACTGCGAGCTTTGCAACTTCAATAGTCTTTGCAGAGTCATAATTCCACCCTGTCACGCAGGGAGCCATCACGAGTATGAAGCGCGCTCCACTCACATCCTTGGCTTTCCTCACTTTGTTCTCAAAATCAGCCATGTAGCCGATGCTTGCAGTTGCAACGTAGGGTATCTTGTGGGCTGCAATTATCTCCGTTATAGGCTTCTTCCACTGGAGCTTCCCGTGCCTCACCTTCCCAACCTGGCTTGTCATTGTTGCGGCACCGAAAGGAGTTGAACCGCTTCTCTGGTTTCCAGTGTTCATGTAAGCCTCATTGTCATAGCAGATGTAGAGGACATCGTCATTCCTCTCCAGCATCCCTGAGAGAACCCCGAACCCAATATCGTAGGTTGAGCCGTCTCCCGCGAATACGACAACCTTCGTGTGGTTGTTTCCCTGAGAGCGCAGAGAGGCAACCACTCCTGCGGCTACTGCAGCGGCATTCTCGAAGAGGCTGTGTATGTAAGGAACTCCCCAGGCGCTCCTCGGATAGGCTGAAGAAACTATTTCAGAGCAGCTGGTTGCGTTCACGACTATGACATCCTTGCCCATTATGCCAAGGGCGTGCCTGAACACAATGGGCATGCCACAACCCCCGCAGGCCGTATGGCCAGATGCAAAATACTCCTCCATCACCACACCTCAGACCCATATCCTCCTGTGCTCTTTTTTCCTTATCATCTTGAATATATCGGCTATATTACTCACAGTCACATCCTTGCCCCCAAGCCCGCCTATGAAGCTTGAAACCATTGGCTTTTTCTTGAGGGGGTAGAGTGAATTGATAACATCAGCGTATACCGGAGCGAAGCTTCCCATGCTGTAGGACTTCTCGAAGACAGCAATGTGCTTCTTGCCCTCAAGCAGCTTCCTTACCTCATCCTCTGGGAAGGGCCTGAAGCTCCTTATCCTCACAACGCCGACTTTCTTCCCCTTCGCCCTCAACTCGTCAACAGCTTCCTTTGCGTTTCCCACAACGCTTCCCATGCCGACGAAAATATAATCCGCATCCTCGCTCTTGTAGCTCTCGACAAGCCCGCCGTACCCCCTGCCGAACATCTGCTGGAACTCGTTATGGACTTCAACAATTTTGCCCTTTGCAGCCAAAGTATCCTTGTGAACATCCTCCCTGAACCCCTGGTAATCGGTAGGAAGGGCGTACTCGCCCATGCTTATTGGATTCTCAGTATCAAGCTTCATTTGGGGCTGGAATTTTGGAAGGAATCTCCTCACCTCCTCCATTGTGGGAACGTCCACAGGCTCAACTGTGTGGGTGAGGTAGAACCCGTCGACACAAACCATGGCAGGGAGCATCACGCTCTCCGCAATTTTGAATGCCTGAATTGCCGTGTCAAGCCCTTCCTGGGCGGTCTCGCAGTAGAGTTGAATCCATCCAGAGTCTCTTTCAGCTATGGAGTCCTGGTGGTCGCACCATATGTTTAGAGGAGCACTCAGCGCCCTGTTCCCAACGACCATCACAATAGGCAGCCTCATCCCCGCAGCTGCGTAAACAACCTCGTGCATCAGGGCAAGCCCCTGGCTGCTTGTTGTGCTGAAAGCCCTTCCTCCTGCGGCAGAAGCCCCGCATATGCATGATATGGAGCCGAACTCTGATTCGGTAGCTATGAAGTTCTTCAGCTCCCCGTCAGCATAGAACTTTGCAAGCGTTTCTGCTATGTGCGTTGAAGGAGTTATGGGGTAGCATGCCACCACATCTGGCTCGCAGTTCTTAACTGCCTCAGCAATTGCAATTGAAGCTTCTTCAGTTTTCCTGACCATCTACTTCTCCTCCGGTACCATTGCAATGCACTTCACAGGGCATTCATTTGCGCATATGCCGCATCCCTTGCAGTAATCGTAGTCTGTTTTCGGAAATTCCCTTTCCTGCAGGCTTTTTTTAACATCCGCCCCGCTTATGCAGCCCTCAGGGCATACGCTTACGCATATGCCGCACTTTATGCACTTCGCGGTATCTGTGATAGGTCTGGACGACCTCCAGTCTCCTGTCTTGTTCTCTCGGCTTGTCCTTGGATTTGCTACCGGTGGTTTCATAACATCACTTCACGCGCAACCGCTATGGCACTCCTCAATTGCTTTTATGTTCTTCTCCGCAAGCTGCGGGTTGAACCTCTCCTTTATAGCCTCCTTCAAAGCATCAAGCGGAACAAGGTTAGTCGCCTTTATGAACGCCCCCAGCATTGCGGTGTTCACAATTGGCCTTCCAATATTTCTAATTGCAATTGCGGTTGCATCCACGGTGAAAAGGTTCTTTGCCTTCAGCTTTATCTGCTTCTTCGGCTTGCCAGTGTTAACAACGACAATCCCATCCTTTTTGAACCCCCCAAGTATATCCGGCCTTGCTATGAGTGATGCATCGAGTATCACAATATAATCCGGGGTGTACACCTGTTGGTGCACTCTTATAGGCTTGTCATCTATCCTGCAGAAGCTCCTTACCGGAGCGCCCCTCCTCTCAACTCCGAAATATGGAAAAGCCTGAGCATACTTGCCGCCTGCGGAAGCAGCAACTGCAAGAAGTTCCGCCGCAGTCACAGCACCTTGGCCGCCCCTACCCCAGAATGTTACCTCAATCATACAACTCAATTTAACATGATAACGCTTAAATATCTTTTGCATAATTTTGAAAGTAGATTCTCTGCACCAAAGCGTATAATTTCAAAATGTCACCTCGACAATTTTTTTGAGCAATTACATTAAAATATGCATGTTTTTGTTAGGCTCATGAGATGGGACGGGTCACCTGTACCTGTCTAACAAGCGCATGCGGGGTTATCACAGGAATCTCAACCTCCCAGCCCAGTATCTGCTCCTGCTTTTTAGAGACTCCCGCCACATTCTGGAGCATCCTCAGCATGTTGTCGCTCAGCCTTATCTCCTTCAATGACTTTGTGAGCTCTCCTTTCTCAATGAGGAATATGCCATCCCGGGGTATTGTTGAGAAATCGCCCTTCTCATAGTTCTGGAATCGCGTATACCATATATTGGTTATGTACAGCCCTCTTCTCACTTCCTTGAACAATTCATTCTCACTATAATTACCTTTCGCGAGCACAGCATTCCAGGGCTTGGGGGCAAGCAACCCTGCGTTTGCAGTAGTTTTCACCCCATACTTCTTTGCAGTTGACGTGTTATGCAAGTATGTCTTGAGCACACCCCTGTCTATCACCACATTCCTTCTAGTTGGCACGCCTTCAGCGTCAAACTTTGATGAGCTGAGGCCGTGGGGCATTCTTCCATCATCTATGAATGTAACTTCTTTGCTCGCAACTCTCTTGTTGAGCTTTCCGCCAAGGAATGAGAAGCCTGCTTCAACTGAGAATATGGAAGCAGAGTCCATTGCTATGTTGAGAAGGTTGGCAAATGGGTAGGGGTCAAAAACAATGTCATACTTCCCAACGTTGCCTTTAACTGGGTTGGCTGCCCTCTTCGCAACCTGGCCGGCTCTCTCTCCAGCATCCTCAGGTTTGAAATCTTTCATATTTGTTGAGCAGCACACTTTATGTCCGGATGCATCCTTGTCAAAAAGAGCCCTTATGGAGAAGTAGATACCGGTGCTCCTCTCGCTTGCCTCAGTGGCATTGGAGGTAACGAGAAAGTCTTCACTGAGGTTATACTTGAGCACTCCTGAAGCTCTTGTTGCGCCCTCTCCAAGGGCTGAATTTATGCCCCCCTCAACAAAATCTGCCGCCCTCTCATCAAGCCTCGCAACCCTCCCGTCGTAGGCGCCTTCCAGAGGTTCGTATCTGAACGGTCCGTGGGCTATTCCACCATATTCAGGGTTGGGCTGCATCTTCTTTGTGAACCTCATAAGCTTGGAGATGGAGTCCTCTATATTCTTTTTTGAGAAGTCCTTTACTGTTGTCAGACCAAGCCTCTTGTCCTTTGAGATTAAGAGGGAAATCTCCTCACTATAGTTGCTCATTGCCGTTGCTATTCTATTATCCACGAACTTTACCTCCCAACTTCTGGTTTCATCTCCGCTTGCGACAACATCGTCAGCTCCAAGCTCCTCTGCCCTCTTGACAATTTTGTTAAGCAAATCAAAGTTCATTAGTTCACCCGAGTCTCACTCCACCAAGCTTCACAGTTGGACCTCCCATCCACACAGGCACTCCTTGGGATGGCTCTCCCTTTCCACAGGTGCCTGCGTGATAACCGACTTTGTCACCCACGGCCTCTATTGAGGAGAAAAAGCTCAATGTCGTTGTCTCAAGCACAGGTCTTTTCACTGGGTGCGTTATCTCTCCTTTCTCTATGAGGTATGCTTCGCTACCAACATACCTCTCATTCATCCTCTTGTCATCTATATTCCACTCCATGAAGCTCTTCATGTAAACTCCAAGCTTGACGTCCTCGATTATCTCCTCCTCAGAAAGCTCCCCAGGGAGCAGGAAGGTGTTTGACATTCTCACTATTGGCTCGCATTCGTAGTCCATTGCCCTTGCAGAGCCGTTGCTTTGAGTGTTCAAGGAGAATGCCGTCTCCCTGTTGTGGAGAAGCTCATGAATGGCACCATCTTTTATTAGATACTTCTTCCTTGCCCTAACCCCCTCATCATCAAAGAGGAAATACCCTGCACTGCCAGGAACTGCGGGGTCATCAACAACATTCACAAACTCCTTGGCTATCGTTCCCCCAATCATATCTGGCGTCATGAACGACTCCCCGGCCTGGGCAGCCTCACGCCCAAGTATTCTGTCTGCCTCATAGGGATGGCCCACGCTCTCGTGCATCGCTATGCCTACAACTTCCGGCGCAGCAACAACATCAACCTTTCCCTTGGGAGCCGGCTTGCCGTACCTGAGGTTGTTGAGCAGCACCTTTGCCTCACCTGCAACCTTGGAAGGGAGGTCCCAACCCTTCACTATCTCCCATCCTCCCGTTTCATCGAGCTGTATACTTCTCTGGGCTGTCTGCGCGCCCTCATTTACTGTGATGAGCGAATAGAAACCAACGTAGGGAATGACTGAGCTTATCCGACTTCCTTCAGAATTCACGAAGAACTTATGGACTACCTCATCTGAGAGCGACAGAAACCTCCCGGGGATGCTGAACTTGGTTTCCTTCAACTCAGCCTCAACGTCAAAAAGCTCATTAATCTTGCCCCCGGAGTCCACATCACTGCTCCTGACCCTCTGCTTCACTTCATAGGAAACTCTCTCAACTGGAGCGTCAACCATCTGGATTTTTGAAGCGATTCTGGAAGAGCTCTTGGCTGCCTTGAGCGCCTTGTCTATCATCTTTTTCAGCACGCTTTTGCTGAGCTCATTTGTTGAGAGGAACTGCATAACCCCGCCTTTAATCAAGCGCACTCCTATCCCATCTTCCTTCTGAAAGCCTGCAGCATAGAGAATCCCATTCTTCATTGAGAATGCAGTGCCCTCGGAGTGCTCAGCCCTTGCCTCTGCATAGTCCGCCCCCTTCTTGACAGCGTAGTTCACAGCAAAATCAGCAATCTCCTCATGCATTCGCAACACCAGATAAATAATTGAACATCAAATTTTAAATACTGCCGCATTTGCGATGATTCGACTACTACCGTTATTGAGATTTCTTCTCAATTCTTTCGGTTTTTCTAAGTATAAGCACAGCAACAACTAGGATGAAGACTGCGCCGAAATACAGCACCACTGGCAGAATTGTGGTTCCTCCAGGGATGTAACTTCCCAGTGTCGATTCATTCATTGCAAGATACTGGCCTGCCGGAATCTCGAGGTCCGCCGTGTAGGAGCTTTTTGTGCCCCCCATATCGCTGTAGTCCAATCTCAGCTTATGCATTCCTGGAGAGAGCACCAGTGAAGCGGTTCCATCTGTCAGTAATACATGCTCGGAGTCAATGGTTAGGACTATATCCTTGGCATCCTGAATTCCTGAAAAAACCAGGTCTGTCCTCACTGAACCGTTCCCCACATCAGATAGTTTCTTTGTGAAAGTTATAGTTGGAGTTGCATATACCGTAATCGGTTCGACAACCTCCTTTGTGAATCCATCTGACTCCACAGTAACTGTTACATTCTGCACGCTGGAATCGTTAAAGTTGAGGGAGAACTCAACGGTTTGGTTGCCACTCAGGCTAATCTGCCTTGCCTCCTTATATGCTCCAGCGCTTACTGTTATGCGGATGTTGCCGGTCTTATTGCTTGTGAGGTTTACGTATATTTTATTATCAGAATCCAATGCCACTATCTGGGGTGCATTCACATCAACGCCTATGCCACCTGACGGAGTCACCTGGAATTGCAGCTCTTTAACTCCTCCGAAGCTTGTTGCGAGGTATACCGTATTCAGGCCAACCCTCTTGGGCTGCAGGCTGAATGAGTACCTTCCGCTCCTACTTATCGGCTGGGAGTAGGAGGAGTCGTCTGTTGTCAGGTAAAGATTTCCTGAATAGGTTTTGGTAACTCCCATATCAACATATATTGTCTGGTTCTCCCCGGGCTGCAGCACGCCTTTTTCAGCAAAACCATTGAAACTGAGTGTGCCTGCGTCAGGAGCTACCTTAATGTCAAATCTCTTTGCGCTGAAATACTCCGAATTTATTATGAGTGGGCAGGTGTACTCATAGCTGCTCGAAAGGCCGGAGGTGGGATAGATCACCCAGCTGACCACCTTAGTCTGATGGGGTTCAAAAACTACATCCCTCTCTTCGTCTTCAACATTTATTATATTGCCTGTGCAGGGACTCAGGTTAAGGGTGACCAGCCGGTATTCATCAGAAGATATCACTGCAAAAACCATCGTCTTAACACCAAATCCAATGGTGCTGGCAGGCCCTTCCAGTTTATAGTTCTGATTCCTTTCATTCTCCTTGAATGAGACTATCTTGATGTCGGCTGCATTCTGCGGGTTTGGCTTTGACCAGTCCAGACGGGCATTCTGGCTCGAATAGGCGAAGACATTGTCAAAGGTTTCATTGTCAAACACTTTTGAAATCTCTAGGTGCATGGCGTCGAGATAGCCAACCTCGGGGGGGCTCCATGTGGGGTCAACTGGCACCCATGCGCCTACGTATACCTCAGCCCAAGCGTGCCCGGCCCATTCACCTTTTGTATCGTCATAGGCCATCCCATCCACAATTCTTGCAGGTATGCCAATGGAGCGGGCGAGAGCCACGAACAGAGTCGAGTACTCACTGCAAACACCTCTCCTGTTTTGGAGAATCCATTTTGCATCTTTAAGCGCACCCGCCATGCTCGCGTCATAGGTAATCTGTTTGTTAACCCAGAGAGCAAGCTTTGTGATTCTTTCAAAATCATCTGACGAGTTTGCCGTTATGCTACGGGCCAGCCCGCTTATTTCGGCGTCATTGCTCTGGATTCTTGCAGTGGGGCGGGTGTAAAGCATCTGACTGTAGTCAATCTGGTATGTTCCGGGGAGTTGTTTTGTGTGCCGCGCATTCAGGGAAACTGATGAAGTTACCTTATAGTTGAAGGGATTGCTGGGGGTTCTGCTCACAATGTTTACAATGGAGTTTACCGCATCTATCTTGGTGACCGGCATGTCTGTAACAGAAATCTGGTAATCTGTGTTTGACGGGACTGACAGATTCATGTTGAGGTAGGTGAGCTCACCACCCACAGCCCGCACATAGCCCTGCTGGACAACATTCAGGCTCGACTTTTCAACTAGCCTCGGAGTCATCCCACTTGGGAGCAGGATTAGTAATAGAATCACGAGCATAATGTGAGTTTTATTCGCCATGAGTTTAGTTGGAATGGCGGTATTTAAATTTATGCGGACTTCAGCCAAAAATCGCCCCGAATCCCTGCTCTGCCGACCCTTCCTCCTCCTCAATTTTTTTCACTATGTTCTCCTCAATCTTCTTTTCACTCCTCTTCAAACTGCTTATGCTCTTGAGCTTCTCCTCCGCAGTCCTATAGAAATCAGCATCAGCCTTTATGTAAAGGTAGTACTTGCTCTGCTCGCCTCCTATGACCTTGCCCTCCTTGAGCTTGTAGCCCTGTCTTGCGAAGCTTTTCTCCCCGTAGGGGTCGCTTTCCAATAACGTTTTTAGATTCCCAATCTGCTGTGAATCGCACTCATACACTCTGCTTTCCATGTTTTACACCTCTGCTGAATCAAAGTGGAGTAGTATCCTCGGAAACGCGCGGGGAAACTGCCTTCATATTATCCAGAATCATATCCTTGATTTTGAGCGCGTTTGCGTTTGCAACTCCGTCAATGTGAGCCTCAAGTCCGGATATTACGGTTGCGCTGGATATGTGCACATCGTACAGACCAAAAATCAAGTCAAACAAGTCACGGTCCACAAAAACATCCTGAATCCTGTTGTATGGGATGGCTATCTCGTTCGGTCTGAAAACCCCTTTTCTTATTACGATTATATCCGATTTTAGGTTGTAGTAATACGTTTTGAAGTACAGATATTGATACAGTAGATTAATGCCCAAGACAATCAGGACCAGAGCGGAGAGCATAAGCATTACAATCGTTGTGTCGGTTGTTAAAAATGGAGATATAGCCTGAGAGTAGGTTGCTGGCGACAGGGGGTAAGCTGCCCACAGCAAGATAAGAAGTATCAAAATTACGACATTCGCCGCCAGGCTCTTCTTGATTATCTTCCACCTGCTAAGCCTCAGGATATTTGAAGTTGCATTTTCCTTAAGATCGTATGGCAAGAATATCACTTAATAATACCCAAAACCGATTTATAAACTTTTTGCACGTCTTTTAGCTGCAGTCATTCCTCCGCACCTGCTTCTTTTTGCCATATGTGTACACCTCACAGTTTCTTGAAGCACTCGGCGCGTTTAGGTTGGGGCTTAGAAGCCCAAGCCTGTTACGTGGAGCAAAACGACAAGTATTACCCCTAATATTCCTCCTACTGCTACTATTCCTACAGACAAGATCGTTATTGGGATGCCTACGCCGAAAAACATGTTCATTAGAAAGAAGATCACTATGCCTAAAATCGAGTTGGCGATAATGTGCATCGGCTTGAAGAGGAATCTTAAAAGCAAGTAGACTAAGAATAATGCAACTAGAACCGCCCCAATTTCAAAATATATTGCCATAAAACCAACCTCCTCTAATTTTAGATCTTGCGTGTTGACGTGTTCTTATTCTGGCGCATTTCAGTCATGCTTCCCGAAAGCCGCATCCTGGGCCGGGTCGTTCTTCCTCAGCCACTCCATGAGAATAGCCATATGCTTCTTCCCCGCATCCATGTTGTGCTGCAGAACTTTCTTCAGCTCAGGGTCTGCTACCAGCCCCATCCTTGGCTGGTACCTGTTTATCACTTCGAGCTCCTCAATCATCGACTGCCTCGTCATCTCCAAATCCTCCGACTTTCCCATTAACTCACCCCAGATATTTTTAATACCTTCGCAAGAATTATCTCCTTAAAATTGTTCAGTGAGTATATTTAAAAATGTATCTAGCAATAATTAATTTAAAGGGGGTGGGGTGTATGGTAGTGAGAGTTGCTCTGAACGGTTACGGGGTTATCGGGAAGAGAGTGGCGGATGCTGTTGCTAAGCAGGATGACATGCAGCTTATGGGTGTTGTGAAAACAACGCCAAACTATGAGGCTAAGCTGGCAATAAAGAAAGGCTATAAGATATACGTCCCTGACAATGCCAGCTTGGATCTGTTCAAGAAAGCCAATGTGCAATGCGAGGGGCTCTATGACAACCTTTTCTCGAACTGCGATGTTGTTGTTGACTGCACTCCCGCGAAGATGGGTGCGGACAACAAGAAGAATATCTACCTCCCAAGGAAGCTCAAGGCGATATTCGAGGGGGGCGAGAAGGAGACTGTTGCGGATGTCTCATTCGTTGCGCAATGCAACTACGAAAAGGCTGTGAATAAGAATTACGTTAGGGTCGTCTCCTGCAACACCACAGGCCTCTGTAGGACTATGGGTGCCATAAATAATGCATTTGGAATTGAGAGCTCCAAGGTTGTGCTCATAAGGAGGGCGGCAGACCCCAACGACATAAAGACAGGTCCTATCAATGCAATTGTGCCAGAAACGAAGATACCCTCGCACCAAGGGCCTGACGTCCAGACGGTGCTTCCCATCCCAATAGAGACTGTTGCCCTCAAAGTTCCAACAACACTTATGCATGTGCATGTTGTTTTTGCGAAGCTGAAGAAAGCGGCAACGGCGCAGGACGTCAAGAATGTGTTTGCAAACACAACGAGAATTGCTCTGTTCAATGCAGCAGACGGGTTTGAATCCACAGCTCAACTCATAGACTACGCCAGAGATTTGGGAAGGTACAGATATGACATGCAGGAGATAATAGTGTGGGAGGACTCCATATACGTAGATGGAAATGAGCTTGCTTACATACAGGCAGTGCACAACGAGGCAAATGTTGTCCCCGAGAATGTTGATGCCATCAGAGCAATGTTCAACCTCTGCGACGCCAAGACTTCAATTGAGAAGACGAATAAGTCGTTTGGGATAAAATAGAGGTGAGTTTTCATGAACGAGACAGGGTTTTGCGTAATGGACGATTTCGATTTCTCAGGAAAGAAGGTTCTAGTGAGGTGCGACTTCAACTCACCCCTTGGAGAGAATGGAGAGATACTGGAGTTCATGAGGATAAAGGTGTACAAGAAAACCTTTGACAGGCTGAAGAATTCAAAGGTTGTCGCCATAAGCCACCAAGGAAGACTGGGCAACTCCGACTGCGTTTCCCTTGCAAACCATGCCAAGATACTTGCAGAGACAATAGACCAGAAGGTGACATTTATAAACGACCTGCTTGGCGACAAGGCCAAGAAGGCTATTGACGAGGTGAATGTTGGAGAGGTTGTCGTGCTTGAGAATACCCGCTTCCAGCAAGAGGACAATGAGAATGCAACTCCGGAGCAGCACAGCAAGAGCGACATTGTGAGGACTCTGGCTCCGCATTTCGATTATTTCATAAATGATGCTTTTTCCGTTTCCCACCGATCACAGGCATCGGTTGTTGGTTTTCCAATTGTTCTTCCATCCTGCGCTGGGCTTGTTGTTGCCAAGGAGATGGATGCCATGTACGAGGCAGTCAAGCCTGACAAGAAGCCTGCCGTGTATTGCATAGGGGGGAAGAAGTTCAAGGAGGTTATAAAGGTCATGGAGGTCACGCTCAACAACAACACAATTGAGAAAGCTCTTGTGGGAGGTGCAGTGGCGCATGCATTCCTCTACGCCAGGGGGCTTGTTCCAAAGGAATGCCTCAGCGTCATGGAGGAGAAAGGGGATGACCTCACAAAACTCATCGACAGAGCCAAGAAGCTTGATGATAAGTTCAGGGACAAGATAATACTCCCAAGCGACATAGCAATTTCTTTCGGAGGAAGGGAGGAGGCGCCCATTGGCGATTCTAGGCTGGGGAGATACATCCCGCTTGACATTGGTGAAAGCACAATCGCCGAGTTCACCGAAGTGATGAAAAACGCCAAGGCAATAATAAGCAAAGGACCAATGGGGGCGTACGAGAACCCCATATTTCTGAAGGGGACTGTCAGAACGCTTATAAACATGGAGAACTCTCCTGCTTATTCTCTCATAGGAGGAGGCCACATGGGCAGCATAGCTTTTGACTTGGGTATAAGGGTGGATCACATATCAACCGCAGGAGGAGCTGTGCTGGCGTTCATGAGTGGCGAGCCTCTGCCAGGCATTGAGGTTCTGAAGCAGTCTGCAAAGCTGTTTCAGGGAAAGTTAAAATAGCTGAGCTACATAAGATATAGCAAGCCCCAGTAGCTCAGCCTGGTTAGAGCGACTGTTTCGTAAACTTATCAAAGGCGAAAACAGTAGGCCGGGGGTCCAAATCCCTCCTGGGGCTACTCTCTTAACTTTGTTCTGTCACGAATAATTATTTTATAGATTTCACTCTGCTCCAGAGCTGCATCCCTCAACTGCTTAACTGGAGGGTTGGAGAGGAATTCGCCAACCTGCTGCTCCTCCTTTTTCACATTTATTTTAGCAGTCCAACCGTGCCTAGTGGCCGAGTCAAATGTGAGAAGCTCGTTATCCATGTTGAATATCTTAGTATCCGTCCTCTCACCTGACTTGGTCGTGATAGACTCGACAACCGCTATTTCCTTATCGACTTCGCTCATTTCTATTGTTATCCTTCTTCCAGCTTTCTCGAAAGTCCATATCCCCGGGGCATTCTTCATTCTTTCCATCAGGACATCCTTGTACTTGACTCTACCCTTTCCCTCTCCGATTCTATCCCCGAACTCCTTCATCAATTTTTCCTCATCTTTGACCCTGACTTCAACCTCAACTTTTGCTTTGTTGTCTTTGGTACGAAACAGCTCAAGCTTCTCTCTCCATTTCTCATTTTCACCTAGGACAGTTTTTTGGGTGCTGAATTGGATAACACGATTTGACTCATCTGCCTTGCAAATGACAACAATCCTGCCTTTATCTGCAGTGATTTTTACATGCTCACTCATCCAGCTGCCCTTATCGTCATCCCTCAGCTTGACATCTCCCAAAATTGTATCTCGGTAAGTTTCTGGCTTCTTGAAAGCATATGAAGACATTAAAACGCCTCTAAAAATTACTCAGCTAGAATATTAAAGGCTGTCACTTCTTGCATATCGGGCAAGGAGTGTTCATTGTTGGCAGCTCATAGCCGCATCTTGCGCACACATATTTCGTTGTTGTTTTTATCTTAACCTGCTCCCTCTCCCGGACAAGGAGCTCCCCGCACTTCGTGCAGACTCTCTGCCCTTTCTCCACTTTTGTCTTGCACTTGGGGCATACGAATACAAACATCTCCCAGACTGATTTCTTGCAGCCTGGGCAGTACTCCCTCTCAGGGGCAATGGGAGTGCCGCATTCCTTGCACTTCACGTAGCCCTTCTTGAATACATAACCGCATTCGCACTCTACTGGGGTTACAAGATGGAACTTGCCGCACTGCGGACAGACGTACATATTATCACATTTTTTATGCAGAAAAGAATAATAAAGTAATCATCAATTATACTTACATGTTCGATTTGATTGCCATTGGAGGCGGAGTCTCAGGCTTGTCGGCTGCGATGTACGGAGGGAGGCTGGGGCTGAAGACGCTGCTCATAGGCGAAATGATGGGTGGAGTGATGAACTTCGCCAACCTTGTCGAGAACTACCCTGGGGTCGAGAGCACAACCGGAGTTGACCTAGCTGAGAAGTTCAAATCCCATGCAGCTAAATACAACGTTGAATTCAGGGAGGAGAAAGTCGAGAATGTCGAAAAGACTCCAGACGGATTCAAAGTTTTCACGGCAGGGGCAGTTTACGAGGGCAGAACTCTGATACTCGCAACTGGAGGGGAGTGGAGGAAACTTGGGGTTAAGGGGGAGAAGGAGTTTGACGGAAAGGGAGTGCACTACTGCGCGCTTTGCGACGGACCTATCTACCATGACAAGGTTGTGGCAGTAGTCGGGGGGAGCGATGGGGCTGCGAAGGAGGCTCTTCTCCTTGCTGGTTATGCGGGTGCTGTTTACATCATAAACAGAACCGATACGATGAGAGCAGAACAGCACAATGTTGAGAAGGTTCTTTCAACCCCAAAGATAAAAGTGATAAACAACACAAATGTTGTTGAGATGAAGGGGGACAAGCTTGTGAAGAGCATACTGCTGGACAAGGCATACAACGGAAAGAAAGAGCTCAAAGTTGATGCGGTTTTCGTATACATAGGTAGGGTTCCAGCCTCCCAGCTCGCTGCAAAACTAGGGGTGAAGCTGAATGAGAAGGGGGAGATAATCACCGACAAGAGCTCACAGACGAATGTTACAGGAGTTTTTGCAGCCGGAGACGTGAGCAACTCCTCATTCAAGCAGATTATAGTTGGGGCAGGAGATGGGGTGAAGGCTGCGTATTCTGCTTATACATACCTGAAAAGCAAGAAAATTGAGCACATCGGGGATGCCTGAAGCGCATATACCTTCATTATCGTGACATAGGTTCATCTCGTGACCTAGAATCCTCTCCCATTAAGAACCGAGACAAATGCATTGGGGAAAATCACACGCCTGTTTTCTTTCTGACATTCTTTATTATGTCCTTGGCATCATCCTGCCCACCCAGGCCGAATGCCAGACCGAAAGCAAGGGCTATCCCGTATACGATTCCTTGGAGTATTGCTATGAAAGAGTTTGTTACTATGGCTGTGTTGAACCCCATTGTGCTCAGCCCAACAACGATGCCCATGAACACCACGACTATTTTTAGCACGTCAGCCAGCCACTTGAGAGTCCTTGATTTGGGCTGTATCTCCACCACTTTCTCCTTCAAAAGCTCTCCAAGAACCGCTGCTGCAGCAACAATCAGCAATGCGCCTATGAAGATTGGGGCGTAGAAGAGCACAGAAGTTATGAAGTCTGTTATCGTCCCAAGAGTAAGCATTGCAACAGATGCCTGCAGGAATACCAGCATTATGTAGTATTTGCTCAATTTCACAAGCAGTACGCTCAGCTTCACACTGCCGAGAGAATCCTCCAGCTTATTCTTCTTCATAAATTTTTCAAAACCTAGATGGTAGAGCACTCTGTCTACAACCCAGCTGAAGACTGATGCAATAACCCATCCAGCTACAAAGATGAGTATTGCTATCAGCAGTCTTGGCAGGAATACTACAGTATCCATAACTATTTTCTCAACACTACTCTTAATAGCGCTGTCAAAATTTATCGTTGCCTCGTCGACTACACCCATCCGGACCACCTCACAGATTATATTAACGGCTATTAGAACATAAGTGCCATGGTATATAAATTATATACCTTGTGGAGTAAACACGTAAGGTGGTTATTTGGGGGAAACTGAACAACCCTGGTGGAAGAAAGCGGCGCAGGGCGTTATCAAGACAGTGGAAGACAAAATTGCAAAGAAGGAGCCTGCTGTGCAACCCAACCTTGGCGTAAACCACGCCGAAGTCGTAGCGGGCATCAATGAGAGATTCAGGGGGGATGTTCTCCACATATGGGAGTTGGGGACGTTTAGAAGCGAGAAAGATGAGCTGCGCTGCTACGGAGTGATACTGAAGCAGGAATCTGAGTTTGACGGCATTAGCTCTTTCAGGTCAATCTTCGTAGTGTACTCCGGCGGCAAGGCGCAGTTCGCAGTAGCCGCTGAGCCCGCATTGGTGAGGAGCGATATGACTCCAACATTCATTGCATCGGACCTGAATTGGTTTGCATTGATTTATACCCTCTATAAAGAGTTTGTATCAAGTAAATCGTGGGTGAAGTTCAGCCCAGTTGCGTTTGAGGAGTTTAAAATCTTTAAGAGTAGTATAGCTAAAAAGTGATACTGGTATCTGGCAAGAAACTAACTTCCAATATGTAAAGTAAACCATTTTATACTTGGAACTCCCTAAATAATGCGGTGGTGACCTGAAGTGTTCGAAAGACCCCTTAGGGTTGGCACTCGCGATTTCAGAACATTGATTAGCCTAGTTTCCAGCGGAGGTAATGAGGAATTCATAAAAAAACTCAGCGAGGATGTGAGGGACGATGATAGGTTCTCGCTGCACTATGCGACTGATGCTGATGACAGGGTTGCAACCTTGGGCCTGCTTGTAAGTTACGCCTCACACATAAAGGCAGACGTGATAGTCCGCATAAACTGCCACGAGCCTATCCCACAGTTTAAACCAGATGCATCGGAAGCCCGCAAGCCTATTGTGAAGGTCCGCGCCCATGAGCTGAAAGAGGTAAGTTGTCTGTGTGGAGAGATGGCTTCTGCAGTGGCGTTTCCGGGTGATGAGGAGGCCGAGGTGACTGTTATTGCAAGAGAGATTCAGAAAAGGATAGCGGACAGCGTATCCATGGACTCCGTGCTGCTGAGCCTCCGCGATGCGAGCGTAGGAAGAGTCGAGCTTAACGAAAGACTGAGGGAGCTCAGAGGATACCTGAAGAAGAGGACGTTTTTTGTATCCATAGAGCTATTCCCAAAAAAGGAGGAGGATGTTGAAAAGCGGGTTAGACAGTGTTCTGAGCTGATACGCAAGCTCCATGAGTATTACTCAAGGAAAAATGCAGTAGTCCAGTACAGCACGCAGCTGGTTCTCAGATAGACTCAAGCCAGCCGTCGGAGTTAAGTCTGAACCGATGCGCCTGGTTGTGAGGGCAGATGTACTCTCCGCTTTTCTCATCCAGACGCAGCTTAATGCTTATTGCATCTTCCATGTTGCATTTGGGGCATATTCTCTGCACATTCCCACCTATGCAGGAGCTTTGTGCGAAGTGGTATAAATAGCATAAGGTCAAAAACGCCGGGGATGGGATTTTTGGGCAACCTTAAGGTTTGAACCCATACTGCCCGGAAGGGCAACCAGATCTCGAGTCTGGCGCGTTGCCAGATTCCGCCACCCCGGCATAAAAATTCATTTGCTGAGCTGTTTCACAGATATTATGAACGATGCGAGGCTCCATGTCTGGTAGTGGGGGCATGCGCACTGCTTGCCATTCCCGGAGTACACCTCGCTTATTCCCCCCCAGTTGTTGTTGAGTATTACATTAGCAAGCGGCTCAACATATATTTTACGGGCTTGCTCTTTATTTCCGTTTCGCAGCTCTGCCTTCACGGCAAGGTAGTTCAGCCAGGGCCACTGAGCACCTCTGTGGTAGCTCTGGTCACCGCTGAACTCATCAAAATAATCAACCTCTCCTGGAGAGAGCGACCTTATCCCAATCCCGGCGAGGTGCTCCCTCACAATATCCAGTATGCTCCTCTCAAGCTCCCTCTCAACAATTCCGCAGTCAACTGCTATAAGCTGGTTCGGCATCAGCTTGTTTACCCTCACCCCATCAAGGTTGATGAGATCCGCAAGCATGAAGGACTTCTCAACACCCGCAAGGACGTATTTCACCTTGAACTTGTTGAATGAAGCAAGTGCATGCTCTCCAAGAGCTGCGAGTTTGCTTGAGAACTCTCCCTCGAAGAGCTTTGAGTAAAGCATGCAGTCCTTTATGAAAAGGGCCTGAAGCTCAACGGGAAATCCCTCCCTGGGTGTGAACTGGGTGTCCATCCAGGATTCGAACGCATTGCTTCTGACGAACCCATCCACGTTGAGATATTCGCTTGCAATTCCCTCAAGGGCTTTCCTCACGGTGCGTTTCTTGAGCTTGAAAAAATCCATATCGCCAGTAAGCTCAATGTATTCGGCAAGCCTTCTGAGCAGCCAGAGAGTGCAGTCGCTTGAGTTGTAGAGAAGCGGCTCTATCCTGTTCGGCAGCCTCCCGTCACCCCTCTGCTTGCCCTCGTCAATCCAGTAGTCCAGTATTTTTTTGGCGGTGTCGAATAGCCCCAGTTCGAAGAAGGCTTCAAGCGATACTGCTGCATCCCTTGCCCATCCCTCGTCACCTGCGAACCACCTGTCCCCCGAGGCCGGGAGCAATGAGCCGTGCTGCATCTTCAGAAGCTGGTACACAGCGAGCCTGTAAGCAAGTGCCAGCTGCCTGTTCACAGACTCTGGCTTGTGCCTCTCAAAGACAGAGAAAACATCACTTTCCCGGTCAAGCTTCAGTTGCAGGTAGTAGTTTTTTATCTTGGCGAAATTTGAGATTGCCTCTTCCTTGCTCTCTCCGAACCCCATGAAAAGCTGGCTTGTTTCAAACTCTGCTGGGGCATAGGTCCATCTTTCGCTTGTGTCCTTCCTCTTCCAATCCTCTGGGTAGAACTTGTATCTGTAATGTTCATTTATCCTCGCATGGCCGCCTCCAACCATTGCATAGAGCGGCCCACTCACAAGCACATCTCCTCCAACCTGAGCGTACTCATACGGTCCGCCCTTCTCGCTGTACTTGAACCGTATGTCAAACTCAGGTTGTATTAAAACAGGTTTGTTGGTTGAATACTTTATGCTCAGTGAGAATAGGTCATTGGGCAGGAATATCTCCTCACGAATCTCAGTTCCGTCAACCTCAAAGCTTCTTGTAATTGTGGTGAGGTCCGTCGCAAAGGAGAGCTGGTTTTCCGGGGAGAGCACAACCTCGCCAACTCGCGTGTTCCATCCCTCGACAATCTTTGTGCTTCTCAGAAAGAGCCCGTGCCATTTGGATGGGTTCTGAACTTCCTTCTCCCTGTGCTTCTCATTCCTGCACTGCTTCGCAGGCAGGAGGAGGAACATGCCCTGCCCGTTGCTCAGCAGAAAATCCACTCCTTCTGTAGGCTCCCTCTCCAGTACCTCCATAATTAACTTTATATATCGTGAGAATAAAACACTTTGCTCTTTATTTCTCTTTCCAATCCATATGCCCACCAAAAGATAGATATATATCCAACGGTAACCATAAACAATTCAATTAGGGGTGGTTCAATGAATAAACTAATCCTTATTGCAGTATTTCTTATATTGATAAACCTCTCTTTTGCGCTGCCCAACCCTGCTGCTGTTTACTGCACGCAGATGGGCTACACCTACAACATCATAAAAACACCCAAAGGTGAAACTGGCCAGTGCACCCTTCCCGACAATGAGAAATGTGGCGGGTGGGATTTCTTAAGTGGAAAATGCGGGGCTAACTACTCCTACTGCGTGAAGAATGGCTATGACATCCAAACAGTCATCCGCGGCAAAAGCGAAAACGCAATCTGCATCCCCAAAGGCGTTCATGCGATGCAGAGTAAAGGAATACCAGTGACTTACTTCATCAACCTCACTACAGATGTCAAAGCGCATCAGATAAACACTCCCAAGAACCATGGCGTAATACCTAAAATTTCTGCAACAGGATTCTCAACACAATCAGTTTCTGAGGTGACTCTTCCCACATACTTTGACTGGAGGAATGTGAATGGTTACAACTGGATGACCCCGGTTAAAGACCAGGGTGACTGCGGCAGCTGCTGGGATTTTGCCGCAGTTGGGGCTGTTGAGGCGAATATGAAAATACAAGAATACAACAGCTCTTCCATCACTCCGGACCTTTCCGAGCAGGATGTTCTGTCATGCAGCGGGGCTGGTGACTGTCCCAACGGTGGTAATTCCGAACCTGCTCTTGATTATATTAAAAATAGTGGCACCGTGGATGAGGGATGTTTCCCATATCAAGCTGTTGACGCTAATGGCAACAATTTTTTTGGTGGCGGGTTTACACCAGTTCTCTGTTCAGACAGATGTTCAAACTGGAGAAGCCGATTATTCAATATTAGCGCATGGGGATACGTACCCCCTAACATGGTAAAACAGTATCTTACAACCTATGGACCACTTGCAGTGTACCTTGCCATGGATGGAGACCCTGATAGCAATGGAATCTTCACATGTGGTGGTGTCAGCCCGGCTCAGGATCATGCAGTAGTGATTGTAGGTTACAACGACACAGGCGGATACTGGATTATAAAGAACAGCTGGAGCAGTGACTGGAATGGTGACGGTTACTTCAACCTGTACTATAACGACTGCAACATCGGGAATTATATGTATGTTTTATTGTCATCTACTCAGCCTGCTTATCCGCCAACCACTGTGACGGACCTCTCAGTAGCTAACACCACATGGACCACTATGGGTCTACACTGGACTGCTGCCAATGTTTCAACAGCTGGGCTAGTTGTGAACTACTACCTCATAAAATATAGTACGTCTCCGATAAACAAAGATAATTTCGATTCTGTAACTTCTCAAACTTTTTATTCCAGTGGAGACCCAGCTGGAACAGGAGAAACCTACGCATTAAGCGGGCTGAGACTTAACACAACCTACTATGCTGCGATAAAAGCTTTTGATGACTTTGGGAGTGCTTCCAACATCTCAAATGTTGTTTCTGGCAAAACAAAGGCAGCTGTGGCGCCAGGATGTGACATCCCGGTGGATACGTCCGTTATGCCAGTTCCATTAAACCAGCCCAATGTAATCTATTGCCTTATGTCCAATATTACAGTATCCCAGCTAGGTTCGGTTGTAAAGTTTGTACAGGGTTTTGCCTCAAATGTAACTCTGGACTGCCGAGGGTTCACGATACGCGGTAATGGCTCCGGTATTGGAGTAGACTTCCGCTGGCAGTCAATGTCAGGTACGTTAAAAAACTGCGTAATCACCAATTTTACTCATGGAATATATCTTTCGAAGTCATACTACAATCTGATAACCAATGACACCATAACTTCAAATACTTACGGCATCACTTTCAGCGGTTCGGGTTACAATACAGTCACTGGCTCAAGAATTCAGAATAATGCGTATGGCGTGTATCTTACGGAACTGGATGCATTAGTAAATCCAACATATATCTTTCCGTCAGTACAGAATTCCATCTTTAATAACCTTCTGAACAACACCAATAACACGCTTTTTACAGGATTTGTCCAGGACAACTCTTGGAATACTGCTTTCACGCAAGGAAGGAGGATGTATACGCCAGGGGATTATGTGGGGGGCAACTACTGGACAAACCCATCAGGAAATGGATATTCTGACATATGCACAGATGCGCAAGCAACCGGATTCTGCGATACTCCTTACTTTATTTATAACGAAACTCCCACACATTTCATTGATCATACACCACCAACGCAGACTGACGGACTCCCATATAGCAAAAACTGGTCCGCACCTGCTAGATTTGGGATTCCAGTGGCTGCAATTAAAACTGACATTACTGGATATACATATATTCCGAACATTCCCAATATCAAGCGCTTGAAGATAGAGGAATGGTGCAACATGGGCAACGGCTGGGATCCCGTCACCGACGGTTGTGGTCGTATCTTGGGCGACCAGGCAGGAGGAACCAGCCCATACCCCAGCATTAAGAACTGGCCTGATGGGAACGTGGATTCAAGTGACATGATCATTATACTTAGAGCTTTAGGGAGCAGCGAAGGCATGTCCAACTTCAACTACATGGCAGATGTCAATCCTGACAGGATCATTGATGAAAGCGACAACACCACTGCCACCAGACGTCTTGGGCTGAATGGCACATATTCCTCTAATCTAAGCCGTATCATGGTGTGGTTCGATGACATTTCCAACCCATTCATTCCAGATGCAAATGGGTACATACTAATACCGCCAGGTGCATCACACATCAATGTTTGGGGATACTACATTGGCGATGGTGGGGCGGAGGTTATGTCTCTCATAACATTTTACAACACTACACCGCCAATTCCAGCAGCAGCACTCAAAGGAGGTCCAAACGGCCAGCTTTATGTCCCTAACATACCCAACATGAACTACCTCAAAGTGGATTTATGGTGCAACATGAGCGACACGAACTGCCAGTTTATTGGCGGCAGGCAATACTGCGGCTGCACACGCATGCAGTGCGACCAGATAGGAGCCACTGCGAAAGACCTACCATACCCAACAATAACAAACTGGCCAGATGGCAGGATTAACGCTCAGGACGCATTCTTTGAAAGCCTGAAGTTTGGCACATCTGAAGGGGATGCAAACTGGATTTATATGGCTGACTGCGTGCCAGACAGGAAAGTTAACCTGCTGGATTACTCCGGTGCAACCTACAGATATGGAGCAACTGGTGGAGCCTACTCATCAGATTTGGCAAATATAAAGGTTCTTTTTAACAATGACCCAGGCTACAAGATGCCCGATGCATACGGATACATACAGATTCCTTCAGGTGCTGTGAACTTCACTGTTTACAACGGAACAAAGCCAGTGATGGCTCTGGCGACATTCTACAAAAGCTCAACATTAATCAACCTCGCAGCTGCAACCAAACCAAGCACTCAAGTCCAGACAACAGCTCTTATGGCACCAACACAGCAGATGCCGGTAGGAAACACGTGGACCATGGCAGTGGTTCTCATAGCAATAATTGGCTTAGTTATAAGCTACTTCATCCTCAGGGGTATATTGATCGTAAGCACTACAAGAAAAAAGAAGAGAAAGTAGTATGCGCCAACAAGGACGATGAAGAACGCCCTAGTGACTCCTATTTTCACACCGCACTCCTCCCCCCGTAATCCTTCCTGCCAAATCCCAATCTTCCCCAGCGCGTATTTTAATCCCGCAAAGCTTACATGTACTTTTGTCCCTTTTCCACACCATTCTCCGAAGAATTTTCTTTGGAATTCTCTTCCCTTTCCCAGTTCCACCCACCAAGCTTCCGACTATCTTCCTGTTTGGCATGACATCTGACAGATTAAACAACTCCCAGCCCTGATTTATAAATCCACAAGAATTAGTAAAGTTTTAAAGGAACGCAAGCCTTTTATATCGGGAGTTTAAAAAAGTTGTCATGAATCCATTGATTGCGCTCAACCTCAAAGCTTACAAAGAATCCACAGGGGAGCGGGGCCTAGCGCTTTGTAGGATTGCCGAGGAGGTTGCAAAGGAGACAGGCGCATGGATAATTGTCGCCCCACAGAATGTGGATCTATCCCTGATTGCAAAAGCAGTCAGCATACCGGTGTTTGCGCAGCACATAGATTCAAATGCAGCCGGCGCATTCACAGGCAGCATAACCGCAGATGCAGTCAAGGAGGCAGGCTGCCAGGGTACGCTGCTCAACCACTCGGAGAGGAAGATACCGCTTGAGAGGATACAGGTGACCATAGAGCTTGCAAGGAAGGCGGGGATAAAAACGCTTCTCTGCGCGGATTCCGTTGACGAGGCGAAGAGAATTGCACCTTTGAAGCCTGATTTCATAGCAGTGGAACCACCTGAGCTCATAGGCTCTGGAATATCTGTCTCCAAAGCAAAGCCGGAAGTGGTGAGAAACACCGTAGAAGAGGTCAAGAGGATACAGAATATTCCTGTCCTCTGCGGCGCAGGCATTTCAAACGGGGAGGATGTGAGGAAGGCGGTGGAGCTTGGAGCTGACGGGGTTCTGCTCGCCTCTGCATTTGTGAAGGCAGGCAACCCGAAGGCTGTGCTGCTTGATATGGCCAATGCAGCAAGAAAGTAGCCTCATCCAACCTTAAAGCTTGTTATTATACCCTCAAACGTGGGCTCGTATTTGTCAAACAGCTCTGCAGGTGAAGTGCAAGAGATTACATGTGCTATTCCATTTTTTAGGATTATCACCCGCTGAACCTCGTTGTGCTCTCCAAGCATGCTGTAAGTTGAAACTAGCTCATGCGCCGGCTCCGGACCTATCAACCTGTCCCTCTCTGAAAGGAGCATGTAGTCAGGAAACGTATTTGAGAGAGCAGTTTTGGAGTCGTTCACGTATTCGGCAAGGGTAGCGGTTGGCGGGATAGCTTCCTCAACAACATTGCAGTTTGGCGTGGAATTCGCATCCTTTGGCCCTACGAACATAACAGTTGTCCCAAGCACCCCTTCTGAAACCTGCCAAGTAGGCGGGTAGGTTATAGTTAATTTATACTTGGCGTTTGTATAAACTAGTCTGAAACTGTTTATTGAACTGTTGAAGTCATCCAGATACCTGGTGAATGAGCTTTCAGCCGCAGTCGCGCTTATCCTATAACCCACTCCACTATGAACCAGGAAAACCTCCCGGCTTTTCAGCTGTGCGGCAAGTGAAGTGTATGCGTAGTCTACCTGTCTTGCGTCAATGCCCCCGAGGGTTACATTGCTTTCGGATTCCATTGAGTAATTCTGGAGAAGCAGCCTGAGTCCGGTCTTACCTTTTGCGAAATAGGTTTCAGTCGTCTCATTTGCACTGACTCTCTCGCCAATTACTATGATCTGGGTTGTGAAGTTGTTATCCTTTGACCCGTAGATGAGAACTTCGCCATGGGTGCCACCGCTAACTATGAGCCAGTTTCTTGGAGGCACTATGGAGAAGTTGCTGTAGAGGTCGACGTATGGCTGGCCAGGTTGCATCGAGAGCTTATCGACAAGCATAAAATCATCGACGTCTATTGAAGCAAGGTTGGATGCATCCACCACGTTTATGATTCCACTCTGTCCCCTGTATTCAGACACGTTCCACGTGATTCTTTCGAACGGCGGGTAGGAGTTATCCGGATTGATGTGGCTAACGACTGTCCCGTTCACTATAAGGTCAACGTAGACCTGCCCAGAGTAGTCAGCCACGATCAGAAATTCAAGATAGTTCTTGTTTATGAAGAATGGCTCGGACGTGAGGTTCCCCATCGCTCTCTTATCCATTTGGGGGAAGTAGCTGGAGGCGAAGTAGGCACCGCTGTAGCCCGAGTAGGGGACATTGCGGTAAAGCGTTTGCGCGTTTATAAAAGCTGCATTTGTGGGCTCAGAACCGAAGGCGTTTCCAGTGGTATTCCAGCCCATGTAACCCGCTTCAAAATCAC
The DNA here is from genome assembly GCA_963760615.1 of uncultured Microcaldota archaeon. GTDB lineage: Archaea > Micrarchaeota > Micrarchaeia > Burarchaeales > Fermentimicrarchaeaceae > Fermentimicrarchaeum. Next base: position 54,872 of record CAVXDX010000013.1, on the reverse strand, counting down.
CGTTTTTTATTCCGCTGCTTGGAGGCACCGAGTTGCACTGCAGTGTCCCTGCTATGCAGCCATAGATACAGTCAGACGGGCAGGTGGGGTTTATGCATATATCTGTCCCTGGCTCGCATCCAAAGGGGCAGTTCGGGGGGCAGAGCGGCTCTGACCTGCAGCTGTCATTCGCGCATCCGAATATGCATACCATTTTTTTATAGCTGCAGACTCCTGTTTGAGATTTGCATTCTCCATTGGTATCCAAAGTGTTGCTGTCCTCGCACTTGTCGCTGCATGTCACATTCTCGCATAGGTTGGGTGGCGTTTTGCAGGTAACATTGTTCGGCATGCAGCCGAATTGGCACGTTGAGGGACATGACGTTGTGTTATTCCCACCGGGGTTTACTGGTCCGCCCCTGCCAAAAAATAGGATTATTGCGAAAAGCAGGACTACGAAAAGGATTATGGCAATGACTTCATTCTTCATAACACCACCCTATATTACCGGCCTTTTGCTCAAGGAGCGTGGTAGAGAGAGTTTATCAAAAGGCTTGCCCTTCAGCTTGCTTCTCAGTATCACTTCAAGCTCCTCCATGCTCAACATCTTCTTCTCTCCGCTCTCCCGCATTCTCACGCTGAACTTCTTGCTCTCAATTTCCTTATCTCCAACTACAAGTATGTAAGGCACCCACTCCCTCTCCGCATCCCTTATCTTCTTCTCAAGGGTTTCTGACCGGTCATCTATGTCAACCCGCACAGCCTCGAGCTCAAGCTGGCCAGCTATCTCATCAGCGTATTCCAAGTGCTTGTCAGTTATGGGAACTACTCTGACCTGTGTTGGCGAGAGCCAGATTGGAAGCATCGGTACTTTTTTGCTTGCTATCCTCTTGGCCTCTCTCTCAAGCAATGCATATATGACGCGCTCTATGCTACCGCTTATGGATGTGTGGAGTATGAGAAGCCTCTCCTTCTTCCCATCCTTTGTGGTATAACCCAAATCGTATGTCTCTGAATTCTCAACATCTATCTGCACTGTTGAAAGGGCCGAAGCCTTGTTTGCCGAGTCTACAAAATTGAACTCAAACTTTGTTATGAAGTAAGCATACCTCAAGTCAAACAGCTCTAGGAGGACTGGCTTGCCAACCTTCTTTATCATCCCCAGGTACCAGTCCTTATTCTCCTTGAAGAAGTCATTCTGAGCTCGGAATGTTGTTTCAAACTCAAGTTCCAGCATCCTCATCCACTCATAGCATTTCATATATTGGCTGCTGAACTCTCCCTTTGCCTGGTCCATGTCACCGCAGAGGGTGTGCATATCGGGCATGGTGAAAGCCCTCAGCCTCTTCAAGCCTGCAAGCTCCCCGGACTGCTCTCTTCTGAAGCTGTATTTTGTGAGTTCGAACATCTTGAGAGGCAAGTCCTTGTAGGAGATTACCATGTCGTGCGTCATGAGGAATTGCCCGAAGCATGCTGCGAATCTCAGGAAGAACTCCTTGTCATCAGACTTCACTGAATACTGCCTGGCTGGAAACCTGTTCATGTATTTCTTAAGAGCAGGGTGCTCATAGTCATACATTATCGGGGTTTCAACTTCCATCGCGCCATAGCTCACGCAGTAGTCGGTTATTGCCTTCTCAAGCAGCTTCTTTACGAGTCTGCCCTTGGGGGGCCACCTGAAGTTCCCGGCGTCACTTCCAGGTTCATACTGCGCTATACCGTGCTCTTTCATTATCTTTATGTGAGGCGGTTCGACATCATACGCGCGGACCTTCTCAGTCTCATACTTCACAAAGCTCTTGAAGTCATCCAAACCAGTGTAATCGAACTTTTCTGGTGCGATAAGCTCGCCTTCGGGAGTGAGAATGAAGTATTCCCTCTTTGTCTTCTCCTCAAGCTTTAATGACTCTGAAACATTCTCCTCCTTCTTCATGGGCTTTTTCTCAAGTTCTTCTGCTCTTATCTCTCTTGACAGCTCGCTCAGAGGATGACCCTTGCATTTTATAGTGAACTGCTTGTAGTAGCCAAATGGAGCTCTTGTGACTTCATACTTGCCCTTCTCCTTCAGCTTGACTTCTATATCTTTCAATATTGAGAGAGCGGCATCAGGTGAGGAAGGGTTTGAGGTGAGGTGCACCCATGGGTACACAACCAGTCTCTTTGCAGAAACTTGCCTAGCCACACCTTCTATCTCTAAGACTGCTTTCTCAGCAATTGCTGCCTGGTTTGACTCATCCTCCTTCTCAACAGAAATGAATGTAACAAGGCAGTCGTCAATTCTTTTGGCTGCAAGCTCCGCTTCCTCCGGCTTCGGAATCGCCTTCTGAAGAGGCTTGTATTCCAGGAAATCCGAGTGTATTGTCAGCAGCCTCATGTATACCAGATAAAGATTTGGCAAGGGATATTATAAAACTTTATCATTTGGCCAGTCAGAGTAGGTTATATAAACCCGCTTGGAGAAACTCAGAAATGGAGGTTAGTATGTATGAGGAGGGTGGTCACGCTATTTGCTCTGCTGGTGTTTATTCTGCCTGTTTTTGCAGTTGAGTGCCCGCCAGGATTCAACTGGCAGAGGATGTCCGGGGTAGGCTGCGTTCAGGATGACTGCGCAGCTAAAGGCGGAGGTTACACCTACACCCAGGAGTGTTGGTGCGGAGAGAGGACAAGAGCATGCTTTGAAGCAGTAAATTATAGCGGTTTTGACGCGAACCTTTGCAAGCCCTTCTGCCCGGTTTCAAAATTTATTGGATGCGCGGATGCAAATGGAAAGTGCCCGAATGACCAACCTGTCAAACCAGTCAAGCCAACGCAGGAGTACTGCGACAGCTACTGCAAAAGCTACCACGGGCCGTATGCAAAAGCTGAAGTTCTTTCAGACAGCTGCAACTGCGGGTGCAAGGAGGGGTATACGGATAAAAATAATGAAATTCTGCTTTGCCAGCCAAGCAAAGCAACCTGCGACAAATACTGCAAAGAGTACCACGGAGGGGATAAGATACACGGTGATTCTGCATATGGAACCGTTATGGGAATGGACTGCGACTGCCACTGTAGTACAGGTTATTACGCTGATGCGACACTCGTCTGCGTGAAAATTCCAACCAAGCCCCAGAAGAACCTAACATGCCAAGAGGTATGCAATAAAACAATTGGGGAGGGCGCATTGGCACTTGGAACATACCCCAACTGCAGGTGCGATTGCAAGGGAGGTTATACAAAACATAATGTCTATGACAAGGAGTGGAAGGTTGTTTGCGAAAAAATCAAGTGCCCTAGGAATTCATCCTTTAACGAGGAGAAGGGTAAATGTCTCTGCGATCAGGGATTTTATATGGAACTTGTTGATGGGCTATGCGTTCCCCTTAGCAAACCCAAATTCTGCGGAAATAAAACGTGCGATACAAAGGTCGATCCACAGTATTTGGAAAACTGCTACTCCTGCCCGGAGGATTGCAGTTGCGAACCGGGTCAGATTTGCAATCCGAAACACGCGATAACATATGAAGAAAGTTACGGAATATTAAATGGGTGCGTAAACACCATTGCAGAGATTGTTGACATAGGATGCGCGGATGGTTCTGGGGTTCCACCGGTATATGTGCACAGAGAAAACCAGCCTGGTGATGCACAGATTAGAGGGCAGAGAGGAACAAAATTAGCAGTAGGCGATACCATAACTCTCAGCAAGGTTGGAGAGAGCGAAAGAGTGCTCTGTAATAAGCCATATATAACCTTGCAATGGGGTGATGTGCGTGGCATGATGATGCTTGAAGAGCTCCCATCGGGTATTGTCAATATAGAGAAGGATGCTGTTAGTAGTGGCTGGCCTGCCGGTATTGGGGTTAAGGGAGTTGGAGGATTGCTCTGGAGAATCTTCGGTATAGTAAGAAGTGTAGGCACCTCTGTTCCTAGCGCAGCCCTCTCATGGGGCTCTTCAACTGCTGGGGGAAAGGACACTGTTAAAGTTTATGTAAAAAGTAACATTATAATCAATCAATCGGTAAGTGCCGTTAACGTATACACGCTTGAAGGAGAGCCAGTAGTTGAGTACAAAGGGAAAAACACAACTGTGAATAAAGGCATGAAGGTCACTGTAAGCGCAGGTTCAGTGAGCACTCCGACAAACTTCACCGCAAGCGATGTTGGGGACTGGTATCTCAGAATTCCTGAACCGCCTGCAGAGGAGAATGCTAATGCAAACGGCAGTAGCAATACTACGCCGGACTTAAGTGGCATAACTTCACAGCTCAAGAACACCTGCTGCGGTTCAACCGCAATGATTGGGATGCTGCTGGTGCTTGCGGCATGGGGAGAAAAGAGGAGGAGGTGAAATGATGTTTGAGGAATTCTTCACATCAGGAAGCATTGACGTTATGAAAGGAGTCGAAGTTGGCATAGAGCTTGAGAAGAAGAGCATAGCATTCTACGGTGAGAAGTCAGCGAAACTGGAGAATAAGGCTGCTGCAGGACTTCTCAAATTTATTGAAAGCGAGGAGGTAAACCACCTCAAGCAGCTTGAGAAGCTTAAGCAGAATCTGGCAAAGAAAAAGGGGTGGGTGAGCGCTGAGAAGCTAGGCAAGCCTCAAGGGCCAAAACTGTATTCGAACGGAGTGGAGCCGAAGATAGAAGAAGGCTCCGGCGATTTCAGCATACTGCTTGCAGCCTCAAGAGCCGAGGCCGAGGCAAGGGACTTCTACGAGGAATTATCACAGAAAATAACAGACAAGGAGGGCAGCATTTTCTTCAAGAGACTCTCGGAGTTTGAGCAGACCCACTATGATTTGTTCAACGGAATTCTTGAAGCTTCAGAGGTCAGAGTTGAGAGCGCAGACATGCCTTAGCTTACATTGCAGTTGGAAGTCACGAAATATCTCAGGTCAGATTCAACCATCTCGCCGCATCTAGAGGTGCTGGCCGAAGAGTTGTTAACCCCGAGGATTGTGAAGGTTGGCACTCCTAGCATCCCGCAGTCTTTTTGTATGCTGTCAGAATATCCCTGGAATATCTGCTGATTGGTGCTATTGTGCCATATCTCAAGCCGCGTGAATTGGATTCCAGTTTCATTCTCAACCTGTGAAACTATTGGAACCATATTCTTGCAGTGGGGGCATTCGGCGCCGTAGAACTCAATAACTACGCAGGATCCATTTTGCGTTACATTTGAAGGTACTGCATTTGTAGTATTGTTTGGTGAAACTCCACCTAAAACAAAGCTAAGTGGAGTTTCCCTGGGACCCAAGGATGGCATTACGAAAAACACTATGGCCAAAAGCAGGAGAATCGCCCCGCCAAGCACCCAGACAATTGCTGATTTATCTTGATCTGCCATATAAGCGCCTTACATTTCTCTCAGGATTTTTATCCTCTCCTTGATTGGCGGGTGTGTGTCAAATAGGGCGTCTAAGGGGCTCTTGAAAGGGTCAACAAAGAAGATGTGAGCAATCGCCCCGCTGCCAATCGATTTCCCTTCATTTACTTTGGATATTTTTTCCAAAGCGCTCGCCAGCCCCTCGGGATACCTTGTTAGCTGGGCAGAGCTTGCATCTGCAAGGTATTCTCTCCTCCTTGATATCATTGCCTGCACTATTTTGCTGAATACCATGGCAATGACGCTGATTAGGATACCGACCAGTATAAGCCATCCCATGTCCCTCCGGTCGTCCCTGCCTCTTCCACCCCACCATAAGTTTCTGAGGAACAGCTCTGCAATTATTGCAACAAGACCAACGAGAACTGCAACAAGGGTTGCAAACCTTATGTCATAATTCCTGATGTGCGACATCTCATGCCCAATAACACCTTCAAGTTCGCTCCTGTTGAGGTTTTGCAGAAGTGCAGTTGTAACAGTAATCGAAGAATGCTGCGGATCCCTGCCTGCGGCAAAAGCATTCATCTCTGGCGAGTCCATAATATAGATTTTAGGAGTTGGAACTCCGGCGGCTATTGCAAGCCCTTCAACGGTGTTTATGAGATAGGCATTCTCCTTTGGGTTGGGCTCTCGGGCATTGACACTCTTGCGTACAACCCAGTCTCCATAATAGTATGAGAGAAGTGTATAGACGAGAGTTAATACTAATGCAATGATGAGTATAACTAAGCCCGAGCCCGGGGCGTAGATTTCACTTAGGGTATAAACCACAACTGCTATAATAAAGAAAAGAGCTATGATTAGCAGTATTGAATCTCTCTTATTCTTGGAGATTTGGTCGTAAAAGCTTGTCTTCTCCATTCTATGCCTCGAAGTTCACCTTGACTGGCTGCCTCTCTGCCTCTTCTATTTCAAAGTAGTGTTTTGCGGTTTTTCCCATCACGCCGGCAAACCAGACTCCTGGAATCATGGAGATGATATTGTTGTAGCCCAGCACTGAGTCATTGTAGAACTGCCTTGCATAGGCAATCTTGCTCTCAATCCCTTCGAGTTGCTCTTGGAGAAGCTTGAAGTTCTCGCTTGCCTTTAGGTCTGGGTAATTCTCGGCGAGAGCGAGAATAGTTTTGAGCGCCTTGGTCAGATCGCCATGCGCCTTCATCTTCTCGTCAACTGTCCCGGCGCCCATCATCTTGGCCCTTGCGTCCGTCACCATCTGAATCGCCTTCTGCTCATGCTTCATGTAACCCTTCACAGTCGCAACAAGGTTGGGCACAAGGTCGACCCTTTTCTTAAGCTGCACGTCTATTTGGGACCAGGCGTTGTCAACCTGGTTGCTCAGAACAATTATCCTGTTATAGTAATAGGCAGCAATCAGGAGTATGAAAACAACTAATGCGAATATGCAGATACCAAGTTCTAGTATTTGAAGTATCATGTCGACCCCTCCAAATCCATTTTATACTCACAAATTTAAATAGATTACTCCAAAGCTCGTGAAGGAGGCGTATGAAAAGGCGGGGTTTGAGTGAGTAGATAAGAAGATTTATACTGAAGCCAAAGCAAGTATACCCCTGAAACAGACTATGATTAAAGCTAAGTTATAATAAGAATCTTGGATAATAACAAATAGGTAGTTAGAATGAAACTATGGGCATGTCCAAAATGCAAGAGAAAATTTGAGAAGAAGAACCAGGTGCATTCTTGTACAATTTATCCTTTGGATAGACACTTCAAAGGCAAGGAAGCGATGAAGCCGCTGTACGAGAAGTTAAAAGATGAAATTAAGAAGAATATCGGTTCATTCTGGGTTGAGTCATTACCCTGCTGCATCCACTTTGTGACTTCGCCAGCATATACCTTTGCCGCAGTATATGCTCTGAAGGACAGGGTAAGGATACACTTTGGTTTGGGTCATGAATTGGGAAGCTCCAGGATAGACAAATCAGCGCAGATTTCAGCAAACCGCTACATGCATAGTGTAGATATACGGAATGAAAAGGAAATCGATAGCGAGTTGCTCTCATGGTTGGAGCAAGCTTATAGTTTAAAAAGTAAAGTATGAAGGATAAGTGAACTGGAGAAGTTGATCAAGCCAAAGCAATCTTAATTTAGTCCATTTTTACGTCGTAAAATCAGCAAGGCCTCGGACGCTGTTGACCTTATCATGTCTTTCGGATGCCTCCGGAATCCGGCAAAGGCGTGCAGCTGCAGTAAATAAAGTATTAAAAGCTGCAATATCCAATTATAATTTCGGGAGATTGTTTATGTACGAGCTTAGCGAAGTTTCGAATGGAAAATGGGAGATAAAAAAAGGTGCAAAAGCAGGCATGAATGTTCCCGTGAGGGTGTACGGCACAAAGGAGCTTGCTGAAAGGATGAGAAGGGATAGAACTTTCGACCAGGCAACCAACGTGGCGTGCCTCCCCGGGATAGTCGGCAACTCGTTTGTGATGCCCGACGGACATGAAGGTTATGGATTTCCGATTGGAGGCGTTGCTGCATTCAATTTTGAGAATGGGGTGGTTTCGCCTGGGGGAGTGGGTTACGATATCAACTGCTTAACCGGGGACTCGAAGATATTGACTGATCTCGGCTATTTTAGAGCTATAAGCGAGATAGCGGATGATTTTTCGCAAAACTCAGTAAGTTCTGGCGACCTAACCGCAAGAATGCTCAATATCTCTTCGACTAAGGTCATGACGCTTAATAGTACCAATAAAATTATCGAAGAAAAGGAGGTATTGGCCTTTATAAAATCTAACTCAAAAAGCAAAGTTTTGAAAATAAAGACACAGAATGGATTTGAGTTGAAGGTAACAGGAAATCATAAAATCTTAACTAGGACTGGAATGCGCAAGGCATCGGAGTTAGAGAGAGGAACGGAAATAGCAGTTTATCCATTTAGCGGTGTGTGTTATAGCAACCCATCCAACAAAGTTATTGTAGATGAGGAAAATTTACGATTATTGGGCTTATCAGAAGAAGGGATAAAGGTGTTAAGAGACAAGGGCTTGCTGCCTCTTAGTGAGGATAGTAAGGCTTTACCAGTTATTGCGAAAATACTGGGGTATATGCTAGGGGACGGCTATCTAAATAATGAGGGAGTATTCCGTGTTTACGGTAAACTAGGGGATATGGTTGAACTAAGAGAGGACTTCCTCGCCGTAGGTTTCAAATCTTTCGTGAAAATGAGGGATAGGAATTACAGGATAAAAACGCAGTATGGCGAATACAAATTCAGAAGTAAGATCGCGGAGCTAGGCCTACATGCCTTATCACTTTCCAAGCTATTCATCACACTCGGGATGCCTACTGGGAAGAAAACAGTCAATGACTTTGAAGTCCCGAGATGGGTTAGAGAAGCACCTAAGTTCATAAAAAGGCTGTTCTTAGCGGGTTTCTTCGGCGCTGAGATGTCAAGTCCCTCAACTCTTAGCAAGACAGGTTTTTATTCTCCAATAATATCACAGAACAAGAATGAAAGATATGTAGAAAGTTGCAGAAAATTCTTTGCGCAAATTATAGATATACTGGGTGATTTTGATATCAAAGCAACAAAGATAAGCGTGAGGAAGGAGCACATAAATAAGTTTGGAGATACCTACAGAATCAGGCTGCTTCTATCAGCTGATGAGGAGAATCTACTAAAACTATGGGGCAGAGTAGGTTTTGAATACAACAATGCTAGGAAGCGGTTAGCCAATATTGCAATGTTGTATATTCTGGAAAAGAAAAGATTGACAAAACAAAGAATCGAGATAGCAGAGAAAGTTAAGGAGTATAAGAGGATAGGACTAACGGCAAGAGAGATAAAGGAACTTCTAATATCCAACATAAGCAATGAAAGATTTATCGAGAGATGCTTGTGGGATAACGTGAAATCCAAGCAGAGGATAACTTTGGATTTCATATCTTTTGATGAATTTGTTTTAAAAAGAGAGAAGGAGCTTGATTCTTATGGTGTTCTATTTGATGGAATAGACGAGATTGATAAGTTAGATGAGGCGGCGGAAGTTTATGACCTCACTCTCAGAGACAACCATAATTTTATAGCAAACAACATTATAGTTTCCAACTGCGGCGTCAGGCTCATTCTCACAAACCTCTCGGAGGCAGATGTGAGGCCGAAAATCAATGAGCTTATGGACAAGCTCTTCAGGAATGTCCCCTCAGGAGTTGGCAGCAAGGGCAAGATAAAACTGAGCATAAAGGAGCTGGATGAGGCGGTTAGAGGAGGCGCCCAGTGGGCAATTGAAAAGGGATACGGCTGGGCGGAGGATTCCCAGAGGCAGGAAGAAAACGGCTGCGTGAAAGAGGCTGACCCCTCAAAGGTCAGCGAGAAGGCGAAGAGCAGGGGAGCTCCGCAGTTCGGAACACTTGGAGCTGGAAATCACTTCCTGGAGGTTCAGAAAGTTGAAAAAGTTATGGATGCTCATACTGCAAAATCATTTGGCTTGGAGGAAGGCAAGGTTGTTGTGATGCTGCACTGCGGCTCTAGAGGATTCGGACATCAAGTCTGCGATGATTATATACGCGTTATGCTCGACGCATCGAAGAAATACGGTATAAAGCTGCCTGATCCTGAGCTGTGCTGCGCGCCACTGAACTCCAAAGAGGCAGCTGATTATTTCGGCGCCATGTATTCAGCTGTTAACTATGCATTCTGCAACAGGCAGGTCATGATGCACTGGATAAGGGAGACTTTTGAGGACGTGTTCAAGAGGAGTGCGGAAGCTCTTGGCATGAAGCTTGTTTACGATGTCTGCCACAACATAGCCAAGGTGGAGGAGCATGATGTGGACGGTAAAAAGACAAAGCTGTGCGTTCACAGGAAAGGAGCAACAAGGGCATTTCCTGCAGGCAGGAAAGAGATTCCGTCCATATACCGGGAGGTGGGGCAGCCCGTCATAATACCGGGGAGCATGGGGACTGCCTCATACGTTCTTGTTGGGGAGGAGAGCGGCAAGGAATGCTTCTACTCAACATGTCATGGAGCCGGCAGAACAATGAGCAGGCACGAGGCAATAAGGACGTATAGAGGAAGTGACGTGAAGCAGAATCTAGAGAGCAGAGGGATACACCTCAGGGCAACAGGCTGGGATGTGATATCCGAGGAGGCTCCAGGGGCATACAAGGATATAGATACAGTGGTGAAGGGAGTTGAGCTCGCCGGTATATCCAAAATAGTTGCGAGGCTGACGCCCCTCGGAGTTGCCAAGGGTTAGCAGCTGAGGAGCGAACCAAGCTTATTCATAAGTAGCAGTTATATCTCCTGTAACTAGGTGCGTCATCCCCGTGTCATTCTCTATGTAGTACACGAGAATTTGCCCCGTATACGTCCCGCCGATCCTCCCAGTTGCGCTTTTCCCAGAAGTGTCGAGGCACTTTATATTGGTGCCATTGGCAGTAATGTTATGGTCACTGTTTCTTATGAATGCATTAATTGTAGTCAATGACGGGTTAGTGCCTGGATTTTTTGTGCAGTTCAGCCCCAAAATATTTATGTCATGGCCCGTATCTTGGGATAGGTCCATTGTCAGGTTGCCGTCTGCTGTGAGCTTCACTGCTTTGCAGACAAAATTTCCCGGGAAGCTGCACCCTATGGGCCTTTGGATTGTGAATATGCCCAAGTAACCCAGGGCTGCGAGCACGACAACTAGTATGACGAGCATCCATCCGTATGTCATTATAAACTCCATTGCCGCCTGTGCCCTTGCCATGTTGACATACCTGTATTTGTCAATAGAGATTTAGTATTATGGTATTAAAACTTATCCCATGCAAATAGAATGCGGTGTTTGTATGATTCTGTCTGACAGGGACATAGCCAAGTACATGAAAAGAGGGATCATAAGGATAACCCCGACTCCGGGAAAGGAGCAGATGGGGCCTGCTTCGGTTGACCTTACACTGAGTAATGAATTCTGGAAGCAAAAAAAGACAGCAAAAAGAATTGATATTTCAAAGGTCGGCTTCAACGATGTTATGGAGCACTTCACAGCAGATTCCGTGGAGCTGAAGCCCGGGGACATGATTCTTGGAAAAACCGTTGAGAGGATAGAGCTACCTCCAAACATCTCCGGGAGGCTTGAGGGAAGAAGCAGTTTTGCCAGGCTGGGGCTGGCAATTCATATAACAAGCAGTTTCATACAGCCGGGCTCGAGAAACCACCAGATTCTGGAGATAGTGAACCTCTCCAGAAAGAGGATACTAGTCAAGGCTGGCATGCGAGTCAGCCAGGTTATATTTGAGGAGCTGAGGAGCGGCACCAGCAAACCCTATGCCAAATTCGGTGTGATAGCAAGAGACCAATAAGGCTTAAATAGTGAGTTAATTCCAAATACCTTATGCATTGTAAAAAAGCTCAGACTGCAGTAGAGCTCCTTGGCATATACGGCTGGGTTGTGCTCATAATACTGATCGTGCTTATTATGGCGTACTACTCAGGCTATCTCAGCATAGTGAATATGTTTCCACCCTACTGCAACTTCAGTCCAACACTGAGCTGCAGCACCTTCAAATTCGGTTATGCTCCTGATGGAAAAACAATGGCACTTAACTACAAGCTCATAAACGGGCTTGGTTACGACATTTGGATTGACGCCAATGCCGCCACGGCGACAGTGGAGAATGTCGGCAGGCTTGGCAGGAACAACTACACTGGGTACTGCTACCCTAATCTGACCATAGTACGGCAAGGGGACGCAATCTCGTGCACAGTTATGATACTTGGCAATGATACAATCCCCACGGGAAATAGAAAATCTGAGTTCACGCTGACTTTTACATACAGCGATTGCAATGCAATTCCAGGTTACTCAACGAATCACGATTGCACAGGAGCTCCAAATCATACTGTGAGCGGGCAGATAAGAGCGCAGCTTGAGCCAAATGTGACAAAACTGTATGGCTGTGGGGGAAGGGTGTGCGATTATATTCTTGGCGAGAATCCGACTAACTGTTGCGCTGACTGCCCTGTTTCCACTCTTATTCTTAAAGTTCCATCTTCAGGCTCGCCATTTACAGAGATTGATGTGAATGTAACAGCCAAATATGCTGACGGGAGCCCTGCTTCAGGTGCAACAGTAAAATTTACCGACACTCCTAATACTGGAATGTTCGCTCCGAGCACATCTGAGATTACTAACTCAACTGGGGAGGCAAGTGTAAAGTATATTACGAATTCTATTGGAGATATTTTAATAAACGCAAGTACATGCGGAACCAGCAAAACTGCTATAGTTCACTTTGCATCATAACCGCTTATTGGTATAAAATTTCCTTGCAAACTCCCAGCTCATCGGCTACTTCTCCTGAGAGCATGCAATGATAACCTGGTGGGCACTGCCAGCCAGCTATTCCTCCACATTCACACTGCGATATGCACACCATTGGGCAGACGTTCCCTGGAGGCTGGCCAGTGCATGCAGAGCCGCACTCATTCCAGTGCCCTCCGTATTCCTCGCAGAGCTCTTTGTCCATTACACTTGCATTGTTGCATCTCCCGGAATTTCCATTGGAGTCAACAACTCTGCATTTTCCATCAACGCATTTGCTTCTCATCCCGATGCATCTTACTTGCGGGCAGTCTGAATCTTTAGTGCACTCATCTTTCATGCACATTTTCTCCAATGTCAGCACATCTCCTTGTGCTATTGTAACACTCCTGCAGTATGGCATATCCGAAGGACAGGAGGAACTGCTGTTGCAAAGTTTATGGCAGAGCAAATCTCCTTCCTGATCTCCACATGCTACTCCACTTTCGGCCATTCCACAGAAACGTGAGTTGTAGCATGCATAACCGTTGGGGCAGTCAGAGTCTGAGCTGCAGACATTCGCGGTTGAGCATTTATACTGGCATTTGCAGTTTGGATATTCCCCGGATATGTTCCAGTAACCCACGCATTCAATATGCGGCAGCCCCTCGCAATACTCCTTGCAGTTCTTATTTGTGCAGTTTGCGAGAGTTCCATTGGAGTAAATATTGATGCATTTACCAAAATCGCATTTTGCAATAGCTCCGGGGCAGAGAGCCTGCGGGCAGTCCGAGTCCTTGGAGCATTCAGACCATGGTGCAGTGCATCCTGCCAGTAACAATAAAAAAATTGGAATTATGAATATGTTTCTCATAAGAGTGGTTTAACTGAGCTGCTTAAAAAATTTAATGGTTTTATTTGGTGAATTCCGAATGAATTCACATTATGTATGTCACGCTTGACCTATCAAACCCCTCAACAAGCTCTATGTACATCTCATCTGGAGGGGTCCAAGATGGCTCTGGGTGCATGATGTAAGGAAGGAATTTTCTTATGTCCCTCGCCATTTCAGTTATAGTATGTCCTTCCCCGAAAACTGCCTTGCTTATCTCATATGTCGCTCTCCTCGTTGTTGCCTCATCGAGAATTCCTAGGCTGTGCAGGTATTCATGGAGAAGAATGTGGAAGCAGTATGAGTTGAAAAGGCCCGGATTTGTCTCTGCTATTTTCCTAAGCGGGGTTTTGTTCATGACTATCATGTTTGTACCTACAGGGTAGAAAGCGCCTATCCAGAAGCCCTCATTCCCGCCCATCTCAGCAAGCCCCAGCATGAGCCCAGCCCTTTGGGATTTGGTAACCTTTCTCACTACTTCTTTGACTACTTCAAAGACATCTGGTATGGATTTTGAATTCTCCAGCTTCTCTTCGATATTCATCTGACCCACCTCCAATAGGTCATTCAACAGGAATACTACGCTCGTCATCTATCTTCTTTGCAACTTCCTTCAGCCTCTTGAAATATCTCAGAACATCCTCTTCTATTTCTTCAATTGTGCTCGCGAGCGTTGCATCTCTCAGAGAGTAGGCTCTGCCTCTTCTTTCGATAAGGCCGCGCTCTATAAACTTGTTTAAGTGGTATATGACCGCTGCCCTTGTAACTTCCTTTCCTTTGCACAATTCAGTGCTGGACTGGGATTTGCCCTCGTAGTTCGCCTTCAGCAGATCCTTGAATATCTCTATGGCAAGCTCATCCCCACCAAAGCCCAGGCAGTCGCAGAGCCATTCAACATATCTTTCTGTATCGTGCTGCAGAGGGATCTGGATTCTTCGTATGATTATTGTCGGCCTGCGTCCAAATTGCATAATTGTCTTTTAACCAGTTAGGTATTTAAATGTTTTGTTATATAATTATTAATAGATTAATAATTTGTTAACAAAATATGGGGTGAACATATGGATGAGTTCTTTGGACCTTTTGGGGAGATGAGAAGGCTGAGGAGAATGATGAGGGGATGCCAGCCCATGGAGAGGGAAGGAATTGGTGAAGAAGCAAGAGAGCCTCTCACAGACATAATGGATGAGGGGGAGGACCTTGTGGCCTTGATGGAGCTGCCTGGAGTTGGCAAGGATGAAATAAAGGTAAGCACAACGACAGACATGCTCAAGGTGAGGGTTGACAAGAGAGAGGAGAAGGAGGAGAGCAATGAGAACTATTGTTACAGGGAGAGAAAGTACGGAGGTTACTATAGGGCTCTTTCTTTGCCGAGCGAGGTAATCCCGGACAAAGTCAAGGCAAGCTACAAGAACGGCGTGCTGGAAGTGAGGATGAAGAAGAAAGTTAAGACGGAAGGAGGCAAGGCGATAAAAGTAGAGTGAGGCACTGGGGGCTCGTAAGAGCCCCCTTCTCACCTCGTAAATACTCTCTAGTTCTTATGGAAGTCGGAAGTCCAAGAAACCAGGGGGGAATGCCTCGGTGTCTCGAGCAAGTTTAATATATTTTTAGAATAAAGGATAAATCATGGAAAAAATAAAAGAAATTGTAAAGGAGAGATATTCCCGAATTGCTAAGGAGGGCACTAGCTGTTGCCCGACTTGCGGCCCATGCGGTTATGATGCAACCGAACAAGCAAAGAGAATAGGCTATTCTGAGGAAGAGCTAGGAAAAATACCGAAAGAAGCAGTTATGGGCTTGGGTTGCGGAAACCCAACAGCACTGGCAGATTTAAGGAAGGGAGAAACTGTCTTGGATTTGGGAGCAGGTGCAGGAATTGATGTATTTTTGGCTGCAAATAAAGTAGGGCCAAGAGGTTATGTCATTGGGGTTGACATGACGGAAGAAATGATAAAAAAGGCCAATAAAACAGCAAAAAAATACGGATACAAAAATGTCGAATTTAGAGTCGGGGAAATTGAAAATTTGCCTGTTGAAGATAATTCTGTTGATGTAATCATCAGCAATTGCGTCATCAATCTTTCTCCAGACAAACTGCGGACATACAAAGAAGCTTACCGGGTTTTAAAGCCGGGCGGAAGGGTTTTGATTTCCGACCTCGTTAGTGAGGGAGAACTGCCTGAAAAACTCAGGAGAAGCTCTGCTGCCTGGGCGGGGTGCATTGCTGGAGCATTAGAGAAAAGGAAATATATAGGGACAATAAGAAAAGCAGGGTTCAGAAATGTAAAAATCGTTTCCCAGAATGCATTTCATGAGTCTGAGTTAACTGGCATACTGCGTGGAAAAATTACAAGTGTCAAAGTAAAGGCGTACAAAAAATAGATTCTTTAGCTGAGGGGCGGATTTGAAAAATCGAGGCGTCTGGGGCTGTTTTAAGCAATCCCAAAGCAGCTAGGGCTTCTACGACGTATCAATACATTTTTATATTTTTACTGTGAATGAAGTACGAGGTGTTCAGATGGTTGTTAAAGTTTATTCCACTCCCACATGCCCGTACTGCATGATGGCGAAGCAATTCCTCAAGCAGAATAATATACAGTTTGAAGATATGGATGTATCAAAGGATAAGAAAGCCGTCAGCGAGATGTTCAACAAGAGCGGGCAAATGGGTGTGCCTGTTTTGGATATAAACGGCAAGATTATAGTTGGGTTTGACAGGGACGCCATAAAAAGAGAGCTGAAGATTAAGTGATGCGGCAATGACCTAGATTCAGTACAACTTATTCCTTATGATTTGTATGGTAGACCATACATATGTTTTTACTGTCTTTTGCATCAGCACTTGAACATTGTAGTCTAGACTTCTATCTCATTCTTTCTTCCCTTCACCGCCCGACCCAGCCGCATAGTGCTTGAAGTCGGCAGTTCTCGTAACCAAATGCTTCTCCATTAACAATTTCAGCAAATTCGTTACGCTGTTTGGATTCATCTTCAGTGCATCGGCAATTTCCCCTCTCTTAGCCCCGGGGTTATTTTTAATATAATCGAGTATTCTCTGGGATTTCTCTCCACCAACTACTTCTCTAGTTTTAATTTCAGGAAGAACGAAGCCAAGCATATCCTCGGTTACTTTTTCTTTTCCATTTTTCTCCATCTCATTCCAGAGGTTGTGGCATACTCTCACAATATCCCTGGGCTTCCTGAATTTTCCAGAGATAAATTCAACTGCCTTATCAGTGAATTTAGCATCAGCCCTCTGCTTAATCAGCTCGACAACTTCTTCCTTCGTCAGCCCGTTAAGGATTATAGTTTTTGTAACCCTATCAAAAAGAGTTTTGTTTACTGGGTGCTTCTCGAGCTCCGCCCTTTCGTCATGCGTGAGCGAGAGCACAATCTTGACTCCTCTGTCATGCATGTTATTGAACGTTGAGGCGAGCTCGGGCACCATAGCTGCGCACTCATCAACGAAAACCGGCCTGCTCACAACATCAGTAGGATCCTTGCCCAGCAGCCGGTCAAAAGCATTCATATGTTGCCTAAGTGCAGAGTAAAGCTTGTCCTTCGTGCATCTCTCAACATAAATTCCTTTCCCATCATGCCCAAGAACCCGGACAAGGGAGGACTTTCCAAAGCCCATGTCAGAAAGCACAAGAGTAACGCCTGCCTCAGTTAAGGAATTCTCAAGCTCCTCCTTCTCCTTTGCATAGCCGATGAACTCCTCAGGCTTGTCAATCGGCGTCATGCTGAATGGATTGTCCGTCATGTGTATCACACGTGTAGGTATATGTGTATGGAAATTTATAAATGTTTGCCTTCGATTAAATAGGTACTGTGTATTGTAAATTGTATGATATAATGGAAAACTTACACACGGACCTGAACTACTACATAAAAGACTACACATTAGATACACACAAAACGAAAACTTTATATATAAGCACCTCTATAACCCTACATGTAGGCAATGTGTTGCTAGATGTGTAGGTATGGAGTTGAAACTGATGAGCGACGAGCACACAGCAATTGTGCAGGACTGGTACGAGAAAGGCATCGCACTGGGTTACAAGTGCACAAAAGAATTTAAAGTGGATGACAAAACAACTGATTCTATTGACTGTGTTTTGGAGAGAGGAGAAGAGAAGATATTCATTGAAGTTGAAAACTCCGGGTTCGGGAGCCAGACTTTTAAAAATATGACAAAGGGACTGCATCTAAAACCTACAAAAATTATTTTCGATTGTAAAAGACTTGCAACAGCAAAGCAGATAGAGAAAAGAAAAGACAGAGTGAATATACCAATCGAAGTAATATGTAGGGAAGATGGAGGAAGATGTGTTGATGTTTCAAAGAATCTCAGGAAAATGATTTTGGATGTGCTGGCACAGTCTGACAAGCAACTCTCAATTCTCGGAATTTTTGCAGGTATGGACTTGAATGTAATGAGTAAAAAAGATAGGCGGGAATGGTATGATAAGATCCATTTAGCTTGCGAGCAATTGAAAAGAGAGGGGGCAGTTGTGATGAGTGAGAAATCATATCCACAAGGTGAGGGACCAAGCTATATACGATATTACTCAATTAACAGGTGATGCTCAAGTAAAAAATAGGAGGAAGCTCGGACCAGTTTGATCGCCGATGACCCGAGCTCCTCAAAACGGAGTTGATTAATATGGAGATTGGGGATATGTTATATAAAAATATTTCGGAGATATTTGACGGCAAGCACTTCTCCCTTGGATTTGAGTTCAAGAATGATAAGGTGATAATGAGGGTTGAGAGGCTGTTGCAAGAAGAGAAGGATGACGCTTATGCAGGTATAAAAAGCATATGAGCCTGCTTGCGCGCTATGAAATCTTGCATGCTATCATATTCCGGACTGCCTGCGCGCAGTCAGAATTAAGGGCTGAGCGCATTGAATAGGCTAGACTTGAAGTTTGCGTTGTATCGAGCCAGTTCGCACCAGTCAAGTTTGTGCTAAGGTCAACACTTATGGCAAGGATGGGCAGGGTTGGGCAGCAGGATGCGTCGTTGAATGAGTAGGAGTACGTCACAGTGAAGTTCGAGGGCGAATTTTGGTCCTCTTGTGTAACTACCTGGGGAATGCATAATTTGTATGCAGCTGAGGCGCTCGAGCACTGCGCTGCAGTGTTGAATATTTCGGAGAAATTGCTAATCAGGGCACCAGCCGATGTTGAGTTTGCCTTCCTCTCAGCATCAAGCGGAGTGTAAGTTGGCCCGGTTGAAACGCATGAGGAAGTAGTTATATTGCAAATCTCTCCAGATGCGCAGTTTGAGCTGGAGAGACAGCACTTGCCTGAGTTGCAGCAGTGGCCGTTGTTGCAGTGGTTGGATTGACAGTCTGAGTTGGAGTTGCAAGAGTCTCCATTATAATGTAGAGCAAGAGAGAAGCAGGAATATGTTGTTGTGTTGCACTTTCCTCCGGCAGAGCAGTTTGAGTCTGATAGGCAACATGAACCTAAGGCACAGCAGTAGCTGTTACTGCAGTGGTTGGATTGGCACTCGGCATTAGAAATGCACGTGGCACCATTCTGCTTTAAAGTTGGCTGCGTTCCATTCTGCTGCCCCTGCGTTCCGCCTTGCTGTGTTCCACCCTGTTGTCCCTGCGGGGACAGCGATATGCTGAACCTCGCGTATCCATCTGCTATAGAATCCAGCGTGACCACAACTGTTTTTTCCCCAAGTGAGATGGAGCGAGCGTCACCCAGCTGCATGAGAAGAGAGAGCGAATCAATTTTCAGCATTGCTGCCTTGGGCTCCACCTTGCTCACGAGTATTGTGTGGGTGGTTGTCGAACTTGATTCGACGAGCCTGAAGCTGTCCTTCCAGCCTTCCTTCATTGTGAAATTCTTTGAGGTTGTTATAACTGGTGCTTCCCCACCTGTAATGGGCGTAGAGTAGCATCCGAACAGAATGAGTGATGCAATGATGATTACGACGAGATAGTTTCTCATGATGTGCTTTTGGAATGGGGGGTTTAAAAAAATATCTATGGCTCCAAGCAGAAATCTATAAATAGTGCGCTAATTAAACTAAAAATGATTATATGGCAGAGATAGTCTATTGGCAGATAGTGCTGGCAGCTCTGCCTCTCCTTGCATTCATAGTCAATCTCTCCTTCGGGGTGTTCATATTCCGAAGGAAGAGGATATTTGTCAACAGGCTATTCACGCTTCTCATGCTGGCTTTCTGCTGGTGGAGCATCGGGGACTTCGGAATGAGGCTCACCCAAACAAAGAGCTCTGCAATGCTCATGCTGAAGTTCACGAATATAGCAACACCCTGTATACCTGCAATTGCATTTGCATTTGTATTGGCTCTTGAGAACAAGACCCCTTCAAAAAAACAGCTTGCCATCATGGTGCTTGGCTCTCTCATATTCATTGCTCTGGATTTGACTGGACTGCTTGTTAACAGACCAGTGGAAATAAGGAATGGCTTTGATGTTTACATGACGCCAGCTATGCCGGCAAGCATCTACAACGCTTATGTTTACTTCACGGTTTACCTTGTGGTCTTCACCTCCTATGTGATATACCGCTTGATAAGCTTCTACAGAACATGCGATAATGAGATGGTGAAAAAGAGGATACGGTACCTGTTGATTGGCGCGTCTATAACTGCCATAGTCACTTTCATAACTGAATTCCTTGTGCCGCTGGGTCTTTTCCCAATCGGATTTGAGATACCTAGCCTTGGAAGTTTCTCGACGATATTTATAACTTCATTAACATACTACAGCGTGAGGAGCAGGTGATGTGGTAACAATGGCGGAGACAGAGGAGCTGTACAACATCCTGAAGGAGAAGCTCATGAAGAGCGAGCTAGAGGAGACTGTTTCCATAACCACTCAGGCTGACCTGCCAAAGCTCGACCTTGCGCTCTTCAAATTCTTCATACAGGACAAGGGAATGAAGGGGATAATAACCTGCATAAACAGACCGCACACGTACTATGCAAAACTGTTGAGCGCAAACGGTATGAACCCGGATGAGCTGTACTACGTTGATGCATGCAGCCCGCTCCTCCACACTCCTTCTGAGGCTTTCTTCCTTGATACGGACAAGCCTGAGAGGAATGTTTGGTTCGTGAGGGATATCTCGGACCTGAGCTTCCTGCAGATAGAGATATACGAAGTTGCGAAGAGATTGATTACTGCTTCAAAGGGAGGCAAAAACTTCCTCTTAGTTGACGGACTGGCATCACTCGGACTGTACAACGACCCCACATCACTTGGTAAATTCCTTCACGATTTGAGCATAAGGGCTAGGTCTTTCCACATATACATGGCAATAATAATGGAGAAGGATGAAGCGCTGGGGAATCTGATAAGAACAATCTGCGATAACAACTATCAAATCTGATTCTAGAAGTGAGAGATATCCATTATAGTTAAGTATATAAATAATAATGGATAAGTATGACTAGTGGACCTAGCTATATGGATCAATGGAAATGAGAAGCTGAGAGCAGAGCTGGGTAGACTGGTTTCGGTACTGGAGGCTGAGAGGAAGATGCTGGAGAAGGAAGCATCAAGATTCCACAAGAAGAAGGTTGGCTCAGGAGAATACTGGTACAGGAGCGGGGGGAAAAGCGGAGTATGGAAGTACGTCTGCGCTGGGAAAAAGAATCCTGCAAAAGATATCGAAAGGAAGATTAAGGCAATCGGAAGGAAGGAGAAGAGAGTGATGGAAGGAGTGAACAGCGCCGTGATAAAACCGCTTGGCAAACATCTGCTTGTAGATTTGGACAGATTTAAACCTTCTGACGGTGAGGTTATAACCTCCCTTGAGCTATACGAAGCATTGAGGGAGCTGAAAAATAAAATGTAGAATCAGGCCGGCAGCTGGTTCCCTGGCACTAGGAGCCATATCAGGATTAGAATACTCAGCACCAGGAGCAGCATACCGAGGTAGAATAGATTCTTCCTCATATCTCTCGATAGCTTTGCGAGCTTGAGCTGATAGAGCTGAGTCGGTACTCCTATTATGAACCCGCCGAGTAGGAGAAGGAAGACTGCGGTCCAAACCCAAACCGGCGGGGAGGTTTGGTAGAAGTTTGAAAATTTACTTATAAGGGCAGGAGTATTCGCAATAGTCGCTATGCTCCAGATGAAGAGGAGCAAGCCGATTAAAACCAAAACCGCGGATAGCAGCCACAGTTTCTTTGCAGTTTTTATCTTGACGAGCTCAAGCAGTATTCCATTCCAAGAGTATACCCCCATAATGGAGGATATGAATATCATAACCAGACTTAGCCAGAGTACCCAGAACATTCAACCACCCTTAAGTCTTTTATGCCTTCGAGAATTTAAACTTTGCTGTTGCCCCTTCATGGGAATGTTTTTATACTGGATTGGGCTAATTGATAAATGGTGGACTTTATGGGAAAGAAACTCGTGGGAAAGATTATGCATTTCTTCAGCAAGATAAACGTAGCTGTAGTTGACCTGGACGACGAGCTGAGAGACGGGGACAGGATATCGATAGAGGGACCTGGAGGAGTTGTAGAACAGCTCGTGGAATCCATGCAGATAAACAAGGAAACTGTTGCCAGGGCAGGCCGAGGTCAATCAATAGGCCTCAAGGTTGATTCCAGGGTAAAGGAAGGAGATGCAGTTTATCTTCTGAGCGAGTGAACTGGCTGGATACCGGTTCGACTTATTTTACTTTTTGGCAGTCATGGTTAGAGCTGCATTCAGATATATTTTTAAGTGGTGGGCAGTTTATCTATATTTATGCTAAAAAATCAGAGGGGGCAGGTTGGGATTGAGTACATGGCAATCCTTGTGCTATTTCTCATCATACTCATTCCCGTCATGTACATAGGGATAATGGATATACAGATACAGGGCCAGACCTCACAGGCAAGAGTGGCGGTTGATTCCATAGCAGACACCGCGGATAGAGTTTATGCCCAGGGAGCCGGCACGATAACCACTGTAGAGGTGTATCTGCCTGCGGGAATAAACTATGCCAGCTTCACCAATCATGAGGTAGACATAAACCTGAACCTGCCAACTGGCGATACTACTGATGTGTATGCAATTGCACGAGGGAACCTCACTGGCACAATGCCGACTGTGCCGGGCAGGCATGTTCTAGTTGTCGGGATGAACGAAAGTGGTTATGTCACTATAATGGAGGCCACTTCATGAGGGCTGGGAGAGCGCAGGCGGGAATTGAGTTTATAATCTGCGTAATTTTTTTGATTACCATTCTGATAGTTTTAACGATATACTCTGGAAGCAAGCAGACCGAGGAGTCCAATGTCAAGTCAAAGCTGGAATCTGAAAAGATATGCTGGCAGATATCCAACCTCATAAACACTGCGATGTATGCCAAAGGATATTATGCCGAGTTCAGCCTTCCTGCGACAATAGATGGCTCGAGCTACAACCTGAGCATAACAAATGGCAGCGTAATGGTGGATTACAACGGACATAGCTGCATATACGGGATAGCAGTGACGAACATAAGCTTCAGGAGCCAGCTAGCCCCTTTCAGCCTATGCGGCGGGGATTTTTACATAAATAACACGCAGGATAGGGTTGTCATAAACAACAGAAGCATTGTTGGGTGCTGATATGGACTTTAGCGGTATACTCGCAGAAACCGATGCTTTTTTATGCCAGCTTTAGCAAAGTTAGAGATATAAAGCAGATATGCCAAAGAAGCATTGTAATGTGATGTTTATGGCGGAGAAAAAGCTGAAGGAGAAAACCGAGCCTGCTGGGGTAAGAGGAGTTCCGGAGAAAACAGCTGAAAAAAAATTAAAAGAAATACCAGAGAATGCCGAGGAAAAGGAGGTTTCAGAGAGGGTTGAGACTGTTATAGACAGGCTTGTTGAGTACGTGCAGAAGAAGGGCAAGGTCGATGTGAAGGAAGCTGCAAATGCTATGGCTCTTGAGAAGGACCAGGTTGAAGAGCTGGCCGAGGTTCTGAAAGAGAGCGGAATGATGGACGTTAACTACACCCTGCTGGGGACATTCCTCATTGCAAAAGAGCTCCCGAAAGAGAAGGCGAAGGTGGAGGAGAAAAAGGAGCGAAGCCAGATGGCGAGCATGATGGTTGCTCTGGATAAGGATTTGAGGGACTCGCATAAGAGTTTCGAATTTGTTGAGCAGAATATAAGAAAAAGATTGGACAAGGATGAGAGCATAGTGAATGAGCTGGAAGGAAAAGTGCGCGATGTTTCCATTGCAGACATGGAATACCTCCTCAGGGAAGCCAGGGAACTGAGGGTTGTCACGAAGCATTTCAGGAAGGATATCAAGGACTTGAGGGAGAACGTCAAGAAATTCCACGAAAAGGTGAAGAAGTTGGAGGTTGAAACAATTAAGGCGGAGCAGGAGAGGCTCGGCCCGCGCAAGCCTTGGTACCATCCCATATCCATGTTTTTCACTAGGTTAAAAAACACGTTCAAGAGGGGGTAATATGAAAATTCTGGATAAGTATACGGTAACAAGCGAGAAGGTTCCTGCTGAGGTGACAATAAGCGAGAGTTTTGATGAGTATGTCAATACCTATGAGATCAAGCAGATAAAGGTCAGCAAAGCAACCGAGCTCATGCTCCAGCATCTGAAGGAGATGGTGATTGGCAATGTGGAGATAAAGGTTTCGGAAATCCTTGACCCCAATGAAGTTGAGAACATAAAGAAAAAATTCAAGGAGAAGGCGCAGGAGTTTGTGGATAAGGAGATAACGGACGCGAGTCCCAAGGATAAGGAGGTGCTGATAGGGAAGCTCATACAGGATATGCTCGGGCTTGGGGAGCTGGAGCTGCTGCTCGCGGACAATGAGCTTGAGGAGATTGTTGTAAACTCATCAAAAGAGCCTGTGTGGGTGTACCACAAGAGGTTCGGCTGGCTCAAGACAAACCTCGCCATGAAGAGCGAGGAGCAGATAGCCAACTATGCATCAATAATAGCAAGGAGGGTCGGCAGGCAGATAACCAACCTCAACCCGCTCATGGATGCGCATCTTGGTACTGGGGACAGGGTTAACGCAGTAGTGTTCCCCATATCCACGAAAGGAAACTGCATAACAATAAGAAAGTTTGCAAAGAACCCGTGGACCATCATCCACATGCTGGACCCGTCGTTAAAAACGCTGAATATAGATGTGGCAGCCCTGCTCTGGATGTGTGTGCAGTATGAGATGAACACTCTGATAAGCGGAGGCACTGCAAGCGGCAAGACTTCATTCCTGAATGCAATACTTGTTTTCACCCCTCCCAACCAGAGAGTGATATCCATAGAGGACACAAGGGAGCTGTACCTCCCCGAGTTCCTGCACTGGACTCCCTTGACAACAAGACTGCCAAACCCCGAGGGGAAGGGAGAGGTTACAATGCTTGACCTTATGGTGAACTCCCTGAGAATGAGGCCTGACAGAATTGTCCTGGGAGAGATGAGGAGGCAGAACGAGGCTGAAGTTTTGTTTGAGGCCATGCACACGGGCCATGCAGTTTACGCAACCATCCATGCGGATGATGCCAGACAGACAAAGAACAGACTGACAACCCCGCCTATATGCCTGCCGGAGAGCATGCTTGGTGCGCTGCACCTCATTGTTGTGCAGTACAGGCAGAGAAGAACAGGCATAAGGAGGACTTTTGAGGTTGCAGAGGTTGTTCCGCAGGAGAACAAAACGTTCATCAACAGGATATTTGCATGGAATGCGAGGACTGACACCATTGAAAAAGTTGGCGATTATGTCAGAATAATGGACGAGCTCAGCCTTTTCGCAGGGATGAACAACAAGGAGATAAATGCAGATTTGGATGAGAGGAAAAAGGTGCTCAACTATATGCTCAAGAACAAGATATACGATGTAAATGACGTTGGCAGGGTTGTTGCTGCCTTTTACAGGGACAAGGAAAGGCTGATGGACATGGTTAAGAAGAATACAGAGCCGTCGAAGGTTATAAAAATAGGAGTGGTCGGATGAGGATACCGCTGAGCCTTCTTCCGCCAAATGCGCTGCTGAGCCTCTCAAAGCATGCGGAGGGGCTAGGGGAGTTCATATCGTCACTGCTTCCGAACCTGAGGCTGGAGCTCATGCAGGCAGATGTGGACATGCCCCCAAGAAGGTATGCTGCCGTATCATTCATCTCAGCGACTTTCAACTTTATTTTCATAGCAGTGCTTGTAATAGTTGCAGGTTTTGCCACTAAAAGACAGATAGTGCTGCTTGGGGTTTTCGCCGGTCTTCTTGTCTGGGTTGCCTCATTCCTAACGATACTATTCTACCCCGCAGTGGTGGCGAGAAGAAGAACAAGGAAGCTTGAAGCCAACCTCATACCGGCCCTGAGGCAGCTCCTGATAAACATCAAGTCAGGAGTGCCGCTCTTCCAGGCAATGACAAGCGTCAGCACTGGGTACGGGCCAGTTTCAAGGGAGTTCGCCAAGATGGTTGAGCAGATGAACGCGGGAGTGGCACAGGCTGATGTGCTCAGTGAGGCGAGCAAGAGGAACCCCTCATTCCGTTTCCGAAGAGTGCTATGGCAGATATCCAACGCACTGAAGGTTGGCTCCGATGTGGGGAGCGCCATTGAGGAGATGATAAACGAACTCACAAACGAGAGGGTAGCTGAGATACAGAGGTACGGGCAGGAGCTCAACCCATGGGTGATGATATACATGGTGCTTGCTGTTGTGCTGCCTTCACTTGGGATAACTATGATGATAATAATAATGTCGTTCATGAATGTGCTCGTACCTATAACAGTCTTTCCAGCAGTCTTCCTATTCCTCCTGGTATTCCAGCTTTTCTTCATAAGCTTTGTAAAGAGCAGGAGGCCGCAGGTGGATTGATATGAAAATAACGGACAAATTCTTCACATCACTCTCACTGGTATTTCCTTCAGTCTTTGTCAAGAGGGTGACCAAGGTCATGACACAGGGCGGGATGAAGATGAAGCCCAGAGCATACATCGGTGCCGGCTTCTTTTGGTCGGTGGTATTCGCACTTGCAGCATTCGAAGTTGCACTCACGTTTATTGAGTCGAGGTTTGCCTGGATAGCCGGTGTTTTTGTCTGGGCAGCTGTTGAGTTCATATTCTACCTCATCCTTACTGCCACTGCTGACAGCAGGGCGGTGAAAATAGAGGAGGTACTTCCGGACGCCCTGCAGACGATATCGGCAAACGTTCGAGCTGGAATGACAACCGAGAACGCGATATGGATGGGGGCGAGGCCGGAGTTCGGACCCCTGGAGGATGAGATAAAAATCGTGAGCAGCAAGTGCTTTGGAGGCAAACCCATATCGCAGGCACTGCTGGAAATGTCCGACAGGGTCAAGTCATCAACCCTTGAGAGGGCGGTGAAGCTGCTGGTGGGTGGAATCGAGATGGGCGGTGAGATGGCTCCTCTGCTCGATGAGGTTGCCCATGACATAAGGAGCACCAGCAGGCTGAAGAAGGAGGTGCTTAACGCAACGCTCATGTACACTATATTCATAATCTTCAGTTCTGTCATAGCGGCTCCAGTGCTCTTCGCATCATCGCTTTTCTACTCCGAGATGAGTCTCAGCATAATGAAGAACAGGGTTGCGATGCCTTCGACCATCCCCATGAGCGGGGGCTTCAGCGCTTTTATGAGAGGGGGAGGTGAAGGGCCGTCTATAAGTACTGACCAGATTAACCTATTCGCCATTGCCTGCATAATTCTCACCACAGTATGCGGTGCATTTACATTGGCCCAGATAAGGTACGGCAGAATCACTGGAGGGCTGAAGCTGGTGCCAATATTCGTTATATGCGCTTTGATGATATTCTTCCTGGCGCACGCGGTATTCCAAACAGCATTCAGCGGCGTTCTGGCAAGATAAGTATTTAAACTAAATAAACTAAAAGACGAAAATAGGATGGTGATGGAATGCGAGGTCAAACAGCTCTGGAATATCTTATAACATACGGCTGGGCGATTGTTGCCATATCTGTGATAATAATGCTGCTGTTCTACCTGGGGGCCTTCAACCCCACGGCATGGGTTCCAGTGAGAGATGAGGCTGTGGGGCTGAGCACCTTTGGCGTAACCGACTTCACAGTCAATGGAACTGGTGTGATAACATTGTACCTGGTGAATAACGCGCAATCCTCAGTTAACCTCATGGATATAAAAATCCAGGGCGCATCACTCACAGACTTGAATCCATCCCTTCCAAAGCTCATGAGCCCTGGATCGACGTTCAATATAACAGGCAACTCAACAATCAGCGGCAACAGGGGGGATACGTTCTATAACAACAAGATTGAGTTCAACTTCACGATACTCGGCGGGGGATCGCATACGGATTCAGGGATGCTGAGGGGAAAGATAGACTAGGCAACTCCGTACCGCTTTTTCATCTCATCAAAAGTAGGAAGGGCAAATTCTTTCCTCGTGTCAACAATCTCATGATAATCTTCCTTGCTTACTCTAAGCTTTTTCTCTGCATAGTCGTCAACCGGCCAGCCCTGTTTCGCAAGTCCCAGCACCTGACGCGAGTGAAATTTATTTCTGACAACTTCCCAGATCTGCTCTCCATAAGGGTGTTTTGCCAGCTCCTGAATAATCTCCTTTCTCGCAGCTTGAATTTTATTATCATTCCCAAATGTTTTACCATAGAAAAAAGGAAAAATGTCTAACGCCGCACTCTTATGACCGGAGTATTGGAGTAGTATATCCTGTGTAACCTCTCTTATTGATTTCTTTGCATCCTCTAGAGAGCAGCAGTCAAATTCAACTCTAAACTTTCTGGTTTTCTCAGCAATTTTTTCTAATTTGCGGAACTCCCTATCTATTAGATTGATATGCCTTGTCAGCAGGGTTATATCAACATCGCTCTCTACGCCAGCAGTCCCTTTCGCATGAGTTCCAACAAGGTATATTGCTATATGCTCATCCCCCAGCAGCAATTCTGATGTTTCTTCAAGCTTAGGGAGGAACTTCATTACTTTCTCATGAATCCGTTTTTCCCTGCCCGTACCTTCCCTCCCGACGAACTCCGGGTATTCGGCTAATTTTAAAACTTCTATCTTTGCATTCTTCCTTGCCAACTCTGCAATTGAATTCTTGATAGTCTCTCTAGCATCTTTCCTCTCAGCAGGGGAGAGGTCTTCCAGAGAATCCTTCATGCTGGACGAATGCAGCTTCATCAGTTCTTCCTGTATGCGCTTGTAGGTTGTTTTCGGCATGCTATTTTTACGAAGATGATGTATTAAATCATATGCGGCTTATTACCTCTCAGTTCAGCCTCCATACGAAGAAGTTCAGCAGTGCAGCAAAGGTCACCCACAGCAGGTAGGGAACCTGCAGAAGTCCGGCAGTTTTTGAAACTCTGTAGAACTTTGTGATTGTGACCGCAATTGCAACCCAGAGCAGAATTATGCATATGAACCCATAGAGCGGGGAATGCAGGCCGAAGAAGAGGATGGACCAGAGAATGTTGAGAGCCAGCTGCACTCCGAAAATCAGCAGAGAATTTTTCACATTCTTCTTTTTCACTCCTTTCTCCCACACAATATAGGCGGATATGCCCATCAGAAAATATAGGATAACCCACACCAGGCCGAAAAGCCAATTTGGGGGGCTGAAGCTGGGCTTTATGAGCTTGTAGTACCAGCTGTCAATTGAGGGAATTGTGAAAAATGAGCCTATGACTCCCGCCAGCTCGCACAGGATAATCGCGGAGACAAGCACGGTTTTATTCTTCACGCAACCACTTGAGACTATTTAGTTTGATAAATATGTGACATGCTTTGCCTTTAAAGGCTTGGCTTCCTGCTTCATAGACGTTGCCAATGCAACATCTCTCTCCTTTACGGAATTGCAGGCGTTACTTCCCCCTTGCCCAGGGGTAGCTCTGATGAGTATATTGCGTGCAGCATTCAAGTCTCTGTCTATTAACAAACCACAATTGGGGCAGGCGTATTCCCTGTCCCGGAGACTCAGGTGATCTCTGATGCTTCCGCAGTTGCTGCACATCTTTGAAGTATCTTCAGGGTTCACAAACACCACTCTGCATCCAGCACCTTCCGCCTTGTATGCAAGCATGTTTGCAAACATACTCCATCCCGCATCGTTGATTTGCTTCCCGTATCTCTTTTCTGCCATTTGTCGTGAATTAAGTTTCTCCAATGCAATGATGGAATAATCATTCACCAGTTCAGTTGAAATTTTGTGCAAGAAGTCTTTCCTGCAATCTGAAATCTTTTCATGCAACTTTGCTACTCTCACCTTTGCCTTTTTGTAGTTCTTGGTTTTTTTCTTTTTATGGAAGCTGAACTTTCTTTGTATAAAAGTAAGCCTCTCCTCATATCTTTTGAAATGCCTTGGGTTGTCTATCTTCATTCCGTTTGAGAGTGTTGCAAATCTCATCAATCCTAAATCTATGCCTACTGACTCTTTTTTGTTTTCTTTCGATATAGATTTCTCTTCCTCAGCAGTGAAAATTGCGAACCACTTTCCAGAAGATTCTCTTTTCAGAGTGAGAGTTTTTATCTTTCCTTTTATCTCCCTATGTTTTTTTATTGCAATCTCACCAAAAGGAGTTACTTTGAGTTCCTTATTTAAAGAAAAATCAAACCCATACTCTGGATAGTGTATACTTTTCATTCTTTCCATAGACTTAAATCTTGGAAAGCCACATTCCACTCCTTTCTTCCTCAGCTTGAAAACCCTCATCAGTGAATTGTAAACCCTGTGAGCAACTTCTTGCTGTGTCTGGGAATATAAACCATAATCTTTTACCATCAACTGAAGGGTATTCTTTGTTGGGAAGCAGCCAAAATCGCTATACATTTGTTTACAGTCCTCAAGTAGTTCATTCCAGAGGTTCTTTGCTAACCACAAATGCTTATTCAAAAGCTCCTCCTGCTTCTTCGAGGGATATATCCTGAATTTGTAGGCTTTCATAGACGTTATTTACGTCTATTTCTCCCTTTATAAACCTCTGGGAGGGGTAGCTTTCCGATGAAATTGGATATGACTCGCTTTCACCTCAACTTTAGAGGATGCAACATTCTCCGCTCACTCTTTTAAACCTCCCCAAACAATATTCTTTCATGGAGTTCAGCGTGCTTGCAGAGGCATATGAGAAGCTCGAGGCAACCAAAGGAAGGCTGGAGATGATGGCCATACTCTCAGAGCTTTTCAAGAAGGCCAAGCCGGATGAGATTGACAAGATAATCTACCTCAGCCAGGGAGTTGTCGCTCCGCCTTTTGAGGGAATTGAAGTTGGGCTCGGCGAGAAATTTGTTGAGGCGGCAATTTCACTTGCAACAGGCTACCCGAAAAAGAAGGTGGAGGATAGCTACAGGAAGACAGGAGACTTGGGGAAGACTGCCGAGGAGCTGCTCTCCTCAAAGCAGCAGATGTCTCTTTTTTCTCACCCTCTCTCAGTACAGAAGGTATTTGACAACTTCATGAAAATGGCGAAGACGAGCGGAGCAGGAAGCCAGGAAATGAAGATAAAGGGGCTGGTTGAATTGCTGAACAATTCCAGTCCAAAGGAAGTAAGATACATCACACGCTTCCCGCTTGGAAGGCTGAGGCTTGGCATAGGAGACCCAACAATACTGGATGCGCTCTCGGCTTACAAGGCTGGCGACAAGAGCATGAGGGAGGAGCTTGAGAGAGCATACAACCTATGCTCGGACCTGGGGCTCGTGGCCAGAACTCTTTTTTCAGATGGAATTGAGGGGATAAGAAGATTCAAGGTTAAAGTCTTCAATCCGATAAGACCAGCGCTTGCCGAGAGACTGCCCAGTGCGGAAGAGATAATTGAGAAGCTCGGAAAGTGCGCTGTGGAAAGAAAATACGACGGGCTAAGGATGCAGTTGCACAAGCAGAATGACAAAGTTGAGATATTCTCAAGAAGGCTGGAGAGGATGACGCAGATGTTCCCTGAAATAGTTGCAGGGGTGAGAAAGCAGGTGAAGGCAAAGGATGCAATTCTCGAGGGTGAGGCGCTTGCTTACAATGAAGTGGCCGGGGAGTACTATCCTTTCCAGCTCACAATGCAGAGAAAAAGGAAATATGGCGTGAAAGAAAAAGCAGAGGAATACCCACTGAATCTTTTTGCCTTTGACGTTCTCTATGCTGACGGAGAGGATTACACCAGACATCCCTACCATGAGAGGAGGAAGAGGCTTGAGAAGCTGATTGCAGCAGGCAGCGTGATAAGACTCTCTGAGATGACAATCACGGACGACCCCAAGAGGCTCGAGGAGTTCTTTGAGGAGTCAATAGAGAAGGGGATGGAGGGGATAGTTGCAAAAGATTTGAATGCCCAATACGAAGCAGGCGCTAGAAAATTTGCCTGGATAAAGCTGAAGAGGTCCTACAAGGGGGAGCTTGCTGACACTGTTGATCTGGTCATCATAGGGTATTTCCTAGGGAAAGGCATGCGCGCTAAATTCAAGTTCGGAGGGCTGCTCTGCGCTGTTTACGATGAGAAAGAGGACATGTTCAAGTCCATAACAAAGATAGGCACAGGCTTCTCCGAGGAGCAGATGAAGCAGTTTGAGGAGATGCTCGGAAAAATAAAGGTAGAGCACAAGATTGCAAGAGTTGACTCAGATATAAAGCCGGACTTCTGGGTTGACTTGAAATATGTCGTGGCGGTTGCTGCAGATGAGATAACGCGCTCCCCGACGCATACTGCTGGGAAAACAAAGGAGGACAGCGGGTACGCTTTGAGATTCCCCAGGATGATGGAGCTGCGCGAGGATAAATCCCCGGAGGAGGCCACAACTGTTAAGGAGATAATTGAGATGTACAAGATGCAGAAGAGAATCCAGCTTGAGGAGTCTTAGCTCATAACTATCTTCTTGCAGTCGTCCAAGGAGAGGTCATTTGCCGCCTTTATTATCTCGTAATCCCTCTCGGCAGTCATCCTCTTGCCCTCTTTCAAAAGTCTGTTGAACTCTTGAGTGAACATCACAGCTGCAGCGCAAGCCCTTGCCGCAAGCAAATCAGCAACGTCTTTTTCCAGAGCCTCTCCCTTTTCGATATATTTGTGGGCAAGCTGCAGAAGCTGGGGATAAAAATTCTCATCCTCTTTGAAGACTTTCTCAATAATTTCTTTGTTTGCGAATATCACAGAGACATTGCTATCTTTCACATTTGCTTCCAAATTCGTCTGCAATGCGAAGTGCCCTTCTCCACGTTCAATAGCAACATCTCCTGAGTAATTTCCCTTGGCTACCGCAACACCTGTCATCTCATCGCTCATTACTATCTGCTTCCCTGTACCCTTTGCGACTACTTTCATATTTTCAACTGCACCCTCAAAATCCTTTATTTCAATAGCCCTCTCCACCAGCCTCATGTTTTCATTTATACTCTCCTGAAGCCTCATCCTGTCACCATAGGTTTCTCCCTTTGGTCCAAGTACCTGTTTATCGTAGTATGGGTCTAGGATTATTACCTTCAGCTCGGGATCCTGCTCCTTCAGCTCAATCAGAATCTCGCATCTACGCTTATATGAAGCAATACGGGGGATGCTGAGAGCCTCGGGATTCTTATCCAGGTCAACTTTGAAAATTTCGTTTATGTTGGATTTTATTGTTTTCTTTCCTTCTATGACATCCATGAGTCCAGGAGAATCCTCAAGGATGATTGTCTTCACTTTGCTGCTACTCACCACATCCGCAAAGACCTGCATGGATTCGGGGTGGTGGGTGACCATCACTCCTATGTGCCGCCCCTTCGTGACGTTCTCCACTTTGATTATGCTTATCTCGTGAAAGGGAGGTCTTTCTTCTACCACTGCTAACGGAGTCTGCTCCTTCAGGGCTAGATCATGCATGCTTTTCTTTTGAATTTTTATATATAAAAGCTTGATTGAATTTTCTGGTTTTTAACCTGACGTAACGCACTTATGCAAGAGGCGAACATTGTAAAAAATTCAATATGCAGAATTCACGTCGTAAAATTTCAGCAAAAAAAGCAAAAAATTTCAAAACCGAAAGGTATTTAAATAAGTGTGAATGAAAAGTAAAAATGGCGATCAGTATGGAAGGTTTAATAAACTCCGTTATAGGTGAGCGTGACTCATCGAACCTAGAAGATTTTGGAAGCGAACAGATAAAAATTGTAACAGTGGGAGTAGGGGGAGCAGGCAACAACACAATAAACAGGTTGATAAGAGCCGGCATAAAGGGCTGTAACCTGTTAGCGGTTAACACAGACAAGCAGCACCTCAATATGATAGATGAGAAGGCTAAGAAGATTCTCATCGGCAAAACCCTTACCAAAGGGTTGGGTGCTGGAGGATACCCAGAGATAGGAACAAAGGCCGCAGAGATTGACAGGCCCCTGCTTGAGAAGGAGCTTTCTGGTGCTCATCTGGTTTTCATATGTGCAGGAATGGGTGGAGGGACAGGCACAGGCGCAGCTCCAGTGATTGCCGAGATAGCAAAGGAGCAGGGCGCAATAACAGTTGCCATGGTCACCTATCCATTTAACCTTGAGAGGGCAAGAAGGGTGAAGGCAGATGAAGGAATTGCCAAGCTCAGAAGAGTCACAGATTCTGTGATAATTCTGGACAACAACAGACTTGTTAAGATAGTCCCGAACCTGCCCATGAACGAAGCATTCTCCGTTGCGGATGAGATACTTGCAAAGGCAATTGGCGGTCTGGTCTGGACAATAACCCAGCCAAGCCTGATAAACATAGACTTTGCCGATGTGAGGTCAATAATGGGTGGAGGCGGAGTGGGGTTCATAGCAGTGGGAGAGGGCAAAGGCACAGACAAGGTTACCTCGGCAGCTGAGGGAGTGCTGAAGAACAGGCTGCTGGATGTAGACTTTGAGGGTGCAAACGGTGCTTTGATACACATTTCCGGTGGATCGGACCTGACTCTTGGTGACGCAATAAAGGCAGGAGAAATAGTCACGGAGAGAATGGACCCGCATGCAAATGTGAAGTGGGGAGCAAGGCTGATGCCAGGCTACGATGGAAAGCTGGAGATAGTTGCAATAGTGACAGGGGTGAAGGGAGCCAGCATAATGGGCAAGCCATTTGAAGAAGAAAAAGAGCCAGCGCCCTACTCAGACATAGAGGTAATCGGTTAGTTTTTTGTTTTTTATTAAGGGTGACCAGATGGACATAAAAGAAAGAAAAGGAATAGCTTTGAGAAGCATGCTTGAAAGCATGAACCGCGAGCTTGAGGAGGATGACGAGGGCAGCGGGTGATGTTTTTTAGTATAGTATCTATGGGAAAAGGTGTTATTATGGAGAGTTTGATTGAATCGGCGTTGAGGAATACGGGCAAACTGCCCGAGGAACAAAAATACGACAAACTAGAAGATAGTAAGATTAGAATCTGTGTAGTGGGAGTAGGAGGAGCAGGGTGCAACACAATAAGCAGGCTAGCAAGGATGGGGATAAAGAGCGCAGACACAATAGCTATAAACACGGACCACAAGCACCTCCAGATAACTGAAGCCGACAAGAGGCTTCTTATCGGGAAGAGCATAACCCGGGGGTTGGGTGCAGGTGGTTTCCCGGAGATAGCAATGAAGTGCGCTGAGGCAAGCAGGGACAAGCTCAGGGAGGCTTTGGATGGCTGTGAGCTGGTGTTCATAGCTGCTGGCATGGGCGGAGGGACAGGCACAGGCGCAGCCCCAATAGTTGCAGAAATAGCAAAGGAGCAGGGCGCAATTGTAGTTGCAATAGTGACATACCCATTCTCCCTTGAGAGGGCCAGAATACAGAAGGCGGAGTGGGGTCTGGAGCAGCTCAAGAAGAATACAGACACAGTTATTGTGATTGACAACAACAGGCTGGTCAGCTATGTGCCGAACCTTCCGATGAACCAGGCGTTTGCAGTGGCGGATGAGGTAACTGCCAGAGCCGTGAAAGGAATTTCAGATACAATAATGTTCCCAAGCCTTGTAAACATTGACTTCGCGGACATAAGGGCAATCATGGGCAATGCGGGCGTATCAGTAATATCGGTGGGAGAGGGCAAAGGGACAGACAAGGTGAATTCAGTGGTGCACAACACGCTGGAGCATCCATTGCTTGACGTGGATTACACAGGAGCTAAGGGGGCATTGATACACATATCGGGAGGGCCGCAGCTCACCCTGGGAGAGGCAACGCAGATAGGAGAGGGTCTGACGAACGCATTCGACCCCAATGCAAATGTCATCTGGGGAGCAAGGCTGTCTCCTGAGATGGGCAATGATGTGGTTGTCACTGCAATAATGACAGGCATAACCTCGCCACACGTCATGGGCAAGATAAAAGAGGACCAGAAAGCCCTTGACAAGACTGCCTTTGAGATAGACACCATACAGTACCTCTAGGTTTTTTTCTTTTTTCTATCTTTTTCTTTTATTTTAAGAAGCTTGGTAGAGCTGACTCCAGCGAAGGATACAAAACTGCCTCTATGAAAGCGCCTGCCGCGAGCAGGAGAACTGCAAGGATTAGGAGTTTTGCAACGTCAATGAGTATTATTTTGGAAGTTTCCCATCTTCTGTATGCCTTCCTCTCTATTGCCACGGAGATTATGCCACCTGCAATGCTTGCCATGAAGAAGCCCGAGAACTCCCATATTCCGTGGGGCAGCAGCTTCAATATACCTGAAAATGAGCCTGCGATGAATGCTGCGGGGTATGCCAGCAACCCGAGTGAGGAGAAGCCCGGCAGCAGGTTCCTGATTCCCTGCTCGAGGAAAAGCCCTATTGCCGCAGCATTGAGGACAAGCAGGAATATCGCACCTATGCTGTAGACGATTGAGAAGAGCAGCATAACCAGCATGAGCTGTAGGTTGTGAGAGAAAATAACCCAAAAACTGATGCTATTGGAAGGGTTGAGCACCTGCGCTGATGGATTCATCACGCTGAGCATGAGCTTTCTCACATCCGAGAATACCAGCAGCGATGAGCTCTCTGGCATGATGCTTGAGGCGAAGGCAAACCCTATTACAGAGCCAAGGAAGAAGTACATGTAGAGCTGTATTATCGTATTGTATATTGGGCCTAGCCTCCTCTTGGTGCCTTTCTCAAACTTTTTTGCAGGCACCGCAGATGCCAGTTTTGTGAATATCTCCTCCCCTTTCTCCTTGCATGCTGTGGCGCGGATGAAGAACGGTATGGCCGGCATCACAGTGAGCGCTATTATGAAGAAACCCATGGGGGGGCTTGGAACAGTTGTGGCGAGAATAACCGAGATGCCGGTGAATATGAAGGCGGCGGCAGAGACAAGGTAGGGCTTCTTCTGAATTTCCTCAAAGTGGAAAATCTGCTCTACGACCATTGGCTAGTCCCTCACGAAGATTGGAATCAAAACCCGCAGTATGATCATTATTGTCAAGAACATAAGGCCAACCCAGAGCAGCGAGGAATACCCCTCAGCCTTGGGTGGAGCGGCAGCCGGGGCCTGTTGCACGGGGCAAGCTCCGCAGTCTTGGGGGCAGCCTGAGCAAGTCTCCCCATTGCTGCATGTTCCATCGCCGCAGTATGGCTGGGGTTGCTGCGGATTCTGCACTGGCGGAGGAGCGGGTTTGGAGAGGGTCGTCTTGTTTGAGCTCAGCAGGTAACCATATGCAACATA
This sequence comes from uncultured Microcaldota archaeon, assembly GCA_963760615.1. GTDB lineage: Archaea > Micrarchaeota > Micrarchaeia > Burarchaeales > Fermentimicrarchaeaceae > Fermentimicrarchaeum. The sequence continues at coordinate 17,807 of CAVXDX010000013.1, read as the reverse complement.
GCTGTAGTTCCCTTCCTCTCTTGCAAGGTAACTACCCGCCCCGCTTTCATTCGTAGTGAGCACCAGCCTCTCAGCGGATGGGGTTAGTATGTTAACAACTGCATTTGGAATTGGGGTTCCGTCGTTCCCGCTCATCCTGAGAATAACAACACTGCCTGCGGTTGTATTTTCCGGCACATCCAAGCTTGCATTCATTGTTCCGCTAGAGTTGTATGTGGGGGGATAAGCGCATGCTCCAACAATGCACCTTCCAACGCAGCAGTCATTGAACCCAGAGCACTGCTCACCGATAGGGTTGCATGCCCTTCCAGTTACTCCATAGCTGATGTCAATGCTAACCGTGCTGTTTGGCATAATCTGGTTGAGTGTTAGACCAATACGACCTTTGCCGCTGGGATCCAAAATTTTGGTTTCATTTACGCCTGGGCTCACCAACACGCCGGAAACAACGAAAGTCGCAGTATCTTTCGCAATGCCAACCATTGCAACAGCATACTGGGAGCTGTTAAAAGTGAAATTATACTGCTGACCTAGGATGAGTGAAACTGACTCCGCAGAGGATAACAGGGGGATGAGCAACAGGAATAGAGCAATAAACGTCTTTCTGGAACTCATGAGTAGATAATGCCTTGTAGAATATTTAAATACTTACGTTAGCAAAACAGAAGTGGTGAGTAGATGGAGCTGTTGGGAAAGGCATTGGAAGTTCTTCCGGTACTCTATGATTCCAAGAATGGGTCAATAACGCTGCATGAGAATGGGCTGGATATGCGGGCTGGAAGTAGGGTTCAGGTCCCGTTCAACTATGTTGAATCCATCACCGAGGAGAAGAAGCTCGCCCTCCTGAAGAGCCAGGCGGTTATGGTGGTGTACAACATGCTTGGGGAGAAGTTCGAGTTCAGGTTTATCATTGCAGAGAATCATCTTGCAGTGCTCAGAAAGGCATGCGGGAAATGATTACTCTGTTTTAAGCATGCTCATGAAGGCAAGTGCTTTTATATTCCTGTCAGCTGCACCTTCTTTATCAAAAATGACTGTGCTGTCTGCATTGGAGTACAGCTGATATTTGAATTCATCAGCCAGTTTAAGTGCATCTTCATTTATGTAAAGATGGGTGTCAAACCAGCCGTATTTCACCTCAATCATACCGTATCTACGCAGGATATACACGTACGTATCTAAATCATCTTTGCTTATTTTGACCTCCTTGCTTACTTCTCTCGAGGTGGTCTTCCCCTTTTTCTGAATAAAATCGAAAACATCATCAATTTTTGTTTTTATTTCATCCATTTTTATCAACCTCATTTAGATGGTTCCTTATTCATTCTGTGATGCCCCCTCAGCGACTTTGCCAAGGGTGAGCACAGGAAAGTTACCTCATTCGGCCAGAACCTCTCTTATACGCACCCACTGGCGCATTTTGGTTCGTAGTATATTAGGTAACTCTAGTATTTAAATATTACCTATTAAATCTAATTATATAGGAAAGGAGACAAGATTTTCATGAGCAGGTTTGCAATGATTAATGGGTATTCTGCTTCTTATAAAAAAGAAATAATTTAAATACCTGATGGCATCAATATTCTATGGGGGAATTGTTCTTTACCTTTTTCTGTGAGTTGATGAGGTGGGAGTAATGGAGGGACGAGAAGCATGCGGGGTATTTGGAATTTATTCCTTCAGGAAGGATGAGGTTGCACTTCCAGTATACAATGGGCTGATTGCCATACAGCACAGGGGGCAGGACAGCGCAGGAATTGCCACATTTGACGGCAAGAGCATTCACCTGAAGAAGGGAATGGGACTCACCTCAGATGTTTTTTCAGAGGACGATTTGCTTGCCCTCAAAGGCACTATAGGGATTGGAAGCGTGAGGTATCCCACCTGCGGAAGCTCTTCTCTGAAGGATGCCCAGCCATTCATGGTGGACCTTCCGAGGAATGGGATGGCGCTTGCCCACAATGGCAATCTGGTCAACTTCACTGCCCTAAAGGATGAGCTGAACAGAGGCGGAACTCCACTCATTTCAGGCTGCGACTCAGAGATAATTCTAAAAGTTCTTGCAGATGAGCTGAGTAAGACAGAGGATATTTTCCAGGCAGTAGCAAAGGTTATGAAGAGGCTTGAGGGAGCATACTGCGAGGTTGCGGTAACCGGGAAAGGGGAGCTTATTGCCTTCCGGGACCCGAACGGATTCAGGCCGCTGTGCTTTGGCAGAAATGAGGACTGCATAATATTCGCTTCAGAGAGCGTCGCACTTGACATAAACGACGTTGAGCTGTCAGAGCAGGTGAAGCCCGGCGAGGTTATAGTTGTGAATGAAAAAGGTGTGGAGAGAAGGCTTGTTGCGAAAAGCGAGAAGAGGCACTGCATGTTTGAATATGTTTATTTCTCAAGGCCGGACTCAATCCTTGATGCTGGCAGCGTATATAACATAAGAGTGGAGCTTGGAAAGAACCTCGCAAAATCACACCCGGCAAACGCAGAGGTTATAATACCCGTGCCGGATACCTCAAGGCCTGCTGCAGAGGGATTCTCACGTGAGAGCGGCATAAAGGTGGAGGAAGGTTTGATAAAGAACAGGTATATCATGCGAACATTCATAATGCCTGAGCAGAGCATAAGGGATGATGCGATAAAGAAGAAACTCAACCCGCTGAGAACAATTCTGAAAGGAAAGAAGATTGTTGTCATAGATGACAGCATAGTGAGAGGAACTACAACAAACAAACTTGTTAAGCTGCTGAAGGGTGCGGGAGCAAAGGAGGTCCATGTGAGGATAACATGCCCGCCCATTATTTCACCTTGCTTCTACGGTATAGATATTTCAAGCCATTCTGAATTGATTGCATTCAGGTGCAATGGCAATGTTGAAGAAATAAGGAAGATTCTCGGGGCGGATTCTCTGGGCTACCAGACAATAGACGGGCTTGTCAAGGCGATTGGGATTGGCAAGGAAAACCTCTGCATGGCCTGCCTCAATGAGGATTACCCGACTCCCGGTGCTGCAAAAATAGCAAAGGAGATGAAGAAGAGGAGCGGAGAAGAAATTAAGGAGAAGAAAAGGTACTGGGAGATCTGACATACGCCATGGGGGGTGTAAGCAACTTATAGGGGGTATAAGTAGATTTAACTACAATGATATGCCTCCGCCTATAAACGGGTGCGGGCTTCCTTGTGATTTTGAGGTGAAGTATGGAAAGGATTCTTCTCATTGGCAATGGCGGGAGGGAGCATGCCATCGCCAGAGCAATAAGAAGAAGCAGGGAGAAGCATGAGCTTTATGCATTCATGGAAGCCAAAAACCCCGGGATAGTCAGACTGTGCAAGGAAGCTTTTGTCGGGAAAACAACCGATGCAAGGCTTATTGCGAAGTTTGCAATCAGCAGGAAAATAGATTTGGCTGTAATCGGGCCGGAGGCTCCGCTTGATGCGGCTGTTGTTGACGAGCTTGAGAAGTTCGGCATCGGATGCGCAGGCCCTTCCAAGAGCGGGGCGAGGATGGAGACTGATAAGGGTTTCATGAGGGAGCTGCTTGAAAAATACAAGGTGAAAGGCTCTCCAGTTGCTGGAGTTTTCACAGATTACAAGGAAGCTTGCGAGTTCATAGATTCTCTTGGAAGTTCTGTTGTTGTGAAGCCTGCCGGTCTTACTGGGGGGAAGGGAGTGAAGGTAGTGGGGGAGCAGCTCAAGAATTCCTCGGAAGCAAAGGAATATGTCAAAGAAATTCTTGGGAAGGGAGTGGGGAGCCTGAGAAAGGTTGTTGTTGAGGAGAGGCTTGAGGGTGAGGAGTTCTCCCTGCAGGCTTTTGTGAGTGGGAGAAAAGTTGTAGGCACACCGATGGTGCAGGACCACAAAAGAGCATATGAAAACGACCAGGGCATGAATACTGGAGGAATGGGCTCTTATTCAGACGCGGGCTATATTCTACCATTCCTGAAGCAGGAGGATTATGAGGATGGTTTATCAATAATGAAAGCTTCTGTTGATGCCTACAGGAAGGAAATAGGTGAGGAGTACAGGGGATTTCTGTATGGTGGGTTCATGGTGACAAGGGAAGGGGTGAAGCTACTTGAATACAACGCCAGGTTGGGAGACCCCGAGGCGATGAATACGCTCTCAGTTATAAAGAGCGATTTTCTAGATATCCTTCAGAGGATTGTTGAAGGAAGCCTCAAGGATGCAGCTTTTGAGAAAAAGGCAACAGTTTGCAAGTACCTTGTTCCAGAAGGCTACCCTATCTCTCCGAAGAAGAATGAGCTTATTGAGGTGGATGAAAGAGCGATTGAGAAAAGCGGCGCGATGCTTTACTATGCATCAGTGAATGAAGTTGACGGAAAAATCTACACTGGCAGCTCGCGCACGGCAGGTTTGGTGGGAATTTCTGATACAATTGAAAAAGCTGAGAGAATTGCCGAGAATGCAGTAAAGTTTGTGAAGGGGAAGCTGTTCTACAGGAAGGATATCGGCACAAGGGAATTGATAGAAAAAAGAATTGAACATATGAAAAGAATCAGAGGGTAAGAAGGCTATTTCTTCAGAAAAGCTATTTAAACGTAGGACAACATATATAGGCGTATGAAGGGCAAGGAAAAAAGCGAAAAAACCAACTTAGACAAGATAATTCTGGCAGCCTGCATAGTGGGAATTGTCATAGTGGTCATAATGGTGGCAACGAACAAGGAGGATCGCTATTCAGTGGTATACCTGAAATCATATTCAAACTACGTGAAGGATAATGTTTCATTCACGTACGTGGTTGAGTCCCATGAGGGTAAACCCTCTAGCTATGATGTGGAAATTTGGCTCTCAAACTCCACAATCCAGAATGACTCCTTCCGAATAGAGTCAGGAAGCATCGAAAGAAGTGTATCTTTTCCGCTTCAGAATGGCACGCAGTTTCCGGCGAAAGTTGAGGTTATAGCAACAGTCAACAGTAGGAATTACAGCGTGCATTTCTGGCTGCAGGGATTTGAAGGTGGATGAATGGACCCGCTTTTTCATTTTTTAATATCGTTTTCAGGAGGTTACGTGATTCTTAGGGAAACGGATAAAAAAGCCGGGATAAAGGAGGCTCTTGCTCTTAGTTTTATCTCAATACTGATTGATTTAGACCATATACCCCACTATATTCTAGTATTACTTGGCGCTAATCAGACTAAACTGGAACAGGTATTGGGGGTGAAGCCCCTCATATTTCATAACCTGCTCACAGTAGCACTGATTATTCTCATATCCGCATTTCTTTTAAAGGGGAAGTTAAAGCTCTGTGGCTATACTTTATCAGTGATGATTTTTGGGCATCTGCTTTTTGATATGGTTGAGGGGTTGGGCGTAGAGTTGCTTTTCCCTTTTTCCGGCAACCTTTATGTTATACCAGCCAGCTTGAATTTGATGGTCACCCAAAAGTCTTATCTAATTAGCGTATTTGGAATTGCTTTAGCACTCTACTTTACCGCAGTTTTTCTGGCGGTGTTAGCTCTTAGAAAATACAAAAAATAATAACTTAAATCAAAAGGTTTAATTGTCGCGTTCTTTGCTTATTAGGTAGGCACCAACTAGGATTAAGAGTCCGCCAAACCCTTTGACAAGTGATAAACTCTCCCCCAGGAATATATAGGCGAGGATTAAGGTAAGTACTGCGTGAAATTGGTGAAATGTATTGCCTATTGAGGCATTTGACAGCCCAATTCCCTTATAAAGACCAAAGACGTAGGTTACGGTTAATACACCGGACACTATAACGTACCAAAACCCATCAAAAAGTGATGAAAATGCACTCGAACCCATGAATATGGGTACTGAAATCAGCAGGAATATGGCACCTATTATTAATCTCAACATTGAAACGGTTCCCGCCGGAATTCGAATCATTACTTTCTTTGCAAGACAGTTGGCAAATGCAACTTGAAGCGCGGAAAAGATTATTATTAAATCCCCTATTGCTGGAGCTATCATAGCGCCACCAGTGCTCAAGAAGAAGCAACCACCGAGAATTATGAATACTGATAGCCATGCCATTTTTGATATTCTCTCGTTCAGCATTATATATGCGATTGGGACAGTGAATAGTATATTGGATCTTGATAGGAGGCTAGCATTTACTGCAGTGGTTAGAGATAAACCCCAGAATCTTGTGAGAGCTGAGGTACCTGAAGCAATTACACCAAGAATTATAATGTTAAGCCACTCGGGCCTGCTGAACATTTTAAGTTCTCTGTTTTTTGGTATTATATAAATGGAAGAGAAAATGGCTGCGATGACACCTGACGTCAACGCAAAGGAAATCGGATCCAGCCCTTGCTTAAGCCCTGCCTTGTTTACTACATAGTTGGAAGATATCGCAATAGCGCTGAGAATAAAATACAGTATGGCATTTCTGTTCAAAGATTCGCCTCAAATTAGTTTTTAGCGCATATAGGGCAGTGTTTTAGATTATTTGCATATAAACTTTCTATAAACCAGCAGGAATTTCTGGTGTGTTATTATGCGCATTTATCCTTATAAATTCATATGATGCCTATTTAAATGATAACTGCCTAAATTTGGTAGGAGGTAAAATGGGCTTATTCTCCGAGTTTAAAATGCTCTCAGGTTCCTTGAGCGGCATGAGAGATTTCCTCAAGGGCACGATAACAGTAGAGGAAAGCATAGAGGAGATGCAGCGAAGACTGGAGAGCAGGGAGGAGAATTTTCTGCTTATGCTGGAGCGGGTTTATAATAACAAAAAAAGCCCCTACTACAGGATCTTCAAAGCTGTGGGCTATGAATTCAACGATATCAAAAGCCTGGTTGACAGCTCGGGGTTGGAAGGCACCCTGAAGCAACTTGCAAGTGAAGGAGCATACATAACAATAGAGGAATTCAAGGGGAAAAAGGAATGGGTTAGGAAAGGCAAACACGTACAGTTCTCAGAGTCGGATTTTGACAACATTTTCACTGGCGGTTTTGAGATTACCACAGGTGGGACTAGGAGCCCAGGGACTAGAGTGATGGTGGATTTTAAGCGGACATTGGAAAGATGCTACAATCGTCTCTTCGCAGATTACGTTCTTGGAGTGACGGATTATCCTAGGGTTATTTGGTCTCCAGGTTTATTGGCCCAGCAATCGGCTCTTACTTGTTTTAAAACAGGGATTCAAGTGGCTGGTTGCTATTCACAAACTGCAGAAGTGCCAAGCTTAAATATCAGAAATGCTTATCCTACTATAAAAAGAACCCTGCTTCCCAGAATCGTGATGTATGAGGCAAGGTTACTTGGTGCTAAGATACCGACTCCTGAATTTGTTGATTTGAATCATTGCAGCAAAATAGCAAAACAAGTCGCCAGCGTTATGAGGGAGCATTCTAGATGCTTCCTCTGGAATTTTCCAAGCTCAGGAGTAAGAGTTTGCAATGAGGCTGAGAAGATGGGCTTGGATATTGACGGAGTGGTAATCGGATGCGGCGGAGAGCCAATTACCCCCACCAAAAGAAGGGAGATGGAGAAAGTAGGGGCAAAGGTGATAGCTGGCTATGCCGCATCAGAGACAGGCGGGATAGCTCAAGGCTGCTATAACCATAAACATTGCGATGATATGCACTTCCTAAGAGATTCACTGGCTGTAATACAGTATAAGAGGCAGATAAAGGATTTTGGAGTCTCAGTTGACTCTTTTCTGATTACTTCATTACTTGAACATGCTTCGAAGATAATGATAAACGTTGAGATTGGTGACCACGGTGTGCTTAAAAGTGAAAACTGTTCATGTGGCTTTGGTAAGCTTGGATTCAGGGAAAAGATGTATAATGTCAGGAGCTTTGAGAAGCTCACAGGAGAAGGCATGACGCTTATAGGAAGTGACATGGTGGATGTGCTTGAGGAGGATTTGCCAGTAATGTTCGGCGGGTCAAGCACTGACTACCAGCTGGTTGAAGAGGAAGATGAACATGGATTCACGCATATGGATGTCTTAGTGAGCCCCAGTTTGGGAAAGGTAGACGAGAAAAAGGTCATTGATGCTGTTTATGACAGCCTGAGGAAGAGGAGTATAGGCAGAAACCTTTCCTTTGAGATGTGGGAGGACGTAGGGACAATAAGGGTTAAGAGGGAGAAGCCTATAGTAACAAAAAGGGGTAAGATACTGAGCTTCCAGATTCAAAAAAAGAGAGGCTAATCATGCCCATCTCCTCGGATTTAGCTGGATATGTCAGGGCATGCAGCGGTCTAAGAAATTTTTTTAAGGAAAGGCTATCGATTGAGGATGCTGTTGGGAAGGTATCCAAAAAATGTGAGAGCAGGAGTGAAGATTTTTTAGACATTGTGAAGAAGGCGGTATACGAAAATGAGGATAGTCCTTTTCTAAAGCTTCTCAAATCAGCAAATTTGAGGTTCAGCGATGTAAAATCACTAGTTGATAGTAGGGGAGTTGAGGGAGCGCTTCGGGAGCTTGCTGAGGAGGGAGCATATGTAAGGATAGATGAGTTTAAGGGGAAGAGCATTTGCGTTAGAAATGGGAGGAAGTTTGCTTTTGAAGAGAGTGACTTTGATAACACTCTCTTCCATTCGGGGCTGGAGATAACAAGTGGTGCTACAAGAAGCTCAGGAACAAAGACAATGGTTGACTTCAATTCCCTTACCGAAAGCGCAGAGGATTTTGCAGTGATGCAGCATGTCCACAATTTGATTGATACGCCTCAGATAGTCTGGATGCCTACTGGCCTGGGAATGATATGCGTTCTGAGATATGGAAAGCTTGGAAATGTTCCGGTTAGCTGGTTCTCGCAAGCAAGATGGTTCCCAAAAATAGGAAAAGGCAATCTTTACTCCTCAATCAAAAACAGAGTCATGGTTGATTCAATGATCTACGAAGCGAGAGTGATGGGTATTCCGCTTCCAAAAATGAAATGGGTGGATATAGACGATGTTAGAGAGGTAACAGAAAAAATCTCAAGAGTTATCAAAGAGAATTCACGATGCTGCGTAACAACTTTCGTTAGTTCCGCTCTGAGAGCTTGCAAATCCGCAGTCGATACCGGGACAGATATTGAGGGGGCGGTTTTTCTTGTTACCGGTGAACCTCTCACGCCAACAAAGAGAAGGGAAATTGAGAGTACAGGGGCTGAGGTGATACCCTGGTATGCGGCATCTGAGATTGGAGTTATAAGTTTCGGTTGCAGAAAACCCTCAAATTGCGATGATACGCACTTCCTTAGCAACAGATTGGCCATGATTCAATATAAAAGAGAGATAAAGGACTTTGGAATCGATGTTAATGCCTTTCTCTTGACCTCCCTATCGCCGTTTGCCAGAAAGCGTCTTATTAATGTTGAAATGGGGGATTATGGAGTTATGGAGAAGCTGAAATGCGGATGCGGGTATGAAAAACTAGGCCTGGAAGACGTTATATATAACATAAGGAGTTTTGAGAAGCTCACAGGAGAAGGCATGACGCTTATAGGAAGTGACATGGTGGATGTGCTTGAGGAGGATTTACCAGCAATGTTCGGCGGCTCAAGCACAGATTACCAGGTAGTTGAGGCTGAGGATGAACATGGATTCACGCATATGGATGTCTTAGTGAGCCCCAGTTTGGGAAAGGTAGATGAGAAAAGGGTTGTTGATGCGGTTTATGATGGGTTGAGGAGAAGAAGCAAGGGCAGGAACCTATCGTTTGAAATGTGGGAAGATGCAGGTACAATAAGAGTGAGAAGAGAGAAGCCTATTGTAACAAAAAGGGGTAAACTATTCAGCTTTCAAATAAATAAAATAAGAAAGAAAAAATAAAAAAATCTATTTCTATTGTCTCTTTGATATGTAGTAGCCAAGCACTGGGGCTATTGCGGTTATTGCCAGAGGCACTAGAATGAACGGGAACTCTGGTGCTGGTATGTGGTCGTTTCCGCAGTACTCTGAAATGTGGAAGCTGTCAAACCCGAGGTTGCTTGGATTTCCCACGCTTGATTTGGGTATTGCAAGCTGTACTATGTAGTTTGGATAACCCCTGTCGTATACTCCATTGCCATTGTCATCCTTAAGTTCTTGGTATACTCCCTTGACCTGACCCAAGTAGCTACCCGATTTGAAGTAGCTTGGCCTGTTCTGAGGTACATAAGGAGGTATCTGCCAATCAGGGTTCGAGTATAGACCAAACAGCGTCAGTGGTGCGTGGTAACTCTCAAGCTTCACTCCATATTCATAACCGAATTGCCCTGTGTTTGGATCATTGTCCATATTCAGTGCAAGGTCAGATGGAGCCAGATCACCCTTTGCGTCTGGTGCCTCTGAAGTTATAATTGTTATGTATATGCAGCCACTGTCCTGGTCAAAGTAGAAAGCTTCGTTGTCAAATTCCTCGTGCCCATAGGGTTCAGCAACAAGTATTCCGTCCTTGGTTAGAACCTTTGGCTCATCGTAAAATACGAATGAACTTCCTATCCCCATTATGTGAACACCCGCTGGGTTGCTCCCGCCAGCGTACTTGGGGTTGTAGTTATCTTCTATAATGTACTGCACTCCTGCGTTGGGCAACCAGGTTGAGTTGAGACCCCAATTAGCGCTATTTTTAATAGCATTCAGGCCCCAGTCGCCAAGACTGCCATCTGTTGCGTGTTTCGTGCAAACACCGTTTGCACTCACTAATCCAATTAAGAGTAGGATACCTATCGTCGCAGATAATTTGTTCATATTAATACCTCCAAATATATTTACATATCATGTCTATTTAAATCTTTCGTGTCATATGAAGAAAAAAACATTAAAATGGATGCTCAGGATGTTTTTCTCATTGCTATGAATGAGGCTGCCCCGAGCGAGATTATCAATGGCACTGCAATTGACGGGAACTCTGGCGCTGGAATTGGGATGTGCTGTGGCCCTTTTACCGTGTAGTTGCACTTCAGGTTGTAATCTAATACCTTTATCCCAGCAGTTGTGTTTATCTGATTGTAATCTTCGTTAGTAACAAACCAGAATTTCTTGCAACCACTGAAACTTGGCAGGTTGTAGAACTTCAAACCGGTTATACCTGTCGTCGGATCAGTAGTGTAGTTCAGTTGTACACCACGACCGGAATTGGACCCAAATGAGTATATGCAGTCGTTGAGAGTCTTGTTTGTGCATATGCAGGTTTGAATCATAATGTAGTTTATTGCATTACCGTCAGTTCTGCATACGGTATAGCTCCAGTTATACTTACCGCCGTTAATAGGCACCTTTGTTACATTGTTAAAGGATACACTGTAGTCAGTGCATACACATGCAAAAACCATCGGGGTTAATGCAAGCAAAAGCACGGCAATTAGAATGCCATTTTTCATATAATTCCACCTCATAGATTGTTCTTAATATTATTTGATTACAGGTAGTATATAAACCTTCCGTAATACGAGAGGGCGTATTTAAAAAAGAAAAGAAAAAATCAAAATCAGCTCATTCTCCTCAGGGTGTAGACGAAAGTCGCTGCTCCTGCTGCCACTATAAATGGTACAGCTATCGACGGGAATTCCGGAGCTGGGGGCGGAGGAGGCTGGTACTGATGCGCTGGCCCTACCACTGTATAATTACATGCTCCATTGCCTGCTTTTACCGATGTATTGGTGATTATTTGATCATAGTTCTTGTTAGTGACGAACCAGAAGGTATGACAGCCGCTGAACCCAACATCGAATTTCAACCCATACATATTAGTAGTATGGTCAGGGTTAGAAGGAGGCATGTATTCAAGAGTGAAAGGTCAAGATCAGAGCCATAGCTTGATATGCACCTTCCTACGTCATTGTCATACTCAGTGCATATGCATGCCTGGAGAACCCAGTGACTCACAGCAGGATCATGGTTCCCGCATACCTGGTATGTCCAGTTATACTTACCGCCAGCAACTGGCACTACAGACTGTAGTGTCACCGTGTAATTACCGCAGACGGGGAACTGAGGTTGCGTAGGCGGTGCAAATATAGCTGGGACTAGCATAAGAAACGCAAACAATGCTATTTTCGTCTTCATAAATTCCACCTCTCTTATAGCTTTCGCAGTACTTATATTTAAATCTTACGCATAATCCCAAGTGTTGTAATGATGACACCATGGTTTTAAATTAGTGAACTTCCCAATATTAGTATGAAGTCTATTACGATTTGGTTTATACTCACCACGCTAGCATTGATAATATGGCTGCTTGTCGATAACCCAAGCCTGGCCGGCCATCTGACAATTCTCATATGGCTTGCGACTGCTGTAATTGTTATTAACCTATCGAAAAAAGCTAAGAGAAAGTTGAGCAGGAATGAGAAGCTTATTGCCATATTCTTAGGTATTCTTATATGCATATTCAGCTTCACGAATGGACAGATGGGAATAGGAAACCTTGGCTATCACATTGGTGATTTCTCCGTGCTTCTCTCAGGCATTACACTTATTCTCTTAGCAGTTCTAGCCTACAGAGAGCTCCTTCTCCCCTCGATCATCCCGTTTGTTGCGTATGTGCTCTTCCACATATACGATAAGATGAGAAGCTGGCTGGAAGTCATAGGTGCTCCTCTTGAGATGCCTGTGGTGCGGATAAGCATTTTCATTCTTAATCTTCTGGGAGTTGGAGCCTACTCTCTTGATAATGCCATAATGATCACTACAAAGGCAGGAGATATGCTGCAGATTCCCATAGTTTTCGACTGCACAGGGGTTGAATCCATGGGGGCTTACCTGCTCACAGCGGGCGTTATTTTTTACTACTTCAGAAAAATGCCAAGGGATAAAAATATTATATTTCTGGTAGTTGGGATGGTTGGCACATACCTCGCAAACATAACAAGAGTGGTAGCCATCTGCATGACAGCATATTACGAGGGTCCGGGTGCTGCAACTGAGACTGTCCATGCGAATCTTGGGTGGATTATCTTCGCAATATGGATGTTAATCTATTGGACTGCCTTCTTCTTCACCTATAGGAAATTCGAGAAAAGCAAAGGTTTTTATTCTAAAAATGAGTAAAAATAGTCATGAGGTGGACTTTAACTCTGATTGTTCTTCTGAGCTTGCTAGCACCATTGCTGGCAGCAGCGGTATGCGGTAATGGAATTTGTAGCGGCGATAAGAATTGCTCCACCTGCAGCCTTGACTGCGGAAAATGCAATGCAGCCGCATGCTCCCTTGACAATGACTGCTATTCAGGCATATGCTGCAATGGAGTTTGCAGCAGCTCATGCGTGGCCTATCCTCCTCCTAGAAACAATGAGTCGCCATATATTGCTTCAATCCTGTCAGTGGGCACATACTCCTTGGTGCTTGGCCTAATATTCATCGCCATAATTGCGTTCGTGGTTCTCACAAGGAGAAAGAAGGCTAAATAATTCTTTTTATTCTTAGGAGTACTAGCAGTGGTATAATCCATATAAGCTGAAGCGCCAGTATTATCAACACAAAGACAAGAGGGCTTATCACTGCGTATTTTGGTTCATCGCGTGCGGCAGGCGGAGTTATAGGCTTGTTTGATATCGGTTGGGAGTTTTTGCACAGGCATGAGACATTGTCTAGGTCTGCCACCTGCGGACAGGTTATATTGCATACACAGATGCATTTATTTGCGTCGAGGACCATGTTGCCTTTGCATACCAAGCCGCATCTCTGGGCTGAGGGTACCACTACGACCAGGCTGCTTGTATAAACAGAACTGTTTAGATTTTACTGATCAGGAAGTGAATTACTCTATAAAGCTGAGCATTCCTTCAGATGCAAATGGCACGAGGGACATTCAATTCCAATTGGTCGGGTCAAATCTAAACAGTTCTGTTTATACAAGCAGCCTGGTCGTAGTGGTACCCTCAGCCCAGAGATGCGGCTTGGTATGCAAAGGCAACATGGTCCTCGACGCAAATAAATGCATCTGTGTATGCAATATAACCTGTCCGCAGGTGGCAGACCTAGACAATGTCTCATGCCTGTGCAAAAACTCCCAACCGATATCAAACAAGCCTATAACTCCGCCTGCCGCACGCGATGAACCAAAATACGCAGTGATAAGCCCTCTTGTCTTTGTGTTGATAATACTGGCGCTTCAGCTTATATGGATTATACCACTGCTAGTACTCCTAAGAATAAAAAGAATTATTTAGCCTTCTTTCTCCTTGTGAGAACCACGAACGCAATTATGGCGATGAATATTAGGCCAAGCACCAAGGAGTATGTGCCCACTGACAGGATTGAAGCAATATATGGCGACTCATTGTTTCTAGGAGGAGGATAGGCCACGCATGAGCTGCTGCAAACTCCATTGCAGCATATGCCTGAATAGCAGTCATTGTCAAGGGAGCATGCGGCTGCATTGCATTTTCCGCAGTCAAGGCTGCAGGTGGAGCAATTCTTATCGCCGCTACAAATTCCATTACCGCATACCGCTGCTGCCAGCAATGGTGCTAGCAAGCTCAGAAGAACAATCAGAGTTAAAGTCCACCTCATGACTATTTTTACTCATTTTTAGAATAAAAACCTTTGCTTTTCTCGAATTTCCTATAGGTGAAGAAGAAGGCAGTCCAATAGATTAACATCCATATTGCGAAGATAATCCACCCAAGATTCGCATGGACAGTCTCAGTTGCAGCACCCGGACCCTCGTAATATGCTGTCATGCAGATGGCTACCACTCTTGTTATGTTTGCGAGGTATGTGCCAACCATCCCAACTACCAGAAATATAATATTTTTATCCCTTGGCATTTTTCTGAAGTAGTAAAAAATAACGCCCGCTGTGAGCAGGTAAGCCCCCATGGATTCAACCCCTGTGCAGTCGAAAACTATGGGAATCTGCAGCATATCTCCTGCCTTTGTAGTGATCATTATGGCATTATCAAGAGAGTAGGCTCCAACTCCCAGAAGATTAAGAATGAAAATGCTTATCCGCACCACAGGCATCTCAAGAGGAGCACCTATGACTTCCAGCCAGCTTCTCATCTTATCGTATATGTGGAAGAGCACATACGCAACAAACGGGATGATCGAGGGGAGAAGGAGCTCTCTGTAGGCTAGAACTGCTAAGAGAATAAGTGTAATGCCTGAGAGAAGCACGGAGAAATCACCAATGTGATAGCCAAGGTTTCCTA
Source organism: uncultured Microcaldota archaeon (assembly GCA_963760615.1). Taxonomy (GTDB): domain Archaea; phylum Micrarchaeota; class Micrarchaeia; order Burarchaeales; family Fermentimicrarchaeaceae; genus Fermentimicrarchaeum. The sequence continues at coordinate 2,736 of CAVXDX010000013.1, read as the reverse complement.
TTCCCATCTGTCCATTCGTGAAGCTGAATATGCATATAAGAATACCTAAGAATATGGCAATAAGCTTCTCATTCCTGCTCAACTTTCTCTTAGCTTTTTTCGATAGGTTAATAACAATTACAGCAGTCGCAAGCCATATGAGAATTGTCAGATGGCCGGCCAGGCTTGGGTTATCGACAAGCAGCCATATTATCAATGCTAGCGTGGTGAGTATAAACCAAATCGTAATAGACTTCATACTAATATTGGGAAGTTCACTAATTTAAAACCATGGTGTCATCATTACAACACTTGGGATTATGCGTAAGATTTAAATATAAGTACTGCGAAAGCTATAAGAGAGGTGGAATTTATGAAGACGAAAATAGCATTGTTTGCGTTTCTTATGCTAGTCCCAGCTATATTTGCACCGCCTACGCAACCTCAGTTCCCCGTCTGCGGTAATTACACGGTGACACTACAGTCTGTAGTGCCAGTTGCTGGCGGTAAGTATAACTGGACATACCAGGTATGCGGGAACCATGATCCTGCTGTGAGTCACTGGGTTCTCCAGGCATGCATATGCACTGAGTATGACAATGACGTAGGAAGGTGCATATCAAGCTATGGCTCTGATCTTGGACCCTTCACTCTTGAATACATGCCTCCTTCTAACCCTGACCATACTACTAATATGTATGGGTTGAAATTCGATGTTGGGTTCAGCGGCTGTCATACCTTCTGGTTCGTCACTAACAAGAACTATGATCAAATAATCACCAATACATCGGTAAAAGCAGGCAATGGAGCATGTAATTATACAGTGGTAGGGCGAGCCATCAGTACCAGCCTCCTCGCCCCCATCTTCGGAATTTCCGTCGATAGCTGTACCATTTATAGTGGCAGCAGGAGCAGCGGCTTTCGTTTACACCTGAGGAGAATGAGCTGATTTTGATTTTTTCTTTTCTTTTTTAAATACGCCCTCTCGTATTACGGAAGGTTTATATACTACCTGTAATCAAATAATATTAAGAACAATCTATGAGGTGGAATTATATGAAAAATGGCATTCTAATTGCCGTGCTTTTGCTTGCATTAACCCCGATGGTTTTTGATGTGTATGCACTGACTACAGTGTATCCTTTAACAATGTAACAAAAGGTGCCTATTAACGGCGGTAGTATCTGGAGCTATACCGTATGGAGATGACGGTATGCAATAAACTACATTATGATTCAAACCTGCATATGCACAAACAAGACTCTCAACGACTGCATAGTACCATTTGGGTCCATTCCGGTCCGTGGTGTACACTGAACAACACTACCACCGACGACAGGTATAACCGGTTTGAAGTTCTACAACCTGCCAAGTTTCAGTGGTTGCAAGAAATTCTGGTTTGTTACTAACGAAGATTGCAATCAGATAAACACAACTGCTGGGATAAAGGTATTAGATTACAACCTGAAGTGCAACTACACGGTAAAAGAGCCAGAGCACATCCAATTCCAGCGCCAGAGTTCGTCAATTGCAGTGCCATTGATAATCTCGCTCGGGGCAGCCTCATTCATAGCAATGAGAAAAACATCCTGAGCATCCATTTTAATGTTTTTTTCTTCATATGACACGAAAGATTTAAATAGACATGATATGTAAATATATTTGGAGGTATTAATATGAACAAATTATCTGCGACGATAGGTATCCTACTCTTAATTGGATTACTGAGTGCAAACGGTGTTTGCACGAAACACGCAACAGATGGCAGTCTTGGCGACTGGGGCGAATGCTATTAAAAATAGCGCTAATTGGGGTCTCACTCAACCTGGTTGCCCAACGCAGGAGTGCAGTACATTATAGAAGATAACTACACCCCAAGTACGCTGGCGGGGCAACCCAGCGGGTGTTCACATAATGGGGATAGGAAGTTCATTTGTATTTTACGATGAGCCAAAGGTTCTAACCAGGACGGAATACTTGTTGCTGAACCCTATGGGCACGAGGAATTTGACAACGAAGCTTTCTACTTTGACCAGGACAGTGGCTGCATATACATAACAATTATAACTTCAGAGGCACCAGACGCAAAGGGTGATCTGGCTCCATCTGACCTTGCACTGAATATGGACAATGATCCAAACACAGGGCAATTCGGTTATGAATATGGAGTGAAGCTTGAGAGTTACGACCACCACTGACGCTGTTTGGTCTATACTCGAACCCTGATTGGCAGATACCTCCTTATGTACCTCAGACAGGCCAAGCTACTTCAAATCGGGTAGCTACTTGGGTCAGGTCAAGGGAGTATACCAAGAACTTAAGGATTACAATGGCAATGGAGTATACGACAGGGGTTATCCAAACTACATAGTACAGCTTGCAATACCCAAATCAAGCGTGGGAAATCCAAGCAACCTCGGGTTTGACAGCTTCCACATTTCAGAGTACTGCAGGACCCATACCAGCACCAGACCCACTCCGGGAACCGGAACCCCATCGGAAACTACCAAGCTGACCGGCGTCCCGCCAGTCACCGTCACTCCGGCTGGAGTCTGTCGACGACGCACGATCGGTTCGGCACTGTGCTGATAAGTGACCTCCCCGACTGCCAAACCCGCACCCAGAATCAGCCTTATCGCAACAGACTGGTGCAGATCCACGAAATTAGGGACCACGCTCCCACTCTCATCCTCGCCCGCCAATACAGGCCCGGCCGCGCCCGGCCCGCCGTAACACCCCATGTCGCTGCGTGTAGTG
>CAVXDX010000012.1:0-72307 GCA_963760615.1 uncultured Microcaldota archaeon | reverse complement strand
AGATCTAAGCTCAGTATTATAAACTCGCATCTCGCTGAAACATAAGAGGTGATGTTTTGAAGATGGAAACATTGTTTTTGATTCTTTTTGTGAGTGCAATTCTCGTAATGGGTTGCGCGCAACAGCAGCCGCCTTCGCAGGGCCCCACGCCAGGTCCAGGAACCACGCCCCCGCAGAACCAAACCCCAAGCCCGCAGCTAAACCAAACTCCGCCTCCGCCTGCCCCGCAAAACCAAACCCCGCCTTCGCCACCGCCTGCCCAGCCAACAACTGTTGACCTGAGTAGTATATACCAATACGGAACACTGCACAGCTTTACATATGAACTCATCGCATCTGGAACAGCCACGAACCTGAGCACAACTATCTCATCAGACACTGTCAACGGGACCGCAGCATGGCTGCAGCAGACTGATATAACAGTGCAGGGCACAGTGGTGACTTCAAAGACATGGTTGGACAAGGTGACATACAAGTGCCTGGAGATTATGAGTGTAATGACATACAATGGTCAGACAATCGAGCAGCAAACCCCGTGCCCGACCACAGGACCGAATTCGGCTTCAGGAACGGAGACCCCGCAGCTGACATATATCGGAATCGAGAGCGTAACAGTGCCTGCAGGGACTTTCAGTTGCAGCAAGTATTCTCTCGAAGGGGCGACATTCTGGGTAGCAACTGGCGTTCCATTGCCTGTGAAGATAGCATACGACAACGGCGCCTCAACGATGGAACTTGTGAGCTACACCTAGTTTTTTTTCTTTTTCCTTATTTTTGAACCTCTCAGGAGAATACATACTGCATGATGCAGAAGCTTAGTGAGAGGTATTTATTACAACTGAAAATCTCAAAAAGCGAATTTTACTGGTTTTATGGTGTTTTACAAGAGGAACCTCCCGGTCCCTTCTAATCTCCCCTTGCTTATTTCTTCGCCTTTTTCTTCTCTTCACCCTCGGCTTTCTTTGATTCCTGAGCGCCTGTCTCACCCGAGGGTGCCTCTAAAGCTTTTTCGTTTAAACTGCCTCGTCTGGGTTTCGGCTTATCTACGAATTCCACTGTCCCTATAATTTCTATATCCAAGCCGGTGAATTCAATCTTTTTACTGTTGAATTCCTTTAGCATCTTCAGCCGCTCGCTCTCTGAAAGGTTCTTGCGACTGGCTAGATATTCCTTCAGGAAAAGCGATGTTATGTCCCTCACCTGGCTCTCTATATTATTGCGGCTCTTGATGCTCAAGTTTTCGTCCGAAAGCAAAAGACCGGCTTGGAACTGGCTATCGGCATACTTCTCATCGAGTATGGGCATCGCCTTGCATATTGTTTGAACAGCTTCTACGACATCTTTAGCAGCCCCCCAGATTCTATCCGGTTTAATATTGTAGTGATGGTCAACAATGCTGCCGTCAAGAGTGATACCGTGCCATATAGTTGGCTTAACCACGCCAAAATCATGCATTATAGCGAGAGTCTTAGCTGCCCTTTCTGTTAACTGACGCCTGAACGCTTCAATGCTAATTCCATTCTTCTTTGTGATTTCCTCAAAATCGCTTTTCTCCGCATCAAAAACCCGCCTGACTTCCGAGGACAGCCTGACGTATACCACGGGTTGATAGGAAGTCGTCTCATCTCTGTACTCAATGGTTTTTGAAACTTTGCCCTCTCCTTGCAGCTCTTTTATGGGTCTCAGCTCTCCGCTTTCAGTTATAATCTTGTCAGGTTCCAGCATCATGAATGGTATTGATGTATGCCCCCCTCTTCCGAGCACTTTAAGGCTGAAATCCCTGTCCGCCTCGGCCTCCCTTCTATCAAACAGGCCCCAGGTTTCACTGCCTTCCCCGACATAGTGTATAGGGTTGTTGTCTCCAGGACCAGTGCACACTGAGGTGCGGGTTCCGTAAACAGAGTCCGTGGGCAGTCCTCCCCCAAGAATTTCTGCAAAATGCCAGGTGCGCCCCTCATTGTCTGTTATATTACAGGGCATGACAAGATTTTCGAAGTTGCTGTAAGCCTTGGTTCTGCCATCGCTCAAAGCCCCGGCACGGTCTGCAAAGACGCAGAACTGGTTTGCCAAGTCAACCTTTGAGCCCGCGAGATGCGGGAACATTTCATCATTAAAATAAACCAGACTCCCATGAATTCTGCCGACTTTCTGCTCCAAGAGTCTTGCAGGCATTTCGGAAGTTGATTTGAGAGGTGGAATTACTTCAAAAGCAGGCTTTGCCTCCTCTGATGTCCTTTGTTCCTCTGCTTTCCTGTGTAGCAGCTTATGGAAGTCCATATTACCAACGTATAACTTGCTCATTTTGAATATTTAAACATACTTAACAGAATTAGAATTATGTGCCTGCAGTTTACTTCTTCTTTCCCCTCTCTTTTATTCTGTAATCCTCAACAGCTTTCTTCAACGCCTCTGTTGCAAGTACAGAGCAGTGCATCTTTATCGGTGGCAGCCCGCCGAGCTCGCTGGCAATATCTTCTTTGCTGACTTTCAATGCCTCCTCAATTGTCTTTCCCTTAATCATGTCTGTGATGATGCTGCTCGTCCCAATGGCAGCAGCGCAGCCGAAGGTCTCAAACTTCACATCCTTTATTCGGTTGTCCTTAATTTTCAGGTATAAATACATCACATCACCGCACACTGGATTCCCGACCTTCCCAACCGCATCTGGATTCTTTATCTTGCCGAAGTTGTGCGGCTTCCTGAACAGTTTCATCAGCTTCTCGGAATACATAATATAACCCTGTTATAATTGGATGATACTGAATAAATACCTTTGCAGAATCAGCCTTTGTAGCATGTCTCGTTTACATGCGTTTTCACTGTTATTGAATTTCTGCCGTTGTTCATAGTCAGAATATAGAATTTGCTAGGCAGCGTCCAGTCGAGCTGGTAAGTCCCTCCCTGCACCTGCTCTTCACCATAGTAGTAGCGGAAGCTCGCGCCGCTCTTGTAGTTGTTGTACCCAGTTTGATCCGTGACATACCAATCCATTGGCCCTGAAAGCGATTCCACATCCACGTCATAATGGCACCACTTATACTGGCTGGGAATCTTGTCCGCAGGGTTCACGGAATGATAAAGCCACCACCCGCCGGCCCGTATTATGTCCGTATCATCTATAATCACCTTCGGCCCGTATGCCGTTCCCTGGGAAGCAGGCGCATGCTTACTCAAATTCGCGCAGTCGTAGATAAAGAAAACCTGCGATGCATTGTAGCAGTCCTCAATAGTCTGGCCGGGAAACTCTCCGCCTGCAGTGTCGAAAATGAACCAGGCCTCTGTTCCGTTCCTCTCCCCGGAGTAGCTGTCCCACGTTATATCCTTGCCGGAAGCCCTGGGGTAGTGAGCCCACACGGCATTCTCAATTATATCTTTGTTGCTTATGTTCCCCGCATAAACTTCCGAAAAAGCATGCTGGCAGTCCGGGATGATAAGAACGCGCGCCGTGCCACCTATTGCCTCAACCATGGATGCAATGACCACAGCTTGATTCTTGCAGTCTCCTGACCCTATTTTAATCGTCTCATTTGGGTAATAGGGTTGGTAGGTGAAATTCACGGGCACATTCTGGTAGAACACATTTGTGTGAACCCAGTCATAGATGTCAAGCAGCTGGTTTATTGAAAATGCACCGGGATTGTTTGAGATAGCCGCCGAAGCTGCTTCCCTCACAGTCAAGTCAGTTGGGGAGAACTTGTCGCAGTAAACCTGAAGGTATGTATCGCATGGAGCGTAATTCGACCATTCATTGCATATGTACCTGCCTGGCTTAGTCAACTCCATGGGCGGGCATTTGGAAAGGCTTGTGGCTTTGCTTCCGTCAGGGCATTGCACCATCTTAGGCTGGCACTCGGAAGAGTATGTAACCACTGCTCCATCCGGGCAGGTGTAAGAAGGCAGAGTATTCTGTGTTTCGTTGCTAGCTGGCAGCGTGAGGTTGCAGCAACCCATCAGTACGATGACAGCTACAAACAGCACAAGAAATGAATTTCGCATAAAGGGTATTCACTAATTGGGAATATAATAGTAACGTTAAATCTATTCCTCTGTTGATTTGAAAGAGGACAATTCTTTTTTTGTTTTGAATGGTGAGATGGCTCTAAGCCTCTCAACTTGCTCGGGCAGAACTTTGAGCACATAATCCATTTCTTCTTTTGTGTTCTCCCTTCCCAGCGTGATTCTTAGAGAACCATGGGCCTCCTCGTGCTTCAGGCCGATCCTCAGCAGGACATGGCTCGGCTCCAATGACTTGGAAGAGCATGCAGAGCCAGTTGAGGCCGCTATGTCCTTCTCATCCAAATAAAGTATGAGCGACTCCCCCTCAATTAAACCAAAGCAGAAGTGAGCATTATTCGGCAGTCTCTTCACTGGGTGGCCGTTGAGCCAGGAGTCCTTTATTTTCAGAGTCTCCTTTATCAGCCTGTCCCGTAGAGCAGTCATCTTCTCTGCATCCCTCTCCATTCTCTTCAGGCCAAGCTCGGCAGCTGCTCCAAGCCCAACAATACCAGGCACATTCTCAGTGCCGGAGCGCATGCCCCTCTCATGCCCCCCTCCGTGCAGCAGCGGCTCTATTTTCGTTCCTTCCCTTATGTAAAGAGCGCCAATTCCTTTCGGTCCATAAAATTTGTGGGCAGAAATTGAGAGCATATCAACATTGAGCTTATTCACATCAGTGGGAATCTTGCAGAAGCTCTGAACCCCGTCAGTGTGGAAATACACTCCTTTTTCCTTGGCGAATTTGCCTATTTCCTCGATGGGCTCAATAGTGCCTATCTCATTATTTGCATGCATCACTGAAATGATGAACGTATCTTTCCTTATTGCACTCTCCACATCGTCAGGTTTCACAGCTCCATACCTATCAACAGGGAGGTAGGTAATCGCATAGCCATTCTTTTCCAGGTACTGGCAGGTGTGCAGCACTGCGTGGTGCTCTATGGAGCTTGTGATGATGTGCTTTCCCCTACCTCTGCTTGCCAGAGCAGCACCCTTCAGTGCCCAGTTATCAGCCTCCGTGCCGCCTGATGTGAAGAAAACCTCACCTGGCTTGCAGTTCAGAACTTTTGCAACTCTCTCCCTCCCTTGCTCAACCGCTTCGTATGCTTCCCTCCCAAATGAGTGGAGGCTTGACGCGTTGCCGAACTTCAAGCTGAAGTAGGGCTTCATCTCTTCAAAAACATCCTTGTCAAGCGGACTCGTTGCCGAATGGTCCAGATATATTCTTTTCATAAGCTCACTTCCCACCAATCCTTTTAAAAACATTCATCCATAAGAAATATTGTCAGATATATATAACTCAGTTATATTTAAATATGGAGGTAATCCGATGGCAGTGAAAGTTGACAAGGAAACATGCATAGGCTGCGGAGCTTGCGTCTCGCTTTGCCCAGATGTATTCCGAATTGGCAGCGATGGCAAGTCCGAAGCATACAACCCAAAGGGATGCAAGAAATGCGATTGTAAGGCGGCAGCTGACAACTGCCCTGTGCACGCGATAAGCTTATAGAGTTCTCATTGGAGGTGAGACTGTGATGAAAGAAGTAGACGAGTCCACGATAACTCGAGCTATTGCTGGAGAATTCATGAAGGATTTTCTGAAATATGTTGAATCCGATGTGATAGTTGTTGGCTCCGGTCCCGCCGGAATCACCGCTGCAAGGTACCTTGCAAAAGGAGGTTTGAAGACGCTCATTATTGAGAGGAACATAATGATGGGTGGAGGGATGTGGCAGGGAGGAATGCTCTTCCCCAAGATGGTTGTGGAAGCTCCAGCGCATAAGCTTGTTGAGGAAACCGGCTTTAAGATGGAGGAGTATGAGAAAGGAGTCTATGTCAGTGATTCGCCCCATGTTTCACTTAAGTTGCTGGCGGCGGCCCTTGATGCAGGAGCCAAGTGTTTCAATTCGATGGAAGTGAAGGATGTAATATACAGGGAGAACGGCATAAACGGAGTCGTGGTGAACTGGCATGCAGTGAGCATGCTTCCAGACTTCATAACATGCGTCGACCCGCTTGCCCTGAAATCAAAGGTGGTCATAGATGCAACTGGACACAGAGCGGAGGTTGCGAGGATTGCGAGGGAGAAGCTCAACCTACAGATTCCATTCCCCAAGGAGGGTTCCATGTGGGCTGCGGAAGCTGAGAAGGCAACAATAAAGAATACGAGGGAAGTCTACCCGGGATTGATTGTCTGCGGGATGGCTTCCAACTCAATTGGCGGTCTGCCTAGAATGGGCCCGCTGTACGGAGCGATGCTCATAAGCGGCGTGAAGGCAGCAAAGCTCACTCTGGAGAAGTTCAATAAAAAAATAAAAGTAGATAGCGAGATTGAGGAGGCAATAGACTGACTAGCCGCAACCAGCGCTTGGGGTCGCTGTATTCCCTTGGCCGCTCAACGTCTTGTTGCAGCCCGTTAAAGCTGGGTTGTAGCCGCACACCACCTGCCTCATCTGCTCCGCAGATACCGAGTTGAATATGGTGCTGTTGTTCAGTATCAGCGTTGGCGAGGAGTAGATGCCCATGGAGTTTGAGAGCTTTATGTTGTCCTTTAGGAGAGCAACACCCTCGTCACTGGTGGAGCAGTTTCCAATCTTCGCTGCATCAATGCCATTGTCTGTGGCGCATTTCTGCCAGATGCTTGCCGAATTAGTTGAGGATACATCTATGCACATCAGGTAGTCGAACAGCTTGCTGTTGTAGTACTTAATCACGCAGACCTGCCTCAAATCCTCCTCAACCTCACCCTGCCCGTGCAGGCTCGTGAAGGTCCCGTTGCCGCTCTCGCTTGCAATGAAGTACAGGCCAGTGAACTTCAAATCTGGTATTGCGCTGAGCAGCTCCTTCGTTGCGTTCTCCGCAAGATTGCCGTAAGGACACCAGCTCATTACGAATAGCGAGAGGGTGTTGTTGCTCTCAACCACGTTCACAAGCTTGACGGGTTGCACCAGGAGGACATATGAAGAGTCCACATTGTGCAAGTACTGGCTCAGGCTGCTGTAACTGCTATGACTTGCAATGGAGGCATTGAAAATATAGGCGGGGACACCTGTGAGGTTGAATTGCTGCACCAATGCCTTTCCCTCATCGCTTGAGTAATCCACATTTGTAACTGTTAGATTGCTCATCTCAAATCTGCTCTGAAGCACTCCAACTATCTGACTTGTGTCGCAGACAATGCAGTTTTTATCATTCACAATAGTAAGCCCCACTGCAACTTCGGGCGGAAGGTTCTTGCATGTGTTGCTTCCTGGTATAACCGTGCATACGCCCTTGGTGAGCGACCCCTCGCTTGCGGCGCCGTTATACAGCTTGCCGTTGAGGTAGATTGTTGGAGAGGATTGGACATTCAGCTCGTCCGTTCTCTTTATGTTATCCCCAAGCAACCCCAGCGCCTCATTGCTGGTGCTGCAACTTTTTATTTTACTCGCATCAATGCCATTCTGCGATGCGCAGCTCTCCCAAACATTCTCAATATTCGGGTATCCATTGGCGACGCATGCGGTATAATTGACAATGCTGTCTGGGTAGTACTTGATTATGCAGACCTGCCTCAAATCCTCCTGCACCTCAGTGTCTCCATGCAGACTTGAGAATGTCCCATCCGCATTCTTGCTTGCAATGAAGTGCAGGCTAAGGTTTACCTCACCGCCAAACTCATCAATAACTTTCTTCGCAGTGCTCTCAGCCTGTACTCCGTATGGGCATTTGCTCATTACGAAGAGCTCAAGCGTGACATTTGCCTTCCTGGAGAGTTGGGTCTGATTCGTGATGCCCGTATTGTTTCCGCCAGGGGGTATTTGTTGTTTACTCCAGTCATTGTAGCCTATGTACAACAGCAATGCCACTATAACCAGAATCAATGCAAGTGTCACAGGCTCCCCAAACATACTCTTTGGAGCGGTCTGTTCAACAGGCATCTCCTTAGCTGCGTGCTTAACATGTTTCTCATGTGTTCCCTTCTTATACTTCATATTTTCACCTCAATGTTCAAATTCTGCTATGAGCTCCCCACTCATAGCATCATAAAAATAATTGCTTCCGTTCCCAGATGCGAAAACATACCTCCCGTTACTGCTGGTGCTTGAAGCAACTGCAACCCACACCCCTTGCGGGTTTGAGCCGCCTCTCATCCTTGCAACATCGCCCAGCACAGTGTCGTTGTACCCTCTCAGGTACTCATCCCTGGCTATGCTGGAGCTGAAAGCTCTCGGCGCGATGTAGAATATATTTATGTCCGTAGCGTTATTTATTGCTTTTGCTCTAGATAATATTTCCGCTTTTGTTCGGTAGTTGCCCCCAATATAGATTGATGCTCCAAGCAGAATGGCAAGGAAAGGCAGGAGCAGCAGTAGTGCGGTGAATGCGCCCCTATCCCACGTGGGCTGGCCAATGAAAACTTTTATTGCATAGTAAGAGATGCAGAAGCCTGCAAGGAGCCCGGTTGCGAGTCTAATTTCGTTTGTGCTCTCCCAGAAGCCGAGGAGCTGCATCACTCCGTCAATGCCGAGAGGAACTACGCTTAGGATGGCGAGCCAGCTGCTTTTCAGGAAGTTTGGAAGCTTGCTGGCAAATGATACGATGCATGCTACAAACACCCCGAGGAAAAGACCTATATCCCTTGAGCATATTGGCATGTACTGCCCGAAGAGCTCAAAGCTCCTCTCTGGGAGTTGGTGGCACATCAAAACATTGGAGATGTAGCTCACTGCGCCCATCCCAAGGAGAATTCTGTTGTCTGACTGGATGAGCAGCGGAGAGAGTAGCACCAGCAATAGATATACAGAAACTAGGAAGAAGCATATGTGAAATACCAGCCCCAGAACCTCACTGCCATCCTTTTTGCGCTTCAAGCATTCACCTGCTAATGCATATATTACAGTTGCACTCCTTCAACTTCTTCATGCTAAGATGCATCTTGCACAGCTTCCCCTCTCTTCTCAGGTTGCCGCATACAATACAAAGCTCTGCTATGGAGTCAGACCTATGTTTCTCTTCTGCAATCCCCTTTGCAATTCTCCTGGCTGCATCTTTCACTTCCTTCATCTCGGAGAATTCCTTTGCCTTCTCATCGAGCTTCCCTCCCATGTACTTGCTCACTGCAGCCTGCGTTATCCTCAGCCTCTCAGAAACCTCAACCTGCGTCCAGCCGTAGTTCTCCATAAGCTCATCAGCTATTCTGTACCTCATCGCAGGCAGGTAGTAGCGCACTATAACCTCGCATGGCATCATCATAGGGTCACCCAAGTTATTTTTGAACAAACAGTTTTAAATAAAACTCGGTTATATTTGAGCTAGTATATAACATTGTCTATAGTGAGAGAGAAGTTTTTAGAATAGAACGTATAAACATATTGGAGGGTGGATATGAGCAGAATAAAAGATGCGAAGCTTTCAAAGGAAGGCAGGGAGGAGCTGGAGTGGGCCAGAGAGAACATGCCTCTCCTTTCAATTATAGGGAAGAAGTTTGAGAGGGAGAAGCCATTCAAGGGAATCACCATAGGGGTGTGCCTGCACCTTGAGAAGAAGACGGGCGTGCTACTTGAAACTCTCAAGGAAGGAGGTGCAAGCATAGCTGCGGCAAGCTGCAATCCGCTGACTACTGACGACAGAGTGGCTGCTGCGCTTGCTGGGGAAGGCATGCATGTCTATGCATGGGCTGGTGAAAATGAGAAGGAATACTACGAAAATATAAACAGCGTGCTTGACCGCAAGCCCGACCTGTTGATTGATGATGGGTGCGACCAGATATTCATGGTGCACACAAAGAGGAAGGAGCTGCTTGGGAGGATCAGGGGTGCCTGCGAGGAGACTACAACTGGGGTGACACGCCTCAGGGCAATGGAGAGGGAGGGCAAACTGAAGCTTCCAGTTGTTGCAGTGAATGACGCTTACTCAAAATTCCTTTTTGACAATAGGTTTGGCACAGCCCAGAGCACAGCTGATGCAATAATGCGCGCAACTAACAAGCTAGTGGCAGGAAAAACTGTTGTCGTGATTGGCTTTGGGTGGTGCGGAAGAGGCATAAGCGAAAGGATGAGAGGCCTCGGCGCAAATGTTATAGTTGTTGAAGTTTCTGGCAGGCTTGGAAAAGAGGAGGGTCCCGCAGGGCAGCACAAGGCTCTTGAAGCTCTTTACAGTGGCTTCAGGGTGATGAACCTAGATGAGGCAGCGGGAGAGGGAGAGCTCTTCATAACTTCAACTGGAAATGTAGATGTCATAACCAAGAAGCATTTCGAGAAGATGCAGGATGGCGCAATACTCGCAAACGCAGGGCATTTCAACAATGAGATAGACCTAAAGGGGCTGGAGCAGCTCTCTGAAAAGAGGGAGAGAGTTAAGGAGAACGTGGAGCGCTTCACCCTGAAGAATGGAAAGAAGCTGTACCTGCTTTCTGAGGGAAGGCTCGTCAACCTTGCAAGGCCTTCAGGGCAGGGCCACCCAATAGAAATAATGGATGGAAGCTTCGCAATTCAGGCATTGAGCCTGGAGTTCATATTGAAAAAAAAGCTTCCTGCAAAGGTAATCTCGGTTCCCAGAAGCATAGACGACGTAGTTGCGGAGCTTGCCCTCGCAGCAAAGGGAATAAAACTCTCCAAGCCCAGCAAGGAGCAGGAGAGGTATGCGCGCTCCTGGGAGGAGGGCACGTAATTAAATAACAAATTAACCAAAATATACTCCGCGCCAGGATGACAGAGTGGCCATGTGGCCGGCTGCAGACCGGCATAGAGGGGTTCGATTCCCCTTCCTGGCTCTGGGTGAGCAGATGCCGTTGAAAGTGCACAATAGCCTAAGTGGAAAGTTGGAGGAGTTCATACCTCTCAGGAAGGGAAGGGTTGGGATGTATGTATGCGGCCCCACAGTCTATGACTGGGCGCATCTAGGACACGCAAGAACGTACATAGCGTTTGACATAATCCTGCGCTGGCTCAAGCACAGGGGATTCTCAGTTACATATATACAGAATATAACAGATGTAGGCCACCTGAGGGAGGATACTGGAGAGGATAAAATCGGGAAGAAATCCACCGAAGAGAAAATTCAGCCAATGGCGCTTGTTGAAAAGTACATACGGGAGTATTTCAAGGATATGGACAGCCTTGGTGTCATCAGGCCGGACATCTCGCCGAGGGCGACTGGGCACATCATAGACATGATTCAGGCAGTGCAGAAGCTCATTGAGAAAGGGTATGCCTACGAGGTTGACGGCAATGTCTTCTTCGATGTCTCCAAGTTCAAGGATTATGGGAAACTCTCAAAGATAAACCCGGGGGAGATGGCTGCAGGGACGAGGTTTGAGGTGCATCCCGGCAAGAGAAACCCAGAGGATTTCGCACTGTGGAAAAAAGCCAGGGAAAGTGACCCATTCAAGTGGCCCAGCCCATGGGGGGAGGGCTTCCCAGGCTGGCATATTGAATGCTCAGTGATGTCTGCAAAGTACATCGGGGAGCAGCTTGACATTCATGGAGGGGGGAGGGATTTGAAGTTCCCGCACCATGAGAATGAAATAGCGCAGGCAGAAGCACTTACTGGGAAGAAACCCTTTGTTAAGTACTGGCTCCACACCGAATTCCTCACAATAAATGGAGAGAAGATGTCCAAGTCGCTGGGTAACTATGTGACGCTGCGCCAGGCGCTTGAGAAATATGACGCGGATACTTTGCGCTTCTTCTTCACATCAACGCACTACAGGAGCCCAATAGACTACAGCGAGAAGAACCTGGAGCAGGCAAGGAGGAGCTTGGAGAGCTTGAAGAATTCCATCCTGCTTCTTAAGAGGCTCAAGCCTTCAAAAACAGCGAGTGAGGAGTTAGAAAAGCTTATTAAAAAGATAAGAGAGGAGTTTGAGAGGGCAATGGATGACGACTTCAACACACCAAGTGCGCTGGCCTCTCTTTTCGAGTTCTCAACAAAACTGAATTCATTCACATCAAAGAATGATTCAATGAGTCCTGAGCTGAAGGAAAAGATTCTGAAGATGTTTGAGGAGCTTGGCGGAATTCTCGGGCTGAAGCTCACAGAGGAGAAGAGGGCTGGGGGAGAGCTGGTTGAAAAGATGATGGCAATCCTCATAAAGGCAAGGGAGGAGCTCAGAAAGAAAGGGGAATGGAAGGCTTCAGATGAAATAAGAGCTGAGCTCAAGAAGGCGGGAGTGGCCCTCAACGATGAAAAGGAGGGAACGAGCTGGAAGTTTGAGTGAGGAAATTGTTAACGTTTTGGAGGGATGAATATGGAAGAATACATAACTGGCTTTAACCTGCTGGTGGAGGTATCAACAGTCATCTTTGCCCTTGGGCTGGCTGTCATATCACTTCTGGCATACAGGAAGAACAGGAGGAGGACTATACTGTTTGTCTCGCTTGCTTTTGTTGCCTATTTCGCAAGAACCCTAATAAAACTGACAAGTGAGCAGTCCATATTCGCAATGTTGCTTTCCAATCTACTCGATTTTCTGACGCTGGCCCTGATATTCTCTGCTGTGGTGAGGGAGTAGAGTATGAGAGTTCAGGGTCTGGAGCAGCGTCAGCAGATATATGAGCACGTCCTGCATTTCCCAGGAAGCCATTTCAGGGAAATACAGCGGCATCTAAAGCTACCTGTGGGCACGCTGCAGTACCACCTCACCAACCTCCTCCACGATAGCATGGTAATCCAGAAGAAGGATGGGGAGTATGTGCGGTATTATGCCATAGGAATTTTCACAGAAAGGGAAAAGATGCTCCTCTCTCTCCTGAGGCAGAAACCCATACGACATATTGCAATTATGCTTCTTACAGACAAAGAGCTCAACCACAAGAGAATAGCAGAAGAGCTCAAGCGTTCACCCGCTACCACCTCCTGGTACCTTGACAAGATGCTGGAGTCAAAACTTGCAAGGAAGAAAAGAATTGGAAAGGAGGTATTGTACTCCCTCGCGAAGCCAGATGAGATTGCAAAGGCGATAATCACCTACCGCACCAGTTTCCTTGATGCAATAGTGGATAGGTTCATAGAGATGTGGGAGCGATGATATGGATGTAGTAGAATTCATTGACTCATATTTCATAAAGCCGGTTTACGACAGGACTGGCTACAATGTAATCAACACTCTAGTTTATGCAGTCATTGCGCTGTTCTTTGCGTTCATCTTCTTCAAAATCCTCAAGAGGGAGAAAGTCAAGCTGGATGATAGATTTGTCCTCCGCGTCATACCATTCATAATCCTTGGCTCTGTTGTGAGAGTAGTAACCGATGCAACTGGGGGAGTCTTCTCAGGCCTTCCAAATCAGTTCCTGCAGAACAGCTCGGCACTTTTTGGCCTGTACGGGTTTGTTGGCGGGTTGCATGTATACGACTACGGCTTTCTCACTGCAACTCCAGGCATATACGTTGTCATAGGTGTGCTGACATTTCTCTCAATAATCTTCTTCAACAGAATAAAGAGGATGGACCTCCTCCCGCTGTTTGCGCTGGTGCTGCTCCTTCCGCACATCATACTTCTCATGCCGCTCATGAAAAACTGGCTGCACTTCCTGCTCATTGTTGTGCTCTCTCTTATCGGCCTGTTTTCCGGCAAGCTCCTACTGGAAAGGGTGAAGCTGAAGGCTGGCCTGTCGCAGCTTCTCGTCATATTCTCCCACTCGCTTGATGGTGCTGCTTCCTACGTGGCGATAGACCTTTTCAACGGAAACTATTTTGAGCAGCATGTCGTCAGCGGGGCACTGGGGACAGTCTTCGGGACGATGTTCGCATTCTATGTTGTGAAGGTGCTCTTCTCAACCCTTGCCGTTTGGGTTGTCGAAACCTCAGATGACCAGAGGGATGAGAAAATCTATATCCTGCTTCTACTCATAATATTCGGTCTGGCACCAGGGGTGAGGGATGCCCTGAGGCTGCTTGCTGGTGTGTGAATGTTGCTGCTCATTGGAATGGGGATATGGGACGAGAAAGACGTCAGCCTCAGGGGACTGGAGGAGCTGAAGGGCTGCGACGTTGTATTTGCAGAGCAGTACACTGGCAGCAGAGAGAAGGGCTCGCTCAAGAGGCTGGAGAAGCTTGTGGGCAGGAAAATAACCATCCTCAACAGGGAGGAGGTTGAGGGGGAGGATAGGATACTGAGTGAGGCTCTCTCAAAGAAGGTTGCACTCCTTGTTCCTGGCGATCCTCTTATCTCAACAACTCACATATCGCTGAAGCTCTCCGCGGAGAAGAGAGGAATAGAAACCGCCGTGGTGCACTCCTCATCCATACTCACAGCTGCAATTGGCGAGTGCGGCCTCCAGGCATATAAGCTTGGAAAGCCGTGCACCATCGCCCTCTGGAGCAAGGGCTATGAGCCCACAAGCAGCTATGAGGTTATAGCCGAGAACAGGGAGAGGGGGCTGCATTCTGTTGTCTTCCTCGATATCAAGGAGAGGTGCATGGAGGCATCAGAAGCGCTCCAGCAACTGCTTGCAATTGAGAAAGAAAAAAAGAGGCTTGGTGAATTCCATGCAGTAGTGCTGAGTAGGGTTGGGAGCAAGGGGCAGAAGATAACATATGGAAAGCCGGAGGAACTTACTAAAAAGCAGCTTGGGAAGCCGCCTTTCATACTGGTGATACCGGGCAAGCTCCACTTCATGGAGGAGGAAGCGCTACAGCGTTTCATATAGCCTGTGACATGCTTGCCAGTGAAAATCTGGACTCCTTCTCAATACCAAATAGCGCTATAGGCTTTAAATAATTCAGCTGCATTATACTCTATATGAATTTCAAAATCCTTCTGCTGTCCATTCTGCTGCTTGGATGCTCCAATCTAACCGATATGCGCACCATATGCGAGAATTCCCTGGATGCAGGTGTGAGGGACAGCTGCTTCTCCACACTGGCTTTGAGGGATGGCAATACCACAACGTGCGCGGAGGTTCAGAATGCCACCTTGCGGGAGTATTGCGTGATGAGAGTAGCAATTTCAACACTTTCTGAGTCGGACTGTGCAGCTGAAACCTCCCTCAGGGAACAGTGCGTGCATGTCGTGATGGGCCTGAAGGTCAACAGCTCACTTGTATGCAGGCTTATTCAGGATAATGATACTGCCGAACTTTGCAGGATGAGGGTGATGTAATGAGGTTTTCCATATCGACAAAGAAGAAGATTGAGCTGGTCGACATAACCAGCCAGATTGAGTATGCCGTAGAGAAAAGCGGTGTGAAATTTGGAGCATGCGTGGTGCATGCGCCCCATGCAACCGTTGCAATAGTCCTAAATGAGTTTGAACCAAACCTCCAGCGAGACTTTGAGCAGGTTTTTGAAAAAATGCTGCCCCAAATGGATTATTCGCACGACCACATAGACAATAATGCACGCGCCCACCTGCTCAGTGGTATGCTCGGGAGCGGGAGGACAATACCCATAGAGGAGGGTAAGCTTGCACTTGGCACATGGCAGAGGATAATGTTCTGCGAGCTTGATGGGCCGAGGTCGGACAGGGAGATAGTAATAAGTATACTAAAATCTCAGTGATTGGATGAAGATAAGAAGCGCCTTTGTCACCCCGAATCCGGATAAACGAATAGCCGTTGAGCTCAAAAAAGAAGTTGAGGGCTTCCTTGAGAAGCATGGGGTTGAGTTAAAAAGAGGAGGGGACGTCCTAATAACCATCGGCGGGGACGGGACAATGTTGTACAACAAGGACAGATACACGCAGCCTATTTTTGGAATCGGAAGTGAAAGAAGCTTCATCTGCCAGTCAAACTTCAAGAACTGGAGGAAGATGCTCTCCGCAGTGCTGCGCAGCTCAAGAATTGAGTGGAGGAGCATGCTCCGCTGCAGCATTTCTGGCAGAGTTTACGAAAATGCCCTGAATGAAATATGCATCAGGAGCAGAGACCACAGAGTCATTGACGTTTCACTTTCTTTCAGCGGCAGAAGCAGGAAATTCAGGGCAGACGGGGTGCTCTTCTCAACTCCAACCGGTTCAAGTGCGTATGCATATTCCGCAGGTGCGCCGCAGCTCAGCCCGCTGGCAAGGAGATATGAGGTTGTTCCAATAGCACCCCACAGGAGGGAATTCAAGCCTGTGGTGCTTCCAGACTCAGCAAGATGCGAGATGAGCGTCACTGCAGGCAATGCAGACCTCGTCATAGACGGGCAGTTCATTCACGGAGTCAAGCCGAATTCAAAAATCAGGATTTTCAGGAGTGAGAGAAAACTTGGGCTTCTCAGACCCGCCTAACCTTTTACTAGGGGTTTTTATATAACGAGCAACAAAAAATAATCATGGACCCAATATACATCGAAGTTATAACCTCTCCAAACTGCCCTCATTCACCAAAGGCATTGAGAGTTGCCAGTACCTTCGTTTCAAAATGCAAGTTCCCCGTCATAGTCCATGAGTCAAGCATAATCACAGAGGAGGGGCAGGCAAGGGCAGATGAATTAAGCCTGGAATCAACTCCTGCGATACTGATAAATGGCAGGTTAACCTTTGTAGGTGTTCCAACCCAGAATGAGCTGAAGAGCGCAGTCTTGGAAGTGAAAGCAAAGGAGCGGGACAGGAATACCTACTTCTTCTGAATGAACCTTTTCTTCTCAGCACCCTTATCCTTGCAGAGAAGCACAACCCTGCTGTCAGTCCTTTCATCAGATATTATGTAGCCCGTCTCCTCAGAAAGTTTCTTTGCGAACTCCCTTATATCGTCATGGCTCGGCATGTCCCCGAGCTCCAAGCCCCTGTTATACCTTGCGCCGCCCACAAAAACAAAGCTCTTGGGCTCAACATAATCCGGCTCTGACTTGAGAATGAGCTTTGCATACTTCTCAGGCTTGAACATGTTCAATCTCCTGACAAGGGTGAGCCTTAGAACTCTTCTTGTTTTAAGAGAGGGAAAGAGCTCAAGAGTCCTGTTCACGCTTTCCCAGGCGTCTTTCACCTTTGGCCTGCATGTCTTGAGGTATGTTTCCTCATCTGGTGCCTCAAGGGACATGTAGAGCTGCGTCGGCAATGTCTTCAGGCTGCTGAGCTTCTCGGGAAGCGTGCCGTTTGTCACAATGAAAGTACTCATACCCTTCTGGTGGAATATATCCATGAGTTCTGAGAGGAAGGGATACATCGTCACCTCACCAACAAGGCTTATTGCGACATGGGCAGGCGTGTTCGCCTCCTCCCACCTCTTCCTGTCAACCTTGGGATTCCCCTTATAACCTGAGACTATCCTCCTCTGCTCTTTAAGAAACCCGTCAGCAAGCAGCTCGGGAGCATCCCATTCAGGAGTGCTCATCTCGTTCCAGCTTAACCCCACATCCTCGGGGGATATCCTCCAGCAGAAGCGGCAGGAGAGGTTGCAGCTCACCATGGTGGAGCACTGCAGGCACCTCCAGCTGTCTATCCCGTAGAATGTGTTCTTGTAGCACAGCCTCTTTCCCAGTATGCCCTCCTTCAGATACTTGCAGCTCTTCACAGCGGAATGGCTGCCAACAATATGATACTGCTGCTTCCTCAGCTGAATTGCAAGAGCTTCAGGTATGTATGGCATTGTGGTACCAATTTAAATTTATATATAGACATATTTATATTCAGTGAAACAGATGCCAGTGACAATTTCATTCAACATTCAGAGCAAGGAGCTCACAGTTAGCGAGCCAGAGTCTGTCAGCTCTTTGCAGAACGGTCATTATGGAGTGATGAGAAAAGGAGTTGTTTACCTTTTCCCTGAAGAGGCGTTATACTTCATGGACATAAGGAATGCCAAATGTTATGATGAGAAGGGCAACGAGCTGAGATTCAATGACCTCTCGCATTTCTTATACTCAAAGAAGCTCATGGCAAGGTATTTCACCTATAAAGACTGGAGGGACAGGGGCCTCATGGTGAGGAATATTGAAGAGGCAAGGGGGAGTTATGGAAAGAGCCCAATAAAGAAATACCCCTCAGGAAAATTCACATCCCCGAAATACAGCATTGAAGGATTGTTCTTTCCGGACGATTTGATTACAATCATTGATGATGAGGAGGTTGGAAGGGAACTGTATGAAAACTACTGGCTGGGGCAGTTTGGCAGCTACAAGGCAGAGCAGAGGGGCAAGCTCTCAAAGTTGGATGTTTACGAAACTCTTTTCATGCTGGAGCACTGCGGGCTGCATTTGAAAAATTCAAGCGAGAGGAGGGTTAAGGCATACGCAAAGAAGAGCAGGCCTGATTTGCACTACATGTATGATGTATACGAGGACTGGAGGCTGAGGGGTTTCATACTCAAGACGGGCTTCAAATTCGGCACGCATTTCAGAGTGTACTTCCCAAAGGCATCTCCAACTAAGACTGGTGAGGAGTGGGTGCACTCCAAGCATGTCATACATGTATTTCCAAGAAGCAGCAGAATGTTAATTTCTGAGTGGGCCAGGGCAATAAGGGTGGCGCACAGCGTGAGGAAGACATTCATACTTGCCATACCCGGTGCGAAGAGGAAGGCAAAGGCGAAGCTGGATTTTCTGCTCTACCACAGAAAAAATGGAGGGGTGGAAGTTCCCGGCAAGGATGACCCTAGCTTTATTATGTTGTCACTCAGCGAGGAGGAGCAGATTGGCGGTGCTGAGCTGGCAGAGGCAATTGAAAGTGCAAAGAAGCTGGGGTTGGATTTGATTCTTGCAATAAGCGATAGGGAAACCTCTGTAACATACTACAGGGTGAGGAGGATAGAGCTGCCGGGAAGCAAGTACGAGTATTACGAGATTGAGTGGGAGCAGCCCTAGGTGGTTGTTTGAGCCAAGCAGAAAGAAGGAAAATAGAAAGTTTTGCGAAAGAGCTTAAAAAAATACAATATGTAGGAGGGTTCGTTTTCGTTGCAATAACACTTACCCTATCCGTTATTTTTAATGTTAATCCTTGGGTAGCTTTTCTTATCGGAGCAATACTTGTCTTCCCATATTTATACCACAGAGGGAATGAACTTGATAAAAAAATCAAAGAATCTAAGATATCTAGAGAAGAGGCAGAAAAGACACGTGATATCCTAGGGACACCTCTACATCATATTTTGCACCCGCCTTTCAAGGAGCTGATTATAATGCTCATAATTGTGCTGGCAGCTGTATTTGGCATGTTATACTTCGGCATTAGCGATGAAAAACAAGTTAGAATAATCGTCACCTTAGCTTTCATCGCAGGTCTAATTCCGCTCTTCTGGCGCGACTATACGAAAGCTATTTAAATAACCTAGAAGATAAAAGTCTCTTGAGATTGAAAGGTGGTATCGATGGGAAAATTCGTTATTGCGAAACAGCTGGCTGGCAAGAAGCTGATAACAAATGACGGGGAAGAGATAGGGAAATTCGTTGATGCCTACGTCAGCGAGGTCACTGGAAAGATAGAGTCGCTGATTGTTGAGCCCAATGTGGACAACCCGACGGTGAGAAAGATGAAGAGAGAGGAGGGAATGCTCCTCATCCCATACTCTGCAGTGCTCGCTGTTTCGGACCACATAATACTTGACAAGAAAGTGCTTTGATTTTTACCCTTTCTCATTCTGTTTCTTTAGTTTAAAGAGGTGGTACCATACTCATAGGAGGGGCAGACGAGGCTGGCAGGGGGTGCGTGCTCGGCCCGCTTGTCATATGCCTTGCAACCATCGAAAAGGAGAAGGAGGAGGAGCTCAGGAAGATTGGCGTGAAGGACTCAAAGCTCCTCACACCTAAAAAGAGGGAGCACCTCTACGGAAAGATGACCTCCCTATGCAGAGAGTTTGTGGTTATGAAGACGACCGCAAACTCGCTGAATGAGGAGATGAAGAAGCACAGCCTGAATGAAATTGAGGCCATGGAGCTTGGGAAAGCCCTCTCCCTCCTAAAAACTCCTCCAGAGGTTGTTTACATAGACTCGCCGGATACTGTTGCCAATAGGTTCTGCACGAGGATAAGGAAATACCACCTTGGCGATGAGCAGCTCATCTGCGAGCACAAGGCGGACTTCAACTACCCCATATGCTCGGCTGCATCCATCATAGCAAAGGTGGAGAGGGATGCAGTAATTGAGGAGATAAAGAAGGAGCTCTGCTGCAATTTTGGGAGCGGCTACAGCTCCGATGACAGGACGATAGATTTTCTGAAGAAGAACTTCCACAGGCCGGAAATTCACAAGTACATAAGGAAGGAATGGGAAACAATTGACAAGCTGAAGCAGAGGAAGCTGAGCGAGTTCGATGCGGATGAGTAGATACCTATTTTCAATTGTAATATTTCTCTCAATAGCATGCGGACTACTGTTCCCAAATATTACACTGCTTTGGAAGGATTACCAGAACTTCCTTCTTGCCCTCCTGATGTTTTTCTCTGCGCTGAGGGTGGAAAAGAAAGATTTGGAAAAGGCCAACCCAAGGCAGCTGCTGGTCCTTCTGCTTTTTGTCTTTGTTTTGATGCCTCTGCTTGCCTTGCCGTTCAAGCTTTCAGACTCCATGACTTTCTTAGGGGTGCTTTTCGCACTGGCGTCACCGAGCGCAGCGGCAACAGCATTCTTCACATCATTTCTGGGAGGGGATATTGCACTCGGAGTTGCAATATCCTTCATAGCATCGCTTCTTTCAATAGTCACGCTTCCTCTTACCGTATACCTGCTGGGTGGAGCTTCAGGCTCAATTGACAATAATAAAATTTTCACAATTCTCATAGAAGTCATAGTAATCCCAATACTCGTAGCTCTACTTTCAAAAAAACTCTTCAAAAAACTGGTTGAAAGCATAAACACACACAAGGATTACCAGCTTGTTGTCATGTTCCTCCTCGCTTCAAGCATAATTGGTGTGAGCTATGGAGTCATAGCGGGAAATGAGCAGATGTTCCTCCAGCAGACTGTCATAATTTTCTTCATGCTTCTTTTTGGTGGTGTGCTGGCCTACCTATTTGGTAAGAGGTATGGAAAGAAGTCAGCAGTGACGTTTTTCGTTGCAACCAGCGTCAAGAATGCCATGCTGTCCTTCGCCATAGTACTAAAACTTTTTGGTGCAACTGCCGTGCTGCCCATGGTAGCCAATCTTGTGGCGCAATTCATCCTCATGGCCTTATTCGAAATAGTAGGATGTAGAATACTATAGCTCTTTTGCGAAGTTTATTAAAAATTCATTGAGCTTGTTGCTTTCTATTGTTGCGCCTGCAGCTATGTTGTGCCCCCCTCCTGCTCCTATCCCTCTGCATGCATTCCCAAGAGCCTCACCAAGATTCATCCCTCTCTCAACAAGCTTTTTGGTCGCCCTTGCGGAAATTTTTATCTTTCCTCCCCTATCATTTGCAATCCCAACTATCGGCTTGTCGCTGGCAAGAGCCCCGCCGTAAAGCATGCCTGCGATTATGCCTATGATGCCGTCTTCTATGTGGTCTCTCCCATCAAGGAAATAGAATTTCCCGTAGTTTTCGTACTTGGATATTGCGTAGAACATCCCCTCCCTCAGCTGCCTCCTGTGCTCATAGAGCAGTTTTCTGGACTCCTCCAGAGCCCCCTCCTCCCCAAGGCATACTCTTATGCCTATGTCAGGCCTGTCATGCCTCCCGCATGCATTAAGTAAAGTGCTGTACTCCTTGGCATCGCTCAGCTCGCTTCCCTCAGGCTGTTTTGTAAGAATGTAAACCTCCCCAATGAGCTCGCTGGCAACTTCTCCAATTCCTTTTGAGTAAAGGTAGGCAACAAGAGCCGAGATGAGCCTCACTCTCTCCTCCATGCTGAGCTCAAAATACTTCCTCCATCTATTTTCCTGCTTCAACTCTATGCTCGCCTCGCTAAGAAACCTGTAGCAGCTCTTTTCATTCCCAGTTAGACCTGGCAGGAAGGGCTCTGTGCAGTAGGAGAGGAACCAGACAAGAGGCCTGCTAACCCTCCCGAAGATGCCCAAATCAATATCGCACCTGGCAATTCCATTCTTTATCCCTTCCCTGAGAATCTCCCTGTTCAAGCTTTTCAGGGGGAACTGCATGTCCCCGACAGCGCCAACAAGAGCCAAATCAACAAATTCAACATCTCCAAACACCATGTAAGCTGTGCCTGCTGAGCTTATGTCGCTTCCCCCGTCAAACCCGAAGAGGTGCGGGTTGGCCTGCAGAAAACTGCCCTCTCCCCCCGGGTGGTGGTCTATTATGACAGCTTTCTTCCCCTTCAGCGCCTCCCCCAGCGCCTCCTCAACCCCGCCAAAATCGACAAAAATCAGCTCTTTTGCCTCCTTTATCTCGTTTCTCTCTTCCAGCTTGCGCAGAGTCAGCATGTTATACATAATTCCCCTCTTCCTCAGCGCCTTTGCAACCAGCGCGCCCGCTGCCATTCCATCTGCATCGTAGTGGTGCACAATAAGGGGCTTGCTGAAGCTCTCTATGCATTTTCTGACTTCCTGGCACCTCTTGAGAAAAGCGGATTCCATACAATTAGAATTGCATCCCTTAATTTAAATATTAAATCCTGAAGCTCTCTCCATTCCTGGGTATAACAACCTCATATCCCATCTTCCCTATGGCCTCTCCAAGCTCCCTCGGCTTGTCCCCCTCCCCGTGTATGACGAAAACCCTCTTCAGCTTCTTTGTGCTCCTCACTATGTCAAGCAGACCCTTATAGTCCGCGTGGGCGCTGAAAGACAGCTGCTCAACCCCCATCTTAATCTCAACTTCCTTGCCGTCTATGGTCATATGCTTCTGCCCCTCAACCAGCTTCCTCCCCAGAGTTCCTTCTGCTTGGTAGCCAACGAAGATGAGCAAATTCCTGCTATCCCCTGCAAGCTTCTCCATATAGTGCAGCACAGGACCTCCTGTAAGCATTCCTGAGGTGGATACAATTATTGCGCTACCTCTCTCAATCACATCGCTCCTGTCCTTTGTGTGCGGAGTGTGGAAGAACTTGCTCTTGAACGGGTCGTCATCGCTCATGAGTATCCTTTTCTGTATCTCATCTCTGGCATATATCACATTCTGCCTGTATATCCTGTTTGCCTTCAGTATCATCCCGTCAACAAATATCGGCACATGCTCTAGTACTCCGGAACTCATGTAGCTCTCAAGGACGAAAAGTATGTCCTGCGCCCTCCCCACAGCAAAGCTCGGTATGATAACCTTTCCCCCTTTCTTGATTGTCCTGTTTATGCTGTCGCACAGCATCTTTGATGCGTTCTTAAGAGTAGGGTGCTCATCCCCAGGAGCCCCGTAAGTGCTCTCAATTATGAGGTTCTCTGCAACAATGTTCCTCTCTGCCGGGTCGAGCAGCTTGGTCTCCCTATCGTTGACATCAGAGCTGAAGAGCAGTCTGCTGTCGCCCTGCACAAGCACCATGGAGCTGCCAAGTATATGACCTGATTTGTGGAAGGAGAACTTTAGCCCTTCGCCGACAACCTCCCCGTACTCGACCATCTTCCACATCTTCATTGCCTTTATTATGTCATTATTGCTGAACTTCATACCCCTGTTTATCCTCTGGTAATCCGCGAGCAGCAGCTGGCTCAGGTCATGAGTTGGTTTTGTCGAGTATACTGTCGCCCTGCACCCCCTTGCGTACATGTAAGGCAGATAGCCCATGTGGTCCAAGTGAGTGTGGCTTATTGCTATCCTGTGCAGCGTCCTTACCTCTTCATCGCGTATGAGCGGGTATTCGTCAGTTTCCCCCAGCTTCACGCCGGCATCAAGCAGAAGATTTGACCTTCCATCCTCAACCAGTATACAGTTCCTTCCGACCTCACCAGCACCGCCAAAAAAAGTTATATTCGTTAAATCACCTTAACCATTTATTAACAATTCGTCATAAGTAGATACATAGTGGGTATATATAATAATATTTGCCGCCAACATCATCCCATTCCTCAGGAAGAGGGAGGCGCCAGAGCCCAAGCCAGAGCCTGATGAGGCGGCCAAAGAATGCGAATCTGAGCTCGAGGTTTTGAAGAGGCGCGAACTAATCTACAAGAAGATAATAGAGCGCTACAGGGAGCTCATAGAAGCAGGGGAGAGCAAATCCATCCCTGAGCTGAGAAGCCTGGTGAAGCCGCAGAGCTCTGCGGTTATAGAGCTGAGGGACAAGCTGACGAGGGAGTTCAAGCCCTATGATTATGAGAGGGATTTCCTCGCTGCTTCCCAGAAGTCTTTCGAGTTTGTGAAGGATGAGATTAAGAATGAGCACGTCAACATAGAGTTCTGGCTCAGCCCGAGGGACATACTCGAGCTGAGTGCAGCTGACGAGATGGACAAGGCAATACTGCTGTGTTCCTTGCTCATAGCTCTCGGCAATAGAAGCGCAAAGGTGGTTGTGGAGACGAAGGGAGGCTTGAAGCACGCCTTCGTCATGTTCAGCTTCGGCAGCAGGTATTACCTCTTTGACCCGGTGCATGACATAAACCTTGCAGGCAGCAAGGAGATTCTGGAAGCCCAGATATCAACGGAGAAGGATGAGGAGAACAAAATTGTTTATGAGTTCAATGATACTGAGTATAATGAGTGGTGATGGGTGGTTGGATGGCAAAGAAAGGTGAATTAAATAAACCAGATAATCAAAGGAAGTATAGGCTACTGCTCCAAATTTTGACAACAATACTTATTTTGGGATTTCTTTTTATGGCTTATGCGGAACCCAATCACTGTGCAACTCCACAATTATATTACATCATAATCTTTTACATGTTTATAACTCTCATTATCGTATCATCCCAAAATCCAATTCTTTCTCTACCGTTAGTTATAATTCTAGCAGCACTCCTGGCCACTACCATTTTATCAGTTTGCTAGGAATAAACTGTATGTCAGGCTTCAGTTAGTTTTTTATTAGCTTAGTGCTATAATTCAAGAGCCAAAGGTGTGAGTTTGATAAAGATAGACAGGCACAGGTGCATCTACTGCGGGGCGTGTGTGGGCGTGTGCCCAAAACTTGCTCTTATTCTTAAGGAAACTTTCATAGAGTACGATGAGAAGAAGTGCATAAACTGCGGTGTGTGCGCCAAAGCGTGTCCCATGAAGGCTATTGAGTTCAGGAAGTGATTGTGTGAAAACAGATTATGATGTCATAGTTGTTGGAGCAGGACCTGGAGGCAGTTTTGCCGCAAAGAAAGCTGCCCAAGCAGGTGCTTCAGTTTTGCTTATTGACAGGAGAAAGGAGCTCGGAGCTCCAGTCCGCTGCGGTGAGGGACTTGGTTCCCACTGGCTGGATGAGCTTGGCTTGAAAATATCACCAAAAGCAATATCAGCTGAAATAAGCGGCTCAGTTTTATACTCGCCCAATATGAAGAGGGAGGTCAAGATACAGAACCCGGAGACAAGGGGGTATGTTATTGACAGGAAGGTCTTCGACAAGGATTTGGCAATTGATGCAGGAAGGTCTGGAGCAGAAGTCATTGCCAAGACAGAAGTTTATGAGGTCATGAAGAAGGATGGAAAGGTTTGCGGGGTGAAAGCAAACTGCGCTGGGGAGAAGTTTGAGGCAAACTGCAAGGTGCTCATAGCTGCAGATGGAGGGGAGTCCACAATTGCGAGAATGGCAGGAGTGGATTCAACTGCTACTCTTTACGATACGGACTTCGGCATAGAGTACGAGATGGTGAATGTAGAATGCCGGGATTTGATTGAGATATACTTCAGCAAGAGTGCAGCCCCCAGAGGATATGTGTGGGTGTTTCCGAAGGGCAAGGATGTTGCCAATGTGGGAGTGGGCATAGGCGGCTTGGAGAAGGGCAATGCGGTTGAATACTTGGATAGGTTCATAAAGAACAACGAGCGTTTCCAAGGAGCTCAGACAGTTGCAATAAAAGGAGGTCTGATACCAGTTGGAGAGCCTTTGAAGGAGCTTGTTGCAGATGGGCTGATGATTGTTGGGACTGCAGCGCACCAAGTTGACCCAATCCACGGGGGTGGGATGGCTCTTGCCATGGAGGCAGGGGGTATGGCAGGCGAGGTTGCAGCAAAGTGCGCAGCTGAGGGGAAGGCAGACAGGAAGAGCCTCTATGAGTATGAGAGCAGGTGGAGGAGGAAGGTGGAGCCAAAGCTCATGAGGAGGCTGCGTTTGAGGAAGGTGCTTGAGAAGCTTGATGATGACGACTTCAATGCAATTTTTGAGAACCTCACTGACAAGGATTTGGATGAGCTCATAAAGGGCGACTACAAGCCAGTTGTCCAGAAGGTTCTGCTTAAGAGGCCTCAGCTATTAAAGGTTCTGGGTGCATTAGTATAAGGTGATATAATGGAATTGACCAGGTTTGAGAAAGCAAGAGTCATCGGTGCGCGAGCATTGCAGCTTGCATCAGGCGCACCCCCAATCATAGAATTGCCTGAAAAGCTGATAAATCCAGTTAAAATTGCCTACATGGAGTTTGAAAAGGGAGTCATACCCCTTGTTGTTTTGAGGGAGAAATAGCTATAGTTTTATATATTCCCTTGCCAAAACCCTATTTTATGGTGGTCCAGAAGGCACAGTCGGCTATTGAGTTTATAACCGCTTACAGCTGGGCCTTCCTGCTTATTCTTCTCGTAGCCTTTGTGGCATTCTACTACCTCTCTTCGCAGCAGCCTGCGCCCCAGTGCAACTTCGGGGTTGGTATGCCCTGCCAGACCTTCAAGTTCTTCAAAAACAGCAGCGGAGGGATGAGGCTTGTATTCCAGCTGAACAACGGCATGGGGAAGGTAATAACCTTCAATGGAACCCAGACAGTAAACGTCACAAATGTCGGCAAGACAGGAACGAACAGCTACGCCGGATACTGCTGGGGCACTGGAACCATCGTAAGGGAGGGTGACACTGTATACTGCTCCTTCAATATAACAGACACTGATGTGATTCCATCAATAAACAAGAATGTCAAATTTGATGTGGCTCTGAACTATGTTGATTGCGAAACTTCTCCAAACTACCCAAACAGCTGCGTTGGAGGGTTGAACAGGACTTCCCATGGAGCAATCACCGCCACCTTTGAGGCGCGCCCAGCTGGCACGCCATCCTATTGCGGGGATGGGGTGTGCACAGCAGGGGAGACATGCAGCAGCTGTCCTGCTGACTGCGGTCCATGCGCCGGTCCAGTATGCCTTTCGGACTGCTCAATTAATGGTGTATGCAACCAATCCTGCATAGGGGTTAATGGTTGCTTAGGCTTCCAAACAGCCTGCAATGGCAATTCTAACAAATCTCAGGTGTGCGCAGACTCGTCAGGGGCTATATCCGGTGCGTTGAACTACTATGTTCAATGCTGCAATGGAGCACTGAACAATGCTACAAACTGCTACCAGAACAACCAGAACACCCCAATAACTATTGGCTACTGCGGGGATGGCGACTGCAGTGCTAATGCCCAGGTGCATGGAAAGAACTGCAGCAACTGCCCAGCTGACTGCCCACCGTGTACTGGCATCCCGCACTGCTTCTCAGACTGTACTTTTGGTGTAACTGGCAATCCCAACCTGCCGTGCAATTCTTCCTGCAGCTCTTCCGGTTGCGGGGCGTGGAACCAGTTCCCGCAGCCTGTCTGCGATACATATACTCTAAACTCCCAGAAATGCACAAATTCAATAGGAGGCACAGCACCCGAAGGCACTCCTCCTCTCCTCAACTATTATGTTACATGCTGCCTCGGGGCGCCAAGGTCCCTTCCAAATTCAACAGGAGGCACAGCACCTCCAGGTTACAGGTGTTATCAGGATACATCAACAACAATTGGCTGGTGCGGAGATACCCACTGCGATACTGCGAATGGAGAAAGCTGCGTCAACTGCCCAAGTGACTGCGCTGCGTGCACCAACACATGCATGCCAGACTGCACATTTAACAACAAATGCAATGCAACCTGTTCCGGCTGTTCCTCAATATTCCCAGCCTGCAATGGCAATGTTGGTGCCAATGTTCAACTGTGTACAGACTCGTCAGGTGGAACAACAGGCACAATCAACTACAATGTTTCATGCTGCAACGGGGCGATAACAAGCTGCGGGAACACATCATACTGCAGCAGTGGCAGTTGCACTGGTTGTTCAATTGGGTTTGCAAACTGCAATTATAATTCATCAGATGCATGCGAGGTGAATCTGCTTACAAACAACAGCAACTGCGGACACTGCGGCAATGTCTGCCCGATGGGAACTGCATGTCAGGGAGGCCAATGCATTGCTGCCTGCAATGCAGCCTGCACATTTAACGGCATATGCAATGCATCCTGCTTAGGTCAAAATGGCTGTCCTCCCAATACCCTAACATTCTGGCCGGCATGTGATAAAATCTCAAAAGGCACCCGTATATGCTCAAACTCAACAGGCGGCAGCGATGGCAGAATCAACTACCAGATTCAATGCTGCACAGGATCAATAGATGACTGTGGAAATATGTTCTACTGCACTGGCGGAATTTATACTAACTGCCCTGGCACCTCTGTAAACTGCAATAATGATTCATCAGATGCATGCGAGGTTCCTGACCTGAATACAAACGACAGCAACTGCGGATACTGCGGCAATGTCTGCACCGGTGGAACGACATGCGTGGGTGGTATCTGCACAGCACAAACTTACTTCTACCGGAACACCACCAACCTCTGTGGTTATCAGTCAACAACAACGGGTGGATGCGGTTCTGGACTTACTACAACCTACTGCAGTTCAGGAAAGTACTTCCCAATTCAAGACTGTTTATCATCAGGCTATAAATTCTGCCAGCCAGAAACTTCATCTGGTTCATGTGCAACTTGCGGAGACTGTGTTGGTGATGGGACGGATACCTGCGGGATTGCTGCTTGTGGAACTACATATGGATGCTCAACAAGTGGTAATGTCTGCGATGGAGTGGGAACCGGAGCAAGCCACTGTGCTGCTCCATCCAGCATCGAAGGAGCTGACTGTTACTGTCCTGAAATGTGCACAGGTGGGCTGGTCTGCAATACCACCACCCATAAATGCTCACGCTATTACCAGTCATTACCAAATCTCTGCGCCTATTACAATGGAACTTCTTCCACCTGCTCCTCCAACCCAATCACAAGTTGTCCAGCAAG
The DNA here is from genome assembly GCA_963760615.1 of uncultured Microcaldota archaeon. Classification (GTDB taxonomy): domain Archaea; phylum Micrarchaeota; class Micrarchaeia; order Burarchaeales; family Fermentimicrarchaeaceae; genus Fermentimicrarchaeum. The sequence goes on along the minus strand of CAVXDX010000012.1, from coordinate 43,385 downwards.
CAAGAAAGTCAGCGCATCACAACCAACCTGCATACTAGGCGCTCAGCTATCATGTGTTTCAGGCTATTGCGCGGTATGCGGAGACTGCACCGGCACTGGTGATACCTGCGGTACAAAATCATGCGGTACAACAAACGGCTATGGCTGTACTAGTCCCAGTGTATGCAATGGTCTAGGAACAGGTGGAGGAAACTGCGTACCCCCATCCAGCACTGAGGGAGCTGACTGTTACTGTCCTGAAATGTGCACAGGTGGGCTGGTCTGCAATACCACCACCCATAAATGCTCACGCTATTACCAGTCATTACCAAATCTCTGCGGCTATTACTATGGAAATTCTGCCTCATGCGGACCCGCAAATGCATTCTGCGCATCAGGCTATAAAGTCAGCGCATCACAACCAACCTGCATACTAGGCGCTCAGCTATCATGTGTTTCAGGCTATTGCGCGGTATGCGGAGACTGCACCGGCACTGGTGATACCTGCGGTACAAAATCATGCGGTACAACAAACGGCTATGGCTGTACTAGTCCCAGTGTATGCAATGGTCTAGGAACAGGTGGAGGAAACTGCGTACCCCCATCCAGCACTGAGGGAGCTGACTGTTACTGTCCTGAAATGTGCACAGGTGGGCTGGTCTGCAATACCACCACCCATAAATGCTCACGCTATTACCAGTCATTACCAAATCTCTGCGGCTATTACTATGGAAATTCTGCCTCATGCGGACCCGCAAATGCATTCTGCGCATCAGGCTATAAAGTCAGCGCATCACAACCAACCTGCATACTAGGCGCTCAGCTATCATGTGTTTCAGGCTATTGCGCGGTATGCGGAGACTGCACCGGCACTGGTGATACCTGCGGTACAAAATCATGCGGTACAACAAACGGCTATGGCTGTACTAGTCCCAGTGTATGCAATGGTCTAGGAACAGGTGGAGGAAACTGCGTAGCCAAAGGCGGAACAGGAGCAACCTGCTACTGCGCTGGAATGTGCACTTCAGGAGCATGTTCGGGTAACCCCGGCGTATGCCAAGGATACTACGCAAATACACCCAGTCTCTGCGGCTATTACTTTGGCACTCTCGCCACCTGCTCATCCAACCCAATCACAAACTGCGACGCAACCCACTATTTCCCAACAGTAGGCTGCACTACCACCACATCAACCCCATCATGCACTGCAGTTTCATCAACAGCTGCCTGTGCAGTCTGTGGTACCTGCAGTTCAAACAGTTGCAATGCAGTAGCATGCGGCGCAACCAACAACTATAAGTGCGCCAATATGTGCAAGGGAGGAGGTACAGGTGCTTCATACTGCATAACCGCAGGTTCTTTAGCAAACGGGCAAGCATGCCTATGCCCTGGAGTATGCCAATCAGGTACATGCAGCGGAGGAACATGTCAGTCAGCAGCTGGCGCTTGTGATAACGCACATCCAACTGGTACTTGTCCTGGGTCTCAGGTCTGTTGCAACTGCGATAACTTCTGCCACACGGGAACCGACTACCAATGCGTTACCGCGTGTAGTACTTTATACTGTGCTTGCTAAAGTATACTGTAAAACTGCATAGTTTCTATACTAAAAGATAGAACAGCACGCATGTTAAAGGAATGATGAAATTGTCATCCACTCCCCAGTCCACACTCTCCGCAAGCGAGCAGAGCAGGGAGAGCATAACTCCTGCGCTTCCAAGGAAAATATATGCAACAAGGGAGCTGGCAATGAAGAAAGCAGCAGTCCCCTCAATGGTTTTGTTCGGGTTGTAGAAAATTCTTATATTCCCGCTCCTGCCAACCAATGTTGCTATGCCATCCCCTATGGCCAGAATGCCTATTCCTGCTTGTATGTAGTTCAAGTCCTTCATGAATGAAAACAACAGCAGCACGCCCATCCCATACCAGAAAGCCCCATAAGTTGGGAGAGCATGCGGTCTCTCAAACATCTCAAGCATGTAATCCACAACAGGCAGCTTCCTCCTCTTCAGCTTCTGGTCAGTTATCCACAGCCCAACAAGGAACATCGCAAAAAGTGTTCCCTCTACGTATTCATAGTAGCCAGCCCCCCAGATAGAGAGAGCTGCTATAATAAACAACCCAACCGATATGTGGATTAACCTCCTACGTATCTCAAGCATGCTCCAACCACCTTTTCGGAAACAAAATAACTGAAAATGCCTACAACTGCTCCGCCCGCAACATCATTGAGCGTATGCACCCCCAGGTAGATTCTGCTCAGTGCAATAAGGAAGGCGCTCACATAATAGAATGGGAAGGCAACCGTGCCGACAGAGAAGAATGCAAACGCGAAAGCAACCGACGCATGCCCACTCGGAAGGGAGTAATCCTCAGGGCAGCTTGTCTTGAGGTATTCATTGCATGGCCTTGGCTCGTGGAAAAATATTTTGAGGGATGTTACGGATATGTAAAGCAGTAGCATGCACAGTGCAAGAGATGCCACCCTTCTCCTCCCAAGCTTCTTGTAGAAAACTATAATCAATGCAGGCAGCACTGCGTAGGTGTACTGGTCTGCGAAGAGTGAAAATGTAGTGAGAATGCCGATATTCTGGCTGGCCATGAAGCTTGTTACAGGACCCATTGCATTGCTTGCGACTCCAAGTGCCGTGGCAACATCCATAAATTTAAATGGGTGCCATTAATAAATTAGTGGTCGTATGTACGAGCTAAAGCTTGCCGGGCACGCATTGCTGAATAGGAGGCTTGTGGAATGCGAGCTTGGAATAAGCGAGGGGAAAATAGCTAAGGTTGGCAGGCACCTCGAGGAAGCTGAGAAGACATTTGTCTTCAAGAAGGAGGTGATGCTGCCTGGCGTGATTGACATACACGCGCACTTCCGCGAGCCAGGGATGGAGTACAAGGAGGACTGGGAGAACGGCAGCAAAGCTGCTGCCCACGGAGGTGTAACTCTAGTTTTTGAAATGCCGAATACCATGCCACCTACAACCACCCTGCAGAGGATTCAGGAGAAGAGCAGGCTGGCAAGCTCAAAATGCGTGATAGACTACAGAATATGCGGAGGAGTGAGGAAGGGCAATATACACGAGCTTGCAGGCATGGCCAATGCAGTAGGGGCTTTCGGCGAGATATTCATGTGCGAGTCCTTCGGGGAGCTGCAGGTTAGCAAGAATGAGCTCCTTGAGGCCTATGAGGAGATAACAAAGACTGGGAAGGTTGCCATAACGCATGCTGAGGATGCGGATATAAACTCATATTTCAGGGAGAAGCTGAAGAAGAGGAACGACCCTCTCCTGCATCCGGCAGCACGCCCGCCGCTCTCAGAATCTGTTGCAGTTGCAACTGCACTGCAGCTCGGAATGGCTGCGGGTGTCAAGCTGCACCTCACTCACCTCTCAACAAAGGAGTCTCTGAGGCTTGTGAGAAGCATGAAGCGGATGATGGATGTGACATGCGACGTCACGCCACACCACCTATTCCTCACCGAAGAGAATATGAAGGAGCTTGGGAACTTCGGTAAGATGAACCCTCCTCTCAGAAGCAGGGAGGACCAGGCTGCTCTCTGGAAGGGCATAAAAACAGGTGTTGTTGACATTGTTGCAAGCGACCATGCACCCCACACCAAGGATGAGAAGAAGAAGCCCTACTGGGAGGCTCCCGCAGGAGTTCCGGGCATAGAGACGATGCTTCCTCTCATGCTGACTGCTGTGAAAAGGAGGTGGATAAACCTCTATAAGCTTACAAAGTTGCTCAGCATCAACCCTGCAAAGAGGATGGGCTTGTATCCACAGAAAGGGGTGCTTGCAGAGGGGAGTGATGCGGACATAGTGGTTGTTGACTTGAACAAGAAGCGGGAGATACATGCCAAGGAGTTGTACACAAAGTGCAAGTGGACTCCTTTCGAAGGCTTCCAGACTGTTGGAGTGCCTGTGATGACAATCTCAAGAGGAAAAATAGTGTACAGCCAGCCCATGCAGTCAAAGATTTATTGATAGCGGACATTTGCAGACTATAGATTTATCAGCTTCCTCATATCCGCAAGCACTTTCTTGTTGTTGTAGCTCTTAAGAATCGATTCCAAATAAGCATCATCCTTCACCCTAAGGTTCTTAACCTCCTTGATAAGCAAGGGCAGGGCCATTGTCAGTTCATCAACTATTGTTATGTGTGCCTTTACTGCGGTTCTTGAAAGAGGGTTCAAGTCTATGGCAATAGTCCTCTTCCCCATCTTCACAAGCGCCTCGCACCTGTCCCCATCCTCAAGAGGGATGAGCACGCAGTCTGCAAGGTAAATCCCCTCCACGCTCACCTTTCTTCTCTCGCTGAACAGCTCCGGTATCCGAGCATAGGCGTCATTCACGCCCAGAACATTCTCAGCACCCGCATGCTTGAGGCGTCCCCCTATCCTCTCCGCCCTCTCCCGCGTTCTGTAGAATAGGTTCACCTCAATCTTGCCATTAATCTCCCTTGCAAGCTCGGCGACGCTCTCTGCTGCAAGCGCAGCAACGTTGCCGTTCACAGAAATCACAGGATTCTTTGCGAGAAGCAGCGCTGCCGCAGCTGCCCTTATTGCTCTCTTAGCAGGTTCCCTCGTTCTCTCTCCGAGAAGGTAATAAAAAGCCTCCCCCCTACCATGGGCTATGAGCCCCTCATCGGATACTAGCCCTTTCTTGTACCCCTCAATAAGCTTCTCCCTCAAAAGGAGGGATTTCCTCCTCGGGTGGTTCTCGGGTATCACGCTAGTGATATGAAAAATAAACCTTAAATACTCTCCCGCCCAAAATTTATAGTGGTGAACTGATGAAGTTAAAGCTGATTATCCTGCTGGCTTTCATAGGCATGGCTAGTGCGCAGCAGCTTATTGCCTACCAGACAGGCACAGTATCATTCAGCGGCTGCAACTGCAGGGGAGACGGCAACCCCAATCCTGTGGAATTCAGCATAGCAGTCATAAATCCTTCCTCGCGCCCCCTCACACTCTCCTATGAGTGGTACGACCCTAGCATCGGCTTCTACAGGGATGGTGGCTTGATTAGGTGCATAGGCACCAACAATGTACTGCCATCATCCAGCACAGCTTCATGCACGCTGAGGGTATACACCATGATGGGAGGCCTGAACGGCTCCTCACCCACAAACGTGATAGTCATCGGCAGTAATGGGGGTTATAACTACACGACATCTTTTGATATCTTTATGAGCTATCATACCTCGCCCTATGAAATGAATGTTCTCTCCAGAATGCAGAGCACGGAAGATGGTTTCAAACAGGTGAGCAATGCGCTTGGGGGAATTTGCTACGGCAGCTCATGCTGCGGCATGCTTCCAGTGAAGGGTTACCTTGGAAGTGCATTGCAGAACCTCTCCGCAGCGAATACCTCCCTCAGGCAATGCCAGCTCTCCTCCTCATGGAGTTACATGATAGACGCATCCAATTCAATTCACGCTGCAAATGAGTCTCTCATGCTGTTGAAGAAAAACTGCAGCGCTGTGGTATCCCTCATAAACGACACTGCGCTCAGAATTGCGTCTGTCGCGAAAGTCATCCTAGAGGGTAGGAAATGCGGCTCAAATGTCACCCTCTCAGAGTCGCAGCTCAGCAGCGCCAATGAATCTGTCAGTGAGGCAGCGCAGGCTCTGGCTTCGGATGACTATACAGTCGCATTCTCAAAGCTCAGAGATGCCAACAGCTCAATACACTCATCGGTGAACTCCATTGGGAAGTGCCCAGTCAGTGCACCTAATAAATCAGTCATCATACCTGTTAAAAATAATTCAACGAACTCCTCCTCAAACCAGACTTCTTCAGGAGGCGATAACACCCTCCTTGTCCTTGGAGGCGCGTTCGTTGTCCTGCTCGTTATTGTCGCGTTGGTTATTGTTGCGTTGCCGTTTGTAAAGAGGCAGCCCAGAAAGGAGGAAGCACCCAAGCCGCCTCCTCCAGCCCCGCCAGCCCAGCCGCCAGCAGCTCCTCCAGAGGTGCATGAGGACTTGGAGAAGGAGTTCAATGACTGGCTGGAGTCTCATTCACAGAAGAAATAGTGCCAAGGGCGAGATTTGAACTCGCGACACCCAGATTACGCAGCATATCATCGCGCATAGCGCTCATCACTCATGAAGCTGAGCTTATGAGTCTGGTGCTCTAACCAAGCTGAGCTACCTTGGCCTTGGCGTATTAGTTGTGAAATAGAAAATTTAAAAGGGTGAGTGGCTCGTGTTTCACCAGTAAACTTTTCCGAAATGTCTTTCAATCAGCTCAATTATTTCCCTCTTCATACGCGGATTGAGTGAGACATGAAGCTGGCCTGTTTTCGGAGCTTGAATGAGAAGTCCTTCATTTATAAGTTCCTTCGCAATCTCATCTAACTGACTCAAATATTTCTGAGGAATTCCAGAACGGACATACATAATCGGGAGGTGTTTGCCTCCCCACATCCTCCTCCTTGCAAGCTTATAGAGAATGTGCGCCTTAAGCTCTTCTTTTGAATATGCCCTGTCAATCTCACTCATACGTATTCTCCGTTGGAGTCACGGTCACCTCAGACTACTCTCCAACTGTTCTTTTTGAAGAATGCTCATATATTTATTAGCGAACATTTAAATACTTTTGTGTGTTAACTATTAACTGTTAATAATAATGCTTAGAGGTGATATAAGTGAGTCTTGGCGACCCTAGCGGTGGTAGTTCCCTTCTTCTTGAATTTTTCGGGGACACGCCATTATTCAGAATAATTGATTTCCTACTGGAGAACAGACTGCGGGATTTCACCAAGAAGGAAATAGCAAATGGCTCGGGAGTTGGCTGGACGACCCTGTACAAATACTGGGACAGGCTTGAGGAAAGGAACATAATGAAAGTGACAAGGCAGATTGGCAGGATAAAGCTCTACCAGCTCAACGAGGCAAGCCCAATAGTGCAAGAAATAAAGAAGATAGAGCTTGCGCTGATAAGACAATCCGTCGGTGAAGGAGCGGCCCATAGGAAATCGATAAAGGCAGTTGCATACCATGCGTAGAGAAAGAGAGTGCAGATGGTGCGATGGAAAAACGGGCAGGAAGGCAGTCTCCCTGAAGAAATACGGCGAGTTCTGCTCCGAGAAATGCGCCAGAAGATACATGGAGGGGCATTTCTGCGATTATAAGGGCTGCACCGATGAACCATTCAAGGAGGTTTACCACATCGGAAAGGACTCGGGATGGAGCTACCTCTGCAGGAAGCATTTCAAGCAGGAGGAGAAGTACATAAAGAAGTACGGCGGATTCTGGTGCGGGGCGGACTAGTTAATTTGTTATTATAACAAAATCAGCACGAAAAGAGGCATTTTTTGTTACTGTAACAAAATAAATCCGTGTCAAGGCAATGTAACCATGGTTACATAACTGGAAAAAAGCCCCCGGTGGGAAATCTTACTGGTTAATTTGGTTGTTGGGGGGGAGGCAAGATTAAATAGAAAGAAATGCCTAATCTAGACATGCAGAAAATTTCAAAGGACAAGCAGATAGAGCAAAAACTCAGGGATGAGATAGGCTCAGACTTCAAGGAAGCCCTGAAGAAAAGCATCCTGTCAGATGACGAAAGGGCTGCTGCTGAAAAGTTTCTCACGAAGTCATTCAAGAATGAGCTGAAGCAGGCCGCAAGGGCGGAAGTCCTCAAGTCAGCCGAATACCCGGAGTTTATAGGTAGAAAGGGCACTGCTTTGGAAAAACAGCGCTATGAAGAACTCATAGAGCTGCTGGGGAGAGCTGAGAAAGCGCTAAAATTCATTAACGGGGACAAGTTTATAGGACTTTCATTTATGGGGAGCTGGGCAAAAGGAACCGCAGGGGCAAGGAGCGATGTTGATGTGCATGTCCTACTGAGGGATGAGAGCAATAACCATGAAACGAGCTTGGTGATGCACGAGTTTGGAGATGAAAACATGAAACTCAGAGGTCGTATCTTCGAACTTGAGGAAACAAAAGAGAGAATAAGAAATTTCAAACCTTCAGATGGCAGCAAAAAATCTGAAGACATGGAGGAAGTCACGTTTGCGAAAATCTTTCTTTTTTTCAACAACAGGATTCTCGGGGATGACGACAAGATTTATGCAGCCAGGAAGGAGATAATAGAAGAGCTGGCGAAAAACCCCAATGGCGAGCTTCTCTGGGATGACGTGAGGGCGATGCACTGGTTCGGAGTAGTAAAGCTTTCAAAGGTTAAGCTGTTAGATGTGAAGGACATAGCCAAGAAGCTCGGGGTCAATCCTGAGGATTTTCAGGAAGTAGTAAAAGCAAGAAAGGAGTTTGCCCTGCCTACTTTCGAGGAGATAAAAAAACAGTACGGAATCGCCTGAACACAATAAACAATAATGAGTGACGAGCCATAGCCCACCTTTTGTTTTAGACAGCATTGGACTACAGCAAAGCCTCAATTATAGAAAGATATATAAATATCCAAGAGTATATACTTTACTCAGTTGAGATATATGCCTGAAGAGCTGCGATTCAAGAACAAAGATTTGATTGAGACAGGGCATTTCAAGAATGAACTTTACAACATATACAGGAAAAATCTGGATTTTGTTCTGGAAATCCTGGAGAAAGGAGAGCATGAGAAGGAATCCAAGGAGAAGGTAAGGGTTGAGAGGAAAGCAAAAAATGGAGTTTGGGAGCTTGTCTATGCCGAAACTGACAAGGAGATTATATTAATTCATCTGAAGCTTGTGAGGTGATGTTTATGGAAAGATGCGCAATCTGCAAAGGACCGTTGAAAAAATACACGGAAGTAAGCGAAGGCGTCAGGATTAGAGGATGGAAGTGCCAGGGCTGCTCCGAGACCTTCTTTCCCTCAAGCGAAATGCTGAGGTGGGAAGTCCTGACCGGCAGGAGGAAGTCGTTGGCCAGGAGGGTGAGGGTGGTGGGGCATTCAAAAGTGGTCACACTGCCTGAGAAGCTGGTTGAGGAGGAGAAGATTCATGACAAGGACCTTGTGCTGTTCGAAAAGATAAAGGACGGTCTGCTCCTCAAGGTAATCCATACGGAGTTATAAGCGCATTCTGCTGGAAAAAAAGCCCCCGGTGTGAAACTTTATAAATCTCGGAATGGCATATCTGATGGGTGGTCTCATGGAATGGAAGAAAATGCTGAAAGCATCGCTTATTCCAGTGGCTTTGATATTTCTCATATACGCAATAACCGAGCCCATGTACGATTCTCTCCCGGGCTACTCTCAATTTGCATTTGGAAGCAACTTTTACTTCGGGTATCTGCTGGCTGTCCTTATCATTTTTATCAGCGGCGGCTACGCTGCGGTGAGAATATACCATCTGGATTCAATAGATCTGATTGCCAGCGGGATTCTCACTTTCCTTTTCTTCATTGCCATACTGGCGCTGATACCATTCATTTTCCACTGCACCTCCGGAAGGCCATACAACAAACCCCTATTTGGAATTTTGGATGCGTGCCCGATATACCATTCCGACATCAGTCCTATAATCTTCGGGTTTTTGTGGGTCTGCGGAGTAACCATCGGATGGTCGCTTGCGCTTACTTTACAGAAAACAAAGCCAGAGGAAAAACCTGTCATAAAGAAGCCAAGCAAGCAGAAAGAGTGACGAGCCATAGCCCACCTTTTGTTTTAGACAGCATTGGACTAAGCGGCTCAAAGGCCTTGCATCGCACATCCTGCTTTTGCGACGGGCGCGTTTCACCCGGCTCGACCCATCTCATTGCTTCATCCTCATCTGAATCGGCCAGTCTCGTTTCTGTTCCCGTCCGAACCTTAGGTTCCCTCAGCCTTCGCGATGGGTGGAACTTCCTCCCTTGCGGGAAAGCTGCCGGCTCATCACTCGGAATAAGTTATGCATTTTTCGGTTTAAATATCTGCCTCTCAACTCGCACAAAAACCAGCATCTTCAATTCGGGTATAAAATACTTCGATTGAACCAGCAGAACTCACATTCCGGCATCTTCTCGTCGGAGCGACTGAATTTGTTGGACAATATGTTATTAAAACTTTTACTTCCAAAATTATAGCAGTTTTGAAAACTAGAAAGAGATGGGGGAGGGTACACGTGTAACCATGACCTCTCCCGCTACCACCTCTTACATAACTGTTACTAGTTTTGTAAGAGGCGATTTAAAAACCTTTCTAGCGAGTAAGGGCTGGAGGTGAAAGGCATGAGTTCACTGAAGATATTTGGAATTGGAATTGCAAGTGGAACAGTTGCAATCATCGTACTAGCAGCACTCTATCTAATAACAACCAGTAATCCACTAGGTTCTCAGATACTACAAGTTATAACAGCTGCAGTAGCACTGACAATCATAACACCAGTTCTGATAGTAATAGCAAAAGCTCTGAGTAAGTAGGGAGGTGGGCAGTAGTCATTGACTGCGAGTATAGCGTAAGCTTTCTGCTTTTTTTCAAATTTCTGCTAGGGTATAAAACACGTCTGTAGAATCGGTCGAAACGGTAGGCAGTTCGGAATATGCTTACGTCTGAGCAGCATCGGTTACCGTTTCACCTGCTTTTTCTCTTCATCGTGAAACGGTCAAACTAACACTTGCTGCGCTTTGGCGCAGCCGGAAGAGGCTTACGCCTGAGCCGGCTTCTCCGGTCTAGGCTGGCTTTTCAGGATTTTTGAAGAAGTTGGAGAGATACTGCCTGTTCTGCCGGATTTTACCGCTTTTTTTGCTTTTTCTGGCAAAACCGGACGGTTTCGAGTGATTCACGGATGCTATATTATACACAAAAATCTATATACTTTAAGGAACTTTTTTAGTGAGATTATCAACTGCATCTAGCACATTCTTTTCGATAGGCTTACAGAACTTTAGCTTGTCATCTTCTTTTTTCATCTTTAGAAATCTTGTACCTTCTGAAATAAAGTCATCATCTGAAGTCAGTATAATGTTACATTTTGATTCACCCGCCGTGACAAAGTGTATTATATCCGTTGCCTTAAGGTTAGTTGCCGAGCTTTTTCTCAAGCGCGGTGAAGAACCCCTTCGGCTTCTCATCCCATTTGGGTTTGCTCACGGTTTCTTTGAGCTCGTCGAACAGCTCCCTCATCTTCTCCTGCTGCCGCTCTATATCTTTTCTCATGCTGGCAGCCGGCTTTTTTGCCTCTGTCATGCCTTAAATTATGCCTTTCCCGATATTTAAGCCTGCTTTGTAACCCGGGTTACATTCCCCCGTCCCTCTTGGTCATTCTATCAATCTTGATGAAATAACAATTCGGCTTAATACGAACAGCAAAAGCTTTTAAATACTGTATACGCTTTAGTATACAATGAAATCCATTGTCGTACCAGTTCGGTATGCAGTAAAAGACGTTGAGGAGATAGATATTCTGGTTAAAGAAGGATACTATACCTCTAGAAGTGAGGCCGTAAAAGATATGAGTAAATTAGGAAAGACTGAACTTTTAAGACAAAGGGCATTAAAGATTATTGAGGAGACTTTCGGGAGTGTTAAACGAGATAGAGCAAAGAGCGCAGCAAAACTAGGAAGGGCAGCCAGAAAATCGTTGTGGAAAGATTTTCTAAAGAGGGCGGATAACAATGAACGTAAAGCTCTGGGCATGCTCATAAAGGAAGCGAACCTAGAAACTCATCGCTAGATCCATTGGACTGACTGCCTTGACTCCCTCTTCTCTTGCGGCTTCAATTAATTCTTTCTCAATAGTCACAAGCATGCATCCATGTTTCTTTGCAAGAAGTATCAGCAAGCAATCAATCTTTCCGAATCTTTCTTCCTTTCCTCTTCTGTATTTTATCAGCTTCCTATCGAGTTGTATTGCCTTTTCACTCATCTCATTTGTGATTTCAACATCCACAACTCTGCCTAATTTTCTCAGCTCTTCGAGTATGGCGCAAAACGGTTCTAGGTAATACCCATACTTTCTCTCTATTTCCATCCGGATTATGCCGTTGTAGCAAAGGGCAAGCTCCCCTGCTGCCACCCTTTCCAGTATAATTTTTGCATGAGAGCCCTGCATTTCACCTTTTATATGCGCCAGGTAGACATTTGTATCTAAAAGAACATCCAATTACCCCGCCTCTGTATTGATACTAGGTTTGTCGTTTAAAAACATTGGCAAGGGGTAACTTTCCGCTAATCGTCTGCTGCCCCCTCCCAAACTTCCTGTCAGGAGCCCGTGTGCTGGCTGTTCAGCATCTCTTCAGAATCTCCTCGCTCAAAAGAAGAAGCTCCCTCCCCTTGGTCTCATCAGCCACGCCTCTCACATACTCTCCCAGGCGCTCCTTTCCCTTTCCGAACAGCTCCTCAAGTTCCTCATTGCTGATATCCCCACCCATCATTCTGATGAAGTTCCTGAAATACATAGGGCTGTAAAGTGCAGAGAGTTGCTCAACCACTCCATCATCCTTCTTGAACTCCATGAGTCTTTTCAGGGTTTCCGCAAACTTTCTCGGCTCGCATATGGGCTTTATCTCCTCAATGACACGAGCGGCAAATTTACCAGTATCCCTGCTCCAGTCCTTTTCCTCAGCCATCATTCCATCAACCTTCTTCAACGCATTGTCGAAGGCAAGCCATTCCGCAGATTCCTTCTCCTGCTGTTTAGTGGGTTTCTGGTTGAACTTCTGAAGCGCATCTGCTATCTTGTCAAGCCTCTCTGCCTGAGTCCTCCTTGCCAAGTCCTCAAAGCTCTCCCTTCTCCTTCCGCTTGCAATCTCTTCAATCGAAACCCACCTCGTCTCCTCTCCCCAATCTGACATGTGCTCTCTTCTGTCCATGGCCCACCTCCTCAGTCCGCCTATGAGTTTATCAACCACCCCTGCTTCCTTGGCCCTCTTGAATATCGGCTGCAGAGGAAGGGGGTTTCTTTCTATGTCGTATTGCCTGCCAATCTGTTGCGCCTCCAGCTTCAAGTCTTCAACCAGTTCATGCTTTTTCTTTCTTGTTTCCAGCTCAATTTCGAAGAGCGGAGCAACATGCTTGTCAAACCTGAGGACATCCACAAGCCCATGGTCCCTGAATGGGACGAAATCATCCATGACTCTGCTGTTGAAATGACGCATGAAATACAGTCTTTTCTTGTCATTGTCGAAGTCCGAGTAGTAGTTCAGATACCAACTAGAATTGTCGCCTTCAAATATGCCGTAATCCACCTTGTACTTCTTCCCGTCAAGCTTGAATTCCGCAGTGGCGTAACCGCAGTCAATTGTTATATCCTCCCCGTAGAATCCATGTGCGAATTCCTTCCCCCTGAATTCCGCAGTAACCTTGACTGAATCGAATACCACCGGTCTCTTGATAAAATCCTTCGTTCCCTCATCCCACCACTCTATAATTGCATGTATGTGGTGGTATTCCTTGCTTAGGTATATCACGCCGTTCCTGTATTCTAGTGGGAATCCCTTGAACTCACCGGTTACCTTGTCTTCTGAAAGCTTAGGGTTGTCTATCAAGGACTGCGTATAGACTGCTTTCTTGTGCGCTTCTGGCATGCTAAAATTGCTCGTTTTAAGCTTATAAACCATAAAGAAACTGACTTCCTTTCCATGTAGTTTGTGTAACCATAGTTACATTACCTCAACCAGAAGAAAGCCTAGATGATTTCAGAAATGTCAGAAAAACGTCTATGACTCCTTCTTGGACTTCTTGTCTCTCTTTTCATTCAAGTCCTTTAGAGCGTAATCATGGAATAGCTGGCTAAGCGCATACAGTTTTTTTGCCTGGTTTTCCCGGAAAGCCTTGGCAGCGGGGTCAGTCGTCTTATTAGCTTCATCTCGGATGAATTGGGCTGCCATGAAAAGGTCGACGCCAAGTTTAAGAACTATGGCTTCGCCATTTTCCTGTTCCCTTGCCTTAACGGCCAGTTGAAGCAGGGCGTCCGGGTTCTTGAAAACATCGCATTTCTCTGATATTTCCAAAACCTGTATTGTCAGACTCTCGACTTCTCTGTCGAAGTTTTCTATCCCCGCCTTCTTTGCAGCCATTAGCGCTTTGAATGACACAGAGGCATTTGGGTCGAATTTCAGCATCCAGTCAACCTTCCTGGCAAGCATCCTGATGTCACCGGCAAGCTTGCCGCGGAAATCATCATCAAGAATAATGGCATCACGAAGCTTGGATTCCTTGGCGTCAGTAAGCCAACGAGGCATTGAATGCTTGACAACTCCCCTGGTGAATCCTTTCATATCCATCTCCCTATCGTCAATAAGGAATTTTGCAGAAACGTTCACATTTATCCAATTTTGGGAGGTCCTTTCAGGATATCCCTTAAGCTCATTAGGCTTCAACTCGGCTATACTGGATAGGTCTTCAAAACTGAACGATACGACAAGATCAATGGAAGGCACCTTAATTTCTTTCTTATCTACAAAATTCGGACCTAACGACGGGTAATACCACTGTTCATAATCCATCCGCGCAAGTTGAACCGTCAGGTCCTTTACTTCCTTCCTTGCTTTTACCCCATCCTTGTCTATGCGAACTTTGTAATCCCCAATCTTGGTGTTTAGGTGGTCTGGGAAGACGTCAACTTTCGAAGCAGGGTGGCTTTCTGATATGCCCTCCGCCTTCTCTTTCTTGTATGCTGGCATATCCTAAATTATGCCTTTTCTCCTTTTTAAGATTGTCACTAGCCCGGTTCCTTCAACTTTTCAACAAGTTTTTCAACGCTGCCAGCTTCCACCCACCATGAGGGGTTTTCCACGAGCTTTCTGAATGTCTCAGGGTTGCTTTTGAAAAGGTTTCCCAGCTCCTTGACGTCATGTCCGAGCAGCCTGAATTCGTCAGCCACCCTGAAATCCCTGTGCTTGTCAGGTGTTTCGCCCTTGTGCAGCACGCAGTACATGAGAGCCTCCGCCACGGTCTCCTGATATCGCGGGCCGATATAGCCGCGCACCGCGGCATCAATTATCTCGTTGCTATATTTCCCGTGCATGTACTCATAAAGCCTTTTCATTATCGGGTCTTTGATATCCCCGCTCTCAAGGCGCTTCTCAACTATGAAAAGATGAATAAAATGGGCGGACTCGTGAAGTTTTATCCCGTAACTCGCTACCTCATCCAATAACGGGGCAGTTCTAAGCAGCTCAATATGGCCTGCTGTTTGCCCACCCTTGACAATAAGAGGGATAATGGAATAGCGGCTCCACGCATATTTCGCTCCTTTGAATCTCCTCTCAGCCTCTTTCATTTCATCCTCGCTTAGAACACCTGTGCCCACTCTCTCAATTATGCTTTTTATCTCAGTGGTGAGCTTCTCATTTACCTTAAACTTTTTTTCTAGTCTCTCTTTTTTCCGTTCAACCTCATCAGCCCATTTCTGCAGCTCACCGCTCCCCCAATCCATTTCTATATACAGCAGCACAGCTTTCACTGAACTTGGCTCGACAAATTTCTTTTTATGTAATTGGTGGATAATCTCCTTGATAGGCTGGAGGTGCTCCCTTCTCGGTACCTTTTCTTCCGAGTTTCGCTCTTCCGTAAATTTGACGTTTTCTGGCATGGTTAAATTATGCCTTTTTGTCTTTATAAAACCTAAAGAAACAGAGTCTGTCCCAAACTGGCGTATGTATCTCTTTTAAATATTCAAGCTAGCTTTACTCGAATATAGTCAATATTAATATACCTTGAAACTGAAATCGTAACTGAGAGGTGACGAATATGAAAGGGTATGCAACAGCTCTTGAAAAGGAGACTAGGAAAAACTCAGATTTCCGCAGAGTTTTGTACACCGGGAAGAACAGCCAGCTGGTCTTGATGAACCTCAAGCCCATGGAAGAGATAGGCATGGAGGTGCACAAGGATAGGGATCAGTTCTTCAGATTTGAAGCAGGAGAGGGAAAGGTGGTTATTGACGGAAATGAATACCCTGTCAAGGATGGGGATGGAGTAATAGTCCCTGCGGGCGCAAAGCATAACGTGATCAATACATCCAAAACTTCGGAGCTCAAGCTCTACACCATTTACTCCCCTCCCGAGCACCAAGACAAAGTAGTGAGGAAGACAAAGGCAGAGGCAATTGCAAGCCCGGAGGAGTTTGACGGCAGAACAACTGAATAGAATGCGTCAAACTTTTAAACCCCATCTGAGATAACTCCTAGGTGGTATTATGGCATTTGACATTGCGTTAATCTGCACTTCATTGGTATTCATATTCTTTTTAGTAATTGGGATAGTGCTTTTCTTCAAGCTGGCAAGAGTGGGATTCAAGTGGCTCCTAACAATCATACTCAACTCCATAGTGGGGGTTGTATGCCTCTTCCTACTCAATATAATAGGGACATCTTTGCACATCCAATCCCTACAAGCTATCCCCATATGGCCAACCATAGTGCCTGTGGCATTATTCGGTCTTCCGGGACTGGCAACTATACTCCTCCTAATGCTCTTAGGAGTGAAAATCAGTTTTTAGTACCTGAACTCAGCCGAAGTCAGATAGCCTGCTCTGCCCCTTTACTTTTTTAACTTCTCCTCCGAACCTGTTCTGCATTCCCTTTACTATCCTCTTCATCTTCCTCTCCCTGCTTCTTGAAACCCAGTAGTACGCCTCATCCCGCGTGTCCTTTGTTATGAGTATTATCACTTCCCCGGCTCTGGTCCTCCCGGCCCTGCCTCTTCTCTGGATGTTCCTTATCTCGCTCGGTATTGGCTCGTAGAAGATGACGCAGTCCACGGCAGGTATATCCAACCCTTCCTCCCCTATAGAGCTTGCCACAAGTATGTTGAACTCCCTGTTCCTGAACCTCTCTATAGTATCCTTCTGCTCCTCCTGTGTTACACCATCACGCTTTCCAACAAACCTCTCAGCCTTCACTCCAGGTATCTTGTTTAGCTCCTCAACCACTTTCTTAACCTGGTCCCTGAATTGCACGAAAATTATGTATATCCTGTCCTTCCTCCCCTCTATGAGCTGGCGCAGCTTGTCCAGCTTCGGGTGGTCAATCTTCAGCTGCCTAGCCTTCTCCAAAGCCTGCACAACCCTGTAATCCTTCAATATTCTGACAACCGCCCTGCTCTTCTGCTCGCGGGCTTCCATTCTCTTGAAAAACTCCAGGAAAGTTGAAGCGCCCTCAGTCTCAAGCAGCTCGTGCGCGTGAGTGAGATTCATCAGCGCGGCATACTGCGACAGACCCATATACTTTACTCCTCCTGAAGTCCTCTCAATTTTGCTCCTGGCCAGCAGGAGCACCTTCTTCCCCAGGGAGCGGAAGCTCTTGGCATTTATCCACCCGAACTTCCTCATCACCTCCAGCCTATCCTCCATTGCATCTTCCAGAAGCTTTCTCACCTCATCCATCTCAGCTGGAAAATCAACGGTCTCCCAGTGGATGTCAAGAGGCTGGACATACTCCTTCACATCTTCATCAGCCTCATCCCGTATCTCTATATTCTTAACTCCAAGAAGGCTGCTCATCTCCTCAATCTTCTCCTTGGAGCTTCCAGGTGATGCAGTCAGACCGAGCAGGTGAAGCCCAACTTTCCTGCACTCCTCTGCAACGAAAGTATACGCATAATTGCCAACTGCCCTGTGCACCTCGTCAAGCACAACAAGTCCGAATTCCAGTTTCATTTTGCCTTTTTTCAAGTCATTCTTCACGCACTGCGGGGTTGCGACAATAACCTTTGCAGTATTCCACAAATCCTCCCTCTCCCCCGCCCCAAATTTGCCAGTTATAAGCAGAATGTCCTCACTCGGGAGCTTCATAAGCTCCTCAAAGCTCTTCCTGTGCTGCTCGCACAGGGGTCTTGTTGGTGCGAGGAAGAGCACTCTCTTACCCTGCTGGAGATATTTATCAGCAACGAGCAGTGCTATTGCGGTTTTTCCCAGCCCGGTTGGCAGTATGACTAGGGAATTGCCCTTTTTCAGAACGTTCTCAGCTATCCTGAGCTGGTATTCTCTGGGCTGCAGCTTGTCATACCTGAAATAACCGCCTTCCAATTCAACCTCCTCTTGCGGAGAACATTTGCACTGCAATTCTATTTAACATTACCGTTTTTGCTTTCAATAGGCGCATTGACGAGGTGTAAGGGAATTGTTCGGCAAGCGCCTAACAAAAACGAATAGGCTATAAATATCCTCATTGCCTAACTATCTTGGTGATATAATGAAGACAAAGTTTGCAATTCTGATGCTTTTCTTATTGCTAGGCTTCGTTCATTCAGATGGAGTGATCATACCCATCCATCATGAGGACCAGTACCCCCTCATACTGAATCACTATGTTACAGTAACAATAAATGACACGTACGCCCGTACAAGAGTGGAGCAGGAGTTCAGGAATGACGGTTACAGGGATTTGGAAGGAGTATACATGTTCCCAGTCCCAGGAGGCGGTGTGAGGGATGTCAAGCTTATAGTTGATGGCAAAACCCTTGAGGGAACACTTCTTGGAAGCGAGGAAGCAAAGAAAACCTACCAGCAGTATGTCCTTGAGAGGAGGGATGCATCTCTCTTGGAGTATGTCGGAAGGGATGCCTTCTCCTCAAGCATTGTGCTCCCAAGAGGAAAAACAGTCAAGGTCGTGATAACCTACGAACAGATAATCTCATCCAGCGCAGGGCTATACACCTACATGTACCCCCTAAGCCCTGAGAGGTATTCAACAAAGCCTATAGACCCGGTGAATATAACAATAAACATAAACGCACCTGGCACTTTGGGTTTCATATACTCGCCGACGCACAACATAACGGTGCAGCGAGGAGAGACCGGCAAGGCAGTCGTATCCTACTACGAGGAGAAAGTACTGCCGGATAAGGACTTCCAGCTTTACTATGGTGTAAGCAATAGGGATTACGATGTGAAGCTGCTGGCTCAAAAAAGCAACGAGAGCGGCTACTTCCTGCTTTTCATATACCCCTCCATTGTCAACCAGACAACAATTCCGAAGGATGTCGTTTTCGTTATTGACACCTCCGGAAGCATGGAGGGCACCAAGCTTGACCAGGTGAAAAGTGCTCTCAAGTACGGGCTGGACAGGCTGAACGGAGAGGATAGGTTCAACATAATCTCATTCTCAAGCACTACAAAGAGGTATGCGGATACCCTGCAGAGTGTAAGCTCAGTCCAGGGCGCAAAGAATTTCGTCGATGGTATGTCCGCGGAAGGCGCAACAGACCTACAGGATCCTCTTGCGCAATCCATCGCATGGTTCCAGAACGACAGCAGGATGCACCTAGTCATAATACTCACAGATGGCAGGGACACCACGGGGCACTCCAATACAGATATACTAAAGGCCCTGACTGGCAGCGCAGACGGAAGTGGAAAGAATTTCAAACTCTTCGTGTTTGGAGTAGGCGAAGACGTAGATTTTGAGCTTCTCGACAAGCTTTCAAACGAATTCGGGGATGGAATAGCCACATACATAAAGAATGAAGCGGATTTGGAGATGACACTCAAGTCTTTCTATGACAGAGTTTCAACTCCGGTGCTTTCAGATGTGCGGCTCACCATAACCCCCTCCTCAGCTCCGGTAGTATGCGAGATGGGTAGCACAGCATGCGTTGGCGTGGAAGGTGCAGTTTCGACATATGATCTCCTCCCAAAGAGGATACCGGACATATTCCTTGGAACACAGTTGGTAGTTGCTGGCAGATACAGCGGCTATGGAGACGCAACTGTCAGGCTGAAAGGTTCCGTAGGTGGGGTGCAGAAGGAGCTGAAGTACGATGTAAGCTTCCCTCAGACTTCATCAAACAGTTTCGTGGAGAGAACATGGGCTCTGAGGAAGGTTGGCTATCTGCTTGACCAGATAACTCTGGATGGGGAGACTCCAGAACTCAAGCAGCAGGTTACTGAACTTGCCGTAAAATATGGAATACCTACCCCTTACACATCCTACCTTGTGAAATCACCAGAGGGGAATGAGATAAGAAGAAATATGGATATAGCTCCAATGGCAGCAACTGTTGCTGGTGGTTCCTACGGAGTGGCAAATGCATACAAGGCAACAAGCAGCATGGCAGAGCAGACTTCCCAGGCTCCGGAAACAAAGGTTATCGGTGACAAAACATTCGTCTCTGTCGGCGGCATATGGGAGGACACAGGATGCAATGGCATGGAGCCAACGAGGAATGTTCAGTTCGGCTCGCAGGAATACCTGAGCCTGATAAGCGATGAAAAAACTGCAAACTACCTCTCTGTTGGGGATAATGCGCTGTTATGCAATGCGGGAGGTGTCGTAAGAATCACCCCCGCATCAACCGGTCAGACACCCCCTCAGAACGCAAACCAGCAGTCACCTCCAGCAACTGGAACCGAGCCTTCGAATTCAAACTTAATAGTACCAGTGGCAGTAGTTCTTGTTCTTTTTACCATTTTCGTCGTCCTGAGTATGCTGAGGAGAGCCCCAGCCCAGAAGGAGCCTGGTGATGCAGATGTGTACCGCGCGCTATCATCAGGGACGAGAATGGAGATTCTGAATACTCTTCTTGAGGGGGAGAGGACTCCGACGGACATAAGCTCAAAGCTCAACAAGAGCAAAGCAACAATAGTGGAGCATCTTGACAAGCTGCGGGAGGCGGACCTTGTCGAGAAAATAGAAGTTGATGGTAGGAAGTGGGTGTTCTACAAACTCACACCAAGAGGTAAATCAATTATAAAGAAAGGAGGCTGATTATCCCAAACTAGCAAGCTTTGAAAATAACCTAGGAAGGTAGCCTGAAATATTTCCTTCAGCCTTTGTTTTCCTTTTCTCCATTGCCCTCCTGAATTCCTTTATACTGCTTGCTTCTGCAAGGGTATATGCATCGCCAACTTCATGCTCGCTATGCGCATCACTGCCTCCAACTTCGGCAAGTTTGTGCTTTCTTGCAAACTCAAGCGCCTTGCGGTTGTGGTAATTAAAATACATCTTGGAGTTGAAAACCTCAACTGCCTGAATTTTGTCAACTAACTCAGCTGCATCCATCCTCAAGCCCCTCCAGAAGCAGAATGGATGGGAAAGAGCAGCCAGCGCCCCCTGGCTTGCAATTGCATCCAGCACTTCGTATACATCCCCCCTTTTTATCTCCTCATTCATGAAATAGCCCAGCACTTCTCCCACTTGTCTTCCCTTATATTCCACTAAAATTTCTTCCCCGAGGATTACTGCTATGCTATGTTTTCTGCCCTCTGCAAGCGTTTCTTTCCATGCTTTAGTCGTATTGTGGTCTGTCACAGCAATGCCGTCAAGACCCCTCCTTCTTGCCGCTTCCATAACTCCAGAAGGCTTGCATGTGGCATCCCCGGAGTATACGGTGTGGATGTGCATGTCCACCTTCATTGAATCAGTACTCCGCCTTTCCTATGGTGTAAAGCATCCTCTGCATAACCGTCACAATCGAAAGCACAGCAGCGAGAGCTATTGCGCAAGTCAGATAGAGCGGGTTGAAGGGATAGAGCAGCATGCCGAGAAACACAAGGATGAGCCTTTCAGCCCTCTCCATGACACCTGGCATTTTCGAGATTTTCTTATCATCCCTCAGGACTCTTCTGTAAACTGCGTATGCTCTTGAATAGCTCACCATGGCAGAACCAAAAAACAGCAGGAGCGCAATCCACAGGAATGCGGGAGTTGTGTAGCCCCAAATAACCAAGTCAGGTATCCCGTGAAGCATTATCCCTATCAAGAGGAGCCCCTCAACTGCTCTGTCCATCATGCCATCAAGATAGGCTCCAAGGTTGCTAACCGTTCCCGTGACTCGGGCAACGCCCCCGTCTACCGCATCCAAGATGGCTGAGATTGCGAAGAGAACGAGCGCATTCTCCATCTGCCTCTGCACGAGAAATGCAAACCCCACAACTGCCGGAAGGAGCGAGAGTATAGTCCAGGCATTGGCAGAAATGGGAATCTTTGAGAATACCATTCCGAGCCTTATGCTTACTCTGTTGCAGAATTCCGAAAAGCTGGATTTCAGCATACTATCACTCTCAAACGCAAAGAAGTAGTCATTCCACGGTTCCGGCTATGTCGCCCGTAACCTTGTGGTCAAGGTTGGTCTCCAAATCCCAGTAATGGATGTAGAGCTTCCCTTTGTAATAACTCCCTGCATCCGCAGTTCCCAGCATACTGCCATCGTTCTTGTAGCATGGAAGGGGTTTCATGGCTGCAGCAGTCCCATTAAGGGGCGCATGACCTCCAGTGGGAACGGTCACATTGTTTGCAGTCACTCCATTAAAATCAATTACTGTGAAGCTGCTGGCGGTTGTGCAGTTGAAACCGACAACCTTTATGTCACGCCCAGTAGACTGGCCTAGGTCAAGTATGATGCCGCCTTCACCCCCACTATTCGAAGTCAGCTTGTATGCAGCGCAGCTGAAACCCGGATTCTGGAAGGTGCATGTCATTATTGTATGGGGGCTGAATATCCCTAGATAGAAGAGAACTCCAACAACAATCAGCATTACCAGCACCGCCCACCCATATGTTATGAGGTATTCCATTGCAGCCTGTGCCTTTCTCATCCGCTTCACCATTCTATTTGTCATAGGACTCTTTATAAATTTATTCATATTTAACAACTATGTTTCCCGTCAGCACGTGAACAAAACCAGTGTCTGTCTCGTTGTACTTAACAAAAAGCTTTCCGGTGTAGTAACTGCCCACGCGTCCCTTTGCGACATCGCCGTTTGGCCTGTAGCAGGGGGTTCCATTCGACAAATAATCCTGCATGCCACTGTTGATATTCACGGGGTTTGGCAGTGGCGAGGTAATCCCAGCGAGGTTGTCATTGCTGGTGCAGTTGAACTGGGTTATTGTTATGGGGTGGCCCGTTTCCTGCTTTATAATTAGGGTGAGGTTACCCGTAGAATTAATATAATAGTCAGTGCATTGCAAATCCAGTGGGAAATCACAGTGAGAAGTTACTGGAGTGGAATACACCATCACATAATAAATTCCTGCGAGGACAACTAGCAGAATCATGAATGCCATGGCATACATTGTCAGGTATTCTACCCCGCTTTGTCCTTTCATACCCATACTCTAGATTTCTATCCTCTCATTTAAAAATATTCCCTAGGGCAAGGCACCAGTGGCTGCCTACTCATAATAACTATTTTTGAGTAAATACATTTAAAAGAGTAAAAAGCAAATCTCTCTCTATGAAAACATACAAACTAACCGCAGTAGCAATGCTCTCGTGCGTGGCGGCAATTCTGCAGGTTTCCAATGGAGTTATAGGGGTGCCCAGCGGCTTCGGGATGACGGTTGATCTTGTGGGAGTTCCCATTCTGCTTGGCTTCCTACTCTTCGGGCTCGATGCGGCGATGTACACAGCCCTCCTTACCGCGCTCATCATAACCCTCGTTGCCCCCACCTCGTGGATTGGCGCCATAATGAAGTTCACTGCTACAGTCCCAATGTTCCTCGTGCCCGCATTCTACCTTCTCTCGATAAAGAAGAATTTCGATTTGGGCAAGCTTCTCATCAATGTATTCTTCGCGCTTTTCATCTCCATGATGCTTTTCATCCTGTCGATAAACACAAACCTCGCTGCTCAGCCCTATGTCCCGCCGTCTTCGGATATAATGTACACAGTCCCCAGCGTCAATTACCTGAATAATACTCAGACAAATGTCAGAGCATCGGACCTGCTCCTTGGCTTACTGCCAATTGCAACAATAACAGTATTCTCGCTTCTTGTGCTGCACTTCTGGGGCAGGTACTCCAAGGATGTAAGTCCCCTCATTTTCTCCAATGCCGATGCAATGCTCATAGTCACGTCCCTGAGCGTCATCGTCCGCGGCATAGCCATGATAATCTCAAACTACTACTTCGCAGGGCCGCTTTTCTTCCGCATATCGCCCAGCGATTTTATGAATGAAGTTCCCTGGTACCTGATATTCTTGTGGAATGCATTTCAGGGGTTCATGGAAGTTGCAGTAGCATGGACCCTGGCATTCAGGTTTGGGTTCATCGAGAGGTACATGAAATGGTAGAGCTTATACAGATAAGCAACCTCAGCTTCTCCTACGGGGAAAAGAAAGTCCTGTCGAATCTAAACCTCTCAATTGGCAAGGGCGAATTTGTTGGGGTGATAGGGCCTGTGGGAAGCGGCAAGAGCACCCTGCTCTTCACGATGAACGGCGTCATACCGCACCTCATAGAAGGAAAGTTTGAGGGTGAGGTACTCGTGCGCGGCAGGGATACCAGAAAAACCAGCGTGAGCGAGCTTTCAAAAGGCATAGGGATAGTTCTGCAGGACCCCAACTCGCAGATATTCTCGCTGAAGCTGTGGGACGAGGTTGCATTTGCCCTTGAGAACAGAAGGCTCCCCAAGGAAGAGATAGAGACCAGGGTTATGAAATACCTCAGGCTCTTCGGGCTGGAGTCTATGAAGGACCAGAACCCGAACAACCTATCAGAAGGCCAGAAGCAGAAGCTCACCGTTGCTTCAACCCTTGCCATGGAGCCTGAGATAATACTGCTGGATGAACCCTCCTCAAACCTTGATTTTGGCAGTGCTAATGAGCTTTATAGGATGCTGAGAAACCTAAGCAGGATGGGGAGGACGATAATTGTGGTTGAGCATGACACGGAGATGCTGCTGAATAATGCAGAAAGAGTTGTGGTTGTGAAGGGTGGCAGGATAGAGCTTGATGGTCCTACGAAGAGCGTGCTCTCAAATCCAAAGATTGAGCGCTACGGGCTGAAAGTTCCCTATCCGCTTAGGAAAAAATTAAAAAAACCTCTGCAGGTGGGTGAATGATAGCGTTCATTCCCCAAAGCTCTCCGATACACAGCGTTGATGCAAGGGTGAAAATACTCTACCTCTTCTTCTTATTTCTCCTTCTCATAGTAAGGCAGAACCTCGTAGTGCTTATCCTCTGCTCACTGCTCACACTGCTTCTCTATGCGCTGGGCCGCATACAATTGACCCAGCCTCTGCGCGACCTGGGGGCGGGCTGGCTTTTCATCATGCTGCCAATCTTCCTTAATCTGCTCATAAACCCGCGAAATGGCCTGTATTCTGGAATCATGGGCTCCCTCTTCACGCTGAACATAATACTCCTCACCATGCTAGGCATATACACAACTGAAGTCAAATCCATACTGCAGGCGCTTGTCTTCTTCAAGGTGCCAAGCGAGTTCGCCTTCATGCTCACAGTGTCCATACGCTTCCTCCCCATCATGCAGGAGAAGCTTGGCAGAATAAGGATATCCCAGGCCGTGAGAGGCTACGAGCTTGCCCCATTCTCACTTCCCATTCCCCTCCTAGTGCCTCTCCTACACTCATCGCTGAAGCGTGCCAGCGAGCTTGCCATATCGCTGGAGTCGCGGGGCTTTGACCCTGAAAACATAGGTGTAGCAGTCGACATCAGATTCAGCCCTGCGGATTACTTCCTGCTGCTTCTCCTTCCCCTGCTTGTTTTCCTTACTGTCTGAAAGTAACCCTCCACTTCCTCTAGCTCTTTCCTCGCAGGCCAGCTTGCGGAGGTCTGCGACCACCTGTAGGCGAAGAAGCTAGAGAGTATAGTGAGAATGAAGGTCAGAACCATCATGAGAGGAAGTCTGTCAGCTGAAGGAAGAATTGGGTGCGTTCCTAGAACATACGCTCCTGCCGTGTTCAAGTAGCCATAGAAGTAGTCAATGTAATCGTTTATGAAGAACCACAGCAAGCCTACACCCAGGTGCCTTCTGCCAATTTTTTTAGGGATGAGCAGCGGGCCTTCCGCGAACATTCCAATATGGAGTATGAAGAGGACGGAGGACATCAGCCAGAGCTTACTTGAGAAAAAATAATCCCCAAATAGCACCAGCGCTGTTGCAGTCCACAGGCCATACTCCATCATACCAACTGCAGCTATGTAGCTGAAGAGCCTGCTCTCAAATCCAAAGATTGCAAGCAGTAGTGCAATTGTAAACACCATGACATAGAAGGGGCAGTCGGGTATGAACAGCCAGAGGTAAAGAGGGGATGAGCCCAGCTGTTCTGCATAGTAGTAATACCCATAGGCTATCCCTATCAAGTCTACGAGTATTATCAAAGAGATGATAAGAAGACTCCTCTTCATCAAACTCACTTCACCTTTTTTGCCGGGACTCCTGCGTAGAAGGAGTCCGCCGGTATACTGTCATTCACCAGAGAGCATGCCGATACTGTTGAGTTGTCGCCTATGCTCACCCCGGCAAGCACCGTTGTGTTAGCTCCTATGAGGACATTCCTGCCTATCTTCACCCTCCCAGTCTTCCACTCCTTGATGAGAAACTCGTGTGCCAGCACAGTCACCCCGTAGCCTATTATGCAGTTATCCCCAATCTCTATGAGCTCAGGGAAGAATATATCAAAAACTGCCCCCAGCCCTACAGCGACATCCTTCCCAACCTTCATCCCAGTAAGCCTGTAAAGGAAATTCTTCACACTGAGTGAAGGCATGTATCTTGCAGTGTATATTAGAAGAAAATTCAGAGAAACTCTCAGTGGGTTCTTCACTCTATGCCAATTAAGAAGCGAGTTCCTGCTTTCAGAGCGGAAGGATTTGAGCTTTCTCATCAAATCACATATAGTCCTTGAGTAGGGCTGCTGCCTTCTTTACATTATCAACTCTCAGAGTGTATAAGGCAAGTCCGCCCTCCTTTGTGAGCAGTTGAGTGCTCTTTATGTTTATCCTTGCGTTTGCCAGCACCCTGGTGACCCTTGAAAACTCGCCAGGCCTCTCCTTCACCTTTATGACAATGGCATCCGAGCTCATCACTATGAAGCCCCCCCTCTCCAGCAATTCCTTCCCCTGCTTGTCATCGGAAACAATCAGGTGTATCACAGCCTTGTCTCCAAGAGTATCAGCTGAGATAGACTCTATGTTGATGCCTGCTTGGCCCAGTATGTAGGATAAGTCAGCCAGAAGCCCTATTCTGTCCTTCGCCAGTACAAGAAGCTCCTTCATTGAACCCCTGTTACATATTGCCTATCTTCATTAAAAAACCTATCCCAGAAGCTTGTCAAGCACCCTACCTATTGCCAATGCCCTGCTCCTTGTCACAGTGTAGCTCCTCGGGTTCTCCTCAAGCTCGCTGAGGTAAATGAACCTCCAGCCCACCCTGTTCATCCTCCAAGCAATGAATGTGGTTATGCCCGTGTTGTCCTCCCACTCCTTGAGTGCTTTGAACTTCTCCTTCTCTATGCTCAAGCTTCCGGAGTTCCACGCCTTGCATTCGAATGCATACTGCAAACCCTTCCTGAAGACAAGCATGTCAGGGCACAGGGAGCTGACTCCGCTCCCGGCTGCCCGTATCACCGAGAAGCCATTCTCATGGAATATGTTGATCAGCTCTCTCTCGCCCCGTGCACCCTTTGCATACCTCAGCAAATCCACACCATTATAAGCTGCTCGGCGAAGTTTTATAAAATTACTAGTGCAAAAGCATAGTGTATGAAGGTAAAGGAAATAAGAGTAGGAGACTGTATGAAGAGGGAGGTTGTAACCCTCAAGGAAGAGAACACAGCTATGGAAGCAGCGAAGCTTATGAGGGAAAACAAGATAGGCTCCGTAGTAATACTAAAGGATGACGCTCTAGTGGGAATAGTGACGGAGGGGGATATAACCTATAAAGTGGTTGCAGAGGGGAGAGACCCCAGGGAGACTCTCATGAAGGAAATTATGCACTCCAAACTCAAGACAGTAGGGCCTGATGAGATGATAGAGAAGGTTGCAGAGATACTCAGGGATGAGGGGATAAAGAGGTTGCCTGTGGTTAATGACAAGGGGAAACTCATAGGCATCATAGGAGAGACGGACATAGTGAGGATATCGCCAGGGCTCTACGAGATAATACGCGAGAAAACAGAGCTGGAAAATTTTGGTGCTTCTGAATTTGTGTCGGGCAACTGCGAGATATGCGGCAACTATTCGGAGACACTGAAGAAGAGCGGTGGCAAGCTTGCCTGCGAGGAGTGTGTAGAGGAGGAGTCAGTTTAATCAAGCTTATATAGGGGTTTATTCAAAATATAACTGCTGTGCAAAGGATGGCTGATGGAGAAAGCCGATCAATGAAATTCGGTCAACATTGCACAGTACACTTCTACTCTTATTCTCTACACCTACAAAGTTGCAAGTGATGAAAGTGAAGAAATTCACTCCTCTAAGGATGAGGAAGCTTCAGAGGAAGCAGAAGCTGCTCCGCAGGGTTCTGAGGGAGCTGGAGGAAAGCGGAAAGCCGATACTGGTGGAGGGAAAGAGGGACAAGGCAGCCCTTGAGCGCATAGGGGTGAGGAACAGGATATTCCTGATAAACCTAACCCCTGATGAGTTGTGCAAAAGAGTTGCAAAAATTGCTGACGAGGCGGTGGTTCTCACCGATTTCGATGAGACTGGAGAGAAGCTGTGCAAGAGAGTTGAGGAAGCGTTGTATTCATACAATGTGCTTCCTGACACTGAAGTAAGGAGGAAACTGAGGTATCTGCTCGGGGTGTACAACTTCGAGGAGATTGACAGGAAACTGGAGGAATTCAAAAAGAAAATTGAGGGTGATCCAAATGGCTAAGACGTATATTGACACTGTGAAATATGTGATATCCGCGAATATTGAGATAGGGGGGCTTGTGGAGAAGCCCGATGTCGTTGGAGCAGTCTTCGGACAGACTGAAGGTCTTCTAGGAGACGAATTGGACTTGAGGGAGCTGCAGAAGAACGGCAGGATAGGCAGGATAGAGGTTGACATACAGGTGAGGGGAGGCAGGAGCGTGGGAAAGATAATGCTTCCATCCTCGTTGGACATGGTTGAGACGAGCATACTGGCAGCTGCCCTGGAAACCGTTGACAGGGTGGGCCCCTGTGATGCAAGGGTGAATGTTGAGAAGATAGAAGATACAAGAAATGCAAAGAGAAAAGTGGTTGTAGACAGGGCCAAGTCTTTGCTGAAAACGCTTCTTGCAACCGAGATACCTGAGAGCAGGGAGATCTCGCAGCTTGTTAGGCAGGAGGTGAAGACTGCCGAGGTTTCCGAGTATGGGCCTGAGAAGCTGCCTTCCGGTCCAAACATAACTACATACGACTCAGTAATCATAGTTGAGGGAAGAGCAGATGTGATAAACCTGCTCAAGAACGACATAAACAATGTGATTGCAGTAGGAGGCGCCAATGTGCCTAGAACTCTTGCAGCACTGTGCAAGGAGAAGGAGGTCACTGTTTTCTTGGACGGGGATAGGGGAGGGGACATCATACTCAAGGAGCTCTCCCAGGTGGCTGAGATTGACTACATTGCAAGAGCGCCCGCAGGGAAGGAGGTGGAGGAACTCACTAGAAAGGAGATAATAAAATGTCTGAGAGGCAAGGTTCCAA
This sequence comes from uncultured Microcaldota archaeon, assembly GCA_963760615.1. GTDB lineage: Archaea > Micrarchaeota > Micrarchaeia > Burarchaeales > Fermentimicrarchaeaceae > Fermentimicrarchaeum. Next base: position 14,178 of record CAVXDX010000012.1, on the reverse strand, counting down.
TAGAGCAGGTGACGGAGAACGCCAAGCCAAAGCAGGAAGTTTCATACCAGCCTAGGCAGGAGCAGTACCAGCCGAAGCCAGAGCAGTATCCACAAAGACAGGAAGAGAGGCAGCAGTACCGCCCTCCTGAGATGCAGCCCGCGCCACCAAAAGTGGAGGAGTCTGCCCTGCAAGATATAACCAAGATAAGCACAGAGGTTGAGCCCCCGCAGATGCTGCTCACAAGCCTGACTGAGCTGGAGAATACACTGAGGGCAAGGATATATGACGAGCAACTTTCCCTCAAGTTTGAAGTTCCTGTGAGGGATTTGATCAAGGCGCTCACTGACACGGCACCAATATATGCAGTTGTGTTGGATGGGATAATCACGCAGAGGCTTGTTGATTTAGCTGAGAACAAGGGGGCGAAGATACTTCTTGGAGTGAAGTTGGGCAACATATTCCGAAGGCCTGAGGACATGCTGATATCCACAAAGTTCTGATTTTTTTCTTTTTTCCTTTCAAAAGCAATATAAAAATGTAGCATCAAAAGCTACTCTATGGACCTACCGGGGAGCACAAAAGACGTTGCTCTGCCCAAGGATCCGCTTGAAATGATAATAGGACAGGGTGGCGCAGTTGAGGCAGCGAGAATAGCCTCAAGGCAGAGGAGACATCTTCTTCTCGTTGGCCCTCCGGGAACCGGAAAGAGCATGATAGCCCAGTCTCTGGCCCATCTGATACCCCCGCCGAAGCAAGAGGTGGCAGTGCTGCACAACTTCTCAAACCCTGAAAGACCTATGCTGGATGTGAGGGAGTTCAAGCCATGCTCAGGCAGCAGGGAGGAGGGCGTGGTAGTTCCCGTTTCCAAGATTCCAAAGTATATTGCAGAGAAACTGGGCTGCAGGTGCGAAATGTGCGGAGTGCTCAGCACGAACCCTCAGGTGTGCCCCAACTGCGGCTCTGACAAGCAGATGAAGCGCGTATCCCCATTTGAGGATTTTGTCTCAACGAATGCAACAAAGACAAAGGACCGTGTATATGCAACGAGGAAATGCCCGGATGGGAAGGAGGAGATAATGGTATACGAGAGGGCGGACGGGGACAAGGTGAGAGTGTATGACCAGAAGTCGCTCACAAAGGTCATTGATTCAGAAGTGAGACCTAGGAAGGTAATAGTGCCCCTAAAGAGGGAGACATTTGTGCAGGCAACAGGCGCATCAGAGACTGAGCTGCTCGGAGACGTGAGGCACGACCCATACGGAGGGCATCCTGAGGTAGGCACGCTGCCCTATATGCGGGTTGTCCCAGGGGCGATTCACGAGGCGCATGAGGGAGTGCTTTTCGTAGATGAAATAGCGAATCTTGGTTATCTGCAGAGGTTCATACTCACAGCAATGCAGGAGAAGAAGTTCCCAGTGACTGGAAGAAATGAGTCGAGCACAGGAGCATCTGTGAGGGTTGATGCCGTTCCATGCGACTTCATACTTGTTGCTGCATTGAACATGAGCGATTTGCCTTCGCTGCTCCCGCCCTTGAGGTCAAGGATGACAGGCAACGGCTACGAAGTTCTGCTGAAAACATATATGGATGACACTGAAGAGAACCAGATGAAAATGGTGCAGTTCGTGGCGCAGGAGATAGTGAAGGACGGCAGAATACCGCATGCAGATGCAGGCGCAATCCAGGCGATAATAAGCGAGGCGAGGAAGAGGGCCAAAACAATAGACGATGTTGCTGCATTAACCCTGCGCCTGAGGGGAGTGAGCGGGATAATAAAGCTTGCAGGAGACATTGCCTCTGTGGAGGGAAGCGAGTTCATAGAGAAGAAGCATGTTGAGGTTGCAGTGAAGAGAGGCAAAACAATTGAGGAGCAGATGAACGAGAGGTACGGCTCATTGTGGAGGGCGGGCATGAGCGAGTACGGAAGAGTTGAGAAAGGAGATGGGAAGGAAGTTGCCTAAACACCTGAATTGCCAAACGTATTTTAAATTGAAATTCGTTAATATCCGCAGTTAACGGGCTCGTGGTCGAATGGTAAGACGTCACCCTTACACGGTGAAAACTCCCGGTTCGATCCCGGGCGGGCCCACTCAGAGGATTGGTAGATACCTCTCTATCTCCCAAGGAGTTACCTGCGTCCTGTAGGCATCCCACTGTTTCTCCTGAATCTCAATCAGCTTGTTAAATATAAACTCGCCCAGTGCTTCTCTCATAACTCTGCTTCTGCCCAACTCCGTAGTTGCTTCACTGAGGGATGCAGGCAGCGTTCCTATCCGAAGTTTTTCCAGTTTCTTGTCATCAAAATGATATACGTTTTCTTCCAGCGGTTCTGGTGGAGTCATCCTGTTTTTGATTCCGTCAAAACCTGCAGAGAGCATGGCAGCGAAAGCCAAGTACGGATTGCATGACGGGTCTGGGCATCGGAGCTCTATTCTGCTTGCTTCCCTCTTACCCTTTATCGATTTGGGCACCCTTATCAAAGCAGACCTGTTTATCCGAGCCCAGCAGATGTATACCGGTGCCTCATAGCCTGGAACAAGCCTCTTGTATGAGTTGACTGTTGGTGCGACAACACCAGCCAGCGGTCTGGCGTGGTGGAGCTGGCCTGCGATGAATTGATGCGCAATTTTTGAAAGGCCGTACTTATCATCAGCGTCGAAGAATGCATTCTTACCGTTTTTCCATATGCTCTGGTGGGTGTGCATCCCAGAACCGTTTATCCCAAAAATTGGTTTCGGCATGAAGGATGCAAAAAGCCCATATTTCTTTGCTATCATCTTAAGAGTATTCTTATACGTGAGAACGTTATCTGCTATTGAAAGTGCATCACCATATCCAAGACCTATCTCATGCTGTCCAGGGGCAACCTCATGTGAGCCTCTCTCTATGTTCAAACCCATGCGGTCCATCTGCTCAATAACCTCTCTTTTTACATCCACGGCCAAATCCAGCGGACTCAGGTCCCAGTAGCTTCCAGCATCGTGGGGCTCGGGATTCGGAGCAAGGCCGTCCGTCATCCTAAAAAAGAAGAACTCAAGCTCAGGTCCAACCTTGTACTCAAACCCCTCCTCTTTGAGTTTCTTCAAAGAATGTTTTAGATTCCCCCTTGGATCCCCTTCAAAAGGTTTTTCATCGATTGTATAAACATCGCACATTATCCTAGCAACCTTATTCTCTGTCCACGGGAGAAAACAGAAGGTTTTTAGGTCTGGCTTGAGCAGCATGTCACTTTCATGAATCCTAGCAAACCCTTCAATGGAGGAGCCGTCAAACCACAGACCGGAGTTGAGTGCATCCTCCAGTTTATCCCTGGTTATCTCGCAGTTTTTGGCAACGCCAAAGATGTCTACAAACTGCAGACTCACGAACTTCAATCCGTTCTTTTTTGCATTCTTGAGTATCCCTTCCTTCAACTCATTTTCACTCACCGCGTTCACCTCCAATGAGTAGCTAGTTTTAGCCACTCAAATATATATAAGTTTGTTCCTATACTAAAAAATAGGACAAATGTCCATAATAACATATTTTTAAAGTATATTCATCTAAAAAATACCATAAAAACGAAATAGAGGTGAACATATGTTTGATGAAATGAGTCTGAGGACAATCCAAGAGCTCAGTAAGGACTCAAGAATATCCTTCAGGGCATTATCGAAAAAATTGGGAGTCTCAACCTCAACTGTGATTCAAAAGGTCAGGGGATTGGAAAGAAATGGTGTGATACAGGGGTATTCAATCCTACTTGACTATGAAAAACTAGGCTATGAACTCACAGCAATAATTGAGATTATGGCGAGGAAAGGCAAGTTAGTTGAGGCGGAGAAGGAGATAGCACAGCTGCCGCATGTGATGGGAGTGTATGATGCAACCGGAGCTTGTGACGCCATAGTGATCGCCAAATTCAAAAATAGGGAGGAGATGAACAGATTCGTAAAACACCTCTTGGGTATGAAAGGAGTTGAGAAGACAAATACGCATTTTGTCTTGAATGTTGTGAAGGAGGACTTCAACCACCTAATCTAGCCGCACGAAAAGGATTATTAAATTCACATGATACAATTATCTCGCGCCGTGGTAGCTCAACCTGGGAGAGCATTCGGCTGAAGACCGAATGGTTGCCGGTTCAAATCCGGCTCACGGCATTGCGGCTGTAGTCTAGTCTGGTTAGGACTCGAGCTTGCCAAGCTCGCGAGCCGGGTTCAAATCCCGGCGGCCGCACTTGCGATCGTAGTCTAGCCTGGTAGGACTTTGGCCTTCCAAGCCAACGACCCGGGTTCAAATCCCGGCGGTCGCACTATTTTGTCAGGAAATAACCAGCCGTGAAGCAGTCCCCTAATCCCACTGTCATCTTGGGCTCCCCAATATCCAGAGAAGGAGCAAAATAAGCGTTGTTCCTGAATTTTACCTTCTTGAACTCATTGTATTTTTCAACTCCCTCGGCATTCACCTTAACGCTCTTCGCGAATTCCTCCAGTTCTTTGAATGAGGCATTTCTTCCGTTTGCTGCCCTGTGAGCTGCGAGGAGGGAACCGAACAGCAATGGGCTCTCGCAACTCTCCTCCTTTGTCACGAGGAAGGAGAACTGCGGGCGGTGGAAGACGGCACCGCAGAATTCACTGCAAATCCTGTCGCACGCTTTCCATGCATCCTCCTTAATCCCGGTAACCTTTCTAATCTGTTCCAGCTCATTCTCGTTGAAACCAACACTGTCGCACATTGGCAGAATCTGTTCGGTGACCTCCTTCAGAACTTTGAGGTTCTGAAAGTCTCCCAGCTCGACATGAATCTTTAAACTGTGATTCATCCCTTTCAGCTCCTCCATGTTCGTCCTGACGTTCTTTATCCTATCCCTGAAGTCAGCTCCAATAGTGGGGTTGTGGAAGCCGGATATGACCGCCCTGCTTACGGTGTCAATGATTCTTGGCGCAAGCCTCCTGAATTCATCATCTATCTCCAAGACTGCGCAGGGTGGGTTAAAGGATGCAATGAGCCTGTTTGGAGCCGGTGCCTCTGCATTCTGGAATTTATAACCTTTGCCGAACTCCATAACGAAATGAATCGGCACATCGCACTTCCTGTTTATCTTCTCAGGAGTTTTGAAACTGCCGTCAGCAATCAGGATGTTCCCAGGGTGCTCGAAAAGCTTCATCTGCTCCCTGCATTTTGATGGAACATGGGTGTAGCAGAGGACTCCAAGAGAGGATACAACGTTGCTCATATTCCCTGCCTGCCCTCCCATCCGCATCTCATCGTAGCCCACCTTCCTCATAAGAATTTGCAGGGTTTTCTGGTCTATTTTCACCTCGTTTTCCCTGCCATTCCTGACACATCTTTTAAGCAGTTTTGCGATTTTTGCAGGAAACTTCTCGCCACCTTTAAGGTATTTCACTGCATCGATATTCACGTTATAAGCAAAAAGGGCGTTTCTGACAATATTCCTCTGAGCATAGGCAAATGCATCCTGATAAGCAGCCACCCAGTCCATAACTATAGCCTTTGGGGGCGTGGCTTAAAAAGATAGCCCAGAAACTTGTAAGCAAGCCTCGCAGCCAGGAAGTCGGAAGAGATGTCTCCTTCTATGGGGCAGAGCTCCACTACATCAAATCCAACAACGTTTCTCTTTGAAGCGACTTCTCTGAGAAGAGCAATCACGTCATGCCAGTGCAGCCCCCCGGGCTGTGGGGTTCCCACTGCAGGAACCTCGGAAGGGTCAAACACATCCAAATCTATGGAAACATACACATCTCTCTTCAAATGCGAGACAACCTCGCTCGGCTTTGGCGCATTCCTTGCATAGAATATTTTGAGCTTATTTTTCTTTACGAACTCCGCCTCCTCCAGGCTCATGTCCCTTATGCCGACCTGCACAGTGTCACATAGCCCACAAATTCTCCTCATCACTGAAGTATGTCCAAACTTCGTGCCCTCAAACTCTTCCCTTAAATCCGTATGAGCGTCAAGCTGCAGCACGCTCATGTTTCTATAAGTCTTTGCAAGCGCCCTCACGGCACCCAGAGAGACGGAGTGCTCCCCTCCAAGCATCAAAGGGAATTTCTTGTTCTCAATTATCTCGGCGATGACCTTCTCAACCCTCTTGATGGTTTCCTCAGGTGAATTCATGGATGGCTCGAGCTCATCAAGAGTGTGTATTCCAACCCTGGCAGGCTCGTAGCCAAGCTCCTCATCGTAAAGCTCCATCTGCCTTGATGCACTGATTATTGCATGCGGCCCGTTTCTTGTGCCGCTCCTGTAGCATGTTGTTGAGTCGTAGGGAACCGGGAAGACAACTACTTTTGCCTTTTCAAAAGATGACAGCTCAGGTTCAATTCCTGGAAAATTGTACGGTGGTCGCGAGTGCAGCAGTTTCATAAAATCACCCCTAAAGAATTCTCAGCCTAAGGATATTTGGCAGGTGGAACTCCCTGCTCCCCCCACCACAGCCCTCCGTGTACGCTTTCATTTCAGGCATCTTGCCAACTCCCTGTGCAATGTTCACCATTATGCCCGCCCCTGTGGGTGTGCACAGCTCGTGCTTTATATCCCTCTTGTAAAAAGCGAACTTCCTCTTCTTCAATATCTGGATGGCTGCCGGCGCCGGCTCGGTCCCCACCGCCACAGGCCCTGATATCACATCGGAATTGAACGCTCCAAGCACGCCAAGCCCGATGGCCGCTCCAACTATGTCGACCACTGTGTCGATGTTGCCCATCTCGTGAAGATGTGCTCCATCAAGCTTGTTGATGCTTTTTTCTGCCTCAAGGATTGTCTCAAAAGTATCCCACGCAAACTTCATCTGGTAGTCGTCAAACTCCAGTATATCCGCGGAGGAGCGTATCAGCTCCACCATCCTGGCGGGAGAGCACTTCTCATCCAAGTTAGTCTCAAGAATCTTCGCGTGCACCCCATGTTTCAGTGTATCTTTAAATGACAGAGTATACCCCAGAGCGGTTCTTACCCCCTCTTTTATCTCATCCTCAGCCCCAAGGTCTGCAAGAGCCCCCAGAATCATGTCACCAGAGCATCCCATCTCGGGAATGAACACCATCCTAGCCATGCTTTATAATTTATATCCTCGAATATTAAAACATGATTGCTAAGGAGGGGAGCGGATGAAGATTGATGCCTGCTGGAAGCTTGTGCGGCTGGAGCATTCATTCATGCTAGCAGTTGCGGTAGTAGTAGGAGAAGCCATAGCCCTACAAGCAATTCCGCAGTATAATGCCCTTCTGCTAAGTATACTCCCGCCAATGCTCGTCAGCGCAGCAAGCTTCGCAATAAACGATTACTTCGACCTTAGGAGCGACAGGATAAACAAGAGGATGGACAGGCCCCTGGTGAGTGGTGAAATCACTCCCCGCCATGCCCTTCTGCTCTCGCTGCTCCTCTTTGTGCTTGGGATTGTCATATCAATTTTCATAAATCTAAACTGCTTCATAATCACTCTCTCATTCACCGTATTGGCGTGCCTCTACAGCTTCAGGCTCAAGGACATCGCATTTGTCGGCAATATATACATCGCATCAACAATGGCAGTGCCTTTTGTTTACGGGAGCCTGGCCGTAACCAGCGATGTTCCTGCTCCAGTGCTCCTGCTCAGCTCCATAGCATTCATGAGCGGTTTGGCAAGAGAGATGATGGGGACTGCCAGAGATGTCCGCGGTGACAGGGCAGGCAGGGGCTCAAGGACGTTGCCGATGCTCATAGGAATAAGAAATTCGCTATACCTCTCATCGCTGTTTTACATCATAAGCATAGCGCTCAGCGCAGTGCCATACCTATATATCAACCCTTACAGAGGAAATCCGTTCTATTTGGTACCGGTAACCATCAACGATATAACGCTGGCGTATATCGCAATCCATTCACTTAGAAAGACTTCAAAAGAATTCATGGAATCCAGCAGGAACCTGAGCCTTGCTGCAATGTTCGTAGCTCTTCTGGGGTTCCTGGGAGCGGTTGTATTTCATTGAATGAATGGTGGGAATATGGGTGTTGTACTGAAGACGGATTTGAAGGGGCTGAAGCTCTTCAGCAGGGGCAAGGTGCGCGATACATATGAAGCGGGGGATGAACTGCTGATGATTGCAACTGACAGAATATCCGCGTTTGACGTTGTCCTTCCCAACGGCATACCGCACAAGGGCGTAGTGCTCAACCGGCTTTCTGCATTCTGGTTTGATTATACTAAGGATATCATACCCAACCATCTCATCGCAACAGATGTAAATGAATTCCCAGAGGAGGCCAGGAAGTTCTCCAGCATACTCAAAGGAAGGACAATGCTTGTCAGAAAAACGCAGCCAATACGCGCCGAATTCGTTGTGCGGGGGTACCTCTCTGGCTCTGCGTGGAAGGACTACAAGAAGAGCGGGGAGGTCTGCGGAATCACCCTGCCGAAAGGAATGCAGGAATCGGAGAAGCTTCCAGAACCGCTGTTCACCCCGTCAACAAAAGCAGAGGAAGGACACGATATCAATATAACTGAGCATGAGCTTGAGAAGAGCGTAGGCAAATACACGGCCACGGAGCTCAGGGAGGCAAGCATAACGATATACACGAAAGCATCTGAAAAGGCAAGGGAGCGCGGCATAATAATTGCGGATACGAAATTCGAGTTTGGTATGCTCAACGGAGAGCTTCTTGTTATAGATGAGCTGCTCACTCCAGACTCCTCCAGGTTCTGGCCTGCAGACTCCTACTCGCCAGGAGGACCGCAGAAAAGCTTTGACAAGCAGCCGGTGAGAGATTACCTAGAATCCATAAAGTGGGACAAGAAGCCCCCGGCGCCTGTTCTGCCTCCTGAGGTTGTCAAGGGGACCAGCAAGAGATATATTGAAGCATATGAAATTATAACCAGGAAGAAGTTTGAGGTGGTTTGATGAAGGAAGATAAACCGAATCTGCACTGGACTCTAAAATATCTTCCGTTCTTTGTTATCGTAGCTATCACTTTATTCTTGTTTTATGACATAAGTACAACCCCACCCTGCATAAATAGTTGTTCTGGTTTAGGTCTGTCAATGATCCAAAAGTTTGCCCAGTATACAGAAATAATCATGGTCCTTTCAGTTGTGATGGTTGCTATCTACTTAGTGCTTAAACTCCACACCCGTAATATATTATTTTTCATGATAGTTATACTGCTAATTTGGTTATCTATGGCAATATGGGATGTTTTTCTCGGAGCCCCATGTCCCGCCGCATGCTATTTCCCAGCAGGTCTCACATGCATTAGCAGCAAGATCGATACCACGGGTGGTCTAATCCTCATCATAGGGCAAGGCAGTGGGACGGATATAAATATAACTGGTGTGGAATGTATTAATACAAAAACCCCCAACCCATCTACCCCGACCATTATTGAACCTCTAAATAAATCCATATTAATTCGATCTGGCGGATACGCTCAAATTGTTGGTGGAGATACAAACAACAAGATCTACTGTAAGAATGAGGATGATTCCATACCGCCAGCTGGGAGCATAGGATGCCTGAACATTTATATAAACTACACCAATATGGTAACGGGACAGTCGAATATAACCCACGGACACATCGGAAGATATGAGTGAGGTGATTTGATGGATGTTTTAATCATTGTAGGAAGCAGCAGTGACAAGAAGATAGCAGATGATGCTGTTGCCATACTGAAGGAGTTTGGAGTTTCATGCGAGTTTCAAGTTGCCTCAGCTCACCGTGCTCCTGAGAAATTGGAGGAGATAATCAAAAAATCCAATGCTAAAGTCATAATCGCAATTGCAGGCCTCTCTGCAGCCCTCCCGGGCGTCATTGCTTCAAAAGTCATAGTGCCAGTCATAGGAGTTCCTGTTGATGTTAAGCTTGAGGGCTTGGATGCGCTGCTCAGCATGATGCAGATGCCCAGTGGTGTGCCTGTTGCAACCGTGTCAATAGACGGAGGGAGGAATGCTGCTATACTTGCAGTTGAAATTCTCGCAGTTAGCAGGCCGGAGCTGAAGGAGAAATTGGCAAAATTCAGGAAAGGTTAAAGAGAATCAAAAACCAGCTTTGCTATCTCTGATTTCTTCCCCTTCTCCTTTTTAACCGAACCATCAGGCTTTATCAGCAGGACCTCGTTGAAATCAGACACAAATCCAACGCCAGGCTTCCCAACGTCGTTTGCAACTATCATATCCGCATCGCATGCCCTGAGCTTCTTCAGCGCAATCCTCTTCAGCTCAGACTCCTTCACATGACTCTCTGCCTTGAATAGAATAAGTTTCGCAAACTTCTTGGCTCTCTTTATTGCGTCGCTTATCTTAGGTACGGGGTGTAGCGTAAGCTTCAGCGCTGCCGTGGAGGAAATCTTGCCCCTCTTCCTCCTCGGAGCAAAATCTGCTGGGGCTGCTGCGAGAACTACGATGTCGCTCCCTCTGAGGTTTGCCAGTACTTCATGGTGCATATCCTCCGTCGTCTCAGCGTGCTTGCTTTTTATGCAAGGCGGCAGCTCCACATCCACATGTGCATAGAGCAGAAGCACATCCGCACCCCTCAGATATGCCTCTCTCGCAAGCTCCACCCCCATCCTCCCGCTGCTTGGGTTGGAGATGAAACGCACGTCATCAATATACTCACGCGTGGCACCGGTGGTGACAAGAACTCTCTTCCCAGCCAGGTCTTTTTTATACAGCATCCTCATGGCAAGCGCAACTATGCTGTTTGTGTCGGCCATCTTCGCCTTTCCTTCGCTCACTGCAGGCTCAACGAACTCCACGCCAAGAGCTTTCAGCTTTCTGATGTTCCCCCTCACAACAGGGTTGTCGCTTATGGATAGGTGCATCGCCGGTGCAATTATAATCGGTATACTGCTCCCAAGCGCGGTTGTCAGTATTGTTGCCACTGGCGTGTCATCGATTCCGCCTGCAAGCTTTCCTATGATGCTCGCTGTTGCCGGCGCCGCAATCACCAAGTCCGCCCTTCCCTTCTGCCTGCCGCAGAGCATTAGATGCTCCACATCTCCGCTAAGCTTGGTCACTGCGGGGTTGCCCGTCGCCCAGTGCATCAGCTCAGGCCGTATTATACCAGTTGCAGCATAGCTCATGACAGGGACCACTTCAGCGCCATGCCGCATGAGCTCCCTTGCCAGCTCGGGAGATTTAACAGCAGCAACGCTGCCGCATATGCAGAGGGCAATCCTCCTCCCCTCAAGCTCTCTGCCTTTGCTTCCAGTTATATTTTTTGAGGAGTGCACCATCTCACTCGGATGTTCTGAAAATCTGAACAAGGTTCAGGAATATGGCAATGATGATGCAGATAACAAGAAGGAGCGCAAGTTCATTATCATAGCTTACCGGGAACTGCTCACCTGTGCCTGCAACCGCGCCTATCTGCCCAGCATTCGCAGGGCTCTGGAAGAGTTCCTTCATCCTCACAGCATCTCCATCAAGCAGGTTTGCGTAGTCATCCAGCAGGACTGCAGTTGCAGTAGCGCCGCCAAGCGCCTTGCTCCTCACGTATATATACTTGGCATGGTTCCCATAGAGTGCAGCCCACATCCCGTTCCAAGATTTGGGGGATTCAAACTCGCTTGTCAAAAAGCTCTCAGTATTCTTGCTCATGTTCAGGGACTCTATGGCGCCTATCAGATAATCTGAGTCAAATACCGCTGCAGTGAATTGTGCATCACTAAACTCATCCTTTGCAGCCTCGAAGCGCCACTCGGCATCCCCGAAGTCTGCACCTCCAAATGTTTTGAGCTTGGAATCAGCTTCAGCTATTTTGGCGGCTGCAAATGCCCTGAGGTTGCTCTCATTCGCAGGAGTCCCGCCAATCCTCCCTGCAATGGAATACATCTCGTGGGAGATATTGCACCAGCTTTCCGCGCTCAGAAGCTCCTTGTACTCCAAGAGGATGGTTTCATCATCATCGCTTGAGTAGTTCTGGCTGTAGATTTCTTGGAACTTCTTCTTTGACCACGTCAGCCTCTCATCCCCGCCCGCAACCAACTCGAAATTCTCCCTTGTCACCTGCGGCCTCTCCGCACTCTTTATACAGCTGTCCACATCATCCATGCGGCTTATGAATCTGTCGTATGTGATGTTGCTGTCTTTCATGAAATTCAGGTTTATCGCAGTGAGGAAGGCCAGAGTTCGCTCCGGTGTATAAATAGTTCCACCTCTCCGCATTCTCAGCCTCCTCCATGTTCGCCTCCACCATTGTGATGAAATAGGAGAACTCGCTCCTGTTCTGCCTGCTCACCTCATCAAGCAGCGCGCGGTTTTTGCTTATTATACTGTTTGCAAGAGCCTTGAACTCATCAAGGTGGCAGTCTGCGCAGCTGATTTCTGTTGCACTAAGGTTCACCTGCGCCTGTGGCTCTACCTCCATGACATTGCTCTTGAGGGTGACATTCTTCGCGCTGAATGCCATGTCTGCAGCCTCGCTTATGTTGTCCACTTCCACTATGGAGATATTCCACCTCTTCCCGAGTATGCTTAAAACCATTTTGTCAAAAACATCAGAATTCCTTGGCATGAGTATGACGTGCATATCCTCATCAGCGGCAGCTTTAGTCTTCTCCCCAACCCCACCAACCGCCCCAACGGATCCGTCGTTCATAATTGTGCCCGTCATTGTCAGGTCGTCCCTCACCGTTCTGTTCTCAAATACGGACAGCATGATAAGCGTCATCGCCGCCCCAGCGCTCGGTCCATCAACAGATTTTGAGCCCGTTGGATCTATCAGACGTATAAGCGCATCGTAGTTGCTCCCAATTCCAGCCATACTTCTGGACACAGTGAAGGCAGTCCTAGCCGAATCCTGCGTCTGGATTCCCACGAGCGGCGTTGTTGCCACATATACCTCTCCAGTCCCTTCTCTTATCTCAACCTCAAGCCTAACCAGCTCCGCCCCGCGGGGTGTAAGGACTGCAGGCACCGGCATGGACGCCACTCTTGCAGACAGCGGCAGCACTAGGAGAAGAATCACCAGAGCGAATTTTGTTTTTTCCATTACCTCACCAGAAGTGCGGCCGCCGGGATTTGAACCCGGGCAATGAGCTTGGGAAGCTCAGATCCTACTGCCCGAACTGTCAGCCGAAGCTTCAAGCCCACCAGGTTATCCGGCACCAGCCAGATGCGGATGCCTCTAGATTACGGCCGCGCTCATCGGATGTAGCTCAGCTCATCCCCCCTCATCGCTCCCTCTCCACCACCCTTCTGCTTTTCAATCTCCTTCTCCATCCTCTTCATGAATTTCTCAGTCTCCTTCACCCTCTCATCAAACTTGTTCAAATCAACCTTGATGCCAAGTATCTTTGTCAGGACTGCCAGAACGCTCTTTGCGGATTTGGCGTCAATATAACCACCGTGGGTCTCTCCCATGAGGCATGCCCCGTTCATCTTCCTTATCTTACCAAGCCCAAGCAACAGACCCGCCGCCCCTATTATTGAGCCGGTTGCCTCCCCGAATACCACCCCGTACTTCTTAAGCTCCTCAACAACTTCCTTGTGCGTGGCAGAGCCAAGCACCTTAGGGTTCTCCACAATCTTGCCCACTCCATACCCCCCAAGGGTATATATCCTCTTCCCCTTCATCTTTTCAAAGTAGTCAAGCATGGCATTGCATATCTCGAACTGAGCCTCTGGTGTTATGGCCTGTATATCACCTACAAGCACTAGCAAATCGCTCCCCCCTTCCTGGGGTTCCTCCATGCGTAGATTTTGTTCTTCAGCATCCTCAGAGTTCCTTTCTTAAGCATAAGCACCTGGTGCGGGAAGTGCTCAGAGTAAATCTCCGCAACCTTCTCAGCCTTGAGCTCCTTTATGAGGTGCTCCGCTGCCAGCTTCCCCACAAGCCCTATGCCCGGCAGCCCTTCTACCAGTATGGGGTTCTTCAGCCTGACACCCTTCTTCGAGAGTATTATCGTACCCTTCATCAAACCGCCTCCAAACCAAATTTCGCCCTCCTCCTGTACTTGCCGTACTTGTCCTCTGGAGAGAACTTTGGTGGATGCGCCGTATGCGTCTCCCCTCCGCATTTTGGGCATTGCTCCCTCATGGTGTACGCCCCGCATCTTGTGCACTTCCTCAGCTTTCCCATATAACCTACTTTTCCTCCCTCTCAAAATTGGCGCACCCCTCCTTCCCCTTTATACCATCCTTAACGTTCTTGAAAAATGTCGCAACTGTTTTCTCAGCTTTCTTGTAATCAGGGGCGGTTACTGCAACCATGTACCTGG
>CAVXDX010000011.1:0-39388 GCA_963760615.1 uncultured Microcaldota archaeon | reverse complement strand
TCTAACTTACTGGACCAAACACATTGCTGGAGCGAGCAATGCCGGCATGTAAGCGGGGTAGTTCCTCAGGGTCCATATGGATAGCGCAGCTAGTGCGAAACATACGAGGAGAACTAAATGTCTATACAAATCTGCCATTGCTCCACCAGTATGCATTTGTAATATCTATATATATTAAACTTCTTTTGCAGGCTAATCAAACCACTTCTCAAGGCTGCTCTGCTTGACCTTTTCAGAAGATATCCTAATCATTTCATCAAGAGTTTTTGCAACACGCTCCTCCGAGAATCCATGCTCCCTGCATAGGAATTCCACAATTCCGCTCCTGTCTGGATCTCTGAACTCAATTCTGCACTTCTCTTCAACCATGGGGTGGAGGAATATATTCTCAACTTCAGAGGGCTCCGCATCCATCTCTTCCCTGAATTTCGCAAAAACGTCATCGAATGAATTGCTCTCAGAAACAAGCTTCAGAGCTTTTTTGGGGCCTATGCCTTTCACTCCGCTGTTGAAGTCTGTTCCAACAAGCATTCCAATCCACACCAGCTTCCTCCTCTCCAGCCCGAGCGCTTTAAGGCTTCTCTCCAAATCTATAAGCTCGGTTTTCACCTCTACATAGACATCCTTTCTCGGTAGCTTCCTCCTTCCGCTCATTGTCAGATTCCTTACAAGGCGAGGCGCCCCGAAAAGCAGGGCGTCATAGTCCTGGGATGCGCATGCATAAACAACACCTTTATCTGCAAGCACAGCAGCCTGAGCCTCACCTTCTCCTGGCGCTTGAATGGCGGGCAGGCCCATGAGTCCAACAAGCTTCTTCGCATCCTCCACCATTTCCTTGCTGAGCTTTGAGGATGCCTGCGCATGGACCCTCGCCTCTGCGAGCTCACCTCTGCTCAGCGCGTCCTTCCACTTCTGCTCTGCGGTCTCCCTGACTTCCCTCCTGCCTTCCAGCACGCTCCTCTTCAGCTTTGGAGGCTCCCCGTCGAATATGTAAGCAGGTTTCACCCCAGCCTCGATGAGCTTTGCTGTCCTGTAGAAAACTCCGGATAGATGGCTTGTTATTCTGCCTTTTGAATCCATCAGAGGAGTGCCATCAGGCTGCCGTATTATGGAGAGGAACTGGTAGAGTGCATTGTAAGCATCTATTGCAATGATTTTTCCACTGAGAGCGTCCAAGGTTATCTCCCCCTTCTGGACAAGCTCTCCGAGGTCCACACCCATCTCATCATCTATTTTTTCTTAACAACGACTACGTCTCCCAGAGTAAGTTCTCCCTTCTTGTCCTTCCTTATGTCCACATGCTCGTGCTTTATCTCCTCAAAAAGTTTTACCCCAAGCGCCTTTTCAAGCTTCAGAGCCAGCGTCTCGTTGGGGATTGTCCTCTCCGCCTCTATCCTATCAAGGAAAGACTCTTTCTCGTTCACCAGCTCGGCAAGCACCTTCCTTTCTATCCTCATCTTCTCCCTTGCCTCCCTGATTTTCCTGCCGAAATCAGCAATTATATCCCTTTCACTTTCACCTCTGCTAACAGATAAACTTCTCTGGGGCGTGGGGGCAGGAGCTGAGAGCACCTTTCCGTGTTTTGCGCACTTGTAGCAGACATGGAGTTTCGCTCCCTCGACAAGTATGAAGAAGCCGGCCTCATCGGCTCCGCATATCTCGCACTCTCCCATGAGTTTTCTTTGGGATTAAAGATATTTAATGGTTTTCTACTAAACATTTAGAACATATGATAAAAAAACTACTTGCAGCTTTCACCACACTAATTTCAATCTTTGCTTTCTATGAAGTAGTGGAAAGCCCCATAAACGGTATTGCGAAATTTGTAATTTCCGTAGTTATCCTTTTCCTATGCGGCATGTCGCTGGAGAAGCTGCTCAAACTCAATGCAGAGAAGGGCGTAATCATACTTGCAACAGAAAGGGGAAAGAAATCGCTTGACAGGCTGGCTGAGTGGAGCCCAGGGTTCTGGAGAAGCTTGGCTGATTTTGGCATGGTGATGGGATTCGGAGTTAGCTCAATGCTGCTGTTCAAAAAAATTCAACAGAAGACATTCAAGTTCTCGGTGCTCATCCTCATGCTGTCAATAATTTTTGTTTTGCCTTTTGTTTTGCCAGTTGCCATGAGCATAATTGAGTTACCTCTCCGTGTGTCCATACCGCAGAGTTCTGGCGCTGCCAGTCCCTCATCTGAGTTCACATCAATTCTGCTCTACTACATAGTATTCTTCTCACTTCTTCTCGGGGGGTTTTGTCTTGCAGGTGTAATGAGTCTTATTGGCTATGGCATGATTATAATCTACGGAATTTTCATGAAACTTCTCTCTATTCTGGGCAGCCCTTCTGGGAATGCTGCAGCTCTCACAGGAATAGCCCCAGGTGCAGCTCCCATAATACCCGGGATAAACCTGCCGTTTTTTGAGGGTATACTGGCTCTTGCAGTCATACTCTTCTTCCATGAAGTATCACACGGAGTTCTTGCCAGAGTGGAGAAGATAAGGGTGAAAAACAGCGGGCTTGTGCTTTTTGGTTTCTTGCCAATAGGTGCTTTTGTTGAGCCTGACGAGAAACGGCTTCAGAAGAGCGACCCAGAGAAGCAGAAGAATGTTCTCGTAGCTGGCTCATCAGCAAATCTGATATTATCAATTATATTTTTCATATTCTTCCTAGGCTATTTGTTGCTGATGCTCAAATCATATCCGCCTCCCACCTCATATCTTGACCAGCATATCCTTGTCTTTGATGTCTCGCCTGGCTTCCCGGCGTATGGAGTGCTGAAGCCGGGCATGATAATTGAAAAGTGGAATGGAGTCGAAATACATACCCTAGATGATTTCTCCAAAATATCCAACTCCACAAAAGAAAATGACACGGTGCATATAGTAACAAATGCCGGCTCTTTCTCACTAAAAGCAGGCGAAAATGGGAAAGTCGGTGTTATTTCATTCAGCGATGCCAGTCTATCCGGGTGGATAAGGGAATTATCATACCAGCCCGGCAACTGGTGGTTCTTGTTTTTATACAACTTCCTAGGCTTGACATTTGTGTTAAACTTTCTTGTCGGCAGCGTCAACCTGCTTCCTATTCCGCCTTTCGATGGATACAGGATTGTATCCCTTGTTCTAAAGGATGAGAGACTCATAAAAGCGCTTGCAATAACTATGATTTTTTTCTTCCTGCTTAACCTTGTCCCCTGGGCGTGGTATGGAGGATGAATCAGACTTCACCCAGACTCCATCCTGACTCCCTTTTCGGCTTGCCAACAATGTATGGGCTCTTTATACCAGTGAATATTGCTATGGCTTCTATCCTTCCCTCATAGCTGGCGTCAAGCCTCGCGCCCCATATTACATTTGCCGTTGGCTCAACCTCCTCTGTGAGAAGCTCACCGATCTGGTTTGCCTCACCAAGGGTCATATCCCCTCCGCCGGTAAGATGCAGAAGCACGCCTGTTGCCCCTCTGTAATCAACATCCAGCAGCCTGTGGTGCAGTGTATTCTTGACAAGCTCCTGCACCCTGTCTGTTCCCTTCGCCTCTCCCACAGCTATCATGGAAACTCCCCCGCCCCCCATTATAGCTCTCACATCTGCAAAGTCTATGTTTATCAGGCTAGGTGTGGTTATAGTTTCCGTTATTCCCCGCACAGCCCTTGCAGTTATCTCATCGGCAACATTGAACGCCCTGTCTATGGGCAGGTTCGGGAAAAACTCAACAAGCCTGTTGTTGTCTATAACAATTATTGTGTCAGCAGCCCTCCTCAGAGCCTCTATGCCGGCCTCAGCCTTCTTCAGCCTCGCCCTCTCAAGCTCGAACGGGTATGTCACCATTGCAACAACGATGGCGCCCTGCTGCTTTGCCAAATCCGCTATTGCTGGGGCTGCGCCTGTGCCGGTTCCCCCTCCCATGCCGGCAGCTATGAAGAGCAGGTGAGTATCCGCAAGTATGGTCTCAAGCTCCTGCCGGGATGCCTCAACAGCCTTCAGCGCAACTTCCGGGTATCCGCCTGCCCCCAGACCCCGAGTTATGCTCTGCCCGATGAGGACTCTCTTTGCGCTTTCTGAAATTATCGAGAGGTGCTTCTTATCAGTGTTGACAGCTATGAGCTCAGCACCTTTTATTCCGGCCTTGGCAAGCCTGTTTATGGTGTTGCAGCCAGCCCCGCCAACCCCCATGACAACTATTCTAGGAACAGCAAGGTCGCCGCCAACTTCACTGCTAGACTCCTTGAGAGCTTCCTGTATTATTGATTCCATACATGAGCACCTCCATTGAAACTATTTTTTAGTATAGTAATTGATTCTATATAAACGTTTCCAATATTTTCTAATTCCCGATAATGCATATCTTTAAATACGATTTTACAAAACTATATTGGCGATATTTTGGCTACATGTAAAAAAGGGCAGGTGTGGTCCTACGATCTGATAGTCGGCTCAATCCTCTTCGTTATGGCAATGGCTATTCTGGCCTTCTTCTGGTGGAGCGTGAGAACCAATATGTCTGAGGATAAGGAGGCCATCATCCGTGAATCCATCAAGGTCAGCGATGTGCTCATGTCACCTGGCATACCGATTAACTGGAATAACCTCGTGAATCTATCAGACCAGTCCACCTGGTCGCAGGTCCAGCAGATTGGGCTTGCTGAGAACTGGGATAACAACTCCCTCTCGCTTGACAAGGTTTACAAACTAATCAATATGAGCTCGGCCAACTACTCATTCGTACAGAATAGGCTCCGGTCGAATTATAACTTCTACATTGAGTTCAAGTTCCGTAACACTAGCAACAGCAATCTGGAGCAGCCAGTCATAAACAGAACGGCCATGACCGCAGGCAGCAAATACAATGACGTGACAGTGAAAGCAATAGCCAAGGATGACAGGATAGTCATATACAATAACTCCATCATTATAATGAGGCTATACCTGTGGAGCGACTCCACGCTGGATTAGCCCTGCTTATATAAGTAACCAAAAGCAACTTGGCAGTTAGGTTTTTATATAACTCAAATTAAAGCTAAACTGGTGGTTCCCATGGACAAAAAAGCTCAGGTTGCCGTCGAGTTTCTCACAACATACGGCTGGGTCATAGTCTGCGTTCTCATTCTTACCGCGGTTATGCTCTACTACGGTGTATTCGATCCACTCAGGTTTGTTTCCAGGCAATGCAACTTTGAGCCAGGACTGCCATGCACAACCTACAAGCTTGAGTCCAACCCTGCAACAGGAGGAGCCACCTACATAGTCCAGCTTTCCAACGACTTGGGCTACGACATCTCACTTTCCAACGGCTCCATCCTCCTCAATGTTGAGAATGTTGGAAAGCCAGGCAAGAATACCTATGTTGGCAACTGCTCACCAATGTCACCTGCCATCATAAAGAAAGGCGCAACTTTCACCTGCATAATCAACATAACAGATAGGAGTCTCATACCCTCCATTGGCAAGAACATAAAACTCCAGCCAGTGCTCAACTACCAGAACTGCCTCACAGCTCCAAACTACCTCACAACAGGCGACTGCTCCTTTGCAAGCAACCAAACCTCAGCAGGCACAGTCATCACCCAGATGGAGCCCTACTCTGAAACCCTTTACTGCGGAGACGGAATATGCTCACCCCAGATTGGAGAGAACCCAGCAACCTGCCCTGCAGACTGCTCCATTGGCTCTATCAGCCTCTCAGCAAACCCCGCAACAGGAGTTATTCCTGACGGCTTGACTACCTCCACAATAACTGCGCGGGTTTTTGACACGACCGGAAATCCAATTGATGGAGTGCTTGTTTCCTTCTCCACAACACTTGGAACACTGACCGTGCTCTCCACCATATCAACCAATGGAGGATATGCTGTAACCCAGATATATTCAAATGTCATAGGCACTGCCGCCATCACTGCGAATGCCATGGGGCATTCAAACACAACAACTGTCAAATTTGAACCCCTCCCAGCAACATTCATCTTCAATCCCCCTTCTTCCTTCTGCAATGGGACAAGCCTGGATTTGACAGCAACGCTCCGGGACCAGAATGGCAATCCAATGTCTGGCTATATTGTGACCTTTGGCAAAAACTCCTCCAATGGCAGATTCACTCAAAACCCTGTTGCAACTGACATCAGCGGGGGCAATGCCAATACGACGTTTACTGGCGATACAACTGTTGAGCAGTTGCAGCTAACTGCAAGTGTTGCAGATCCTAACACAGGACAGGTTCTCTTCACGCAAACCAGGTCTGTCCAGAGCCAGGACTGCAGCGGAAGCGGAGGATGCCCGGACTATGTCGACGGCGACTGGCATATTACGACAGATGTGTTCTGCTGGAACAAAACAATCAACGTCACTGGCAGAATAATAATAGACCCCGGCGCCAGCCTGACACTGAGAGGCGCCACAATAAACTTCTCATGTTCTGGGCATTCCCTTTCAGGTCCAGGAGGATTATACAATAGTGGCACGTTCAATATGATTGAGGATACGAACGGCCAGCCTTCTGCCCTGGTATGCAACACAACCTTCCTTGACTGCTGCGAAGGGGATGCATACTGTGTTAGCAACCCTTTTAACCCCGCTAGCCCTAGTAGCGGCAGAGAAACAGGACCGGGACAACGGTGTTATAAGTGCATCACACATTGCAACGTCGGCGTACCCAATTTCCCATTAGTCAATAATGCCGGCTCCAGCTTCACAGCAATGAACAGCACCATCAGACAGGCCGGCCAAGTTCCCTGGCTTGGCATTCTGGGACCGAGCATCGCCTCGGACAATGCAATTGTGCAGGGAATGGATATCTCAAATGGGCCTGGAACATCTTGCCTTATTGTATACGGAAGCAACGCCCAGATACTCAACAATAAAATCCATGATTGCGTCGCATATGGCATTGATGTTACGAGCTCGTGCCCCTCATCTATTTCATGCCCATCTTCACCTCCAAAAAACACATACATATACGGCAATGAAATCTATCGAGTATACCGCGACGGAGGAAACGTTGGGATAGGAATAAACATTGACCCCTATGTATCGTATACAAATATCGTGAATAACTACGTTCATAATAACCCAGTTGGCATACAGGTGGCTGATGACGACTGCTACGCACCCCCCGCATTCTGCCCGTATACAAATCACCACAACACCATAACAGGCAATAACATTCGCAGCAACGTGGAAGGCATCCGAGTATGGCAACACAACTACGCCAATCTTGCTTCCAACAACATACAGTACAACACCTACGGTGTCAACTGTTCCAACCCCGGTGACAAATATTACGGGGCAATTGCAGACTTTTCATTGGATCAGGTAAGCGACAATTCTGTCGATGACTGCAGCACCTGCAACCCGATAACATGCACCGCTCCCTGTGATGGCGTACTTGGAGCTACCCACGGAGGCACCTGCACGTCAGGAGCTCCCGCACCAACACCTTGCCCGCATACCTACATCGCTGGTTACCTCAAGCTAACAACAGACTATAAGTACACCTCTGGTCCTGGGTACGCGGCATGCTTCTATATCACTGGTACATCTTCTGTTCTTGACTGCGATGGGCATGCACTGATTGGTGATGGAACTGCCAACAGCTTTGGAGTATACAGCAGTAACTATGGCTTCTATTTAACTACAACCATCAAAAACTGCACCATCATCAACTTTGCTAATGGCATATCTCTACAGGACTCGAAAAACAGCATAATTGACCATAACACTATTACCACTTCCCAAGTATTGGGCGGACAGAAGACCAATGGCATTGAGCTATACAAGTACATAACAAGCCTAACACCTCAATACAACACCATATCAGCAAACAGCATATCCGGTGCCTACACCGGCATATTAGATGGCAACTCCACTTATGACAAAATAACCTCCAACACTGTATCATCTGCCTACGATGCCGGAATCTTCCTGGATGGCGTAACACAACTGAATCTGACCGGCAATTACGTGTCTTCCAACACCTATGATGGGGTATACATCTTTAACTCCACATCCCTTAAAATCAGCAGCAACACCGTGTCCAGCAGCTCCCTAGGGTCAGGCATACACTTTGAATTCCCCAACACACCCCAGTACACCAATGGAAATACAATCACATCAAACACCATCCAAGCCAACGGCAACTATGGGGTTAAGTGTGTCGATCTCTCTGGCAATCCCGTTGCATTCACAGATCCTAACACATTTATTGGCAACACCATAACAGGCAATGGGCCCTCTGGGGATCCCTTAGCCAACTGCGACTCCTGCGGCGGTGGCTGTCCAGGGTGATTCCCAAGTCAAAGGGTGGTTCCAAGCTTGCAGACGAGCACCAGTAGAACTCTTTTATATCACTTAGATGCAAATAATATTCTATGCATAAAGCTGGCATCACAAAGAGTTCAGAGGAGTTCCACCAAGAAAGCTCAGGAATAGAGAGAGACATACGAGGTTTGCATGAAAGGACCCTGAGCAGCGCAATAACTGGAGCGCTCAGGAGACGCCAGAAGGTGGAGCATGAGGTGAAACTTCCAACAAAGGAAGAGCTGCAGCAGAGCATAGACTCTCTCTTCAGATTTTCAGATGAGGCGCAACCTAGCAATAAACTGAATGCCGCAGCAGGTATAGCAGACTCCGCTTCATTGTACCTTATCCTTCACCAGCCAACTGCAATAGCTGGTGCGATTGGGTTGGCAGCCTCAGAAAGCATCTCTGTGGCAAAGAACTATGCGAATACACGGCACTACTCAAAATTAGGAAAGAGCGAGAGCAGATTTCTCAAAGACAGTAAATCGAAGCTTATATCAGCGCTGGAATTAAAACGGTCTCACGCTGGGAGCGTGCAGGAGAAGGAGATAAAAAATCTCATGAAAGAAACCAATGAACTGTTCTCGGAAATCGAGAGAAGGAGCAAGGAGGGGTTGAACACGGCTCTTGGTAGCAGGCTTGAGGCGTTTGCCAGTTCAGGTGCTGCATTCATAATAAACAACTTTCCCTATTCTCCAATCAAAGCACTAATTGACGGTACTTCGGACTATTTTACCAGTCTTGCGCGCGTGCAGCCAATACAATTCCCCCCCTATAACCCACCTCTTGCTATCATAGATATTGCTGTCAGGGCAGGATGGCTTGTGGGCATGAGTTCATTCATAGAACTTCTGGTCTACGAATATAAAAAATATCGGTCAGAGATTCATCAGCTTGTGAGCAGAGATGATGTGAAAGAGGATTTGATGAGCAGGGCGGGTCTGCTGCTTGACCAAATCCAAGAGGAATTGAACAAATAAATAACCGCCTACCTTGAATAGAACTCAACCAGTTTCTCTATTCCTTCATTCAGCGTGTACCTGCTCACAAACCCCAGCTCCCTGCGCGCTTTCTCGGTGCTTGCCACTGTCAGGGGCACATAGTTGTGCACAGGGTTCGGTATGTACTTCGGCTTTATCCTCTTACCAAGGAATAGATTGAGCAGCTCAACCACTTGGTTGAATGTTGTCATGTCACCAGTGCCTATGTTGTACACTTCCCCTGCCTTGCCAGCCCTCATTGCTCTCAGATTGGCGTCAACAACATCGTCAACATAGGTGAAATCTCTCGCCTGCTTGCCATCTCCATATATGACAGGCCTCTGGCCTTTCTTCATAACCCAGAGGAATTGGGAAATTATGTTGGCGAATCTGCCCTTATGGAGCTCATTCGGCCCGTAGACTGAAAAATACCTCATCCCGATGCTCTCCAGCCCGTACTCATCCATGTACTGTCTGGCGCATATCTCCGTGACATACTTTGATATTGTGTAGAACGATTTTGGAGTGATCGCCATGCTCTCAATATGCGGCGGAGTCAAATCATGGTATACGGAGCTGCTTCCTGCATATATCACCCTTTCCACCCCATTCTCCTTGGAACCCTGCAGAACATTCATAAAACCTCTCACATTCACATCCACTGCATAGCGCGGGTCGTTGTCAAACATCGGCGCGCTGCTGCAGGCAGCCTCGTGGAAAACGTACTCAAACCTGCCCTTTCTAAAGAGCCTGTCAGTCTCCTTCTTATCCCGCAGGTCAATTCTGTAGAATTTCAGCTTCAGCCTCTCAAGGTTGTTCTTCCTGCCAAGAAACAGGTTGTCAACAACTGTAACATCATGCCCCATTTCAACCAGTTTTTTGGAGATGTTGCTTCCTATAAATCCCGCCCCGCCAGTCACAAGTACCCTGCCCATAAAATCACTCCTTTAATGTTTTATATTACCAGAATTATTATTAAATCTACTGCTCCAAATCATACATCTGAGAGTGAACAGATGGAACTGCCTAATCCGTATAAAACCAAGAATTACAAGCTACTCATCATACCGCCAATCCTGCTCATACTACTCTCCTTGTATTTCATACCAAAAATTCCCACAGGTTTGGATCTTAGGGGAGGCACCCTTGTAACAGTAAAGACGAACAGCTCATTCAGCAATGATGCACTCACAACAGCGCTGCAGAGGGAGCTTGGGGTGAAGGAGGTCTCCATAAGCAGGCTGCAGAACCCTCTTGAAAGCAAGGTTGAGATAGAGCTGGAGCAGAATGAGAGGATAGCTGCAGGTGAGAAGGACATGAAGGACTTCTACGCCAAAGTTGAGGAGGTGAACGGCCTCCAGTACGATATCTCTCGGTTCACTTCAAGTCTGCAGCAGGGCAACCTCTCCCAGTCTGATAAGGACCTGATTCAGGGAAGTCTGGCCGATGCCCAGGCGAGGCTCCCAAAAGCAACTGGTGAGATGAATTCAATTGCTGATTCGGTCATAAACGACTATGAGTTTTTTCTTGGCAAAATAGACAGGAGCAATTCGACAGATACCACAACTCTTGAGAGCCTGCTTGCAAACACATCCACAACTGCAAAGCAGAAATACAGCGATAAGATACTCTCAGTGATAAGCGCACAGATGAAGGTTGATGAATTCAGCCTGGAGGATGTTAGCCCATCCCTCAGCGAGTTCTTCATCAGCAGCACCGAGTCGACGGTTGTCTGGTCGTTCGTGCTTACCGCAGCGCTTGTTATAATAATATTCCGCTCCCTAGGCCCCTCACTGGCAGTCATGGCAGGTGCATTTAGCGATATAATCATAGCCATGGGCGGCATGGGTCTGTTTCAGGTGCCTCTCACCCTTGCCTCAGTGGCAGCGCTTCTCATGCTCATAGGCTTTTCACTGGATACTGATATACTTCTGACGACAAGAGTGACCAAAAGAACTGAGGGAACTACACGGGACAGGGCTTACGGGGCAATGAAAACAGGTGTCATGATGGCAGGTGTCTCAATACTTGGTTACTCCGCTCTGCTCATACTCTCAATAGTGACTCAGATAAGCACATACTACCAGATAGCCTCAGTTCTAATATTCGGGCTTGTTGGGGACATATTTGCAACATGGGGCACAAATGCCGTGATAATCCTTTGGTTTGCTGAGAGGAAGAGTGGTGTGAACAAATGAAATACCGCGAGCTTTTGAAAGAGTGGAGGATACTTGCGCTGTTTGCGCTGATAGCAATAGGAGCCGTGCTGGTGCTCACAGTTGGGCTGCACTTCGGGCTGGAGTTCCAGGGCGGGATCAGGATACCAATCTCACTGGAGAAGCCGGTGAACCAGCTTGTCATGAGCGATATAGTAAATACAATAAAGCTCAGGGTGACAAAATACGGCATGTCACAGGTTGTGGTGAAGGGAATAGGAAACTCCGAGGTATATGTGGAGCTGCCAAATGGGGATGCATCCTATATTGAAGACATTGAGAAGATACTCAAGCAGCAGGGAAACTTTGAGGGCATAGTTGACGGGAAGGTTGCAGTCTCAGGTGCCGATATAATGCCAGGCAGCATAATGCAGGCGCAGCCCACAATACAGGGAAATGACGTGAGATGGGCTGTCTCATTTGCAATAACGCAGGAAGCCGCCAGAAAGTTTGCTACAGTTGTCTACGGGAAATCCAACTACCCAGTCTACATGTTTCTCGACAGGCCTGACAGCTCCATAGTTGTCATCAAGAGGAGTGACCTGCTGTACGGGAATCTTACAATCAGTGAGGCCGAAGCCATCAAAATTCTTGAGAAGACTGCTGACAAGCAGAATGATTCAATCCCAGTATTCATAGAGGATGACTTCGCATTGGTGAACAAAACAATTGCGTCGCTCAACAACACAAAGAGAAGAGTGGTGATATCCCAGGAAGCAGACCCTGCCGTTGTGAGGGAGCTGCGGAAGATGAACTACGAGCTGATGAACAAAACTCCTGAGGAGATGAGGCCCAGCTTCTACACTACTGCAGAGGGAAGCATGGCTGTGAATGGCTGGGGCGCAGCAAACCTTCTCTCCGCACCTGTGCTCAGCAAGGATATCACAGAAGGGAGGGTAAACCAGTTCTACGAGGTTAACGGTTTCGCGCCAAGAGCTTTGACCTATGAGCAGAAACAACAGGCTGCGCTGGATGAGTCAAGGAAGCTCAAAAGCATACTGAGCGGTGGAGCCCTGCCAGTGAGAATACTCATAGGCACGCCCACAACAATACCCGCCCCGCTCGGAGCAGACTTTCTGCGTTACAGCGCAATTGGTGCATTCCTCTCCGCATTTGTTGTTTCCTTCCTCATATTCCTCCGCTACAGAGAGCCTAGGATAGTGCTGCCGATAATTGCAACCATTCTTCTTGAGATGATTCTCACCCTCTCCATTGTTGGAACCTTGCTTGGGACAATTGACCTTGGAGTTATGGCAGGAGTTATAGGCGCAACTGGTACTGGAGTGAACGACCAGATAGTCATAACAGATGAGATACTCCACGGCAGGGAGGAGGATGAGGACGAGGAGCGCGGTGTAAAGGTTGGGATATCGCGGGCATTCTTCATAGTTATAGTCGGCATGCTTGTGGCAGTAATCGCCCTGGTGCCGCTTCTCTTCTCGGGGCTGGTTGAGATAATTGGCTTCGCAATCTCGGGAATAGTCGAGATGATGATAAGCACAGGAGTCACAAGGCCTGCTTTCATTAAGTTCATGGAGAAGATGTTCGAGAAATAGTTATTCAATCAAGGTTCCTGCATCACCTTTCAATGCTGCTTCAAGATATTTTGGACTTGTTATTATTGTTCTTCCTCCCCTGAGAGCGAATTCTATTGCTGCCTGAACCTTCGGCTTCATGCTTCCCGGGGCGAAGTGACCCTCCTTCATATATCTGGTTGCATCCTCAGAAGTTGTTTTTCTCAGCTCCATCTCGCATCCTTTCCCTCCCCCGTAGTTGAGGAAGACTGCCTTCACGTCTGTCAGTATTATGAGCATATCCGCCTTGACATCCTCGGCAAGAACAGCGGCTGCAAGATCCTTGTCTATAACTGCTTCAACTCCCCGGAACTTGCTTCCCCTTTTGACAACCGGTATGCCTCCCCCTCCTGACGCTATAACAATCACTCCGCCCTTAATCATTCTCCTTATAGCATCCTTCTCAACAATCTCCTTTGGCTTTGGCGAGGGCACCACCCTTCTGTACCCTCTTCCTGCATCCTCCTTGAATAGAGAACTAGTCTGCCTGCTGAGCTTCTTGGCCTCCTCCTTCGAGTAGAACGGGCCTATTGGTTTCGTAGGGTTCTTGAAAGCACTGTCATTCTCATCGACTCTGACTTGGGTGACAATAGTTGCAACCGGCTTGTTAATCCCTCTTTTAATGAGCTCTGCCCTCAAGGCTCTTTGAAGCATATATCCTATCTCGCCCTGGCTCTCCGCAACACAAACGTCAAGGGGCATGGCAGGAACTTCGTCTTTTCCCTTCTCCTGCTGTATGAGTATACTGCCTACCTGCGGACCATTCCCGTGTGTGATTACAACCCTGTTGCCTTTCTCAATAAGACCTGCAATGCGCTTTGCTGTTCTTTTTGCATTCTCAAGTTGGACATCAAAAGTGCCGCTCTCCCCTTTCCTGAGAAGCATGTTACCTCCGAGAGCTATAACCAGAGTCTTCATAATGATATTAAAATACAGCTTATTAAATATTTGCTGGGAACTATGATAAAAGCAATAATATTTGATTTAGATGGAGTTGTTGCAGACACAGAGCCGATACATAGGAAATCCTTCAATATAACTCTCAAGCAGCTTGGCATAACTATACCGAAGAAGCTGTACAGGGAGAAGTATGTTGGGCTGGGCTCCCTAAGCATAATGGAAGATGTTTTCAGAATGCACCATGTCAAGAGGAGCGCAAGGTTCTGGGTGAATAAGAGGATGAAAGTTTTCAGGGAGCTTGTGAAAAAGGAAGGGGTGGAGCCTGTGAAGGGATTCATGAAGTTCAACAGGCTTCTCAATAAAATCGGGATGAAGAAAATAATCGCCTCAGGAGGATACAGGAAGAATGTTCTTGTAACACTCAAATGCCTCAAGCTTGACAAGGAGTTCCAGTTCATCTCCAGGGAAGATGTGGAGAAAAGGAAGCCTAACCCTGCTGCTTTTCTGCTTGCTGCAAAGATGCTTGGCGTGAAACCTTCCCAATGCCTTGTATTTGAGGATTCCCCATATGGAGTTGAGGCTGCGAGAAGGGCTGGGATTAAATGCGTTGCTCTCAAAACTTCGCTTGATAAAAGTTACTTCAGAAGGAATTGTGTTGTTGTGAAGGATTTCAGGGAGGTTGATTATAAGTTTCTGAAGGATAATTTCAAGGTGATTGCTTGAAGGTTAAGATTGGAGGGAAGGTTCTCAATTACAAGAATATCTGGCTTGAAGGAATGAATCTGCATTTCATAGATCAGACAAAACTGCCTCTAGCATTCTCAATTTTTACCTCAAAGAACTACAGGCAAACTGCGCATGCAATTAAGGAGATGAAACTCAGGGGGGCTCCGGCCATAGGAATCGCTGCCGCCTATGGTCTAGCGCAGGCTGCTCTTGAGTTCAAAGGGGATGATCTTGACAGCTTCATTACTCAACTCAAAAGAGTTTCCTCACTTATGAAAGGTACGAGGCCAACTGCTGTTGATTTGTTTAATGCGGTGGATGAAATCTTAAAAGTTCTGGAAAAAGGTAGAAGCGTGAGGGAGTGCAGGAAGCTCATCCTAAGCAGAGCTGAAGCTCTTGCCGAGGAAAATCTTCAGGCATGCAGAAGGATTGGAGTGAACGGTGAGAGGCTGGTAAAAGATGACTCATCCATCCTCACACATTGCAATGCAGGGGCGCTTGCCTGTGTTGATTACGGAACTGCCCTAGCCCCCATAAGGCTGGCGCATTCTAGGGGTAAAAAAATCTTTGTTTTTGTTGATGAGACAAGGCCTCGGCTGCAGGGGGCACTGACTGCATGGGAGTTACAAAATGAGGGCATCCCACATGCCGTGATTGTAGATAATGCGGCTGGATTTTACATGCAAAGAAAAGAGGTAGATCTGTGCATAGTTGGGGCAGACAGAATTGTTGTTAAGAATGGCTATTTTGCAAACAAGATTGGAACCTATGAGAAGGCACTTATCGCAAAAGAGAATGACATTCCTTTCTATGTTGCTGCTCCCATGAGCTCATTTGATTTTAGTACTAAGGAAATTAAAATTGAGGAGAGAAGTGAGGAGGAGATTCTGTCAATTGGGGGGAAAAGGATTTTCGCAAAGGGAACTAGAGCGAAGAACCCGGCTTTTGACATCACCCCTCTAAAATACGTAACTGCAGTTATAACTGAGACAGGAGTTTTCAAACCCAGGGAGCTGTAGCATGGCAGAAAAATACACTGGAGTTAAATTCCAAATTGAAAGGAATGCAATAGAAAAGAAGTCAGCAGCAGATGAATCAAACAAAGGTATTGTCCGTGAGATGATTCTATGCGCGAGAATTCTAAACAGGTGTGGTTTTACTCCTGCCAATGTGGGCAATATAAGCGCCAGAATGAAGAATGGGATGCTGATTAAGGCAACTGGGTGCGGGATGGGAGATTTAAAACCAGGGGATTTTACTCTTGTGAAAGAGATTGATTTAGAAAAATTCATATTGAAGAAAGCCATAGGCCTCAGAACTCCTTCCTCAGAAACCCCCATGCATTATCTCATCTACAAGAAGAGGAAGGATGTCAATTCAGTCATCCATGTGCATGATGAAGCCCTTTTAAAGAAGGAAGTTTATGAAAAATTGAAAATAAACTGCACCAAAAGGGAATTTCCTTATGGAAGCAGGGCGTCTGCAGAGGCGGCAGTTGAAGCTCTTGGGAGAAACAATATGGCGGTTCTAAAGAATCATGGGGTTGTGAGCGTTGGGAGAGGAATCACTGAAGCAATGAAGCATATCCTGAATGCCCATGACAGGATACAACTCCCACGAGAAATCCCAACACATAGCTAACAGGATACGGGATAACCTTAAACAAAGCTTCCTGAGTGCTAGCTGAGTTTTTCTTTTTGAATAATATTTTCATGAACACCGATATATGTTCAGCTAAACCATGATAGAGCGGTGAACTATTGGCCGGATTGCGAAATAAACAACTCGGTGAAATCGTAAATTCTGCTCGGTGTAGCATATTCATTATTAGATATGATGCCTATACGCATAATACCAAAAAGTTTATATACTCAAGAAGGGAAAAACATATTAAACTTGGGGGGTAGTTTTTTCTTTACATACAGAAGGATTGATCAAATGAAACAATCAAAAACCTCAATAATATACGGCAAGAGCCAGATTGGCGAGGGCAGTGTTATAGAGGATTATGTTATAATAGGATGCCCAACAAGAGATGAGCTTAAGAACGGAGTAATTGAAGGCGCAATAATTGGAAAAAACTGCACTTTCAGGGCGCATTCCATAATATATTCAGGGGTAAAAATAGGGGAAGATTTTTTCTGTGGTCATAATGTGCTGATACGGGAAAGAACAACCATAGGGAACAAGGTTCTCGTTGGCTCAGGCACAATAATAGACGGTGCTACAACCATCGGCAACAATGTTTCAATACAATCCTCTGTCTACATACCACTTAACTGCATCATAGAGGATGATGCCTTCCTAGGCCCGAGAGCAGTTCTCACAAATGACAAGTACATGCAAAGAGGAGCAGAGCTGAAAGGGCCTGTAATAAGAAAAGGGGCAAGATTGGGTGCAAATTCAGTGATACTTCCTGGCATTGAGATAGGCGAAAACGCAGTTATTGGTGCTGGTTCCATCGTAACGAAGAATGTGAAGCCAAATACCACAGTGATTGGGAATCCTGCAAGAGAGGTAAGGAGGCAGTAAATGATACCAATATCCAAGCCCAGTTTAGGCGAGGAGGAGCTTAAAAACGTGCGCGAGGTGCTCCAGTCGGGCAATCTTGCTTACGGGAAGTTCGCAAAGGAGTTGGAGAGGGAATTTGCAAGTTATATGGGTGTGAAGCACGCCATAGCGGTGAGTTCAGGCACCTCTGCGCTCTGCATATCCCTCAAGGCACTCATAAAGAAAGGCGATGTTGTCGCAACAACCCCCTTCACTTTCATAGCAAGTTCCAATTCCATAATGTATGCTGGAGGAAAGCCTGTTTTTTCCGATATAAACCCTAAAAACTTCAATCTAGACCCTAAGAAGGTTGGCAAAGCAAAGGCCATTCTTCCAGTCCACCTCTACGGCCACCCATGCGAGATGGATGAGATGCTTGAAGTGGCTCATAACAACGGCAGTGCCATTATAGAAGATGCATGCCAGTCACATGGCTCGGAATACAAGGGAAAGAAGGTTGGTAGCATAGGGGATGTGGGTTGTTTCAGCTTCTACCCTTCAAAAAACATGACCTCTGGAGAAGGTGGTATGATAACTACCAATAACGATGAAATAGCCGACTTCTGCAGGCTCTACAGGAACCATGGCCAGAGCGAGGTTTACACATACCAGCAGGAAGGGTTCAACTACAGGATAACTGACATATGTGCGTCAATAGCCCTGGCGCAGCTCAGGAAGCTTGACGGATTCATAAAGAAGAGAAGGGAGAATGCCAAGTTCTTCAATGAGGAGCTTGATGGAATTGACGGAGTGCAAATCCCGCTTGAGGCAGACTATGCAAAGCATGTTTACAACCAGTATACCCTAAGGGTGAAGGAGAGGGATAAGTTTGCAGAACTTATGAAAAAGAAGGGAGTGGACTGCAGAGTGTATTACCCTCAACTGACAACCAGCTCCCCGTACTATAAAAAGATTGGTTACGGAAATAATAATTACCCGGAAGCAGAGAAGGCTTGCTCAGAAGTTCTTTCAATACCTGTTTATCCTCTTCTCAATGAGGATGAGCTGAAGCAGATAGCTGAATCCGTAAAGAGCTGCGCTGGAGAGATAAGGTGATATGTTGAAGAAAATCAGGGTTGGAGTCATCGGGGCCGGCGCAATGGGCCAGAATCACATCAGGAATTATGCTCAGATGGAGAAAGTTCAATTGGTTGGCATTGCAGATGCTGACCCTCAGAAAGCAGAGCTTGCAAAGCAATACGGAGTTGAATTCTATACAGATTACAGGGAGCTTCTCAAGAAAGACTTGGATGCGGTGAGCATTGTCGTACCGACAACTCTTCATGCCAAGGTTGCCTTGGATGCAATCAGACAAGGAATAAACGTTCTTGTTGAAAAGCCAATTGCAGACACAGTGGAGAATGCCGAGAAAATCATCTCAGAGGCTAAGAAAATGAATGTCAAGCTTATGGTTGGACACATAGAGAGGTTCAACCCAGCTGTGAAGGAGCTAAAGAGGCTTATTGAGAAAGGGGTTTTCGGCGATATCGTTGCCATGTCTGCAAAAAGAGTAGGACCGCACAACCCAAGGATAAGGGATGTAGGGATAATAATAGACCTTGGAATACATGATATTGATATTATGAGCTACCTTTACGGCGAGAAGGTAAACAAGGTTTACGCAACAGCCGGGGTTGCGAATCATGTAAAAGAGGATCACGCAGTAATAATAATGAAATTCAACAATGGTCATTCTGGAGTGATTGAAACAAACTGGCTCACACCGCACAAGGTCAGGGAACTGACGGTTGTCGGCACAAAGGCAATAGCCCACCTTGATTATATAAAGCCAGCCCTCACTATATACGGGAATGGGCATGAGGTTATAGAGATAGAGAAGAAGGAACCTCTGAGGCTGGAGCTGGAACACTTCCTTGACTGCATTGAGAATGGAAAGGAGCCCATGGTGAATGGCGAACCTGCACTCCATGCTCTTAAGGTTGCTCTGGCTGCTGTTGAATCCCACAATGATGCCGAAGCTGTACAGGTGCTTTGATGAAGGTTTATGGCAGGAAGAAAGCCGAGATTATAAAAGCCCTCAGAAGAGGCGATATAACTTTCTCAGTCTATGGAATAGGCAAGATGGGCCTCCCCCTTGCTGCTATACTTGCAGACAAGGGAGCCAGAGTTATAGGTGTCGGCAGGAATAAAGCGACAATAAACAAGCTGAACAAGGGGCTGTCTGAAATTGATGAGCCTGGCCTTGGGGAGCTTGTTAAGAAAAATGTTAAAGCAGGAAGGTTCAGCGCAACCACTGATGGAGTAAATGCCTCAAGGAACTCTGATGTTAAAATAATACTTGTTCCAACTGTGCTTGATGAGGAAAACAACCCTGATTTGGAGGCTGTTAAATCTGTTTCAAAATCCATTGCAGCAGGGCTCCAGAAGGGCGATTTGGTCATTCTTGAGAGCACAGCTCCCCCCGGGACTAGTGAAAACGTGATAAAACCAATTCTTGAAAAATCAGGCTTGAAGGCAGGGAAGGATTTCGGCCTTGCCCACTGCCCAGAGAGGACTTCTTCCGGCAGGGCGATAGTAGACATTCTAGGTGCCTATCCAAAAATAGTTGGCGGGATAGACAGAAAAAGCTCAGAGGCATGCGAGGCCATATACTCTGTCGTCAACAGGAATGGAGTTATAGTTGTAAAAAACCTGAAAACTGCAGAAGCAGTCAAGGTTGTGGAAGGCGTATACAGGGATGTTAACATAGCTCTGGCAAACCAGCTCGCGGTCATCTTTGATGAGCTTGGCGTGGATGCATACGAGGCTTTCCTCACGGCAAACACACAGCCGTATTCCAACATGCATATGCCAGGAACAGGCGTAGGGGGGCACTGCATACCTGTTTATCCCTACTTCATAACGAAAATAGCGAAAAATGACAGCTCCTTGCTGAAACTTGCGAGAGAGATAAACGATTCCATGGCAAACTACACAGTTAAGCTTGCCGAGAGTGCCCTCAAGGAGGCCGGCCGCAGCATACAGGGAGCAAAAACCATGGTGCTAGGCATAGCTTTTAGGGGAGGAGTGAAGGAAACGAGGTATTCGCCCTCATTCAGGATAATAAAACTGCTCAGGGAGAAGGGTGCTGATGTCCATGTTTATGACCCGCTTTTCACAAAAGAGGAGATTGACAAGATGGGCTTCTTATACTCTGGCAAATTCAAGGGAATGGACTGCATTATTATAGCAAGCGATCACAAGGAATTCAGCAAATACAACTGGAGGAAGATAGGGAAAGAGATGAGGAGCAAGGTGCTTGTTGACGGCAGGAATGTCGTGAACCCGAATAAAATAAAAACTCTGGGATTCATATACAAGGGTATCGGGCATGTCTGAAATAGGTGTTTTCAATGCTGGCCTTGCTTGGAGTATTCATGGTAAGCTTTCTCATAGTGTTCCTCTCCATGCCTGCCTTCATAAGAAAGATGTCTGCGCTTGGCTATACAGTGCTGGACCAGTACAAACCCAGTAAACCTCAAGTTGCAAACATGGGAGGGCTGCTGATACTGGCAGGAGTTATCGGCTCCGTCATATCTGCTCTGCTTCTCACCGGCTATTCCGAACAGCTCCTTGTTGTTTACTACATTGTAACTTTCTCCTCACTGCTCGGGCTTGTTGACGACCTTCGGAATTTGAACAGGGCTGTGAAAATATTCCTGCCTTTCCTGGTTGCCCTGTCCATCTCCATTGTCGCGAGAGATCCCAATGTGTGGCTAGGGTTTTTCTCAGTAAATCTCGGGATCTTTTACCCATACCTAATAGCGCCAGTGTATGTTATGGTCGTCTCAAACCTCATAAACATGCATTCCGGTTATAACGGGCTTGCAATTGGGCTCTCCTCAATCCTTTTCTTCTTCTCATCTCTGAAGTCATACATGCTTTACGGGTCAGACAGCCTTATCCTGATTGCCCCCATGTTTGGTGCCATAGTGGCCTTCTGGTATTACGACAGGTATCCTTCGAAGATTTTCCTTGGGAATTCCGGCAGCTTTATGATAGGAATCGCCCTTGGGTCATTTCTAGTATTGAATAAGCTTGAACTATTCGGAGTCGTAGCTCTATTCCCGCACATAGTGAATTTCCTCATGTACGTCATTTGGAAGATAAAGAAGATTGGCGAGGTGAAGTTTGGTAGGCTGAGGAGTGATGGAACGCTGATAGTGCCCAACAATCTGACTCTGAAGTGGTTCCTGCCCTACTATTTCAGGCTCAATGAGAGGCAGGCAACAGCCTTGATGTACCTTGTGACCACAGTATCCTGCGCAGTAGCATTGCTGTTGTGATTAAATGAAGATCGAAGAATTCACACAAATGTTGAAGGATCGTCCGGCCCCTACCCAGAAGCAGATGGAGAATTTGGAGAAGATAAAGAAAATATCCAAGAGGTTCCACAGGGAAACTGGAATTGATGAAGATGTGTGTGATGTAGAGCTTGATGAGCATACAATTGTGCTAGAGTCAGGCCACCAGCCCAACTTCATACCCAGCTTAGGAGTGATTAAGAAGGCATTTCTCCTGGATTTCTTTGCTGAAAAGGCCAAATCCTTAGGGAGGAAGCCAGTCCCAATATTCCAATTCTCAGATTATAACGTATGCACAGCAAAACTTATGTACCAAAACAAAATCCCCGCCATAAATACAAAGGGGTTTGAGAAAATAGGTTTCAAATTCTCTAATGAGAATACCCAGAAAAGACTGAATGAAATCGAGAAGCCCACTGAATTGGAATGGGAGCATATGCTCAAAAAATTGGAACAAATATACTCGGCATATGCTAAATCTGGAATTGAACGGCTTGATACAAATCTTAGAGATTTTGTATCAGTTATGAATGAGAGCTACTCCAGAGCAAAGAATTTTGCGGATATGAATGAGTTTATAATAGCACGTTTATCCCATGATGTTTTCCGCCTCGATGTCATTCTTCTACGTCTCTCGGATTTGCAACGCGAGAGGGTACTCCTTGAGGAGAGCATGGGTGTTATCTCTAATTTCAGAGAATTTCAGTCAATTTCATCAGCCGATATAAGCAAGAATGCCGTTATCCCAAGGGATTACACGGCAAACATCATTCCTTTCTGGTATCAGTGCAAATGCGGTGCGAATGTAGAACTTTACCTCACACCGGAATCTCGGGTGCAGGGAACTTGCAAGCTATGCGGGAAGGACGTGGAGCTGGATTCAGCCAGTCTTCCTGCTGCCCTCAGCAAAATGAATCCGGACGCGATAAGCAGAAACATCATTTACTCCGAAGGTCTGGGAACTGCATTGTTTATAGCTGGCAGCGGGGGAAGCCTCAAATATGGAATAACGTCAAATGCAATTTCAAGAAAGATTGGTTTTAATACCCCGCTTACCATTGCTTGGAAGAGCAGGGATGAATACATAGGAGCAGCCCATCTCACTGTACTTTATCTAATGATGAAAATGTTTAAATTGAAAATTGAAGATTTTCTTGATGCTAGAATTCTTTCAGATAAAATACGTGCCTCGCTTTCTCATGCAGAAGGTACAAAAATGGAACTTGCGCTGAAAAACCAGCTCTCGGCAACCTCAAACATCTTCAAATTGAACTATTCAATGGCCGACCTATTTGCCTTTTTTGGCCTTACTGGTGACATCACGAAACTATGGCAGATTGACAAACTCCGCATAACGAAATTCGATGAGTTTTATATACTTGAAGGAGATGTAATATACAACAAGCCCACGAGATGGGTTAATCTTTCTGAAGAACAAATATCAAAAATATATAACAATCTAAATTATATTAAAGATAAAGTAAAAATATAACGAGGGATGTGTATGTTTAGTAAAATATTGGTTATCAGCCCGCACACCGACGATGGCGAGCTGGGGTGCGGAGGGACTATCTCAAAATTCATAGGCGGGGGAAAGGAAGTCTTCTACGTTGCTCTCTCTGCCTGTGAGACATCAGTTCCTAAGGAATTCCCCCAGAATATCCTAAAGAAAGAGGTGAGGGAAGCAACAAAGGTCCTGGGAATAAAGAAGAATAATCTGCTTACCTATGCATACGAGGTGAGAGAATTCCCGCGGTTAAGACAGGATATACTCGACACTCTTATCGACATAAGGAATGATGTAAAGCCGGATTTGATATTCACTCCGTCCTCCCATGACATACACCAAGACCATAAGGTGACGAGAGAGGAGACTCTAAGGGCATTCAAGCAGTTCACAATACTTGGATATGAGCAACCGTGGAATAACATAACATTTGATACGGTTGCATTTGTGCCCCTGAATGAATCCCATATAAAGAAGAAGATAAAGGCGCTGAACTGCTACAAATCGCAGAAGAGTAGGTCTTATCTGAATGAGACCTTCATAAGGAGCCTTGCAATAACCAGAGGAGTTCAGATAAATGTGAAGTATGCTGAAGTCTTCGAAGTTGTCAGGTGGATACTGTAGGTGTTTTCTGATGAATCTGCTTATAGATCTTGGCCATCCCGCTCATCTCCACTTCTTCAAAAATATGATAAGAAATCTCGAAAAGAATGGAGATAAAGTGCAGATAACTGCGAGGGATAAAGATGTTCTCATACAGCTTCTCAAAGCCTATGGTTTTGAATATGCCGTTGTTGGGGGTCACGAGAAAGGCCTACTTGGCAAGTCGATTAATATGCTAAGAAGAGATCTAGGTATTCTCGGAATAGCTAGGAGGAAAAAATCAGAGCTTTTCATAGGTTTGCATAATCCATATACTGCGCATGTTGCGAAGTTCATGGGAAAATCTTCAATAACATTTACTGACACTGAAAATGTTGGCTTGGCGAGCGCCCTCACATTCCCCTTTACAGATGTGATATGCACTCCGCAATGCTTCCGAGAGAAAGTTGATGAGAATAAACATGTGCTTTTCAATGGCTATAAAGAACTTGCATATCTTAACCCCAAATATTTCAAACCAGATCCCGAAGTTCTGGATGAGCTGGGGTTGAACAGGAAAGCCAAGTATTCGTTGGTCAGGTTCATATCCTGGAGCGCATCCCACGATACCTCACTCAGCGGTGTGGCGAAAGGCTCCGAGGTAGAGTTTGTCAGAGAGCTTGAGAAATACGGCGAAGTCATCATAACCTCTGAGAGGAAGCTGAGCGATGAACTCGAGAGGTATAAAGCCAAAGTTCACCCTTCAAAAATGCATTCATTGCTCAGCTATGCCCAGATGTACATCGGCGAGGGAGGAACCATGGCTGCGGAGGCGGCAGTGCTGGGAGTCCCTTCAATTCATATAGAAGCGGTTAAACCTGGAGTTGCAAGCGGTGAGATGAGCGGAAATTTTCTTGAGCTGAGGGATAAATACAGGCTTTTATACATGTTTCCTGATTATCGCTCTGCTCTTAGAAAGGCATCCCAGATACTCAATATGAAGAATTTCAAATTAGAATGGAAAAAAAGAAGAGATAAGATGCTTGAAGATAAGATAGATGTTACAAAGTGGATGACGGACTTTGTCTCAAACTATCCGCAGAGCTTTAACGACTATAAAAGGAGGATGGGCGCGTGAACCTTATTGACTACGTTCTGGCAATCCTGGGCTTCCTTCTTGTTATCATAGTACCTGGCTTTTCCGTTTCCTTGATTATTTTTAAGAAGGACAAATTTACACTACTTGAAAGGTTATACATATCATCGGCAATCAATATTTTTTTGGTCATAGCTATAGCACTTCTACTCGACTTAGTTTTTGGAGTTGACATAACCTCGGAGAACATGGTAAAATCCCTTCTTGTGATAACCCTGATGTCGGTTTTCATATGGATTCTGGAACCCCGAAACATAAGGAAGCTGGCGAAAATGAGGTTTAAGCTGGTAAAATGATTTCCATCAAATATTCGGCAGATAACGAATACGGAAGATTTGGTGTAGAGCATTTCATAGAGAAATACGGTCTGTCTGCCGAGTATGATGGAGACAAAATAGACTGCAAACCCGATGCAGGCAACGACTCATTCTCAATACGAGTCAGTAATGGAAAAGTTGAGAGTAGAATATGCGGCTTTCTCGATTCCGAGATTCCAGTTTTTGAGCATCCTAAAAAAACATCCTCCGGCAAAGCAATTGTGAATTTCACCAAAGAAAATGATGAATATCCATGCTTAAGCTATTCAGATAGAAAAATAGAGATAGGTTTTGATATATTCTCAGAGGTTGGGCATCTGCTTTCAGGTCACACCGAATCGCTGCGGGGCACTGCAGAATATCATCTGGTTTCAAGACTTCCGATTGTGGACTACTACGAGAAGCTGATTTTTGATTCCATGCTGTTCGCTGGAAAAAAGCTTAAGATCCCCATAGTGAGAAAATCATTCTGGCCTGGAGGAAAAACTTTTGCACTATGCTTGACACATGATGTAGACGAGGTGAAAAAGAAGTACCAATACCTGACAAGATCCCTGAGATCACTTAGGAAGGGTAATCCCGCAGGAGTCAGAGATCAGATTGCATCGCTTTCACACAAGCTCTCTGGCGCAGAACCATATTGGGACTGCCTTGAAACCCTGCTTGAAATCGAGAAAAAGCATGATGTACGCTCAACATTTTTCTTCCTGAATGAGACGGCAGGTGTAAAACCTTTCGAGCCAAGCTCATGGAGGCATTACGGCAGGAAATTCGATATAAAAGCTCCTTTTATAGTTCAGGAGATGAAAGAGCTTGAGCAGAGGGGCTGGGACGTTGGCGTTCATGGCTCATACTACTCCTATAAGGATGAGAAGATGCTTAGAAGGGAGAAGAATGAGTTAGACAGTCTGCTTGGCAGAAGAACCACGGGGACAAGACAGCACTGTCTTAACCTAAAAATACCCGATACATTTATTTTTCAGGATAAGGTGGGTTTTGAGTATGACTCAACTCTCGGATGCAATGAAAGTCCGTGTTTCAGATGGGGCACTTGTTTTCCATTCCACATATTCGATATAAGAAGCAGGAGGAAGCTATCGTTACTTGAAATACCACTTACAATTGAGGATACTTCACTCCATAGAAGAGGGATTGATGCCTGGGGAGAGTGCCTCCCGTTTATACATGAGGTGGAGCAGTACGGCGGAGTTCTGACCATTTTGTGGCACCACACAGCATTTGATAGACATGAGTGCCCTGGCTGGGCCCAGGAGTACGAACGTATAATTGAATTCTGCAGAAAACGTGGGGCTTGGGTAACAAACGGACGCAGCATATGCCGTTGGTGGTCTGAGAGAAGTTCATTTAAACCTTCTATATCATCCGGGAAGGGTAAACTTGAAATACTCTCAAATTCAAAGAATATGCAATATGTGGACATCTTCCCCGCTTCAAATTCCGAGTATAAAACATTTGCACTGAAGGAAAAAAAGCTAATCAAACTGTGGTAGCATGCCAGTAGAAATACGCGTAGCAGATGAAAACAATGCTTCTGAGTGGGAGAAGCTTGTTGAAACCTCTCCCTGTTCTACTATATTCCATAGGTGGGAATGGTTGAAGACTGTTGAAAAACACACCAAAAGCAGATTCTACCCGATAATTGGGTATGAGAATTCTATTCCGATAGGCATATTCCCACTTTTCTCTCAGAAAAAATTTTCAATCAAGTCTCTCTTTTCTCCACCACCTGCAACAGCCATACCATACCTAGGTCCTCTGATGGTGCATAGAGAAGAGACTACCTACGATAGGGAGTCCTCTTACATGGAATTCTCTTCTAAGGTTCTTGAATTCATTTCCTCAGAGATAAAGCCAAATTACACTAGATTCAATTTCTCACCTGGGGTTAATGACTTACGTCCGCTCATGTGGGCGGGCTATGAGATTAGTCCGTATTACTGCTATTACGTCGATATAAAGAGAGGCGATTCCGCTCATCTCCTTGCCCAGTTCAAGAAGAGACTCAGGCAGGGAATAAACAGGGCTGTAAGATTTGGCGTTACTGTGAGGGAAGGGGAAGATGCGGATATACCCAAGATATACCATCTGATGCAGAGGAGATACAGTGAACAGGATAAGCCTGTGACAGTAAGCGAACAATACCTCCGTGAAATCTATAATAAATTCAGCAGTAATATAAAAATCTGGGTTGCGGAGTATGAAGGGGAAGTGATAACAGGTTTAATTGAGGCTCATTACAAGAATGAAATAGCAAGCTGGATTGGCAATCCAAAACCAGAAACAAAGGATGTTAACGCAAATGACCTGTTAAACTGGTTTGCGCTAAAATGGGCCTGTGATAATGGGTTTAGTAGGTATATAACGGTAGGAGCCGCAGGAGTAAGAAGACTCTATCCATATTACTCAAAATTCAACTTTGAGCCATTGCTATGTTTAACCGCGAAGAGATATTCCTCTTCCCTATTCAAACTTGCAGAAAGTTCGTATACAAACATAATAAAGCCAATTCAAGCAAAACTAAAAAAATAAATATTCGGCAGATGATATTGTGACAATAACTATCAAAATCGCTCATGATGGCACTCAATGGGACGATCTCTTAGCACGAGCCCCATTCCGAACTATTTTCCACACCTGGGAGTGGCTTAAGATAGTTGAAAAACACACTAAAACTAAGCTGTATCCCATAATAGGGTTTAAGGGCACAAACCCGATTGGCATCTTTCCCGTATTCTATCAGAAAAAGGGTTTTAAGCTGATTTTCTCACCACCATCAGCAGCTTCTGTTTTATACCTCGGTCCACTAATAATTGACTATGAAAAGATGAAGCAAAGCAAGCGAGAGTTGATTCTCTTCCAATTTTTGAAAGCAGTTGATGATTTTATTTTCTCAGAGCTTAAGGCAAATTACGTAAGAATTCGTTGTTCACCAGGTTTTCTGGACTCGCGTCCATTCAGATGGATTGGATACAATGTTGAGCCAGGCTATACACTAATGATTGATCTAAGTAAAGGTTTAGATGCAGTATGGGAAAATTTTGATAAAGAACCTCGCCGGCATATAGAAATGTCTTCAAAAGAAGGTGTTTCAGTAGAGGAAGGTTCTGTTGAAGATTTGGACTTTCTTCACAGTTCCATTAATAGAAGATTTAAAGAGCAAGGTCTTGAATCAAATGTATCAAAGTCCTATTTATACGATTTATTTGAATCCTTCTTTCCTCAAAATCTAAGAATATTCATCGCAAAATACAAGGGAGAAAAAATCGGCGGCGGAGCTGTGTTATGTTATAACAATAAAGTATCCGCATGGTTCGGTACCCCGAGAATTGACTTAAAAGGCATCTCCCAAACCGATCTCGTTCACTGGGAGAGTATTAAGTGGGCGAAGGAGAATGGTTTTCAGTATTATGAACTGATGGATGCAGGGTACGACCCTAGATTAAGTGCCTACAAATCAAAGTTTAATCCAGATTTATCAGTATGGTTTTCAGCTACAAAGCATTCTTCAAGTATGATTGAGGCTGCAGAAAAATTTTATAAATTATTCCGAAAGGCATGGTGATGTGCTAGCAGAGATAACTCTTTCGAATCAAGCGAAATTAGAAAGTTGATGATACCTATGACAATAACCCTCCAAATTGCCACCAATTCAGAGAAGTGGAATGGACTTCTTCAAAAAGCCCCGCATAGGACTATTTTCCACACCTGGGAGTGGCTTAAGATAGTTGAAAAACACACTAAAACTAAGCTGTATCCCATAATAGGGTTTAAGGGCACAAACCCGATTGGCATCTTTCCCGTATTCTATCAGAAAAAGGGTTTTTTAAAACTGGTCCTTTCACCACCGTATAAAACCGCTCTCGTATACCTGGGCCCTTTGATTATTGATTATGAAAATATGAAGCAAGGCAGGAAAGAATCTACTTTATTTGAACTTTTGACGGCAACTGACAAATTCTTCGTGTCCAATCTCAAGGGTAATTACATTAGGATAACCTCTGCACCTGGCCTTCTGGACTCGCGTCCATTCATATGGGAAGGATACAAAGTAGAGTCATTGTATACCCTCGATGTTGATTTGAATAAGAATTTAGATACGATATGGGAAAGTTTTGATAAGGTAGTACGCAAAAATATAAACAACAGTCTGGAAAAAGGAGTTTCAATCGAGGAAGGTTCTCTGCAAGATCTGGATCGAATCTATACTCTTCTCACAAGAAGACTTGAAAATCGGGGTATCCAGATA
Organism: uncultured Microcaldota archaeon; assembly: GCA_963760615.1. Classification (GTDB taxonomy): domain Archaea; phylum Micrarchaeota; class Micrarchaeia; order Burarchaeales; family Fermentimicrarchaeaceae; genus Fermentimicrarchaeum. The sequence goes on along the minus strand of CAVXDX010000011.1, from coordinate 10,018 downwards.
AATACAACGGAATCCGCATTCCACCCGGATAAATCCTATTTACATAATATATACAAATCTTTCTTTCCTCAAAATCTAAGAATATTCATCGCAAAATACAAGGGAGATACAATTGGAGGCTTGCTAGTGCTCTGCAACTATAATAAATCATTGGCGTGGTTTGGCACGCCAAAAATCGACATCAAAAACATCTATCCAAACGATCTCATCCACTGGGAAGCTATTAAATGGGCAAAGGAAAACGGTCTCAGCTGTTATGAAATTATGGACTCGGGACACAGCCAGCAATTGTGCAGTTACAAATCGCAGTTTAACCCCAGCCCCTCAATATACTTCTCGTGCATTAAATACTCCTCTAATATTGCCAAAGTTGCAAGAGTGTTGTATAGAAAAGTAAGAAAGAGTGAAATTTTATAGTATCCAAAATTAAAAAGCTTTAATATCTGGATGAAATTTATGTCAATGACTCTAAAAATAGCAACGGACCCGAACCAATGGGATAAACTCCTACTTAAAGCCCCGCATAGGACTATTTTCCACACCTGGGAGTGGCTTAAGATAGTTGAAAAACACACTAAAACTAAGCTGTATCCCATAATAGGGTTTAAGGGCACAAACCCGATTGGCATCTTTCCCGTATTCTATCAGAAAAAGGGTTTTTTCAGATCAGTCCTCTCACCGCCCACCGGTGCCGGTGTCCTGTATCTCGGCCCTTTGATTATTGATTATGAAAATATGAAGCAAGGCAGGAAAGAATCTACTTTATTTGAACTTTTGACGGCAACTGACAAATTCATATTTTCTGAGCTCAATGCGAAATATATAAAAATCCGTTCGCCTCCACGTCTTTTGGATTCGCGCCCATTCATATGGGCTGGCTATACCACTGACCCAGCATATACATTCACTCTTAATCTGACTAAAAATTTAGATAGTCTGCGGGATGGCTTCGATAAAGAATTTCGGAGGAATATAGACAGGACTCTCGAGCGGGGAGTTTCTGTCGAAGAGGGTTCTATGCAGGATTTAGATTTACTCTACAGTAGTGTTAGCAGGAGACTAAACAGAAAAGGCGTCGGATTAAACATACCCAAAGACTATCTGCATGAGTTATTCCAGCATTTCTTTCCTCAAAATCTAAGAATATTCATCGCAAAATACAAGGGAGAAAAAATCGGCGGAATTGTCCTCATCTGCTATAATAACACGGTTTCAGCTTGGATTGGTTCTCCTAAAACTGATCTGCCTAGCATCTATCCAAACGATCTCATCCACTGGGAAGCTATTAAATGGGCAAAGAGGAACGGTTTCAAATTTTACGATATAATGGATACGGGCTTTGACAGAAACTTAAGCGCATACAAAATGCAGCTTAACCCAGATTTATCAATCTGGTTCTTGGCTACAAAATACTCTTCCGGGGCATCGCGCATGACTGGAAAGCTGTATGGATTAGCATATAGACTAATTGGATCTAAGAGATTACATCGACTCAAAGGTGATTCGGATTAATTCTGTCAATTATCCATACAGCCCTCACAGTATCCACCTCAGCATATCATCATATATAAATCTGAGTAAAATAATAAAATGGTGAGAATATGGGAATCAGAGATATCTACAACCGGTTCCGTTACAGCCTCACAATCAAAGGCATACTGCATGTACTCGCAATGAACATGCCGCATGATAAACTAGCGGTTCCATTATACAGACTTAGAGGCACCAAAATAGGTGAGAATGTCGCTATAAATCAAAACGTCTTTCTCGAAGATTCCAGGCCTGACCTAATAACCATAGAAGATGATGTTCAGATCGCTGCCCGGGTTATCGTAGTGACTCATGACACAAGCAAGCATGTGATGAACCCTAAGAAGCCAATAGAGCACGGCAAGGTAAGCATAAAAAGAAATTCATATATAGGTGCCGGTGCGGTGATACTCCCTGGCGTTACCATAGGCGAATTCTCCGTAGTTGGTGCCGGTGCCGTGGTTACCAAAGACATCCCCCCTCGCACAGTATTCGCAGGAGTTCCTGCTAGGCAGATAGGCATAGTCACAAATAAGGGCGACATAATCATAAAGAAAAAGAGTTGAATGATCCATGGGCGCAGTACAAAGAATAACAAAAAATGCTACTTTGCTTATACTTTCCGATGTAATTGGTAAATCTATAACATTTTTTTACATAGTTATTGCTGCCAGGTATCTTGGGGTAGATGACTTTGGATCCCTCCTATTTGCCATTGCCTTCACCGGCATATTCGCAGTTCCGTCAGATCTGGGGCTCAATAAGCTTCAGATAAGGGAAATAGCCAGAGATAAGAAATGTGCGAGTAAAATTACTTCGAACGTGCTGACACTGAAGTTGTTCCTTGGAGCCATAACTTTCCTCCTTCTAGCCATCGTGATAAACCTTATGGGTTACCCCCCGCAAGTTATCACTACCGTGTACCTACTCGGGATTTCGATTGTGCTTAACAACCTTGGAGTATCACTCGAATCTGTGTTCCAAGGCTTTGAGAAAATGGAGTACATGGCAATAGCCACAGTACTGAACAGTATAATCCTCTTACTGGGAGCACTTTTTATAAGTTATAGCGGAGGCGGCATAACCGGATTTGCTTTCGTGTACCTCCTATCAAGCGTAGTCATAGTTGCGTTTGAGTTTCTCGTTATCATAAAGAACTTTATAGCATTGAACATAGACCTAGATCTAGAACTTTCCAAAGGTCTGCTGCGTGAAGCTTTTCCATTTGCCCTCTCGCAGGTGCTGCTTGTGGTCTACCTAAGGTTTGATACAGTCCTGCTGTCAATACTTAAAGGTGAAACTGCGGTGGGCCTTTACGGCGCTCCATCTAAATTAGTAGATTCTTTGAATCTAATATACATATCAATTACAACCGCCCTCTTCCCAGTCACCTCAAGATTATTCAAATATTCAAAGGAGAAACTCACGCTTTTATTTGAAAGGTCAATGAAATATCTCCTCATCCTCTCAATACCTATCGCAGTCGGCACCACACTACTAGCGGATAAGATAATCGGGTTGATATACGGTCCGGAATACGCACCTTCAGTAATATCGCTCCAGATACTAATTTGGTCTGCTGCATTAATTTTCATAAATGCAATTATGTCCAACCTATTAAACTCAATAGACAAGCAGGTTCTCATGGCAAAGCAGACAGCAATTGGTGCCCTGATAAATCTAATAGCAAACGTACTACTAATCCCTAGTTACAGTTACGTGGGAGCCAGCATTGCAACTTTACTAACCCAGCTATTCTCGCTGAGCTATATGTATCTATCCATATCAAAAACAGAGTTTAGGCTTCCACTGAGGGACTTTTTTTCTCTGCTCTCAAAAATAGTAATCTCAGCCATCATAATGGCCATTTTCACGGTTTATCTGCGCTTCACGCACGTGCTCATCATCATACCCATTTCTACAGTTGTCTACTCCATATCCTTTTACCTACTGGGTGGAATAGACAAGGATGACATCGAAATAGCTAAACAATTGACTACAGGCTTGCTTCATCCGTCATAGTGCGCAAGGGCTATTTCGCTTCCTGCAGCCTCTTCCTCGCTTCATAGTAAACTACCGCAAGAACGAAAATGGCAATTACATAGACATAGACTGGGACTTTCTCCAGCAGGTATACCCTGCCCTTTACTTCTATTTCCTCCCTCAAGTCCACAAAGCCAGGCTTTTCAAGAGTCATTGTATAATTGCCTCTCCTAAGGTAAACGGCAGCCGTCCCATTCTCATCAGTTTTTGTCGTGACTCCGCCGACGCTCAAAACTGCTTCGCCGACTGACTCGTTTGAGTTATCTCTTACGTGTATTCTCACATCACCCTCAGTTATGGGGTCTGCGAGCTCTAGTTTGAATGAGTTCTTCCCCATAATCGGCTCGATGGTCACATTGCGCTCATAATTAGCATCCAAATTCAAACTTACATAAACATTGCATGAACTGTCTTCAACAGTTCTAACAATACTGGCTCCTTTTGCTGAATATGGGCATGTTCCCGCTATTCTGGGCAATATCACCTTAAAGGCCAATCCCCCAATGCTCTCCGAATTATTGTTGCTGACTCTCAAATTAACAGTATCCATGCCATTTGACACGACAATATGCACGCCTCCCAAAAGTTTATAGTGTTTTGTTATATCCCCAGCGTTTGAAAACTTCATGCTGTTATTCTTTGCATACTCCACAACCTCCCTAATCCCATCCTGGTACTCTGCGCTACCAATTTCGCCAGATTCCCACAGGAAAATGGACATATCATCATTCTTTATTACGGAGTCTATGGTCTTCTTCCAGCTATTCGTGTATTCACCAAAATTGCCGCTCATTCTAAGATATGTCGTAGCAGGGGCGGAGACCGGCAGTAGCAATACACCGGTGTTATCCCCCATGTAATAAGCAAACTCGGGGTGTCTCAACCCCTCCTCATTAAAGGAATCAGAGGGGCTTGCAATGCTATCCACAATTGCAAAGGAAATGTTATTTCTCCGCAGTATTCCTATTGTATCCAAGTTATACCTAAGCCATTGCAGAACTATGCCATCAGAAGAAATATTGATTTTTTCATTCGTTACGTTCCCCCTTACAAGCAACGGGTATATCCTTCCGCGTTTATCTGCGAGTTTCATCCTAGCTTGCTCCAGATATGTGAGGTTGTAATCTACAGGGTAACAGAATCCCATAAAATTGGTGTCAAAGAGTTGGTCTTTGTTTATTCCCATTGAGTTGTTCTCTATGTTCCCTATAAGCGTATCGAGTTCATCAAACTGCCCCAGGCTGTTGAACTCAGAAGTAGAGTTTAACTTATCAGTGAAAGCTGAAATGTTAGAATCGATGTTTAAGCTAAGGTTGTACAGCTCCTGTATCATATCGAGGAATGGCTTGCCTGAACCAGTTTTAACCTGCTGGCATACCGGGGTGTAGCATGCCTTCCAGCAGCTGTCCAAATCAAAACATGGGAATCTGTCTATCCCAATAGTGCTTTTGCAATCAAACTCCTTTGCTCTACTCTTGTTATAGGAATCAATTAAAGAAAGTATGTCATCAATGTAGGTTTGATTTATTTTCAAATCCTCAGGTGTTAGTGTATAGTAAGATGTATACCCCCTTGCATTATACAAGTCATTCCCAATCTTTTCCTCCTGTACGGAAGCATTGTCATAAACGCCATTCCAGTAAACGCTGTCATATAGAATCACTTTTGGGTTGTATATAGAAATCCAGTCCATTGCAGTTAAGTTCATATCATTATCATGCATTCTTACTCCTTCCGTGAAATCATTTACGCCTAAGTTTCTGTATTCGCTGTAAGCCTGCAGAGATACGTTCAAACGAGGTTCTATACTTTCATTTAGCGAGTTAAGGTAGCTAACAATTATTATTGGAGGTTTGCCCTCCGGGTAGGGGTATATCGATGCTGAGGAGTAGCTGTCTGCATTCTTCTTTGCTGCTTCCTCATTTCCAACTGACATAAGCTGGGTTATATGGACGTATTTAGAATCCGGCACCATGTACTTATTCCCGAATGTTATAGTGCTCATGTTGTAGAATATACTCCCTATGTAATCTAACGTATTCGGGAATGGGGCAGTGTCCAGATATTTTATGTACATCCCATAGGTCTCGTCATTTATGAATAGCCTATTAAATTTCACGTCCAACTTCACCTTATCCTCGCCGGGGTACACCTTCTTCTTAACTGGTTCCTCCTCGTCTGTAGAATATTCAAAGCGGTTGAAGGGAGAGAATACTGTAGTGTAATCTCCGACTTCCATATCCGAACTCCCAACCCAGTCGTTGTACACCGTGATTTCTCTGCTGAATGAATTCTGATAAAATATGTACGTAACCTTCAAAGTAGCCCATTTATCGGTAATGTTGTAGCCTGTCAGGATAGTTGAATATTCTATCTCATTACCAAATGCATTTATTGAATAGTTCAGGTCGGAAAGATAATAATTGTTCATCTGCGTGTTCTTAGGCCCGCCTCTCCAGTATATTGTGAGGGTGTCGCTTATGGTCCCCTCGCCTAGGTTTAAGCCAAATCCTCCAAGATAGCGTATCTGAGGCGTTGTCTTGCTTATCAGAATCTTATAACTCTTGCCCCCGATGAGATAGGCTGTTCTGACATCTTTTATATCCGGATAATTCTCATCAAACCCAAGGTTCGCACTGCTCTTCAGGTTGCTAATCGGGGTGTAACTTGGCTCTATGTACGCGTAGATCGCAAAATTATCCATACTGGAATAAACCTTGTCAAGTTTCATATTCGAGTCTATTGTGAGGTCGCTAGCGTTCATCTCCATATTCCTGAGCACCCTGTCGGACGTGAGGAGATACTTCACATTAAATGCCGCATACAGATTGTCAGCAGCGAATTCGCCACTGCTGTTGCCATAGATGCTGTATATATATTTGGTCAGCAGTCTCGTATCCGAACCACTTGTAACTGTTGTTACGCTCGGAACAATCTTGCCGGAGTAAACGTTTATCATGTCCCTGTAACCCATACCTTCAACGCCGTTCTCAGGAGATCCGACACCACTAAGCCAGATCATGCCGTCTATTTCAAATTTTTCTCCAGCAATGGTGGGACGATAGTATGCATTCCCTATAAATGATGTTATCACCAATACGAGGAAAATTAAGAATAAACCTAGATAATACGCCCAAGCAGTCAGCTTCCCTCTCAGCAGAAACTTCGTCCTATCCATTACGAAAGTCAATCCTGCAGCGGACGTTATCGGCAGTATCACTAAGAAGTATTCTATCTCCCTTAAAGCTCCTGTCGGGCCCGTATGTAGGCTGCCTGGCAGTACTGATACGAATAAGACAGATAGGAACATGCACTTGGCGCTGTCATTTACCATAAATACTCCCAATAGAGAGAGAACAGTTTGTATAGGCCCTATCCAGAACGGTGTTGTTAAAACAGAATGAGATACATTTTCAATGGTTCCAAGCACGGGAACCCCGATCTGCATGTTCCTAGTTAAATTCTTTGGAATAGACACTCTGGAGCGGATTATCACGATTAAATCACTGACCATGTATATCAAGGCGGACCATAGTATTGCATCCACCAGTCCCTTATCAACAAATACTCGGCTATAGAATACATGACTCAGGTCTCCGATGAGTCCGATGCCTGTCTTTGACGAGATCCATTCTCCAATCGTAATAACCTCTGTAGCTTTGTCCATGTATTGAGGCTGGACGCCGGGGAAATAACTCATGGATATTGTATAGACAACCAGCATGCTTGCGGTCAGATAGTACATTTTGTAGTCCAGTTTCCCCCATATGCCGGCGAAGAGCATTATGTACATAACAGAGAAGAAAAACAGGAATATGTACGTCCCGGTATGTGTTAAGCTGAGTATGAAAAGCACAAGTGCAACCAACGCCGTCCTTGGAACCGGGTGTATATATTCATCAAATGTAAAGTACAGTATGAGGAGAAGGAGTGGTATGGCGAATATCAGGGTGGAGTAAGCAAGTATGTTTATTGATATTATTGGCATTGAAAGCAGAAAGGCAACTGCAATTAGCGCCTCCTTATTCTTTAGGAATAGCTTTGCATATGCAAAATAAAGCCCGACAACGAAGAAGAGAAGAATTAGCGGCAGAATGTACGATATGTCGTATACTGGTATACCAGTAACCACGGAAGCTATGGAGCCAAACAGCCAAAGCCCGAAAGGATAGTCGCAGTTGATATACCCCTTCTCGCTGCATCTCTGGTAAAAGGCAGAAACGGAGTTAGAGGCTCCCATCTCCTCGGTATAGAATATATGGGTATACGTATCCGTTCCAGTAGGGGTTTTATACATGATGACAGGAACAACGTAACCCAGCAGCAGGATTAGAAATAGAAGTATATACAGGTAAATAGGGATCGCTGGTTTCAAATTCTTAAGAATGTCTTTAAATTTAAACATCATATCACAGTTTAGGGATCTACAAACCGCCAGTTCACTTTATTTTACTATCAACTTAATATATAGTCTTATCCAAATATAAATCATTAGTGTCCGGGGATTCTATGAAAATCAGATACTTGCTTCTAGTATCATTATTCATAGCAATCAACATATCACTAGCAGAAGCTGACAGCTGGACTCTGAACTTTATAGAAAGGGATACAGAACCGTGGAATCGGGCAAGCTCACATAAGGATAACTACGCATACATGAGCGTATACGTTGGAAGCACGCTCGTGAAGAATTACGCTTCCATCGGCACGGATTATGACTATGGGAACACAAGCATAGATTTAAGCAACAACGACCCTACAGGGCAGCAGATAAAATTCGTATTTTACGGAACAGATACAATCTATTACCTCTATAACATAAACCTCCAGAAGAACGGGCAGTATGTCAAATTCACCCCATGGACTGCTACATCAACAACCGTATCAGATGGCTCGGTGCATTACGACAACAGCTGGAGAGAGGATAGGATAGTCGCAACGATAGAATCAAACGGGGGACAAGTTAACTTCACATCAGCAACAGTTGCAACTGCACCAGAATTGCGGATACAGCAAAGCGGATTGACGTTCAACAAGACAATCTACTCGATAAACCAAGGCGACAGCCTCCAGATAAATGCAACGCTGAACAACATAGGCACAGCAACCGATAGCGGGGTCGTGGCAAGGCTGTATATAAATGATGTGCTAACCTCGACATCAAGCTCGCACTCGATAGCAAATGGCTCAAGCTACATCTATTCATTCGCATATACGGTTGATTTCGCAGGGCCTAACAGGATTAAGGTAACGGTGCAGGCAGTCCCAAGCGGAACAGAAGGCATGGCATGGAACAACAACGCAACCAAATACATCCTGAAGCACCCGTATTTCTACACGACTAACTTCAGCAACTCTCCGGCAGTCGTTTATGGCGGTTCAACACCTTATTCTGGCTGGCTTTCAACACTTGCGAGCCTTGCTTCCAATGATTTAAGCTACGATTATACAAGTGGTTCTGCATCCGAAACCACAAAGGCACAGAAAGCTATGGAAATGAGCCTGCACGGGAACATAAACGGGTTGGCGACATACCAGAACAAGACTATGCAGGCTTTGCTCTATGCAGGGAAGGGCAACTGGTGCTTCCTTAATAGGAGCTTTGCAGGAGACACAACCGAGAGGAGTGGAGGGGTCTGGACCCTGTATAACGACACTTGCCCATATAACACGGTCGGGATGTATTGGGGACAGATAACTACTGAATACTCTATGGCTTACGACTGGGATGCACCTTACATAATCTCTTATGATGCAGCACATGGAACAAGCTACATGACGACGATAAGGGATAATGTGGCGCACCTCTGCCAAGACTCGTATCTTGTTGACAAGGAGATGTATAACTACCCGACAGGAGGGGACAGGGACACAGTCGACACTTGGGGGGACTGGGGAACTGGCAAACTGGCGAAGGAGGGCGGGACAGGGGTATGCGCTCTCGCCATGTTGGATTATGACGGACAATACCAAAATGTCGATGATAACATGTTCCAGATTACGAACTTCATAGCGAGGGACACCTTCCAGCTCGGGAGCAAGATGACAGGAGCGCCTGAAAGCATCCTGCAGATACAGACAACCGAGGACGGCATCTGGGAGGAGGGAGGTGGCTATCAGGATTACCACGAACCGACCATCTCATACTTCATGGCACTTTACAGATACACGTTCAACCAGAGCCTTGCAGACGCATACCCGCTTGCCTATGGTTATGCGACTTGGATACTCAGGGCATTCGCACCGACAGGGCAGTATCCGCAGATGACAACCAGCTATGCAAGTCCATGGTATCCCCAAGTCAACTACTACCTTTCATTGAATCCAACCGATGCAGTCAACTATGGTCTTGGAGTGTACTACACCAACTATTCAATAGTTCCGAATAAGGGCTACAGGGGAAGCGGCAGAGCAATACGAGAATGTGTCCAGCCACAAAAAAAAA
>CAVXDX010000010.1:0-7661 GCA_963760615.1 uncultured Microcaldota archaeon | reverse complement strand
AGCTCACTGAATCAACCTTCCTGAGCTCCCACTCAGCGAATTTGGGTTTTTCCGTTTCTTTTTTCTTCATTGCAATAGGTCCTCCTCCCTTAATAGTTTCAGAAGTGTTCCCCATATCGGTTTCTGGCATAAACATCAACCTCCATCCTATATTATGCCATCTTCTGTATTTAAATATTATATATAATCTAGTGTAATGAAGGATAGATGCATAACCTTTATAAAGCAAAATTGAGCAATAATTTAACAACTGTACTAGAGGAGTGATGGGATGAGAAAAAACATTCTAATCGTTCTCCTGCTGCTAATTTCACTCATTGCTTTCGGGTGCCTCCAGGTTCCGGCAAAGTCGTGCACCCAGGACACGGACTGCACAGGCTGGCAGGTGTGCAATACGAAGAGCAGCAAGTGCGTTGTCGGGCCGGGCTACTGCGCTGCAGACACCGACTGCACAGACCCGAAGAAGGGATGCGACGTTACAACTCACAAATGCGAGTTCAAGGGAGGCTACTGCCTTGACAATTATGACTGCAAGGACTGGCAGTTCTGCGACAATGCAACCGAGAAATGCACTCCTCAGCTGGGAAGGTGCGAGGACGACTCCATATGCAACAGGTGGGAGAACTGCGATGCAGTAAAGCACAGGTGCGTTGCAAAGCAGGGCTTCTGCTCAGATGACTACGACTGCGCAAACTGGCAGGTGTGCAACAGCGACACGCACCTCTGCGCTGCGAGCAGCGGCTACTGCATGGAGGATTCCGAGTGCACGAGGTGGGAGAACTGCAGCTCGACTAGCCACATCTGCGTGGCAAAGACAGGTTTCTGCAACAATAATTTTGACTGCGACCCGAGGTTCAGCTGTGGGGAGAGCCACAAGTGCGTGCTAAGGCCTGAGTACTGCCTCAACGATTCATACTGCACAAGCTGGCAGATATGCGACCCGCAGACTCTGCTCTGCAAGGCAAACAGGGGCTACTGCACTGATACAAGTGACTGCGGAAGCTGGCAGATATGCAACCCGGCCAGCCATACCTGCAAGACGAGGGAGGGAATGTGCAGCCTTGACAGCGACTGCCCGCCTTGGCAGAAGTGCGGTAGCGCATACCAGTGCGTCAAAAGGGAGGGAATGTGCAGCAATGATGCGGAATGCCTTGTGACACAGAGGTGCGACCTCATGCCAGGCGATCCTGCGCTGTATACATGCGTGGATAAGAATCAGATGTGCCAGGGGGACTGGGACTGCCCCTCTTCATCCTGCAACCTTGACACGAGAAAGTGCAGGTAGCTATTCTGACATTATGAGCTTTTTCAGCCTATCGGAGATTTCATAGAAGGCTGAGTCCCTCTCGTGTTCGCTCCTAGGTCTTGGTATGTCTATGGGTATGTCGCCTATGACCTTGCCAGGCCTTTTTGAGAGGACAATCACCCTGTCTGCCATGAAGACTGCCTCGGAAATCAGGTGGGTTACCATGAGGAAGGTGTTTGTTGGTATTCTGGTGTCCCTCCATATGTCAAGCACATCCTGCCTCAGAGTTTGAGCGGTGAGCGCATCCAGGGCAGAAAAAGGCTCATCCATGAGCAGCATCTCGGGCTCCACCGCAAGGGCGCGGGCAATGCCGACCCTCTGCTTCATGCCTCCTGAAAGCTCTGAGGGGTAGGAATGCTCGAACCTCTCTAGGTCTACAATCTTCAGATAGTGGCTTGCTATGGCATGCCTCTTCACCTTGGGTGCCCCAAGCACTTCAAGAGAAAGCTCCACATTCTCACGCACGCTCAGCCAGGGGAAGAGGGCAAATGTCTGGAATATCATGGCTGCCTTCCTCGGGTCCGGCCCTTCTATTAGCTTGCCCTTGAAGAGCACCTCTCCAGAGGTGGGCTTTTCCAGGCCGGCAAGTATTCTGAGGAGGGTTGACTTGCCGCAGCCGCTCTGCCCGATAATGCAGATGAACTCGTGCTCCTGGACGTCAAAGGTGATGTTGTTGAGAGCCTTCAGTTTGCTCCCATCCTGCGAGAAGGATTTGCTTACATTGTGTATGCTCAGTATTGGAGCCATGCTTTCACTCTACGGTTTAGGTCATCTCGAATTTATATCTTTCTGCTTTCGCGAACAGGTAACTCCACACAAAGTGGTTGAGGAGGATTATTGTGAGGGACATTGTGCCTATGGCAATGGTGATGAGCCAGGGGTCCCCCACTCTCCAGTGGCCCTGCTTATGAATGCGCCGAGCCCATTCACTGAGTATATGTGATCCCCGTAGTTGATGTACTCGCTCACTATGGTGGCGTTCCATGCGCCCCCCCATGCTTGTATGCTTCCCACAACAATGCCCGGGAATATTGCGGGCAGGAGGACATACCTCACGTATTTCCAGTCCGTTATCCCAAATGAGTTGGCAGCCTCGACCACATCTCCCGGTATATGCTTTATCGCCCCGATGATGTTGAAGAGAAGGTACCACTGCGTGCCTGTGAGCAGGAGGAGCACTGATGCAATTTCAACTCCCATTGAGCCTGTCCCGAAGTACTTGAAGACAACTATAACTATGAACGGGAAGAGGGCCAGCGCAGGTATGGACTGTCCTATGTCGAAGAGAGGGAGGAACAAGCCAGAGAGGGTCTTGCTCCTTGTTATAATTATGGCTGCGGCAAGAGTCCAGACAAGTGCTATAACATAGGCTGTGAATATCCTGAGTATTGAGTTCAATGTTAAAAAAGGAATGGAGTATGCCTCGGGGTGATTCTGGAAGGAAAGCTCCAGGTCGGCGAGGGGCTTTTGGACTGAGGCTGCAACAAACAGCCCGAGGAAGTACATGACAAGCGAGAAGAGAATGATGAAAAGCGCAATCCTGTGGAGCGTCATCCTCCTTGGGTCGACATTTATGCGTGGCATGAACGGTTTGAGTTTAATCTGAGGGAGCCTGAATGCGCGAAGGAATTTCTGCACAGGCGGCATGCTGGTGATGCTTTCCCAAATGTCGTCAAAGGTGTGCACCGCAAACCTCAGGGCAGCCACCAGCGGTGAATGCATCTGCCTGTATGACTCCTCGTGCTCCAAGGTTTGAACTTTGAATTTTTCCGAGTAGTCCATTAGAGGCGCCCACACGAGCTTGTCAATGGAGAAGATGAGCAGGATGAAAACAATAAGGCCGAATATTGCAGACACAATGCTGTGCTGCACGTAGACGGCATTGGCAAGGTAGTAACCCACCCCTGGGAGGGTGTAGAGCCTGCCTCCGAAAGTCATGAATTCGCAGGCAACCAGGAAATACCACCCGCCTCCCCAGGCAAGTATGCTGCCGGTTATGAATGACGGAAAGATGTAGGGAAAGATGAGCTTTCGGTAGTATTTGACTCCGCTCAGACCAAATGCTCTGCTGACCGTCTTTAAATCATCTGGAAGATTCCTGACGGCCCCGAACACTCCGAAGGTGACGGCCCAGGCCTCTCCAGTGAAAATAAGGAGTATGGACGCAATTTCAACCCCCAGCTCCCCGGGAAAGAGGTTTACGAAGAAGAGTATGGCTGCAGGAAGGTAGCCAAGGACAGGTATGGATTGGAGTATGTCAAGAAGCGGCATCATTACCTTCCTGGGCTTCTCATACAAGCCGGCAATTACCCCGTATGAGATTCCGAAAAGCACAACAAGCAGATACGCGGCAATCATCCTCAGCATTGTCCTGAATATGAAATAGGGAAGTTGGGGCGTTTCTGGATTCCTGCTTATCTCACCCACCCAGTTGGGGAACTCCCTCTGGGTTACTGTGAAGAAAATGAATGCTGCGACCACCACTATTATGATGACTTTTACCAGAAGACCTGTGCTAACTCGCATTGAGGTATCTTACGCAAACAGCCTTTATATTAATTACTTACTAAGGGGCATTGTTGAGGTTTCTTACCTGAAAATTCCCTCATAAAAAACCAGGAAAATGCCGCAGGCTTGGTGCACTGCTCAGAAACTGACAATGTTTATATTATTTCACTCCGAATTACTACCTGCAGGTGGTTTTTATGGCGGGTAAGGCTATTCTGGTTGTATGCGATGGACTTGGCGATAGGCAGATTAAGGGGAAAACTCCCCTGCAGATGGCGAGGAGGCCAAATATGAATGCGCTTGCCGCAAAGGGGATAACCGGCCTGATGCACACAATAGCTCCTGGTGTGACTCCTGGCAGCGATACTGCTCATCTGGCTCTGTTAGGTTATGACCCCTATAGCTGTTACCAGGGCAGAGGCGTGTATGAAGCTCTTGGAGCTGGCTTGGAGCTTGAGGATGGGGACGTTGCATTCCGGTGCAATTTTGCAACAGTTGATGACAGGATGGTCGTCACAGACAGGAGGGCAGGGAGGATAAGCGGTGTGGGGCCTGAGCTTGCCAAAGAGCTCAACGGCCAGAAAGTTGACAGCACTGAGGTTATCTTCAAGGCAACCACAGAGCACAGAGGCGTCCTTGTGCTGAGGGGGGAGGGCCTTTCCAGGAATGTTTCCGATGTTGATCCACACGAGGCGGGGATTGCTGTGCTGAAGTCAAAGCCACTTGATGGAACAATGGAGTCGAAGAGGACTTCTTTCATACTTAACAGGTTCACTACTCTTTCAAACGAGGTTCTGAGGGAGCATCCAATTAACATTGAAAGGGAGAAGAAGGGGATGCCGCCAGCAAATATTGTTCTGGCGAGGGGAGCTGGAGCATATTCACGGCTTGACACGCTGCAGGATAAATTCGGAATCAAGAGCGCATGTATAGCAGGAGGCGCGCTATACAAGGGAGTTGCAAGGGCTGTCGGGATGGATGTTATTGATGTGAAGGGCGCAACAGGGACTGTGGATACGGATTTGATGGCAAAGGCATCTGCAGCCAAGGGCGCTCTCAGCGATTATGATATTGTGTTCGTCCATGTGAAGGCAACGGACAACTTCAGCCATGACGGGAATGCGAAGGGCAAGGTGAAGATGATTGAGAGGATAGACAAGATGGTCGGATACCTCATGAAAACCGGGGCGTACATCATACTCACAGGTGACCACAGCACCCCATGTGCGCTGAAGAACCACTCCGCAGACCCGCTTCCAATAGCAATATTCGGCGAGGGGGTGAGGGTGGACAGCGTGAGGAAGTTTGACGAGATAGCATGCATGGCAGGAGGGCTGGGGCATATAAGGGGTTTGGATGTGATGCCCCTCATGCTCAGCTACGTGGGCAAAACAAAGATTTTCGGCTCATAGATGAGTTGATGAAGTACCGCTTTCTTGAGCACACTGCTGATATTCTTTTCGAAGCATACGGGAAGAGCTTTGAGGATGCGCTGGAGAATGCAGCCGAAGCCATGTTCAGCATCATGTGTGATGTGAAAAAGCTCAGGGAGGAGAGGAACTTCAGAGTTGAAGAGAAGGCAGATAGCTTGGAGAACCTGGCAGTCTTCACCCTCTCGGCAATACTCTCCCAGAGCGAGATAAATGAAGTCCTTCCGAAGAGGTTCAAGGTTGAGAGGTTTATTCAGAAAGACGGCGTTTTCAGCGTTATGGGAAACGTCTACGGTGGCAGGTGGGATGGCAGGAGGGTTAAGACTGATATAAAGGCTGTCACCCACCACCTCATAAAGGTTGAGGGCAACGGAAAGTTTACAATACGGGTGCTGCTCGATATTTGAAGTTGCTCAGGATTCTTGAGAGGTAGGCGTTGAGAAAGTTTGCAGCTCATCCTGCAGCTTTTTTAGTTGATCAGTAGTTGAGAGGAGACTCACTGTGACAATACTTCCCTTCGTCTCAACCTTCACTTTTTTCACAACAGTTTCACTTGTGCTTCCAGCTGGAACCAGTCCCTTGAGAGTTGAAAGCCCCTTAGTAAAAAAATCAGATATGTCACTTGCCGAAGGGTCGTCCTCTGCAACGAACAGCAACTTGAAGTTCGTAGCCTTGCCTCCCTTTACAAATGAGAACCCAGTGGAGTTCACATGCGACAGTGCCGCCGTGTTTAATTGCGTCTGCTGGCTGTCGCTCATTTCGCTCTTCATATCAGGTGAGATTTCCATGAAGAACATGACGAGGGAGTTTTTATCGAGCATGTCATAGACTTGGATGAGTTGCTTGTTGCTTTTCACGCTCTCCATTTTGCCGCTGTCCGTGTCAATTGAGTCCTGCACGGCCTGTCTTGTGCCCCCAACAATAGTATTGTCGTCAAGGAATGAGAAGTAGGACTTGTTCTCAGGCTCCTCATTTGAGCTTATCTCATACATATTATGGTTCGCGTAGTCCATCTCGGTTACGACATTATTCACTCTCATCTTTTCCAGAATGTTGTTTTTGTCCATGGTGCCTCTTGCAATAAAGCCGCCGTAGGATTCGCTTGTGGATTGGAGAGAGTTGACCTTCATGAATAGAACAAGCCTGTCAATCTTGGATGGGTTCACACCGCTGGTCTCCTCTGCCCTCTTTAATTCGGACGACATATTCTGCCACGTTTGGAGCGAGAGGTCTGAGTCATTGAACATTGCTGAGAGCCGGAGTATCACCACGGCATTCGCTGATTTCGGCACCATCTCAAGCTCATCCTTGCTGCCCCAGGGCAACACGCACCCTGCGAGTAGCAGCGCAATAGCAAATACGAGGAGTATTTTTCTCATGCATTTGCTTTATTTCACCCTGTATAAAAATGTATCTAAAGTCTTTTTAAATACTGAAAGGCAAAAAATATTCATGAAATTCGGTCCAGAGGACTTGGTAACTGGGGCTGTAAAGCCTGTGGCGCCATCCTCAAGCATCAGGATGGCGAAGGACGGGTTTGATATAACGTTCCATAAAGGCAAATCGCAGCATGTTGTTCAGGGGTACCACCTCTTCATGTTCCGCAGTGTGAAGAGTGAGTTCAATGTTCCAGTTATTTTCACAAGGAAGTTAAAGGGCATGCCCTTCTCAATCCTCTACGATTTTGAGGAGGAGAAGATCTACATGGTGACGCTGGGGGCTAGGAGAAGGGTGGTCGAGAGCATATTCGGCGGGGTTGAGGGGCTTGAGGTTGAGTATACAAATGAATGCCTGGATGAGGAGATAGACCCAAAAACCATGTGGAAGTACATAGCATTTCCCCTCCCCGAGCATGTGAATTACAGGAAGACTGGGCAGAGTTCACCAACAGCCCAATCCAGGATATACTACGACCCTGAGAGGCTTGCCGATGTGTACAACGCCATGAAAGGGGAAAACGCAAAGATGCTGGTGTCATTTGTTCCTGCATCGGAGGCTGAACTTGAGAAGGAGCGCGCGTTCTACGAGAGGGAGACTGGAGTTTGGAGAATGGGGGGGGTTGTAAAGAAGGAGAAGAAGGTATCTTTTCTGGTGCTGCTCGGCAATGCGCTTGCCAGCCAGTTCACAAGCAAGCCTGTCCACGATTTGAGCAAGGGAGCTGTTTATGAAGAGACAAAAGTTGCGGTGCCGCCGAAGAGGGTGGACGTGCGGAGGGAGTACATAGCGAGAACAATAGTTGAAATGTGCAACAACGCTAGGCTCATAAACGATGCAATATTCAGGGTTAGTGTCATAGGCTACGGCGAGAACTCGGACCTGCTTGAGATGCATTTCCGCTCAAAGTTCCCTTGCGTGAAGGAGCCCGTGTCTCCGAGCGAGGAACTCACCTTTGGGATACCGCAGGGAGGCGGCGACGT
>CAVXDX010000009.1:0-9812 GCA_963760615.1 uncultured Microcaldota archaeon | reverse complement strand
TGAACCCTCTTTTCCTCAGGCTCCTCTCTCCTCATTATTATGGTATCGCCAATCCTCTCAAAGCTCACATCTTCATTCTCACCCAGCCTATCCAGTATGTCCTGGTAGCTAAAACTCCCGTCAACCTTCTCTTTTTTCTGCCTGGCCATCCTATCAGCTTATTTTTGGCGTTTTGACTATATATTTGTATCCGCTCAAATGTGCTTCAAGAGGTAATAGACAATAAATGCAATTATTATCAGCATGACAATGTACAGGGCAAGCTTCCGCGTGTCCAACCCCCTGCTTTCGTATGCCTTCACCTTTTCATCATACTCCTTTGCTGCCTTTACAACGCCTCCCCTGAACTCATCGTGCTTCACATCCTTGAACTTCTCCAGCCCCAGGCACTCGTGGTTCTCTGGAAGCCTGTGCTCGGAGCAGAAGGTTCCCCCGCAGAACTTGCATTTGTAAGGGAGGTCGTTTGAAACCGTATGGCAGTATCCGCATTCCATGAGTTAGTTTTGCATATAAACCTTTAAAAATCTCACAAAAGAAAAGCGCCCCGAGTCGGACTTGTATAAGAACCACGTCGGTGGTTCTTATGGTTTCCGTGCATTCGAACCCCCAGCTTTCACATTGTCATAAAGATAAAAAATTCCCAAGGAGAGAAATAGCGGGTATACGAAAAACGCTATAAAATATATCATATACTGCAAGGGTACTGGTTCACCGATCAAGGGTACCGATCCACCGCTAAACAACGATATAACAATGAACGCGGGGATTGCTAAAATCAAACCAATTATTCCAAACGGTATAATGAGATAATTGATAGGAAAAGGAATAATTGTCGGAACAAGAGAAAAAAACTCAAATCCCATAAAAAGCGTGAACATCAGCAAAAAGCAAAGACTCAACTTTCTCCAATCTATGCTCAAAAATTTAATTTTCTTTGATGGTTTTTTTATGAATGCAAATGCTACGCATAGAATTAATGGCGAGAAGAGGTAGATCTCTCCAGAATTTATGAAAGAGTTAATCGCATAGTTACTGCAGTCTTCCTGGGCGATTGCATCCAAGCTTCTATTGTCCGTTATTTTTTGTATGCTTGAAAATCCTCCCCAAAACCCCCCCTTAATAATGTAATTTCCTTCTTGGATGGATGATGTGTTATCGACTGAAAAACCTTTAGTAAATTCATTGTTAATGGTATAAGTCATATTAGTATGAATTCTATCTTTCAATGTTGATATGTCACAAGTTGAACTGTAAGGAGAATATCCAAAACATTGGTTGACAGTTATGTTGCTCTGATTAACATTGACTCCTTTTGAAATGGTTACGTTACAGATAACATAGTAGAAAGCAGGAGTAGCAGAAGTTGTCGGAATAAGAATTACGGACAAGATAATCATAAAAAATATTAGTTTGCTCCAACTCATTCTACCACCCGCAGATTATCTTTTGCAAGGAGGGCATAAAAACTTATGGACTCGGTGGGAGTCGCACCCGCGCTACGACGGAGGTTCAAGTCGTTTTTCTGTATTCGGATCCCCCCATTCTCCGTCGTAAAATCCGTAGCGCCCCGAGTCGGACTTGAACCGACGACCTACTGGTATCCGCAATTGCCTAACAGCCAGTCGCTCTACCGACTGAGCTATCGGGGCTTGAGCTAAGATTAGGAATGCTGAATATTTAAACCTCTAGGGCAGGAACTTCTTATTGTTAATCTTCTCCCTCACATACTCACCAACGAAAGACAACCTTGGCCCCTGCAGCGCATCCTGCTCAATCTTCTTCTTTGTGGCAAGCACAGTCTTCAACTCCTCCACCCATTCCTTGTGAGCAGTTATCCAGGGGTAGGTGAGCATCTCCTCAGCCCTCTTCAAATCAACATCTTTTGTCTTTATAGTGAGCTTGCCCAGAAAATCATAATCCATTATGTCTTTCATTGTGACTCCAATGAACCTCGCCTCGGGAGTTGCAATGTCGCTTCCCAAATAAGCAAGATTCATGCTTCCTGTCTTTATTGCCCAGTAGATGTACCACCCCCAGGCATCACAGTCCGTGAAGCAGTATACAGGCAGCTTCTTGTCCGCCAGCCTCCTTATGAGCCTCCTGCATCCCCTTGAGGACTGCCCCTTCGGAGTTATGAGCACGCAGTTCTCCTTCTTCCAGAACTTATCCTCATTCAACCTCTGCCAGAGAGCATCCTTCTCGACAACAAGAACGTAATCCGCATCCACGCTCACGAAATCCATTCCATTATCTACATCGCTGGGAATCATCCACCCGCTTCTCCCCTGCTTGGAGCAGTCTATCTCATCTGTTGCGCCTCCGAACTTGTCCCTGAGCACCAAATTTCCAGCGACAACCCCCTTCCTGTCTGTATTGAGGTTCAAATCCTCTCTCTTCACATCCAAAGCAACTTCCAAATCCTCTACAAGAGGGTTGCTCTCGCTCTGCTCTGAGAACAAATCCTCATCAACACTATCACCAAGCGTGAATTTGAGCTGGTAGAATAAACCTCTTATGCTCGTGTGGGAATTCTCCTTAAGGAATTTCTTGCATTTCGAAGCAACCGCAACGGTCTGCATGAACTTCTTTGCCTGCCCAACATTGAGGAAGGTTCTGGTTTCCCTCTTGTCGCCAAGCTTTATGTAACCCAAGTTTTCATCAAACAGTATATTCCCTCTGCTCCTTAGCAGGCACTCGAAAGTTGGAGCCTCACCCGTGTCTATCTCCTTAAGCATGTCCTTCCCAAGCCCCTCGAGCTTCTTCAGAACCTCCGATTCGTCACTCTTCTTTTTCATCTTCCTCATCCTCCTTTACCCTCTCAACCTTTCCTGCCTCCTCGGCATCTCCTTCAATCTTCTCATATTTATTTTCAACAAGATTCACAAGCTTCTTCTCTATATCCGCTGGAGCGCTCTCTCCAGCAAGGTCAGCCAAATCCTTCGAGAGCTCCTTTACATACCTCATGATTATCTTCTTCTTGGTCTCCTTGTCCATCTCCCTTATCTTCCCTCTCAGGTAAACCTGCAAATCCCTTGCAACCTCCATTATTGCATACCTTATCTCCTCTACTATCTCATCCTCCATGGTTATTGCCTGCTTCCCAGTTCCGGTGTAAGGAACATGAACTGAGACAAAGTTTGTGAAAACACTGACTGGCGCGTTGTCAAAATCCTTTATGTCATACCTCTTCCAGTCAATATTCTTCACGGCCTCGGTTATTGCGCACGAGCCTCCATCGAACATGAGCGGAACCCTGTTTGCGTACCTTATGATATCCCCTCCCCTCGTCTCATCAGGTTTGGCTCTTCCCGAATTTCCACCGTAGGCTATTGCAGCCTCCACCATGAATGGAATTCCACCCCTGAACACCTTTGGCTTCCTCTCGCTCACAGAAATGAACTCAGGAGCAAGTATATTTTTCAGAGCCTTCTCAATCTGGTCCGAACCTATTGGCCTCAGCGCGTCTGTCGGCGGGGCTATCCACTTCAAAGTCTTTATTGAGTTCACTATTGCCTCTGCTTCGGGCCACTTCAAATCTTTTGGCGCCTTATCAAAATTAACAGCGGGGACAAGCTTCGCCAGTTCCTCAACCTTCGCAGAGCTCACTCTTGAGAAGGTGTTGCTCAAGAAAGATGAGAGCTTTCTCGAATCAGTCCTGTGCGCTATGTCAACTAAATCCCCGGTTGTGACTCCAAGCGGATGCGGCTGTATCTCCGCAGGCTTCTCGGGGATTTTTTCAGAAGCCCTCTGGAACACGTGCTTCTCCCCTGTTGGCTCTATTAATGTGATTTGTGCATGAGGGTTTGCCATGGCAGTCCTCTTTAGGTATTCATACACGCCGTGCTCGCTCTTGTCATACTTCACTTCCGCGAACTCCGCCTCAATTCTCAACCCTCTGAAGTTTCCCATGAATTCGCTTTGGTTTGTTATTACTGGCTGGTTGTTCTTCACGTCAATCTTCATCTCGCATTCGTACACCTTGCCGTCGCCCAGCCCAGACCTCATTTTTGTTGCTTTTCCCGTTGTTATCTGCGAGAACAAGGTGCAGCCCGCACCTCCTATGCCCTGCTGCCCCCTCTGCTGCATATACCTGTGAAACTTCGTCCCGGCCAGCATCATGCCCATTGCCTTTCCCAGGTGGCTCTCCGGTATGCCTGGCCCGTTATCCTGGATTATAACCTTCACGTGCCCGTCAGGCAACTCTTCAACCTTAATCATTATCTCCGGGAGTATGTGGGCCTCTTCCGCCGCATCAAGCGAGTTGGTACAATATTCATGGACAATAGTTGTAAGCGACCTAACTTTTCCTGCGAAGCCCAGCATCTGCCTGTTCTTCTTGAAGAACTCAACAACAGAATACTCCCTGAACTCCTTGAAAATCTCGCTTCCGTTCACTTCGTTTTCCAATTCTTTTTCCTCTTCCATTATCTCTACCCCAACATTCTCTCTTCCTTCACTCTTCTCCTTCCCCTCTCGAGCATGGAGTAAACCTTTGCGTGGCTTGCTCCCTCAAGCAGCTTGCTCACCGCGATCTCGGCAAGACCCAGCTCATCCAGCCCGCCAATCATGCTTATTGTGTTGCCGTATATGCACAAATCAGCGCCGCTGGTCGCCTCAATCACCCTCTTCGCCTTCCCAGCGTGGCCTATCACCCTTCCCTTTTGTCTGGTTATATCCTTGTCGCTGCTGAATATCTGCTTCAAGTCAATTATTTTCAGGTATATCTCATCGCTGAATAGCTTGAAAGCCTTTTCAGGGCTGAAGCCCCTCCCGATTGCCTTGACAACTTCCGTAGTCCTCCACTCATCAATGCTGCTCTCACTGCTTATCTCCACCTCTCCCTCCTCATCCACGTTGAGTTCCACATTGCCTTTTCTCTGAATTTCCCTCTTCACTTCACCGTTTTTGCCTATTATAACTGGCACTCGCTCGCCGGGAATTTTCACTACCTGCATTGCTCTCACTAATAGTATTTGAATGAGAGAATATAAAAAACTTCTCTTCTGTTTTACGTCGGTAAATTTGCTGCAAAGAGCGTTTTTCAGCCTTCTGGGGAAAGCTATTAATCCCCCCTTTTCCACAAGCATAGTATGGGCCGCAATGAGGATATGATTCAGCTTCTCTACGGGCAGGGCTATGCAGATGAGAGGGTTGTTAAAGCCATGGAGAAGGTCCCGCGGGAGTTGTTCGTCCCTTCCGAACATGCGAGAAGCGCCTACTCCGATACTCCTCTGCCAATAGGATTCGGACAGACCATCTCTGCCCCGAGCATCGTTGCGTTCATGAGCAAATCCCTCGATGTGCATGAGGGCATGAAGATACTGGAGATAGGCTCGGGAAGCGGTTACCAAGCGGCAATCCTCGCGGAGCTTACAGGCAGCTCGGGGGCAGTCTACACCGTTGAGAGGATTCCGGAACTCATAGAGCTTGCAAAAGCAAATGTTGAGAAGGCTGGTTATGCAAATGTTAAGTTTGTTGAGGGAGATGGCACGAAAGGCTATCCCCAAGAAGCTCCATACGACAGGATAATTGTCACGGCTGCATCACCCTCCATTCCGCAGCCCTTGGTGGACCAGCTTAAAGATGAGGGAAAACTGCTCATACCAGTTGGCTCAAGAATATTTCAGGATTTGGAGCTTATTGTTAAAACAAGATTTGGAGAAGAGACATCCAACCTTATGCCTGTTGTCTTTGTCCCTCTCATTGGAGAGTTCGGCTATAAATAATCTCCAACTTTCCTCATTCTGCTTTTACTGAGCTGAATGTTGCCGTGCGTTCGAGTTTTTTGACATCTATCCCCAATGACTCTGCTTCTGCAGTTGCACGATTAATTCCGTCTCTTACTTCGTCTCCCCAAACAGCCAAGTTGCTTGTCACGCCCGTTATAATATTTTCAATCCCAACCGCATAACCGCTTCTGTAATACGTGCTCATTAGCAACTTCATAAACTTCTCAGTCTCCTCGGCAATGACCTTTCCACTGTTTTCCTTCACAGGAATCGCCCCATTCCTGACTGAGAGCATATTATCGGTATTCTTTTTAATCTCCATTCCCATCAAGTCGCTGGAAAAGCTCATCATATCCCCAATCTTCGTGTCTCTCTTCACAACCCAAACCGTGCCGCCTTTTTCCTCAACTGCCTTATTAAAAACATCCAACTTACCCATAAGCTCCTCATCCCTCTCATTCAGGCTCTTAGCAAGATAAATCATTGCACTGCCGTAAGTAGCTTTTGTATTGTTGTCCTTGACCCTTTTGAACCCCTCAAGCAAAGCACCGCTTAGGCCACCAACCATTTTAACATCTGAACCGTGCTTCTCTGCGAATTCCTGCATTTTCTTCCTAATACCCTCGTTATCTTTCTGCCTCCTAATCTCGTCGATCCATGTAGCAGTATCCCCCCCATGATGTTTTGCGATCTCGTCATGAACTTTTACTATGACCATAAGCTACCACCACTTAAATTTACTCAATTCGAGTTTATAAATAATTAGGTATAACGTGTTATGGAGAGCTCTTAACCCACTTCATAACTTCGTCAAAATTCTTCTCAATTCCATACTTTCTGAAATACCTCAGCACATTCTCCACATCCCTCCTGAGGAACTGCTCTGCTTTTGGATGATCCAGCAGCACTCCCTGCCCGCAGTCTATGAGGTATGGCACTTCCCCATGCATCAGCACGTTGAACTCGCTCACATCCGCATGCACGAACTCCTTCTCATACAGCTTCTTTATGTAGCCCAGCAAAGTCTCGCAGTCCTTCTCGGGATTGTCGCTCCCCACGTCCACAAGCGGAGAATCAGGAATCCCTTCTTCTCCAAGGAACTGCATGAGCAGCACATTGTTCTTGAACAGATATGGCTCAGGAGCAGGCACCCCTGCATCCGCGCATATTTCCAAGTTTCTGAACTCCTTCCTCGTCCAGGCATAGACAAGGTCGCTCTTGTTCCTCTTCACCCCAAGGAAGCGCGGGTCTCCGGTTATATATGCTTGCATCCTCGTAAAATCACTCGTCTCAACCTTGTATATCTTCACCGCAATGTAACCTTCACCCCTGTCGAACTTCTCCCCTGCTGTTGCGCGGAAGACAAAAGCCTCCTTCCCGCTCGCTATTGGGTAATCCACACTCTTAAGCACTTTTCTATTCAAAAATCCCCCCAGAATGAGCATGGAGTATCTGTCAAAAACGTCAGACTCAATCTTCTTCCTTTCCTTTAGCTGCTTGTCCTCCCTGTCAGGTTTCTTCCTTGTTGAGAGCCTCCTCGCCATGCCCTCACTTCAGATGTCCTTCCCTTCTTAGCCAGTCAGCCTGCAGTCGGGTGTATCTCCAGACCAAATCAGCCTTCTTGTCAGCCTCAACCTCCCAGGGCTTCACAAGCACCACATCCCCAGACTTCACCCAAATTGTTCTCTTTATCTTGCCAGGTATCCTGACCATCCTTTCCTTCCCGTCTATGCATTCAACAAGCATCCTGCTCGCACCCATCATGCCTATGACAACTCCCAGCACCTCTCCCTTCCTAGGCAGTCTCACCCTTGCAAACGGTTCAGCTTCTTCAGGCATATCAAACCCTCAGCGGAGACCTGGCTCCGCACGCCTCGCAGATTATAACCTTCGCCCCCCTCTCAAGCCCAACTATTTTCGTGTCTGCTTGCTTGCACTCCTTGCATATCACATATGTTCCTACATACTTTTTCAGCTTCTCGTTAAGCGCCCTGTCGTAGAATTTTCCCTGCAGCACAAGTCCCGCCCCCTCTCTTCCCATGGGCACTGCCAGCTCCCTTGAGAGGTATTTCATTACCTCCTCAGGAGTTCTCCTCAACTTGGTGCAAATATCATCAAAGTTCTTTATTATTGTCTTGTTCCCCTGGATGAAGCTCTCTGCTACCGGCATCTCAAATCTGCCGGCGCTGCCCGCCTTTTCAGGCAGGGATGAATATGCTCTCTCAAGGAGCGCATCATACTCCATAGTATCATCTATATGCAGATAATAATTTAAACTCAGTGTAGCAGCAGCCTCGAAATGGCGAGGAACAGCACACCGGAGAAGCATAGGGGCGGCAGAGCAGGAAGGAAAACCCTTCTCGTAGTTACATAGTAGAGCACGACAATCAAACCTATGGTTGAGCCGAGCACAACTGCCAATGAATCCACAAGGGTGAAGCTGTTGTAGGCCGAAACTGCAAGCATGAGCGGTATTGCTATATCCCCACTTCCGAGCTCAAGAGCGAACTCCTCCTCCTTCCTCTTGCCTCTTTCCTTCACGTACCTCTTCTCCCTGCTGGAGACGGAGAAGGACAGATCCATCTTGCTCATCTCCTTCGCCATGTACACCATGTGCCTTGTTACGAAGACGGATATGAAGTCATAGAGAGAAATCAGAATTATGAAGAGCAGAGTTGGGACGATAGTGAATGAGAAGCCGAATAGGGCTCCCACAGCCGAGCTGGAGATTATTGCTGTGACATTCTTTATTTTCGGGTAGAGGAACTTGAGGACAACCAGCAGCGCTGAGAGCACGATGCTTATCTCAAAAGCGTGAGGCATGCTGAAATAGGACAGGAACACAACAAAGACAAGTGCTGAAGTTATGAATATTGTGAAAAGCTCAAGCGCCCTGAAGAGAAATGCGGCCCACCTTAAGTATCTTATTACGAGCACCACCACAACAGCAACGGCGATGACATAGAGAAGAAAGATTATGGAGTTCCCAGCATCCTCGGGCTGCTGGTTCGGCGTGACGTTATAGGGACCGTACACCTCCTTGTTCCCCACCATCTGAATGCCGACAAACAGGCCGATGAATTGCGCAAGGAGGAACATTGCAACTATCCTTGCTATGTGATTCATCACTCCACCTTCGGCCTAACAACCTTCACATGCCCGTGCTTTGGCTCGTACAGCTCCCCTGTTTTCCTAAGCATCTCGTCAATCATCCTTCTTGTTGTTGTCTCATCGAGCCCGTACTTCTTTGCCTCCTCAACTACCTTCTCAATCTCAACCAAGTCATATTCTTTCTCAAGCTCCTTCACTATGTCAATTATATTCCTTATTCTGTCTGCTTTTGACTTTGGCTGGCCTGTCGTTATTATATCTATGTCTATTCTGCCCAGCCCCTTGTCCATTGTTATTGATTTGAGCATGAAGTCCATGAGCTTTATCGCCCTCTCAGCATCTGCCAGCTCCACCCTCTTGCTTAGCCTTACCTTAGCACTTGCCTCTGCAAGCCTCACCATTCCTTCAATATACCTCGGGGTTATGGGGACTGCGCCCTGCGTAGCGCCAATCCTCCTCAGCTCAACGTAATACTCCCTTATCTTGTCGCTGGCTTCCGGAGTCAGAACAGGCGAAATTCTCCTCCTCGCGTAGGCAATGTACTTTCTGAGCATATCCGCCTCTATGGGCGGCCTTATCTCCTCCTCCTCGGTTATGGTCTTCTCAACCCTCTTTCCCGCAGCTGTGTGCTGGTCAAGTATGAAGCTCGCAAGTTTCCTGTCCTTCTCCTCATCAAGAATATCCTTTATTGGGAAAATCAAGTCAAACCTTGAGAGTATTGTAGGAGGAATATCAAACTGGTCCGCAGGATACCCCATTGGGTCGAACCTTCCGAACTTGGGGTTTGCTGCTGCGAGTATGGATGTCTTGGCCTTAAACTTTGCGACTATACCCGCCTTCGCAACTGAGACGCTGTTGTGCAGCACGGCGCACTCTGATACGAATGCTTTAGTTGGCTCAACTGCAACATCGTAAACCCATTCAATATTCTCATTCTCAACTTTATCAACAGAGACAACCTTGCACCATCTG
>CAVXDX010000008.1:0-212721 GCA_963760615.1 uncultured Microcaldota archaeon | reverse complement strand
CAACCCTCTTCCATATACTGACGTTCTCCTCCACAGCCTTCTTTCTCAGGAAGTTCACGGTTTCCAGTGTTCTCTTGCTTTCCGGACCTCTTTTCATTCAATCACCAAAAATGCGGGGGATGGGATTTTTGGGCAACCTTAAGGTTTGAACCCACGCAGCCACTAAAGGCACAGGAGCCTCAGTCCTGCGCATTTGACCTGACTCTGCCACCCCCGCGCTATATATCCTTGAGCTGCGAGTTTAACTCATCACATTTCCCCTTCAATCCCTCTGCCGCCTTCAGCAGCATCGTTTTTGGGCTGATCTGCCCGAATGATTCAACTATGAACTTGAAATTTTTCTTATCGTTAGGCTCATACCCATATGATACAATCCCCGCCTGAAACTTTGCATGCTCAATGCCCATCCCCATCCTTGCCTTTGCCTCCAGCCTTATTCTCCTATCCTCTCCGAGCTTTATCACCGGTATGTTGTCATACACGCATTTCACTCTTTGGCTGGAGCTCTTGAGCCCTTTCGAGTACACCATTTTCGGACCTTCTGCCTCAAGGGACAGCAGCACTTCCTCATCAGGTTTGTGAGCACCCTCGCTGGTGAGAGGAATCAAGCCAAGCCTGTTTGCTATGTATTCATCGAACACAGCGGAGTTGTTCTCGTAGAACGTCACGCTGTCTATGGCGAACACAGGCACCTGGGACATGCCCATCCTTCTCATCGCATTGGCGAATGCTACTGTGGCATCCTTCAGCACGAACTCCATTTCATTTCCTTTCGAGCGCAATACCTCAATTTTCAAGACAACCACCCTACACCCTTCTTCCCCTTCTCCCGCCGGGCCTCTTCGTTGTATCAGTGGGAATTGGCGTAACATCCTCTATGCTGCCTATCCTCAAGCCTGACCTCGCCAACGCCCTCACAACCGCCTGAGCACCAGGACCTGGCGTCTTGTTGCCGTGCCCGCCGGGTGCGCGTATCTTTATGTGGACGGCAGTTATGCCCCTCTCCCTCGCTTTGCTGGCAGCCTTGAAGGCGGCCTGCATGGCTGCATAGGGTGAGCCTTCCTCCCTGTCTGCCTTCACAATCATTCCGCCGCTTCCCACAGCCACAGTCTCTGCGCCGCTTATATCTGTTATCGTTATTATCGTGTCGTTCTTGGATGAGTATATGTTTGCAACTCCCCATCTCTCCTCCCTTCTCTTCCTGACAATCTTCTCTTCCTCAGCTGCGCTTGGTACTTCACTCTTCTTTTCCGCTTCCTTCTCTTCCGGCAACTTTCTCACCCTCCTTCGCTTTGTTTACAACAATTGGAATGAACTCAACATTCTTGTAGTAGCCTATCCTGTCCTCCTCATCCACAGGCACCAGGTAGCTTGGTGCGGACATCCTCCTGCCGTCTATTGCTATGTGCCCATGGGCTATGAGCTGCCTGCCCTGTTCAATCGAACGGGCCAGCCCTTTCTTGAAAACCCTCGTCTCCAGCCTTCTCTCAAGAACATCCATTATGGTGAGAGACAGCAGGTCTTCCAAGGAAGTATCTGGCTTCGCTATGCCGAGCCTCACAACCTTCTCCAGCAGGGGCTTGCCGAGCTTCTTTCCCTTCTCCCCCATTGAGAGCAGTCTCCTTGCCTCCCTCCTTATCTTTTTAAGCTCGCTCTGCATAACTCTGAGCTCCCTCATGTTTTTCAGGCCGAATTCCTTCAGAAGCTTCTGCTCCTCCTCAATCCTTACGCTGTCCCAAATCTTTCGGGGGGATTCATATTTTCTCTTCAGTTTTTTCGGGTCTCCCATAGCTCATCACTCCTTCTTCTCTTCAGCGGGCTTCTTCTCCTCAACTGCAGGAGCTGCAGTTCCAGTTGCTGCAGCTGCCTTTGCCGCTGCAGCCTTTGCAAGCATTGCCTTTCTGAGCACTCCCACGGTCATGCCAGTTCTGCCGGTTGTCCTTGTTCTCTGGCCTCTCACTTTCTGTCCGTAGGCATGCCTATATCCCTTCCATGTGTTCATATCCTTCGCGTTTGTTATATCCTGCTTCGTCCTGAAGGTTAAATCAGCGCCTATGAGGTGACTGCTCTGGCTTGTCTCTACATCCCTCTGCCTATTCAGCATCCTTTCGGGTATGCCGTGCTTGGATGGGTTGCCTATTATCTCAGCAAGATTATCAAGCTGGTCATCGCTCAGCTCCCCAATCATGATGTCCCTTGGAATTCTGAGCTGAGTGGAAACAATCTTCGTCAACGCGGAGCTCAGAGTCACTCCTATGCCCTTAACCTGCATGAGTGCCCTGCGCAACTTCATCTCTCCCTTTATATCCTTGCCAGCAATTCTGACAATTCCCTTTATCTCCTTCTTTGAGCTGGCCGCTTCCGCCCTGCTCTCAACTGCTTTTTCCGTTTTCTTTGCCATACCATCACTCTTTTGATAAACGCCGGGGATGGGATTTGAACCCATAAGGCCCGTGAAGGCCATACGCTTGCCGGGAGGCTATTTCCAGGCGTACACGTTGACCAGATTCCGTCACCCCGGCATACCTCATCACCAGCATTTTGGATACGTACCTTTTTTCATCATCACCCTTATTGTTTTTGCTACGACTCCGTTCTTCATTGCAAGCATTTCATTAGAGCCCGTCTCCGCAGCAGAAAATGCAACGAGCTCCCCCTTCAGACTCATAAGCGCGATGTTATCACCGGCAGCTATGCCCCCATCAAGCTTCGCAATTCCCGGTGCTGCAAGGACTGCCCCTGAGCATACTGCCTCAATTGCAGAATCCCTCAGCCAGATTTTTTTCAAATCCAGCACATCCTCAATTTGGGGGATGACTCTTCTCATCTCCCTTTCTTCTCCTTTTTCCTTCCAGAGCCAGTAAGCGTCCTTAACATCCTGGAGCTTTGAGATGCGGCTCTCATCAAGCCCGCCAACCCTCGTCCTCCTCAGTTCGAGCATATTAGCTCCGCATCCTAATTCCTCCCCCATATCAAAGCAGAGCTTCCTGATATAGGTTCCAGCCTCGCATCCGACTCTAAAGAGGACTTCTCTTCCATTAAATTCTAGAGCTTCAAGGTAATAAACCTTTCTCTTCCTGAGCACTCTCCTCACGGCGGATTTCACCGGCGGCATCTGCTCCACTTCTCCGCTGAATTTGTTGAAAATAGCATTCACCTTATCCTCGCTTACATCACAGTGGAACTTAATTATCCCCACATACTCCTTGGAGCTTTTGAGCATTACCCCCATGGCCCGTGTCGCAGCATTGAGCCCCACGGGAAGAACGCCGCTCACATTCGGGTCCAGAGTGCCGGAATGCCCTGCTTTTGATGCGTTGAGCATCTTCCTCACCCAGGAGGTCACCTCGTGGCTTGAGGGGCCCTGCGGCTTGTCAACGAGCACAATGCCGGATTCCATGAGCTCCCCAATTCCCCTTTCCTTGGGGCGTTTCCCGTATCTTTCGTCACTTCCCTCCTCAATTTTTACCAATGCTTCCTGCAAGTTCATCCCTCAATGAGTTTTCTAGTTTCCTCATCAGTCGCCTTGAGTTCAATTTTCTCGCCAAGAATCTCGATGTGGCGGACGTTGCACTTCCTTCTCTTCTTCCTCGCAGCGCTGAGAATTTCAACATAGTTGGCGTCAACGAGACCAACCACGATGCACTTTTTCCCTGCATCCCTCCCCCTGTTCTTCATGCAAACACTGCCTACGGTAACAGCTGCCATGCAACCACCTATCTCCTCCCGCCTCGCTTGGCCTCAGCGGCCTTTATGACTATACTGGCTATCTGCTGGGGGTTGAAAACATCGGAGTTTATCTCCAGGTCGAATATGCTGTGGTCCATTATATCAATTCCGTAATACCTCCTGTACCTCCTCCTGTTGTTCTCATCCCTCTTCCTTATGTGCTGAAGCGCTTTCTTGAAACCCATCCTGTCCCTCTTGGCAACCCTCTTAGCTCTCTCTTTCTCGCTGACATTGAGCCAAACCCTCAGGTCTGCACTCTTCACTATCCACGGGCCAAGCCATGTCATCACAACGCAATTTCCTTTCTTGGCGCGTTTCACAATCGCCTTGTCCAGCTCCCTGTCATAGCTCTCGTCCTTTGTTGCCTCCCTCTGCACTGTCATCAAATCAATGTTCTCCCTCTCAGCCTCATCCTTGAATGAGAGTTTTACCTCATCTAGGCCGAGCTTCTTTGCCACTATCTCCCCAACAGTGTTCTTGCCCGAGCCGGCTAGGCCCGATATGCAAATTATCATCTCACCATCTGCCTCACAAACTTCCTTCTCGCCATGTCAACATCCTCCAGCTTCATGTGCGCTCCCATAACCTTTCCTGCAAGCTTCAGCACATCGAATGAGCACCTTGCGCACAGAACCCCACCAAATGCCCTGCTGGGCCTTCTCTCGCTTTTTGCGCCCTTCCTTCTGACAGCAAGCTTTACGCCGCAGAGCGGGCAGCAGGCCACCCGGCCCTTTTTCCTCACGTAGCGGAATGGAAACTTCACCCCTTTCCCCTTGACTTTTCTCACTGATTTTGTTCTAAACCTTGGCAACATTTTATCACTTGCTCCTCTTTCTCTTTTCCATCTGGTCCACAACTACTTGGATTATCAAGCCTGAGAATACCACGCACAGCAGAAGCCAGCCAAACGTCCCGAACTCATCCCTCCAGTTCGGAAAAGTATCAAAGTTGAACCTCAGAAGCAGCCAGTAGTAGGGGAAGGTCGGTATTGAGAAGCCAAGCTTAATGGCGAAGTACGGGAAGGACTCCCTCACGAAGTAGCTCAGTATCGCAAATATTGGCAGCAGAACTATCAGAGGCTTGAACTGGAGAATCATACTCTCGCTCATGAGCTTCGGAATCTTCTCCTGCTCCTTCTCAGCGTCTTTCCTGCCTGCCTCATCGTTGTAATCAACCTTCCTCAGCATCGCGCTTATCCTGTTCATCTCTTCTTGAATCTCCTTCACCCTCTTCCTGTTTCCCAGAAACCGGGTTACATACAATGATAGCGCCGAGTAGACCACGGCTGTCACCGTTATAATCACAAAAGTAACTGTAGAGTCATACATGCTATGCCTCACCTGCCCTCTTTATAATTTCCCTAAGTTTGCCGACTGCCTCGTCAAGTTTTCCATCGGAGTTCATTATTATGCTCGCAGCTGCGCCGCTCAGAGCGGAGTAGGCGCACAGGTAGGCTGTGTTGACCGCCATGTCACGCTCGATGTCTCCAATGCTCACCGCATCCCTCTTCCTTGTTGTATCCCTCTGCCTCCTCCCAAGTATGTCCTTTGCCGGAGCAGATACAAATACCAGATAATCCACTTTGAGTTTCCTGAGCTGCTCATAGGGAAGCCCAGGCATATAACCGGTTGGCGTGTGAACAGAGCAGTGGGTGTCAAGTATCAGCTTACCCTTCATATCCGAGAGCTTGCTTGCTGCCTCATCCTGGATTCTCTTCTGGCTCTTGAGGGGGAGTTTCCTCATCTCATCCCTCTCGCTCACAAGCCTTTCCTTCTTCGCTATTTCAAACATCATATCTCCGTAGTTCAGGACTTTCCAGTCGGCAAATCCTGAAACTGCTCCATTGAGCACGGTTGTCTTTCCTGCGCCCGGTAGCCCCATGACGATTATCACATCATCACCCCACCAAACCCCTCAAAGCGGGGTACAGCTCAAGCATCTGGTCCCTCTTCAAAATCTCGTACATGTTGTTCAGTATGCCGACAGTAAGCAGTATGCCAGTGCCAGTACCCAGCGCCCCTGTCAAATCGGCAAATGATGCAAGAATCCCCACGAATATGCTTCCCAGAATTGTTATCGTTGGTATGTACTTGTCAAGCACCTTCTCCACTACTCTCGGGTCCCTCCTGAAGCCCGGCACCTGTAGGCCCGAGCCCTTGAGCTGCTCCGCAATGTCTTTTGCTCCCATACCCGTGGTCTCAATCCAGAAGCTGCCGAATATGACGCACAGCACAACCATTGTGACCACGTATGCAATTACATGTATATACTCCGGTATGTGACTGTACTGAGTGGTGGATGCCAGAAGTGCATTCACATAGGGGATATACCCAACGAGAACAGGGTTGGGGAAGCTCGGGGTCATGAAGTACAGCAGCCCGTCAACGAGCCTTCCGCTGCTGTCAACAACTGCCAAGAGTCTTACGATATCCGTTCCGCCTATGTATAATGAACTGTTGCCAATGGCTCTTGCTATGAGCTGGAAGTTCATCATGAGAGCCGCAGCAAGGATTACCGGCACGTTTGAAACATACAGGAACTTTATTGGATATCTGCCGCCAACTCCTCTGATTCTCTCGAAGACCAGAGGCACCTCAACTCTCATGCCCTCTGCATATGAGCTTGCAATGAATACGATGAACGTGAATACAAGAGGCAGCATTGCCGCCAGCGCCAGGGGCACAGCATTTGCCCCGCCCTCGCCAAGGTACTGCGCTGCCTGCGGAATCAAAACTCCGAATGTGCCCTGCACAACAGCAAGCGAGACACCAGCAGCTATGAAAAGGCTTATACCAGAGCCTATGCCCTGCTTTGCCACTATCTCATCCAAGTATAGCAATATGACAGATCCCATCGCAAGCTGGAATATGACAAGCAACTGGGTGAAGAGAAGGCTTCCAAAGAGCGGCACAGTGTTCTCTACAGGAATGCCAATCCCCTTGACAGGCACTGCGTTTGTGTAAACATATATAGCCCCCTCGAAGAAAGCTAGGATGAGCGCCAGCGCTTTCTGCGCACCCTGGAACCTCCTCTTATCCTTTTCATCATTAAGGTCGATGTCGATTATCTTAGCTCCCGCAAAGAGCTGGAGGAATATGGATGCCAGCACAATGGGCCCTATCCCCGCGGTTATAAGGCTCCCGACCTTGCTCGCAGTTATCATTTGTATGAACTCGAACTGCTGTTGAATGGGGTATCTGCCCACTGGGTAAATGTGGTACATGACGAAGAATATAAAAAGTGCAGCCGCAGTCCAGTATATCTTTTCTCTCAGCGGCAGGGTCCTCTCGGGAGTTTTTATCTCAGGCAGAATTTTTATTATCGGTTCAACGAATTCCAACGCCATGTGATCACTCCACTTTCGCATCCCCGCCGAAACTCTTTATCTTGTCGACGGCGCTCTTGGAGAATGAAGCTGCTTTCACGAAAACTGGGGAACTCAGTCTGCCGCTGCCAAGGACCTTACAGCCCTTGAGCTCAATAATGAATCTGCCAGAGCTGTCCTTCTCCAGCTTGCCACTTTCTATCATTATATTGATCTCCCATAAATTTATTTCCTTCAATCTGCCACTCCTTGGTGGAACAAAGCCATGCCTGCCGAAGTGGTCAGGCTCGTACTTCACAAGGTACGTCCACTTGTGCTTGGTTCCCCCATAGCCAACTCCACCCCTGCTTCCCTTGCCTCTTCTGTGCTTTATGTTGCCAGCCCCGCAGCTTCTTGAACCGAGGTATCTCCTGCTTTTCTTCCTATGCCTCCTCACCATAATCACACCATCCTTCTCAAAAGCTCGTTTATTCTCTCTCCTCTGTAACCCAACGCACCTTTTGGGTAAGGTTTCTTCACGTGCCTGTAGCCCTTCGTTGGTGGGTGAAGCCTGAAGACTGGCTTCATGCACTTCAGTGCATTGAGCTCGCACTCAAAATTGCAGACTTTCTCGGCAAAATCCTCAAACGATTCAAAACCACTGCTCCTGAGCTCGTCGCTTCCGATTCTCGCGTTGCCTGGAGCCCTCCCCCTCTTGCCGAGCATGAGGGCAAGCGTGCTGGGGTCTATTTCGCCCCATGTTATATAATTCGAGCACTTCTTCACCATGCCCATGTTCTGCGGAGAGTTGGCTAACACAACACAGTGGTTAACCCTTGTAAGCCTGAGTTTTCCCAAGGTGTCCTCTACCTCTCCCTTTGTTCCCACACTGCCTCTCACTCTAACTACCGCTACCCTCTTTGACATTCTCTTCAACCTCCTTGCTTTCCCCAAGCAGCGTGTCCCACTCTCTGTGGAACTTCATCCTGTTAAGACTGTTGAGAGCATCATACGATGCCATTGCAGTGTTGTATATACTTCTTGTTCTGCCCCTGGCGAACCCCCAGCTGTCCTTCACCCCTGCCATACCGAGAACCTTTCTCACTACTTCATCAGCAGCTATGCCAACACCCCTTGGAGCTGGCTTGAGCGTTATTATCACCCCGCCGTTCTTCCCAACAACTTTTATGGGGATGGTGTGCTTCTGCTTGCAACCGCACTCCCATGAGCCGCACCCGAGCGGAACCCCTATAACATTTCTCTTGGCAGCCTTCACCGCTGTTTCTATTGACGGCTTTGCCTCCTCAGCCTTTCCTGCGCCAACACCTATATGCCCATGCCCATCTCCAACTATCGCTATTGCTCGGAACAGAGTCTTCCTGCCGTTCTCGCTCATCCTCTGCGTCATGGAAACATCAAGCACCTCTTCCTTCAAGTCAGGTAGGAGAGCATCAACAATCTCATCCTCAACAATCGGCTTTCCCAAACTGAACACCTGTTCTATGGATGTTATATCCTTATTCTTCACCTTTCTTCCAATATCAGTTTTGGGTTTCCACTCATCAATATTGAACACCTTGTCTTCCGCATCTCTGCCTCTAATCATTCTTCTAGCCATCAGCTATCACCCGCTCTTCATTATCTCCTCTTTGACTTTGTCGAACATCCCAGGAATGCTTTCAGGTGGAACATTTGCTTTCAGGTATGACGAGA
Source organism: uncultured Microcaldota archaeon (assembly GCA_963760615.1). Taxonomy (GTDB): domain Archaea; phylum Micrarchaeota; class Micrarchaeia; order Burarchaeales; family Fermentimicrarchaeaceae; genus Fermentimicrarchaeum. Next base: position 203,975 of record CAVXDX010000008.1, on the reverse strand, counting down.
AAATTTTCTCATACTCCGGCTTGCCCTTCAGGCTTTCTGCGTATTTTGCGATGTGCTCCCCCCTTATCCTCCCCTCGTCCACCATGCCCTCCTCATATTTTGTCTCCAGCCCTGCATCCATTGCCCCCCTGACTGCTGCGAAAGCCAGCGCGCCCTTCGACGGTGTTGCAAGCCCGATGTCAGGCACGAATTTCTCAATTCCTTTTTCCTTTGCCCTCTTTCCTGCAAGCAAGCCGGTCAGGTATGCCGTTGGTGTGTTGCCGCTGCAGTGCCATCCAAACTTCGCGAGCTCCCTTGAGCTAGCGGCAGCCACAGTCACATCGCCGTTCTCCGCATAGTTGACGAAATGAACTAGCACATTCCTATTGCTTTTTCTCACAACCATCCTGGGCTCCATGGACTTCAGAAGGGCCAGCCTCTTCGCATAGTTGGTGAGGTTCTCCCTTCTCCTCCTGAATGGAACGGTGTATGTTGGTCCTGTTGCTTTTCCCATCTTATCACTTTATCAATTGAGTGTCTTTCAGGTGCGTGAGCAGACTAGCCCTGCTCCTGAAAGCGCCTCCCTTTATCATCCTGTAAACCTTTCTGTAAGCACCCTTCTGTATTTTTTTCTCAAGCAGCAGCTCTTTCAGCAGAGCCCTCTGCGCCCTCACGTGGGTTATCCACACCCTCTTTCTCGGAATGATGGAGTAGCGTTTGCCCTTCCTGCTGCCTCTCCCTCTCCTCCTGCCCACCTTCGTCTTCATGTGCTTCTCCTTGCCCCTTGCCCTTGAAACTCCTCTTTTTCTGAGCGCGTAGATAACTCCCTGCGATATCAGTGAGCGTATGTCATCTCTTGTAAGAGCTTCCTCTGCCTTCTTGGAGTCTTTGGGGTCTATCCTAACCCTGCTCTCCCCAACTCCGAGCAGTTCAGCTGCAATTCTTCTCACTGTTGCCATTCCCATTCTATCACTCATTCAAAATTTTCAAGCCAAGCTCCTTGGCCTTTTCAACAATTCCGCTTCTCTTCCTCCCTCCCACTCCATGCGCTATTCTCACAGCAGTTCCGTGCATCACCTTTCCGAGCTCTTCCATATTATTCACAAGTGCCTCTCCTGTTCCGGATGGATGCAGGCCCCTTACAGCGCGGGCATTCCTCCACCCGATGGTGGGCTCGGCGCCAGCGAAAGCATGCTTGGCCCTTTTCTTGTTGTCATGGCCTCTGGGCCTCCTCCAGCTGCTCCCAATCCTCTTCCTGTCCGTCCTGCCGTAGTTCTGCCTGAAGAATTTCGGGTGTTTTTTCTTCTTCACCTTTGCCATAAGAATCACTCAACCGGATACACTCCATCCTGAAAGACCCTGCTGTCCTTCTCTTTTATCTTCGTTGCCTGGTATATGTTCGCGCAGGTCTGCCCCACAGCCTCTTTGTCAGGCCCTGAAACAAGGACATCTGTCCCCTTAACCTCAACCTTGGTCTCCCCAACAATGTCTGCTGTGCGCGGCTTCTTCTCTCCTATGAAATTCTTTATGAGTACTTCTTTCCCCTTCACCTCAACGCTCATAGGAAAATGGGAGTGGACAATCTGGAGCCTGCGGGAGTAACCCTCGCTCACTCCTTGGAACATGTTCTTGAGGTGCGACTCAACAGTTTCGGCAAGCATCTTGCCCCCGTTTCCTCCGTCAACTTCTACTGCCTCTCCCTTCTTCTCAATCTTCAACCCTATCCCCCTGAAGCTCTTCTCAACCTTGCCCTTCTTGCCTTTAACCACAACCATGTTTCCCTTCACCTCAACTTCAACTTCCTTTGGTATATCTACCATGTCATCACTCTAGTAAACATATGCTATGAGCCTTCCCCCGATGTTCTTCTTTCTTGCATCAGTGTTCGTCATAAGCCCCTGGGGGGTTGAGATTATGAGCACTCCGAATTCCGGTCCTGGTATGTGCCTCTGCTCCCATTTGGCCCACTCGTCATTCTTCACTGCAAACCTGGGCTTTATCACTCCGCAGTTGTTTATTGTTCCATTGAGCTGCACTCTGAATGAGCCCGACTTTCCGTCGTCTATGTACTCAAACTCTCCGATGTACTTGTGCTGCTGGAAAATCATGAGCACCTCCTTTATGAGCTTGGAGGCTGGCTTTAACGCGCATGAGGACCTGCCCAGTATCTCGTGCGTTTTTATCGTGTTAAGCGCATCCGCAAGCGGGTCATTCGTCATCCAATCACCTAGAACTTCCTGAAGCCTATGTTCTCTCCGACTTCCCTGAAGCATCTCCTGCATATATACAGATTGTACATTCTAATCACTCCTCGCGCGTTGCCGCAGAACCTGCACTTCCTCAGTCCTCTCCCCTTATACTTCAGCTTGAGCCTCTTCTCCTGCGAAACTTTCTTGCTAGTCATTCAACCAACTCACACAACTTCAACTCCGAGAACCTCCTTTGCAAACAGCATTCCCTCTTCCTTTGTTATTCTGTGCCTCCTCCCAATTGCATGCTTCCCCCTTCTCCTTCTTGCCACCCTGCTTCCCCTTCTCTTGAGAGTCACGCAAACATCAAACCCAACAATTCCAATCTTCGGATCGTACTTGACACCAGGGAAATCTATGTACTCCTTCACCCCGAAGGAGAAATTGCCCTCCTTATCAAATGCTCTTGAGCTGATTTTCTTGTCAACGGCCTCCAGAGCTTTCTTGAGGAACTCCTCGCCCTCCTTCCCCCTCATTGTAACCTTCGTCCCTATGGGGTCACCCTGCTTTATCTTGAACACAGGATTCCTGATCCTTGCAACGGTGTTCACTGCCTTCCTTCCGCTTATCCTTTCCAGTAGCCCTGAGCGGTTCTGCAGCTTCTCGCCACCCTCCCCTACCCCCATGTTTGCGGTGACCTTTTCAACGCGTATATCTCTCATTGGATTCATTTGAACACCTGCGCCTCATCCCCCACAACAAACAGGTAATCCCTCACTGTTATGAAGCTTTCTGAATCTGAATGCAGCTTTGCCTCCGCCCTCCTCGCTCCTTTCTTGTGGTAGAGCTCGTCAACGGTTGCCAGCTCCCCTGCATGCTTGCCGCTTGTTATTATGCAGCTCGCGTTGGGCTCCAGCTTCATGACCGCAGCAACCTTCTGCTCAGGAACGGACAGCTTGACTGTATCGCCAATTCTGAACTCCCTGCCGCCAACTGCAGTCCTTCCATCGTGCAGCGCAATCTGGAAAGCGTCTCCAGGAATGCTGTGCTTGCCCTCAATCCTGCACAGCTTGAACTTTGACCTCTCCCCCCCAACCTCTATAAGCTTGAATCTTCCCTTCCTGTCAACTCCAACCCAGTAATCCTTTTTGAGTTTCGGTATGCTCACCACATCCATGAGCCCAACAGGGAACTTCCTGTCCTTCACAACCCTGCCGTCAACGAGCACACTGCCCTCCATGAGAACTTTCTTGACCTCTCTTATGGAATCCGCCACTCCCATAATGTCTCTAAGGACAACTCCCACTGCCATGGAACTGCCAAGGCTGTGCGGCCCTGGCGCGGGCTTAGTGAGCCATACATCCCCCTTTCTTGCCACTGGAATGTACCTCGGCGAAGCAATTCTTTTCATATGCGGCGAGCCGCCTTTTTTAGCCATTCAACCTACCTCATTCGATTTTCTTAGACCTCTCAAGTATTTTGCCTCTCATCTTGTCAGAGAAGCCAGCCTCAACCATCAGAAGCTTTGAAGGGTCAAATGGGACAAGGACCTCCCCGCCCTTCCCCTTTTTCCTGACGATTCCTTCAACATAAACCTTGCTATACCTCACATCAACTCTTGACACCTTCCCGCTCTTCCCCTTGTTCTCTCCCCTCATTATCTTTACCCTGTCTCCTTCCCTCACGGGCACGCTTCTTCTCTTCGTCTTGAGTTTCTCTCTCATTTCCTTATTCAGGTGCACTGCCAACCACTTCTGCCTACTATGCAGCGGGGCCTCGTACCTAGCCTTTCTCTGCTTCCTTGGCTGTTTTGAATCTGTGAGAGACGTCATCATACCACCGCGCTGGCTATGCCCGCAACTTTCGGGAACCTGTCCACAACTTCCCTTGCTATTGCACCCTTTATCTCAGTTGCTTTCGGCAAACCTTGGTCATCTATGAGCACAACTGCATTATCCTCAAACTCAATCCTCATGCCGCCAGCCCTCCTGTAAGGCCTCCTCTGCCTTATTATAACGGCCTTCTCAACCTTCTTCTTCATCTGCGGAACACCTTTCTTGACTGCAACTATCACTATGTCGCCTACTCCAACTGAGGGATACCTCGTCCTTTTGGTGTGGCTTCCCTTCACCCCTATTATCTGAACTATCTTCGCACCGCTGTTGTCATCACACAGCATATAGGAGCCTATTGTCAATCCTCCCGTGACCCTGCTTTGCAAGCCTTTCATTTCAACTACCTCTCTCAGCTTTCTTTGTAATCTCAACAACGCTCCAAGCCTTTGTCCTGCTCAGCTTCCTGCACTCGGAGATTTTCACAGTGTCTCCCTCCTTTGCGCTTATGCAGTCAGGGTTGTGCGCTGCTATCCTTGAATTTCTCCTGGCGGACCTCTCGTATTTGGAGATGTATTTCACCAGCGGCCTCTCCACTATCACACTCCTCCTACCCTTGTCGCTCACAACCACTCCCTCTATGGTGCCGCCCCTTAGCTTGACATTTCCATGCTTGAAACATTTCTCATCATTACACGTTACCATCATCCCACCTTCCCCATGTGCCTCATGAGCCTCTTCGGCCTATCCTCGGGCCTGTGCTCTATGAGCCTTCCGTCAACTTCAACACTGCCGCCAGTGGGCAGGTAGAACCTGAAGGTGCTCGCCCTCTTTGGAACAATTTTTGTGGTGCCATTCCTCTCAATCTCAATTGTATTCTTCGTCTCGTCAACTACCCTTCCTCTCTTTCCAATGAGGTTCCTGCACGTGCTCCTCGCTATCTCTACTTCCAGCCCTATGAATTCATGAATCAATATGTTGTTCCTGTCAATCATCATACCACATCTATGCTATCTTCAAGATACCCCATCTTTGTCAGGAGCCGCTTGAGCTTGTCCCTGTGCTCTCCCTGCAGCACTATCACGCCTTCCTTTGAGCTGCCTCCGCATGCAAGCGTTTTCTTCAGCTCCTTTGTTATCTTGTTCAGCTCGCCTTCATCCAACCCTTCTACTATTGTCACAAGCTTGCCGAATTTTTTCTTGGTGCAGTAAACCTTTATCCTCCTCGCTCCTTCTCTCTCAAGAGCTTCGCACGCGCAAATCTCTTTCGGAAGCCCACACTTGGAGCATATCTCTCCCATCTGAACCTCTCACCTCGTCAAATTTCAATTCTTTTTTCCCTACAGACTGTCAATATTCTTGCAATGCTTCTCCTCAACTCTTTCATCCTGCCGGGGTTGCTCGCCTTCCCTCCGCTTGCAACACTCCCCTTGTCAACCCTCAGCTCGTTCCTTAGCTCTAACAGCTTGCTTTTCAGAGCGTTCGTTTCCATGCTTCTGAGCTCACTTAGTCTCAATATCGGCATCTTCCTCACTCTCTGCAGCTGCCTCCTTTATCACCCTGGGCAGCTCAACCGGTTTTGTCTTCTCCTTGTCGGGGAACACAGTTCCCGGAGGAACTATCTTCACACGCACTCCTATTGCGCCGAATTTCGGGTATGCAGTGACATGTGCCACTCTAACCAGCCTTGAGGGCTCGCCGGATTTTGGCAGGTAGCCCGCCCCAACCCTGAGGCGTTTTGCCCTCGCTCCCTTTGCCGCAATCTTTCCGCTTGCGATTATCTCGGCTCCCAGAGCGCCGGCATCCATGATTGTCTTAAGCGTGAAGTGCAGTATCCTTCTTACGTTCCTTCCCATCTCCACGGATCTCACAACTCTCTTGGCAACCAGCCTCGGCTCCAGGTTCTCGTTTGTAACCTCTGAGACGCTTATCTGCGGGTTGTCAACACCGAAGTTTTTCTGTATGGCGTCTGTCAAATCCTTTATTGTCTTGCCCTTCCTTCCTATAACCTTGCCCGGCTTTGTCACTTCAACATTTATCCTTGTGACCATTGGAGTCCTCTGTATGTCAACTTTTGAAAAGCCTGCCCTGTCTAGCTCCTTCTCCAGGTAGGCTGCAAGCTTGTACCTGCTTATTGAATCCTCTATGAATTTTCTCTCCACTGCCATATCACTTCAACTCCTCCAGAACTATCTCCACCTTTGCGGTCTCGTAGTTTGACCTCATGGCTTTTCCCTTAGAGGCCATCCTCGGATACACATTCTGCTTGTTTGCCGAAGCATGCCTCACAACAAGCTTCTCGCCCAGTCCAATGTTCTTCGCGTTTGCCATGGCGTTCCTCAGCACTTCCAAAACTATTCTTGCGCTTTTCTTGGGGTACCTGCCCCTTCTTCCTCCCAGCTCCTTCCTGTGGCCGAGCTTCTTGTTGAATTTCCTGTACAGTATGGGGACCTCACCAAGCTTTGCGCTCTCGAGCAGCTGGACTGCCTTTGAAGCTTCCTTGCCGCTTATGTTGCCGCAAACCTGGCTCAGGTCTTTGAATGATGCATCAATGTCGTGCCTCAGTGCCCTAGCCGCATGAACTCCTTCCCTTGGTTTGTAGCTGTACTCCATCATCACACCTTACTTCAACGGTATGAATTTGCTTCCTCTTGTTGCTCCGACTCCTGGGCCTGAGTGGGCCACCCTGCCAGTTGTGTGGGAGAACTCACCAAGCCTGTGCCCTATCATCTCCAACTTTATCTCAACTGTTTTGAACTCCTTTCCGTTATGAACGCCAAACTTCAGCCCCACCCAATCCGGCATTATGACCGCATCCCTCAGGTGGGTTTTAACGACCTTTTCCCCCTTGCCATCGCCTCCAGCCTTCTTCACTTTCTCAAGCAGATTCCTGTAGCGCGCGGAAGCTCTCTTCAGGGCCCTCCTTGCCCTTGACTTGAGGAGTTTTGAGAATTCCTCAGCAGTCATCTGCTTCAGCTCCTCAAGAGTCTTTCCCCTGTACTGGACCTTTCTCGCCATCTACTCACCCGTCTCCTCCCTCTCTACGCTTTTCCCTCTTCTTCTCCCAGTCCTTCTGGATGCAAGGTGCCCAACCTTTCTTCCTGGGGGAGTGCTTCTTGAAACTGTTGAAGGCCTTCCCTTGTGATGTTCCTTGCCTCCAAACGGATGGTTGTATGGGTTCATCGCAACTCCTCTCACATTGGGCCACCTTCTGTTCATCGCCCCCATTGCGTAGAACTTCTTGCCGGCTTTTAGGAATGGCTTCTCCAGCCTGCCCCCTCCGCATACGACTCCAACCTGCGCTCTGCACCTGCCGTCAAGCATCTTGAGCTTCTTTGAAGGAAGCCTGACTGTCACAATGTTGCCTTCATGGGAGACAACAAATGCGGTTGTGCCGCTGCTCCTCACAAGCCTGCCCCCATCGCCGGGGGTGAGCTCAATATCGTAGACAGGCATCCCCTCGGGAATTGAGCTGAGGGGAAGAACATTCCCAGGCTTCACGCCCGCACTGGCGCCGACCTCTATCCTCTCTCCAACCATGGCGCCCTCTGGCGCTATGAACAAGCCCATCTCATTATTGTCGAACTTAACTTCCATGAGTATTGCAGTTCTGGCAGGGTCGTCAATAAACCCAACCACTTCTCCGCTCAGTTTTCCGCTCTTCTCAAGCTCATCAAGGTTCCTGTACTCCACGTCTGCCTTGCACCTGCTGGATGGCCTCCTATAGCTTGGAGAGCCCTTGCCAAGTTTCTGTTGTATAAGCCTCTTTCCCATTCATCCCACCTAAATAATCTTCAACTTTGCGGCCAGCTCATCTGCAGAGTAGCCTTTCTGAAGCTTCACATACGCCTTCTTTCTTCCCTGCGGAGTTATAAGGACATTCACCTTTTCCACCTTCACATTGTACGACTTCTCAACATCGTCCGCAATCTCCTTCTTCGTTGCGTCTTTCTCAACTACGAAAACCATTTTATTCTCTTTCTCTATCAGCGCAATTGCCTTCTCCGTAGTTATTGGGTACATCACAACCATAATCATCACATCTTCGCAAGCTCCTCAACCGCCCTCTTGCTCCACAGAGTCAGTCTTCCTGCGTGCGTCCCTGGCGCTAGAGAACTCACATCAAGCTCATCCACGCTTCTCACATTGACTCCGGCGAGATTTCTTGAAGCTATTTCAACTTTGCTATCCTTGCCAACAACTATGAGAATTGACTTCGGCCTCACGCTTCCCCCCCTCCTCCTCTTCCTCACGCCGCTTACCCTCCTCGTCCTGCGCCCCCTCTCCAAATCCCCCTCAAGCCCGAGAGCCCTGAGGCAGTTGAGCACGTTCTTCGTTTTATCAAACTCCTCAAATTTACTTTCAACAACAAGCGGAATCTCCTTCACCCCACTTGTGACATGGCCTCTTGCCTCAATCATATCTTTCCTTGCAGTTGCTGCTATGGCACTCCTCAAAGCCTTGTCATGCTCCTTCCTGTTTATCTTCTCAACAAGAATCTTCTCAGGCCTTGGCGGGTGAGCCCTCCTTCCCTTTGCTGAGAATGGCACTATCCGGACCCTGCCGAACCTTCCTTTCGGGAGCTTCTCCCTCGGCAGCCTTGAGATACCCATGTTCTTTATGCTTCTGTATGCCTCCTTCCTTCCCATGTACTCTGCGCTCGTCTGCAAACCCGCAAGCTTGAATGCTCCTTTCGGCTGGTATTTCATGCTCTGCTCAGCGATGACTGCCCTGCTTATGACCTCCTCCCTAATCTCCTCGCTGAATTGGTGAGGAAGCTCCAGCTCCTCCACAGGATTCCCGTCAATTGAGTAAACGTGAACTTTCATTCTAAGCACCTTGTTTCGACTCCGTTGATATGTACTTTATCTCAGGTTTTACCGGCTTTCCCTTCTCCCTAATGCTCTTTCTTAGCTTTATCATTCTCTTGCGCGGCCCCCCTACTGAACCTTTTATGAGTATACAGTCGTTTCTGACAACTCCGTAATGCAGGAAGCCACCCTTGCAGTTCACCTCATCCTTCCCGGCAATTTTCAGTATTCTTTTGTTTATCTCAGTCCTCTTGTGGTAACCCATCTGACCTGCCATTGGAGTTGTGTACATCACCCTTGCGGGGTGCCATGGACCCAGAGTTCCCACGTGCCTCACCCTTCCGGTGGCTTTCCTCCTCTGCTTGTGGACTCCGAACCTCTTTACTGCACCTTGCCATCCCTTTCCTTTTGTTATGCTTATCGCATCCACATACTCGCCATCAGTGAAAACATCAGAGGGCTTCACTTCCTTCCCAAGCATGCCCTTGCAGAACTCAAGCTTCTCCTTTGCATTCTTACCCCCAACAGCAATCTCTATGACATCCGGCTTCTTCCTCCCAAAGCCAGTCTTGTCAGGAGCAGTTATCGTAAGAATTCTTACATCCTTAATAGAATCAGCGTTGCTTTCAATTTTCTTCATTGCATCCTCAAACCTATTTTTCTTCAGGTTTATCCTCTCGGCAATTTTTTTGTCAATGTTTGCATAAGCATCAGAAAAAGCCATCAGACCACAGACATCAGAAGAATAAGCCCTCAAACCCAGAACAAGAAGAGAGGGAGTTTCAACCACAGTTACAGGAACAGAAATCTCATGACCCTTGGTTGGAGACCCCTCATAATCATCAATCATTGTCAGGTGCGTCATGCCAGCCTTAAAGCCTGCAAAACCCAGAAGCTTTGTCTCTTCTGACGTCGGCCAGCTAACTATGCGGGCGTTCTGACTGCCCGCCCTTTTTCTCGGTCTAAACGCGCGAGACCCGCTTCTTGGCTTTCGTATCTTTCCCATAATAAGACCTCTGGAGAGGGGGCCGGGAAACCCCAAACTTCAGTCGTAGAAAAGAGTGGAATAATTATGAAGATGATATTTAAAAGCCTTTCTCTTATTCCTCCCCATCTTATAGATAAAATGCATGTGCAATAGCTATTTAAACTTTTGAATAGTATAACTAATCGCAGTGGGATAGGTCGGGAGGTTAGGGGTCTCCTGTAATCACAAACCCCCTTCACGGTGAGACCGAAAAGCTGGGAGAGGTTCGAGTCATCTCACTTCGGCTCAGGCGCAAGCGTTGAAGCTTTGCCTTGCTGGATGGAAGGTCGTGCGAACCGGGCCAGGCCGGAAGGAGCAACCCTGAACACAAATCACCAGAGCCTATGCTCAGTGAGTGCAGTCGTCCATGCTAGCAAGTAACAAAGTCTAGCCCATGCTTGAACAACCGGGCGAGAGGGCTTCCATCGATTTCAGTGAGGCCCACTGCGTTAATATATAATATATACACAAAATAAATGGAGCCGGGGTCGCCTAGTGGTTCCTGAGTTTCTCACAAGAGAAGCGAGGCTCTAAAGGGCGGCAGCCTGCTAAGCTGTTAGGTCCAAAAGGCCTTCGCGGGTTCGAATCCCGCCCCTGGCGCTTTTTTACAATTCTTTTTAAATGACAGAATGCATAATTCACTTGGTGGAAATGTGAGTACCCTGAAGCAGAAAAATGAAGAGAGCGTGCATGATGCAGTAGAGAAAATTAAAATTTCATATGCAGAAGTCCTCTCGGAAAAAAGAATGGAAGTAATACGTGGTTACGCCAAATTGCCCGGAGGCCCTGCCGGCATAAAGATTAAAGACGAGAGGGCTTTCCAGGATTTTCAAGATAAAAATAAAGATGTCATCACACGGCCCTGGGTGCCAAATCTGCTAAAAAGTATTAGAGAGGAGTTCGATAAATACGGCGAGATTCCATTATCGCAGTTCTCAGAGCTGATAAAGCAGAACGGCTTATCTGATAGTGTCGCAAGAAACTTCTTATCAGAACTAAAGTCAGAGGCAGGGATAGCAAAGGAGCCATTCATACCGAAGGATGAAAAAGAGCTCAATTTTTTCATTGGGGAGGCAGCCTATCTCTCCTCTATCTTCAAGAGGGATTCTCTGCTCAAAAGGCAGTTTTACACAGCGTTGAGGTACTCGGGTACTACAATAAAGCAGAGTAATCTTAACAATTGGTATAACACTGAAGGCGGAAAGCTTTCTCAACTTGGATTCTCTGGAGAGCAGCGCGCCTCGCTCCTGGGATGCGGTCTGACTGCGGATTGGATAAAGACATTAAAGCTCTCAAATGAGGAGGCAGTAGAGAAGGCGAAGGAATATCCGGCAATGTGGAGAGTCAAAACCTCAAAGCGCATTCTGTATATTTGAGATGAGAGCTAATACCTTCTCTTCTCTACACTCCTCTCCCCACTTTCTTTCAAACCACCATCTTCAACAAATGTTAGCAGTATACGATTCATCCTAATGCGGGATGAAGTGGAATACGTTCTGAAGATTTCCCACATTTCATCATTGCTCATCTCTCCCTTTCCCTCCCTCTCCCTTCTCTCCATTTCTCCAAGTATCTTAGCCAATGCCTGCTGCTCATCCGTCGCTCCAAGATTATTTATAGACTCCTTAAAATCCCTCTTGTTGTTCAATGAGCGATATTGCACCCTCTCCCTTATAGGGGTGTCCAAGAATTCTACAAATCTTTTCGGGTTTATCCCAATTTTACTCTTCGCCTCGAAATGAGCAACATCTATATTGCGCCCATCAAGTTCTTTCATGTCCTCCTCAACAAATTTCGGGTTGCATGATAGAATTGAGATGAAACTTCTTACTTTCAACTCGCGTCTTACCAAATTCTCAACATTACCTTTCACATTTGGCGGATAGGCCCCTAGAATTTGTACGTAATCGTGCGGATTCAGCTTATTATCCTTCAAGGTTTTTATGTTTTCCAGAATCCTATCCAGCTTAACATTCTTCAAAGAGTCTAGCTCTTCACGAGTTATCTCAGGTATCTCCTCTTTCACCTTCATCATCAGCTTCCTTTCTTTCTGACTCAAGTCCAGCGTCTTGCGGATTGCAATGCTCATCTGAATTTGGTAACTCCTGCCAAGCCACTTCGCGAACTCCTCGTTTCCAATTGTTTTCTCTTCTGACACTGGTGGCTTCTCGAATTTCTCAACAGGCATGATAAAATTATACTTTCAGTGATTTAAATAGCTGTTTACCCACCCGCGGAAGCATTGCTCGCTAGATGACGGAGTTATCTTTAAATATAAGTTGTAACTAATTCTACAAACGCAAAGAAGGTGAAGTTTGTTTAGAAAAAGCGTTCAAGTTCCATAGAGTGCTATTAGCGTAGCTTTTCTAACGATAGCTTTAAAAAGCTTGGCGACCTAAATAGTAGGTTAACTCCAGCTTAGGTGGTAGATTGACTTCTGCCGATTTTCACACATCCCATTTTCTTGTTCCTAAGCATGAAATCCTGGCAAAATCCAAGCACGAGGAAATTATTTCTTCTCTGGGAGTGGATGTGCAGAAGCTTCCAAAAATAAAACTGCAAGACCCTCAGGTCAGGCTTCTTGGTGCAAAGGAAGGCGACATAATAAAGATAACCCGGAAAGACCCCACGAAAGAGAATCTGTACTACCGCCTAGTTGTGAAGTAAATTTTTGAAGTGATAATATGAAATGGGACTTGGTAGATGAGTACTTCAGGGAAAACAAGCTCGTCGTGCAGCACCTTGACTCCTACAATAAGTTTGTGGACTATGGCATACAAAACATAATAGACAACATAGGCTCCATAGACCCGAATGTTGAGAATTACAAGCTCAAGTTCGGCCGTGTGAGGCTGGACAAGCCAACCATAGTGGAGGCAGACGGCTCGAGGAGGCAGATCCTTCCTGCAGAGGCAAGGATGAGAAACCTCAGCTACGCAGCGCCTGTCTTCCTGGAGTTCATACAGATAGTTGGGGGCATAGAGAGAAGGTACCCCCAGGAAGTGTTCATAGGAGAGCTGCCCGTGATGCTGAAATCCAAGCTGTGCCACCTGGACAACCTTACTGAAGATGAGCTGATCGAGGCAGGGGAGGATCCTAACGACCCGGGCGGGTATTTCGTTATAAATGGCAGCGAGAGAGTTCTCGTGAGCATAGAAGATTTGGCTCCGAACAGGATAATGGTATCCAAGGAGAAGGACGGCGCACTTGTGACCTCAAAAGTGTTCTCAACAAGGTTCGGCTTCAGGGCCAGGTGCGTTGTTGAGAGGAGCTCCAATGGGGAGCTTTCGGTGGTTTTCCCTGCTGCGCCAAAGGATTTGAACCTCATAACTATCCTGAGAGCCCTGGGGTTGCACCCCAACCAGGATATACTCAACTCATTCAGCGACGATCTTGAGGTGCAGAACGACATACTCCTTAACATGGAGATTGACCAGACAACGGGAACCGCCAATGCCATGGAGGCGATTGGCAAAAAGGCAGCAGTGGGGCAGGCTAAGGTCTACCAACTTAAGAGAGCTGAGATACTTGTTGACAACTACCTGCTGCCGCACATCGGTGTGGACTCAAGCATAAGGCTGGCGAAGGCTTACTACCTGTGCAAGATGACAGAGAAGGCAATTGATGTTGCATCTGGCAACTCCACCTCGGATGACAAGGACCATTATGCAAACAAGAGAATAAAGCTTGCAGGCAACCTCATGGAGGAGCTCTTCAGGTATGCTTTCCAATTCCTCATAAAGGATATCGCTTATCAGGTTGAGAGGGCATCTGCAAGAGGTAGGAAGCTCGTAATACAGACTCTTGTGAGGCCAGATGCGCTCACAGAGAGAATCAGATACTCAATGGCAACAGGCAACTGGATAGCGGGGCAGACAGGCGTCTCCCAGCTGCTCGACAGGACGAACTACCTCTCAACCATATCGCACCTCAGGAGGATAATCTCCCCCCTGAGCAGGAGACACCCTCACTTCAAGGCAAGGGACCTGCACGGGACGCACTGGGGCAAGCTCTGCCCGAATGAATCCCCAGAGGGACCTTCATGCGCGCTTGTGAAAAACATGGCGTTGCTCTGCGACATATCAACAGGAGACACTGAGGGCAACATCGAGAACATGCTGAAGAAAATGAATGTCAAACTTGAGTGATTGTATGGAAAAACCAAAGTACAAGACTGCAGTGTATCTGAACGGCAGGCTTATCGGCTTTCATGAGAAAGGGAATGCGCTTGTGACATCCCTGAGAGAAAAAAGAAGGACAGGAGCAGTAAGCAGGCAGGTCAACTTCGCCCATTTCCCCAGGGACAGAGCCCTGTATATAAACACAGACAGCGGCAGGGCGAGGAGACCTTACATAGTTGTTGAGAATGGAAAGAGCAAGCTCACCCCAGACATAGTTGAGAAGCTGAAGAAGAGGGAGTTTTCGTGGGACTACCTGGTGAGCAACGGCATAATAGAGTACCTTGATGCTGAGGAGGAGGAGAATGCATACGTGGCAACAAGGGAGGAGGAGCTCACCGAGGAGCATACTCATCTTGAGATAGACCCCGTCTCCATAGTTGGGGTGACAGTTGCGCAGCTCCCATTCCCGGAGTACAACTCATCCCCAAGGATCACAATGGCTTGTGCCATGAGCAAGCAGTCGCTTGGCCTGTATGCGAGCAGCTTCAACATAAGGATGGATTCCAGGGCGCATTTCATGTACTACCCTCAGGCGCCCCTTGTTCAGACAAGGCCTTACAGGAATTTGAAACTTTCAAAGAGGCCGTGCGGGCAGAACTTTGTTGTTGCAGTTGCAACCTACTACGGCTACAATATGGGAGACGGAGTTGTGATAAACAGGAATTCAGTTGACAGGGCGCTGGGTAGGTCTGTCTTCTACAAAACATACGAAACTGAGGAGAGGAGGTACCCAGGAGGGCAGAAGGACAAGTTTGAGATTCCCCAGCCCACTGTGGCAGGCTACAGGGAGGAAGCGATGTACTCCAAGCTTGGGGAGGATGGGATAATCTTCCCGGAGGCTGAGGTGAAGGCAAAGGATGTGCTCGTTGGAAAAACATCCCCGCCAAGATTCCTTGAGGAGGTCAGCGGGTTCGGCATCGCTGAGGAAAAGAAAAGGGAGAACTCCGCTGTTGTAAAGGAAGGCGAGGAGGGGTCTGTCGATTCTGTTCTGCTCACAGAGAGTCCTTCAGGCAACAAGCTTGTCAAAGTCAAGGTGAGGAGCGTAAAAATACCTGAAGCAGGTGACAAGTTCGCCTCAAGGCATGGCCAGAAAGGGGTGATTGGCCTTCTCGCAAACCAGGAGGACATGCCTTTCACAGAACAGGGCGTCGTTCCTGATCTGATAATAAACCCCCATGCCATTCCCTCAAGAATGACTGCAGGTCATATTTTGGAGATGCTGGGAGGGAAGGCATCGGCTCTCAGCGGGAAGATAATGGATGGGACTGCATTCAACGGAGACACGGAGGAAGGATTCTCAAAAATTCTCGAGAGTTATGGATTCAAGAAGGACGGGAAGGAGCGCCTCTATGATGGAATAAGCGGGGAGGCCATAGAAGCTGAAATATTCGTTGGAGTCGTATACTACCAGAAGCTACATCACTTGGTTTCAAACAAGATGCACGTGAGAAGCAGGGGGCCTGTGCAGCTCCTGACACACCAGCCAACCGAGGGAAGGGCAAGGGAGGGAGGCTTGAGATTCGGGGAGATGGAAAGGGACTGCCTCATTGGGCATGGAGCGAGCATGCTTCTGAAGGAGAGGATGCTGGAGGAGTCTGACAAGACCACAGAGCTCATCTGCGCGAAGTGCGGCTCTGTTGCGGTGACAGATTACATAAGGAACAAAAGCTACTGCCCACTCTGTGCTGAGGCTGATGAACTGTATCCGATTGAGATAAGCTACGCATTCAAGCTTCTGCTGGATGAGATAAAGGCAATTGGCGTGTTCCCAAGAATCATGTTGAAGGATAAGGCGTGATGGAATGGTTGTTGACAAGGTTGTTGAAAAAATCAAATTTTCACTCTTCTCACCAGAGATGGTGAGGAAAATCTCAGCGGCAAAGATAACTGTACCTGATACATACAACGAGGACGGCTACCCCATAGACGGAGGGCTGGTTGATCAGAGGCTCGGAGTCATAGACCCAGGCTTGCGCTGCAAGACATGCGGAGGGAAGATAAGGAGCTGCTCGGGCCACTTTGGCCACATAGAGCTTGTGAGGCCTGTCATCCACCCGGAGTTTGCAAAGGTGATATTTATACTGCTGAAGGCAACCTGCCAGTCATGCCACAGGGTGCTCGTCTCAAAGAAGCAGATTGATGACTTCAAGGCAGCCCTGAAGGAGGAGGAGATTGCTGAGAGTATGCTCGCGAGCATAAAGAAACTCTCAAAATGCCCGTACTGCGGGGCAAAGCAGGAGGATGTGAAGCTCGAGAAGCCAACTACATTCAACCGCGGAGACAAGATGCTGCTCCCCACAGAGGTGAGGGAGGCCCTTGCGGCAATACCCAACGATGACCTGAAGCTTCTCGGGGTCGACCCGGAGTACTCACGGCCGGAATGGATGGTGCTCACCGTCCTGCTTGTTCCACCGGTCACGGTCAGACCTTCAATAACGCTGGAAACAGGTGAGAGGAGCGAGGATGACTTAACCCATAAGCTCGTGGACATAATGAGGATAAACCAGAGGCTGGAGGCAAACATCAATGCAGGTGCGCCCCAGCTGATTATAGAGGATTTGTGGGAGCTGCTTCAATATCATGTCACAACGTATTTCAACAACGAAACTGCAGGAATTCCTCCTGCAAGGCACAGGAGCGGAAGGCCGCTCAAGACACTTTCGCAGAGGCTGAAGGGAAAGGAAGGGAGGTTCAGGTACAACCTGAGCGGTAAGAGGGTTAACTTCTCTGCAAGAACAGTCATATCCCCCGACCCTAACATAAGCATAAACGATGTGGGAGTGCCGCTTCAGATTGCAGAGGAGCTCACGGTGCCTGTGAAGGTAACTGAATGGAACCTTGAGGAATGCAAGAAGATGATAACGAGGAGCGAATACCCGCTCACCAACTATGTCATAAGGCCTGATGGGAAGAGGAAGAAAGTCACGGACAAGAGCAGGGAGGAGCTTTCCACCACCCTTGAGGCTGGCTGCATCGTCGAGAGGCAGCTGCAGGACGGCGATACTGTAATTTTCAACAGGCAGCCCTCTCTGCACAGGATATCCATGATGTGCCACACTGTTAAAGTTCTTCCTGGCAGGTCCTTCAGGCTCAACTTGGCGGTATGCCCTCCTTATAATGCGGACTTTGACGGGGATGAGATGAACCTCCACGTTCCGCAGACTGAGGAAGCAAGGGTTGAGGCTGATGTGCTCATGAAAGTGCAGGACCAGATAATCTCGCCAAGGCATGGAAGGGCGATCATAAAGGGGCAGGAGGACCATGTCTCGGGCGCTTACTTCCTTACAAGAAAACTTGCGGAGTTTGACAAGGCAGAGGCGTGCAGGATACTTGCCATAGCAGGCATATACGAGCTTCCAAAGCCTGACAGAGGGGAAAAATACTCAGGAAGGCTGCTCTTCTCGCAGCTTCTCCCGAAGGATTTCAACCTTGCCTACGTTTCAAAGCTGTGCAGGGAAAAGGTTTGCAAGAAGGAGGAATGCGCCGATGACGGGTACGTGGTCATAAAGAACGGCAGACTCATCTCGGGTGCAATTGAGAGCAAGGGCTTTGAGAGCGAGCTGATAGAGAAGATGGTGAGGGATTACGGTTCTGATGCTGCGAGGGATTTCATAGACAATGCCACAAGGATGGCTCTTTACGTCATATCCAAGCACGGATTCTCAGTTGACCTGACAAACTACACAGTTTCCGAGGAGGGCATGAAGCAGGTTGAGGAGATAGTTGAGAACGCCAAGAGGGAGGTTGACTCCCTTGTGGTTCAGTACAAGAACAGGACTCTGCCAAGGTTACCGGGCAGGACTTTGAGAGAGACTCTTGAGGAGAGAACAATGATGGCACTATCCGATGCAAGGAACAACTGCGAGGATATTGTGCAGGAATGCCTTGGAGCTGAGAACACATCAATACTCATGGCGAGGATAGGCTCAAGGGGCAGTATCCTCAATGCCATTCAGATGTCCGCAATGCTGGGTCAGCAGGCAGTTAGAGGGAAAAGGATAACCAGAGGGTATAGAGGCAGGCCGCTCATCCACTTCAAGAGGGGCGACCTGGGGGCGGAGGCAAAGGGCTTCGTCACATCATCGTTCAGGAAGGGCCTGAACCCCAAGGAGTATTTTTTCCATGCCATGGGAGGCAGGGAGTCGCTTGTCAACACGGCAATCAGGACAGCCCGTTCAGGTTATATGCAGAGGAGGCTCATCAATGCATTGCAGGATTTGGTTGTGCATCCCGACGGCACTGTCAGGGATTCTGGCGGAATTGTGGTGCAGTTTATCTATGGGGGGGATGGAAACGACCCAAAGAAGATTACAAAGGGCGGGGAGGTAATGACCGGACCGGAGAGGGAATGATATGGCAGGCAAAAAGGCAATAGACCCTGGAGAGGCAGTTGGAGTTCTTGCTGCTCAGTCTATCGGAGAGCCAGGCACTCAGATGACAATGAGGACGTTCCATTATGCCGGAGTTGCCGAGCAGGTTCCTACGGGCCTTCCGAGGCTCATAGAGATTGTCGATGTAAGGAAGAGCCCCAAGAAGCCCACGATGGACATATACCTCACGAAGCAGTACTGCAAGGATGAGCAGAGCGCAAGGAAAGTGGCTGAGGAGATTGAGGAGGTCAACCTCAGCAAGGTTGCTAGGATACGGGAGAATTTCGCAAACAAGGAGATAGAGATAATACCAGACGAGGAGTCCATGAAGGAGCAGGGAATCACGCCTGGCGACATAACAAAAAGAGTTAAGAAACTGGTGAGCGGCGCGATAAGGCAGGAGGGAAATGTGATAATCATAAAGCCCAAGACGACCCTGCTGCGCTCGGTGAGAAGGATAACCAACAGGCTGAAAACACTGCACATAAAGGGAATAAGCGGCATTTCAAGGGTTGTCGTCCTCAAGGGTGACGGCGAGTGCTTCCTCAGGACAGGCGGCTCCAACCTAGAGGCAGTCCTCAAGTGGGAGGGGGTTGACCCGACACGCTCCTACACGAATAACATAAAAGAGGTGGAGAAGGTGCTTGGCGTTGAGGCTGCAAGGAATGCGATAATAAAGGAGGCCAAGCAGGTGCTGGATATACAGAAGCTTGATGTTGATGCGAGGCACATAATGCTGCTTGCCGATACTATGACCATGGGAGGGGACATAAAACCCGTGGGAAGGCATGGGCTCAGCGGCGAGAAGGTGAGCATACTAGCGAGAGCTGCATTCGAGGAAACAATAAAACACCTCATAACAGCCGCAGTGAAGGCTGACGAGGACAGGCTGCTTGGGGTGACCGAGAACGTCATAGTGGGACAGGAGGTTCCTGTGGGAACTGGAACGGTAAAGCTTGCAATGAAAATGGGAAAGAAGTGATTCTATGGTAGATATTGACAAAGCAATAAGGATGGCCGTGGACACTGGCAAGGTGGAGTTCGGGGTTAACCGTGCGTTGCGCCTCGCCTCAAGCGGGGAGGTAAGGCTCATAGTTGTCTCAAGCAACTGCCCAAAGAAATTTAAAGAAGATATCTCATATTATTCTAAGTTGTCAAAAACTGCTGTGCATGAATTCAACGGCACATCTTTGGAGTTAGGCTCCTTATGCGGAAAACCATTTCCGATTTCTGCATTGAGCATACATGACCCAGGGAACTCCAACATACTAGAGCTTGTGAAGTGATTGCTTGGTGAAGCTGACCAATGATGACATCAAGTGCATGACGCTCTTCCAGCAGCTCACCGGTGCCTCTGCTAGGGATTGTGTGGTAGACAAGGATACTGCCATCTTCGTGGTAAGCGAGGGGGAGCTCGGAAGGGCAATTGGAAAGGGCGGCAGCGCAATAATGAGGGTGAGAGATGCTTTCAGGAGGAGGGTTGAGGTCGTTGAATATGCAGAAGAGCCAGAGAGGTTCGTAAGAAATATATTCTCTGCGGTTGAAATAAAAAGTCTCAAAATTGATGATTCTGGGGCAAGCAGGATTGTTCAGATAACTGTTGACCCAAGAGACAGGGGGACGGCAATAGGGAGGAACGGAGAGAAAGTGAAGATGGCGAGGATGCTAATGCAAAGGTATTTTGGTATGGATTTGAAGTTGTTCTAGGTGGATATATGGGGAGAGGAGAGTTCGCAGCAAGGGATTTGAAAAGGAAAAGACAGAAGATGAAATGGCTGAAGAAGCCCTGGAAGAGGAGGAAGCTCAGGCTCAAGGACAGGTTCGACCCGCTTGAGGGTTCGCCCCAGGCCAAGGGCATCGTTCTTGAGAAGAAGGCGCTTGAGCAGAAGCAGCCTCACTCAGGCTTGATAAAATGCGTGAGGGTGCAGCTCATCAAGAATGGAAAGATAATCACTGTCTTCGCTCCAAAAGACGGAGCAATAAGCTTCATAGACGAGCATGATGAGGTCACTATAGAAGGACTTGGGGGCTCACAGAGGGGGCAGGTGGGTTCCATCCCGGGAGTCAGGTACAAGGTTGTTGCAGTCAACGGAGTCCCGCTTGAGGATGTGAGGATAGGCAGGAAGGAGAAGCCCAAGAGGTAGTTGAGATGGAAAAAATCTTCGACAAATATGACATGACCGAGGTCCAGGTCACAGACCCTAGCCTCAAGAAATACATAGACCTTTCACCAGTTTCAATACCCCATTCCCACGGCAGGCATACCAACAAGCAGTTCGGGAAGATGAAGGTCAATATTGTAGAGAGGCTTGTGAACAAGCTCATGAGGGGAGGAACAGGGGAGAAGACGTCAGGAAAGGTGATAAGGACCCACGGGAGGCTGCAGGGGAAGAAGTTCACGGCAATGAAAATTGTCGAGGAGGCTTTCGATTCCATAGCCCGGTCAACCAAGTCAAACCCTGTTCAGGTTTTTATTGATGCCATCCAGAATACTGCTCCTAGGGAGGATACCACAAGGGTGCAGTACGGAGGAGTCTCATACCAAGTTGCTGTTGATGTTTCAGCAGGAAGGAGGCTGGATATGGCGCTGAGAAATATCAGCCTGTCCGCAATTATAGGCGCTTTTGACAAGAAGAAGACTCTTTCCGAGGCACTTGCCGATGAGATAACCCTTGCTGCGAAGAATGACCCGAACAGCTATGCAATAAAGAAGAGGGACGAGACTGAGAGAATGGCAAGGAGCGCCAGGTAACCTCTTTGGTGATTCTATGGTCAGAAAAGAGTTTGTCGTAGACGAAGTTCAGAAACTCATGTACGAGCCAGAGCACATAAGGAACATAGCGATAATCGCCCATGTGGACCATGGTAAGACAACCCTGACAGATTCTCTTGTTGCAGGAGCAGGCCTTATCTCAAAGGAGCTTGCCGGCGAGCTGAAGGTGATGGACTCGGAGGAGATAGAGCAGCAGAGGAGCATGACCATAAAGGCATCAGACATATCCCTGGGGTTCCACCATGGTGGGAAGGACTACCTGATAAACCTTATAGACACCCCCGGGCACATAGACTTTGGAGGGCATGTGACAAGGGCAATGCGAGCAATTGACGGTGCCATCCTGGTGATAGACTCGGTTGAAGGAGTGATGCCTCAGACAGAAACTGTTCTCAGGCAAGCATTGAAGGAGAAGGCGAAGCCAGTTCTATTCATAAACAAGATTGACAGGCTGATAAATGAATTAAAGCTGGGGCCTGAGGATATGCAGGACAGGCTTACCAAGATAATAAAGTCCGTCAATGACTTGATACACCGCTACGGCTCGAAGGAATTCAAGGAGGAGTGGCTCATAACGGTAGAGAAGGGCAACGTGGCTTTCGGCTCTGCCTACAACAAGTGGGGCCTGAGCTTCCCGTTCATGCAGAAAACCAAGCTGACCTTCAAGGATGTATACAAGTATTGCAGTATTGAGGACCACAAATCGCTTGTTGAGAAAGCCCCTCTGGAGGAGGTTCTGCTTGAGATGGCTGTGAAGCACCTTCCAAACCCCGCAGTGGCGCAGAAATACAGAATTCAGACACTGTGGAAGGGCGATTTGGAGAGCGAGACTGGGAAGGGAATGACAAACTGCGATCCAAAGGCGAAGGTGTGCATGATTGTATTCGGTGTCGTCATAGACGAGCATGCAGGAGAGGTTGGCATAGGCCGTGTATTTTCAGGCACTGTGAAAAAGGGGGTTGAGGTTACTGTTGCATCCACACTTCAGACTGAGAAGATTCAGCAGGTTGGCGTTTACATGGGTCCTGACAGGGTTATGGTGGAGGAAGTTCCTGCCGGCAATATAGCAGCCGTTGTGGGGCTCCACAACCTATATGTAGGGGAAACTGTAAGCGAGGAGAAGATAGAGCCGTTTGAGCAGATAAAGCACTACTCCGAACCTGTTGTTACAAAATCCATAGAGGCCAAGAACACCAAGGATCTGGTGAAACTCGTTGAGGTGCTGAGAAAGCTCGCAAAGGAGGACCCAACCATAAAGGTTGAGATAAACCAGGAGACTGGAGAGCACCTCATCTCGGGAATGGGTGAGCTGCACCTTGAGATAGTCGAGTACAAGGTTTTGAAGGAAGGCAAGATTGAGATAGAGACTTCAAAGCCGATAGTTGTTTACAGGGAGACGATAACTGGACCGGCAGGCCCCGTTGAGGGAAAATCACCAAACAAGCACAGCAAATTCAAGGTGATCGTAGAACCTCTTGAGGAGGGAGTCTACAAGAAGATGAGTGAAGGAGAGATTCCGGAGGGCAAGCCAAAGGGAAAGAAGCTTGTTGACGTTTTCATAGAGGGGGGGCTGGACAGGGAGGAGGCAAAGAACGTCAAGGATGTATTCAACAAATGCCTGCTCATAGATATGACCCGGGGCATACAATACATGAATGAGGTGATGGAGCTTCTCATACAGGGCTTTGAGGAAGCAGTGAACCTCGGCCCGCTTGCCAAGGAGAAGGTTACGGGGGTCAAGGTGAAGATTACTGATGCAACAATACACGAGGACCCGGTGCACAGAGGGCCTGCCCAGATAATACCCGCAATAAGGAGGCCCATCTACGCAGCAATGCTGATTGCAGGGACAGTGCTGCTTGAGCCAAAACAGAAGCTGCTTGTGCAGGCTCCGCAGGAGTACATGGGGCCAGTCATATCGCAGGTCCAGGCAAGGAGGGGCCAGATTCTTGATATACAGCAGGAGGAGGAGATAGTCACCCTCACGGCCAAGGTTCCTGTCTCAGACATGTTCGGCTTCTCAGATGACATACGTGGAGCAACTCAGGGAAGGGCTCTCTGGTATTATGAATATGCAGGCTTTGAGAGGCTTCCAAAAGATTTGCAGGACAAGGTAGTGGGGCAGATAAGAGAGAGGAAAGGAGATAAGAAGGAGCCACCTACCCCACAGGATTTCATGGACTGAGCTCTTTAGGGGCACGGACAGCAGTTACGCAACCAGACCTATCCCTGCTGGAATCAGCATTCTTATGCCGTATTTAAAGATTTCATTCTCAGAAGCCGCATATTCATTTAAAATTATCATGCGAAATCATTTTGTGATAAAATGATAGGCAAGCATTCGCTCACCCTTACAATCTACATCTCCGCCCTCATCTCAGGGTCGTCAATGATGGTGCTGGAGATAATTGCGACAAGGATACTTGAGCCATTCCTCGGCAGTTCCATCTTCACGTGGATAGGGGTAATCTCTGTGATGATGGCCTCCCTTGCAGTTGGATACTTTTTGGGAGGCAAGCTGGCGGACAGAAAACCAGAGGGCAATTATGTAGCGTTGATATACATCCTCTCAGGCCTATCCATAGCCGTAATCCCGCTTATCTCCTACCCAATACTGAACTTTTCCTCCTATCTGGGCATAATGTACGGCCCAATTCTTGGATCCATCTGCCTTTTCTCAATTCCCAGCATACTACTTGCAATGATATCTCCTTATCTGATAAAACTAAGCGCCAAAAAGCTGAGGGTTATAGGCGAGATTTCAGGGAATATATACGCAATATCAACAGTTGGCAGCATCCTGGGGACCCTGCTGACAGGTTTCTACATAATGCCGAACATGGGAATCAAGGCGATTCTCTTCTCCCTCAGCATCATCCTCATAGCCAATTCAGTTTTATTCCTTGGCAAGAAGGGAATATTCCCCCTTATGCTTGGCCTAGCTGTAAACTCTATAGTCCCGCAACCGATGAACTTCGCACCCTCGCAAAACAAACTCCTATACGAGAATTACTCCCTCTACCAGTATATGCGGGTTATGGATTCACCTGACAAAACCATTAGGACGATTTATATATCCCCATACTTTGCTCAGACGAGAGTTTCCCTAAACCCGGCAAACCCACTGCTTGACTACCAAAAATACCAGAAGCTGATATACGTGCTGAAACCGGACATAAAAAAGGCTTTTTTCATTGGGCTTGGCGGAGGTGTCATGCCCATGGACATGCACAGAAAGACAGATGCGGATATCACGGTGGCTGAGATAGACCCAGAGATATTGGATGTTGCAAAAAGATTCTTCAACTTTTCAGAGACTGAAAGAATGAGAACTGAAATTGGTGACGGGCGCATCTTACTAAAAAATTCAAACGAGAAGTATGACTATATCGTTGTGGATGCGTACATAGCAGTCATTCCTCCCTTCCACCTCACAACGGTGGAATTTGTTGAGGAGTTGAAATCCCATCTGAATCCCAACGGCATTGTTCTAGTAAACATCATATCTCCAGTCGAGGGGCCGAAAGCAGCCTTGCTGGGGTCACTAACTAGAGTCTACAAAAGCAGTTTCAAAAACGTGTACCTGTTTCCAACAATGTACGGGAACTACACATCACTGCAAAACGTTGTGATGTTTGCAACCGATGTCAGCTATGGAAGCAAGGCGGATTTCATATCGCTGGTGAACCAGCGCTCGAGCGACAACAGCACACGCGAGCTGGCGAATCACTATTATGAAAAAGATATAAACACATCGGCTGATGCCCTCTTGACCGATGACTTCTGCCCAGTAGACATAGAAGGAGCGAGTGCCCTAAGCTAATTAGCCTAATCAAGAAGCAGGACTGCAGCTGCTATCACAGTCATCCACATTCCGTCCTTGTCAACAATAGTGGACTGGGCGATGTTCCTTGTTCTGACTATCTTGCCGCTGAGCTTGAAGAGCTGCTCCTTCTCATCCCAGCTCTGGTTCATATCAAAATCTATTCCCAAGGTGGATGCAAGCATGCTCGCAGCCAAATCCTCTGCCTTATCCCCGGCTTTCTCATCAGTCTCCCCAAATGAGTGGTATTCGCTAAGATACCCGTAGGCACTTTTATCCGCAGGTACGGCAACTCCAATTGATGCAGATATAAGCCTGTTGGGCTCATTGGAGGAGTTTCTGCTCATCACCACAAAGGTTATCTGCCCTGGTTTGAGCAGCTCCACGCCCTTCTCTCTTGGAATTATATCGCATTCTGGCGACAGGATACTCGAGACGTTCACTAGGTTGCATCTCTCGATTCCCGCATCCTTCAAGGCGCGCTCAAAAGAGGACAAAGGGTCTACATCCTTTCCAACGCCTTTTGTCAAAAACATTTTTTTAGGTACTAGATTTTCCATGCAATAATTTTTATGCATACTTATTAAAAAACTATTGTAAAGTTTCATCTTTCGCTTGGTTACTTTGAACTCAGCTCTACCAGATTCCACTTTTTTCCTCAATAAAACGCCTGAGAATCTCTCCCAAAACAAAGGCAACAATGGAACTCATAATTCCCAAAAAAGCATATTTCAATCCGCTTCTTAACCTATCAGTTTCATTTATCTTCCCAATATAATACCCGAGCACGAAGAGCAGCATAGCAGATATCACCAAAGAGCTTACCATGCTAGCCATTATATCTGAAAGAAGGAAGAAGGGAAGAAGTGGTAGTACTATGGCAAAAGCGCCTGCAATAAAACTTAGTACTGCGCTACCAATTATCTCTGTATGCGAATGTATATACTGCAAATCTTTCCTAGTACCCTTGCTCTTTTTATAAAATTCTATCTGCTGGCCCCTCTCCGCGTTTTCTGATGTATAAAATCCGATTGACGTGCCGAAGCTGTTTGAAATTCCGCCAATCAGTCCGGAGATTATGACTACTTTCGCATCATCTGTTGCCACTCCAACTCCAACAATAATCCCGAGCAGCGTAATCAGACCATCCATTAACCCCATTGCAATTCCTTGGAACAACTCTTTTATACGCATTCACTCAACCCGAGCAACTGAATTTATACTCCAAATATTAAAACTACACTCTTAAAATATTATCCGTAGAGGTGTTTTTACGACTCTCTTCGAGCCATTAATACGAAATATTGAGGAAGGAGATTTCGAGGCTGTCGCAAGGCTGACCAACAGGAACTTCCCGCATATGAGGATGACGCCTTCAAAAGTAGCCTGGAGGCTATCGCTCGGCTACAACTACTTTGTTGCTGTCGTAAACTCCGAGGTTGTGGGTTTTGTTGATATAAGGCTAAGACAAAAAACGGCAAAGCTGATGGGCATGGCCGTGGATGAGAAATTCAGAGGCCGTGGAGTCGGCGACGCGCTCATTAGGAAGACAATTGAGTTCTCAACGGAAAATGGGAAGAGGATATTATACCTCAATGTTAGGTGCGATAATCCCACGGCAATACATTTCTACGAGAGGCACGGTTTCATCCTCAAAAAAGAGCTTGAGAAGAACGGAGAGAGGTTCTACGTATTCTGCAGGAGGCTTGAAACCTAGCCGTTCTGCATGATGAAACTCTTCAGAGCATCAGAGCTAATCTCGCCGCATACTGACTTGTTTGTTTTCAGGCTCAGGAAAGTAGGCGTGCCAAGAACTCCACGGCAGTCCCTTCCTATATCCGCCGAGTAATTCATGAAAATATTCTTGTTGGTGCTGTTGTACCAAACCTCCAGCTTATCAAACTTAACGCCTGTCTCATTCTCAACCTGCGCGACTACTGGAACCATATTCGCACAGTGGGGGCATCCTTCACCGTAGAACTCAATGAACTTGCCGGTTATGTTGCATGTATTGCCGCTTGTAATGTTTGCGCCAGGATTGAATATGCAGTAGCTGCCTGGGCTGCAGCTCCCGTAGGCAATGAGGTTGTAAATGGAGTATAACGAATATGCCATGCTCGCGAAGAAAATAATTGTGAAAATCCAAGATAGAACTTCAAAATTCCTGTATACCTGCTTTGCCAGCCATGGCGAGTACCTCATAATTCCTGCTACGAGCTTCGACTTTATCCTCTGGTCAAGCTTGCTGTCGCATGGCTTGAGCTGGACAGTTTTGAAGAAGCATCCAAAAGCTTCCTTGGCCCATACTCTGTATTTTGCCGAGAATATTCCTAGTATGCCGAATACGATCATTGCCACAAGGCATAAAATCATCAGCTCACCTCAGTTTCGAAATCTCCGTCATGACATTCAGGAACTTTTCTGCTTCCTCTTTTGTATTGTACAAATATAAAGACACCCTTACGCATCCCGGGATCTTGTGGGCGTTGAACCATGAGTGCACGCAGTGCTGCCCGGAGCGTACCATTATATTCTTCTCATCCAGCATTATTGCTATGTCATGGAAGTTCAGACCTTCCACGTTGAAGGATACACTTCCTCCCCTCAGCTCAACCTGCTTTGGTCCTATTATGCTTGTCCCTTCCATCTGCATAAGCCTCTCGCTGATGAATTTGTTAAGCTCATTCTCGTGCTTCTCAATCTTCTCTCTCCCAACCCTCTCAAGGTAACGAGCTGCTTCTGCAAGCCCCATACTGCCCGCATAATTCTGCAGGCCAGCCTCAAACTTCTCAGGCGGTTTCAGGAGGATGTATGAGTCATAGGTTGAGTCCTGGACAGTGCTCCCCCCGATAATGAAGGGCTCCATTTTTTCAAGCAGTTCATACTTTCCGTACAGAACACCTGTGCCCGCGGGGCCTAGCATCTTGTGCCCGGAGAAAGCGAAGAAGTCAACGTTGAGCCTTCTCATATCCAATGGCATATGCGGAGCAGATTGCGCTCCATCAAGCATTACAAGTGCACCGTGCTCGTGCGCTATCTTTACTATCTCGCCTGCAGGAAGAGTGTACCCATCAAGGTTAGAAGTGTGGACCATGGAGACAAGCTTGACCTTGTCGCTCATCATGCCCTCAAATTTCTCCAAATCAAACTCCATATTGTCGGTAGAGTAAACTATCCTATGCTCAACACCACTCCTTTTGGAGAGCAGCTGCCAGGGAAGCAGATTCGAGTTGTGCTCCCTGTCGCTTGTTATCACCACGTCGCCCCTGTTCAGCTTCAGGGAGCGGGAAACAAGGTTTATCCCTTCAGTGGTGTTCCTTGTGAAGATTATCTCCTCATTTTTCTTGGCTCCCAGGAATTTTGCAACTGTCCTCCTCGCCTCGGCAACCTTGTCGTTGACCTTCTTCCCGAGCTTATGGATGCTCCTGCCGGCGCATGCAGGATACTCCTCGTAATACTCATTCATGACCTGCATAACCTGCCTAGGCCTGAGGCTCATGCATGCACTGTCAAAATATACGATAGGCTTGCCCCCCAGCCCGTTCTTCAGAATAGGGAAGTCGCTTCTAATCCTTTCAAGCTCGTTGTCAGGAATCATTCTTGCACCTTTCCGCAAGATATTAGATGATTAAATATTTAAAAGAGGATGAGTTATTGCTAGGCTTCATCCAGCGCCTGCTATCCCTCCGGCAATGATTATAACCCCAAGCGCGAATGCAACGTATGTCATATTCACTTTTTTCACAATTCTCAGTATAACATCAAGCACAACATAGCCGAAAATGAAGCTTGAAAGCGATAGCAGGATTCCATCCCAAACCGGAAAAGCCGTCATACCCCCCGCATAGAGGACAAGCTCCGCGAGAATTACCGTGGGAATGCTGAGCAGGAAGCTCAGGTTGAAGCTGCTCTCGCTGTCAAAACCACGCCATATGAGGGCAGTGGTGCTCGTCCCAGCACGCGAGATGCCTGGCAGGATGCTCAGCCCCTGTAGAAGGCCGGTGAAAACCCCGTCCAGCCAATTTGCATCCTTTGCTTTGCGCTCCTTCAAGCCTTTCTGCATGAGCAGCAGAAAACCTGTTATCAGAAGCCCAACTCCCATGATGACGAACAGCAAGCCCGCGTCAAGTGAGGGCATTTTTTTCTCTAAAATAAGCAGCGGAATGCCAACCACTCCCGTAAACAGCAGAGATGTGAAGAGGAAGCCCAGCTTACCTTTGGAATGTGCCCGCAGGTCCATAGGTTTCTTCGCAAAATCCGAAATTATCTTCATTATCTCCTTGCGGAAGTATATGAGCGCAGCAAGCACTGTCCCAATATGAACATACATCAGTACTGGAACCACCGAGCTTGGATCCCCGTTGAGAAGTTTGAGGTATACCGCAGTGACCTGCGTCTTGGAGCTGATTGGAACCCACTCAGTTATCCCCTGAGTTAAACCGAGTAGGATGATCGACAGGAAATCCATAAGAATAATTTAAACGCAAGAATTTTAATTACAAAGCTTGCTTTGGTTTCTCTCTTGCTAAAAGTGGGGGGACCGAGATTTGAACTCGGGTCGCGGGGTCCCAAACCCCGAAGCATACCAGACTAGCACATCCCCCCTCAGGGGATTACTTTATTCCTCTGAAGGATAAATACCTTTTGGTGACATGCTCCCACCCATAAATGGTGTGGGCTTTCCCGCTATATTGTGGTAACTTTCCGGTGAAAGTGAATTTATGCGCAAAGCCCTTTGCAGAGAAGGCTATCTCATCCATGCCTGCATCTCATGGCTATCTCCCTTGCCGCAACAATACCGCTCAGAGCTGCTCCCACTATGCCCCTCGACACTCCTGCCCCATCCCCAACTGCGAAGAGATTCTTAACAGGTGTCTCCATGTGTCTGCTGACATTGACGCGCAGGGCATGGAACTTTATCTCAGGAGCATAGAGCAGTGTAGAATCCTCGGCAACTCCGGGTATGACTTTGTTTAGCGTCTCCAAGCCCTCCTTCATATCTGCCATTATCCTTCCAGGCAGCACCATGCTGATGTCTCCCGGGGTGACATAGGTGAATGTCGGCTTTACATAGCTCCTCTTTATCCTCTCCCAGGTTGACCTCCTCCCAGCCTTCAAATCTCCAAGCCTCTGCAGGACCGGTCTCCCCCCGCCTATTGTTGAGGCAATCCTTGCTATGGACTCGCCATACTCAGTTGTGTTCTCCACTGGGTGGGTCAAAGCAACCCTCACAAGCAGCGCAAAGTTTGTGTTTTCAGACTTCAGTGACACCATGGAGTGCCCATTCGTGCAGATGAAACTGTTATAACTCTCAGAAATGACAAAGCCGTAGGGGCAGGTGCAGAACGTCCTGACAAAATCGTCATACTGCGTTGTCTGGATGTAGAACTTCGGGTCCCAGAAAGCATCCGTAACTTCCTTCATTATTTCCGCAGGCACCTCAACCCTCACTCCAACATCAAGTGGCTGGTACTGCGTCGGGATACCCAGCTGCATGCATTTCCTTGCAAGCCATTGCGCTCCTCCTCTGCCTGTTGCCAGCACTACAAAATCCCCTTTTATGCTGCTCCTCCCGGCAACAATTCCCTCCAACGAGCCGTTATGCACTTCCACATCATTAACTTCTGTGTCAAGTATGAATCTGACTCCCAGCGCTTCCAAGTAGCTTTTCAGCGATTCTATAACGCCCGGCAGCATATCCGAGCCTATATGCCTCTGGACAATGGGGACGAACTTCACTCCTGCCATCTTCGCCTTTCTCATCAGCTCGTCCGCCCTGTTGTCTATCACATTCCTGTCCCCCTGCGCGCCATTCTCCCTGAAAATCCTGTCGATGTACTCAATCATCCTGCGCGCTTCATCCTCCTTCATGAACTGCAGCATGTCCCCGCCTATCCTGGGGTCAAGGTTCAGCTTTCCGTCAGAGAATAAGCCCGCCCCTCCAACTCCATGTATAAGGTTGCAGGGTTTGCATTTAACGCAGTAGCCCATCTTCTTCATAGGGCATTTCCTTCTCTCTATGCTGCTTCCGCTGTCTACCACAACTACCTTAGCACCAGCTTTAGCAAGCTCGTATGCACAGAAAAGCCCTGCCGGGCCAGCACCAACAATAACGGTTTTCATACTCAACCTGTCTTGTTCAAGAAGTAACCTGCAGCCTTCTCCCGTACCTTCCTTACCACAACCCCTTTGCTAACAAGACTCATGAGAGCGTTGTTCACCTGCCCTTTCGGTCTGTTGCACTTCTTCTGCACATCATCTGCAGTTTTCATTTTGCTTTCATCGCTTGCGCCGATATCCTGCAATGCCTTCAAGACTATCTGCTCTATCGGGGTCAACTCTGCCATCTTCACACCTCCATTCGACACATTTCTTTTATCTCTCACTATTTAAAAATATCGGCTCATCTCGCCTGGTTGATGAAATACTCGTGAAACTTCACACTACCGCTCAGCTCAGGGTGGAATGCAGTTGCGAGCAGATTCTCCTGCTCGGCTGCAACTATGTACCCGCCAAAGCGCGCAAGAGCCTTGCATTTTCCGTAAATCTTCTCAACTGCAGGCGACCTTATGAAGATGCAGTGGTACTTTCCAATTCCTGCTATCTCCAGCTCCTCCTCGAAGGATTCCCTCTGCCTCCCAAAGGCATTTCTTTTAACTCTCATGTCCATGAGACTAAGAAGCTCCCCGGTTCTCTTCACCTGCTCATCCCCTTCCTTTGCGAGCATAATCATGCCTGCGCATGTGCCCCATACGGGAAAGCCGCTTTCCCCAAGCTCCTTAAGCTTTCTGAAAACCCCTGAGTTACGCATCAGCCTCCCTATGGTTGTTGACTCGCCCCCAGGTATTATCACTGCAGAAACCTTCTCAAGCTCTTTCTCACTTCTCACTGCGACCCCGCTTCCCTCGCCTAACACTGCATCAATCATATGCATGTGCTCGCTCACCGCACCCTGAAATGCGATAACTCCGACCTTCATGTAAACACCCTAAGAAAAAGAATACCTAGTGACTCCGCAGCTGCATCTTCTGCGAATCAGGCATCTTCTTGCTGTCAATTCCTGACATTGCCTCCCCAAGCCCCTTTGAAGCTTTCAGCAGCACTGCTGGCTTGTCATAACTTCTGGTAGCCTCAACTATGGCTCTTGCATACTTTTCAGGATTTGAAGACTTGAATATTCCAGAGCCGACAAATATGCCATCGACTCCGAACTGCATCATGAGGGATGCATCTGCAGGAGTTGCTATGCCACCAGCTGCAAAGTTGACCACGGGAAGCCTCCCGAGACTTGCAGTTTCCTGAACGAGCTCAAAAGGCACCATATATTCTTCAGCTTTGCTCCTCAGCATGCCCCTGTGCTTCCTGAATGACACCAGCTCTTCAATTTCCCTGTTAACCTGCCTCACGTGCCTCACAGCCTCAACAACATCCCCTGTTCCAGGCTCTCCTTTCGTCCTTATCATGGCAGCCCCTTCGTTTATCCTCCTCAGCGCCTCACCCAAATTCCTGGCTCCGCATACAAAAGGAACCTTGAATTTCTTTTTGTCTATGTGGAACTCCTCATCTGCAGGAGTCAGCACCTCAGACTCGTCAATCATATCCACTCCAAGCTCCTCAAGAATCTGCGCCTCTGCGAAATGCCCTATCCTCACCTTTGCCATCACCGGAATAGTGACAGCCTTCATTATCTTCCCAATCACAGCAGGGTCAGCCATCCTGGCGACTCCGCCCTTTGCTCTTATGTCTGCAGGCACAGCATGCAAAGCCATCACAGCAACCGCTCCCGCTCTCTCTGCAATTCTGGCTTGCTGCGGGGTGACCACATCCATTATCACCCCTCCCTTCTGCATCTTCGCAAATCCTTCCTTCAGGGTTTTTGTGCCTATTTTCACAGAATCACTCCCAATAATACTAGCATGGAAGTAATAAAAGAGTAACTTCAGTCAACCGTAATCGTCTTGCTCAAATTCCTTGGGAAGTCAGGGTTTATCCCTCTGCCGGTGCTCATGTAGTATGCAATGAGCTGGGCGGGAATTGTCGCCAGAATCGGTGCCGTATAATCATTTGAATGAGGGAGCTGAATCAGCTCACTTGCGTTTTTCACCATGCTCTCGCCCTTCTCAGCCACAACTATGGCTCTGCCCCCTCTGCATGTTACCTCATTTATGTGGCTCACCATCACGTTAACATCCTTCGGCGAGCTGATGAACAGCACAGGATAGCCTCTCCTAACAGCTGAGAGAGGCCCGTGCTTGAACTCAGAGCTGTACATTCCCTCGCAGTGGGAGTAGGTTATCTCCTTTATCTTCAATGCCGCCTCTTTTGCTATTCCATGGGTCGAGCCGTACCCCAGTGAGTATAACTCATCCCATCTCCTGAGATAGGCTGCAACCTTCCTGCAAGCACCGTCAGTAGAGTTTATTGTTCTCTTTATAAGAGGAGGAACCTTCCTCATATCCTCGCAGGATTCTCCTCCCATCCTCTTTGCGAGGTAGAGGAACATGACGCACTGGTTCAGGAATGTCTTTGTTGCAGGCACGCTCACCTCATAGCCAGCTGCGAGAGGCAGGTAAACCTTGCTGGAGTTCATAAGGGTTGAGCCAATGACGTTCATCACGCCAAGAATCCTATCGGTTTTGCCTTTCGCATACTCCATGGCGTTTATGACATCCTTCGTCTCCCCGCTCTGGCTAACCAGCACCACGCATGTCTTGTCATCAATGCTATGTCCATACTGGCTTATGAACTGCGGAGCAACTGCGGGAATCACCGTCTTCCTGGCTATATTGCCGAAATAGTAGGAGCCGAGTAGGCAGGCGTGGTAGCTCGAGCCGCATCCAACCAGGAAAACCTTGTCCGAGTCCCTCATGGCATTCAGGAATTTATCAACGTATTTTGAATCATCAAGCAGCTCCACCAAATCCTCCGCAACAGTGGGCTGCTCGTTTATCTCCTTGAGCATGAAATGCTCGTAACCACCTTTCTTCGCGTACTCCGGACTTTCTCCATACTTCACAACCTTCACCTCAATCTCCTTCCCATCGCTGATTCTGAACAGCTTCACCTCTTTTGGAGAGAGGGAGGCAATCTCACCATCCTTTATGAAAACAATCTTCTTGGTCAAAGGAAGTATTGAGGGCAAGTCTGATGAGCAGTACATCTCATCCTTTCCAATGCCAATCACAAGGCCAGAGCCTTTCTTAACTGCGTAGAGCCTCTTCTCACTGTTGTTGAATATGATGAACGCATAATCCCCCATCAAGTCATCATAGGCTTTTCTTATGCTCTCAACCATGCTGCATCCTTTGTCATAATACTTCTCAACTGCATGGATGCACAGCTCCCCATCGTTGGTGCTCCTTATGTTATGCCCCTCTCTTATGAACTGCTCCCTGAGCTGGGGAGTGTTCACTATATTCCCGTTGTGCGCGCCAACCATATCCCCATTGCAGTCAAGGTGGGGCTGCGCGTTTCTCTTGGAAGGAGCTCCAAATGTGGCCCATCTCAGCTGCATCACTCCCCTGTCGCCGTGCATTTCAGAGAAGTTCAGCTTCTTGCTCACCTCATCTATTTTACCGACATCCTTCCTCAAATCTATCTCTCCGTCAGAAATTACCGCGCATCCCACGGAATCGTATCCCCTGTAGCTGAGTCTCTTGCCTCCTGCAGCCAGGTCTTTGCCTATAACTCTTGGCTTCAGGGTGATTATCCCGAAAATTCCGCACATCGCTTTTTCTTTTGATTAACAATTCTTAAATACCTTTCAGGAAAAGCAAGCCCCGAGCGAGGATTGAACTCGCGACCTAACGCTTACAAGGCGTTCGCTCTACCACTGAGCTACCGGGGCTCAGGGATAAATTTATGGATGAATACGAATTTAAACTTGCTTGCCCTAAATATCTAACTCCAGGTGATATTCATGGGGAAGTTCGCAGTTGCAGATGCCAAGATTTCCGAGATATGGATATGCAGGAAGTGCAAGGCAAGGAATCCCGCAGGTGCAAAGAGATGCAGGAAGTGCTACTATACGCATCTCAGGCCTAAGAGAAAGGAGATAAGAGCCAAGAAGGCAGTTTAAGCACATTAAGAAGACAGTCAAGGTTACCTAGTCCTCATAGTGAATATACTGAGAAGAGGCTTGAACCCTATCCTCTCATGGAACCTTGCAGATTTTTTATTGACAGTAAAGACATCCAGCATTATCTGCTTTACTTTTTTCCTTTTGCAAATACTCATTATATCCTCGTAGAGCAAAGAACCAATACCTTGATTCGTATAGCTCTCCAACACATATACAAAAGAAATCCAGCAATACTTTTCGCTCCACTTCCCGTAATCCAGACCAAATGGTGTCAAATCACCAATTTTAAACCATGAGAATCCTACCGGTTTATCTTCTTCAATTACAACTCTAACCTGCTTGTTTTTTATAGCGTTCTTGGTCAATCTCTTTTTTTCACGGTATATCCTATCACTAAAAACACACTTTTCTATTCTGAATATATCTCTAATACCTGAAAGAATGAACTCCGTATCATGCAACTTTGCATCCCTTATTTTTAGGCTCATTTTAACACGAATGCGGGGGATGGGATTTGAACCCACGAAGCGCCTAAGCGCACAGGGTCCTAAGCCCTGCTCCTTTGACCAGGCTCAGACACCCCCGCGTAATTAAATTGCCTCTTATAACGTTTTTATACTTTCTCCCTTAAACACTATTGGGAGGTTTTTTCATGGAAGTAAAACTCATAGCCCATACGCCCGACCCGGACTTGGTCTGTGCAGCAGTTGCAAAAACTTCGAGGAGCAGCCTTGCACCTGCTGAGCTGCTCGCCAAGTCCGCAGGGGAGAGGGAAAAAGCAATGAAGCTTCTCAGGGAGATAATAAAATCAGGTCACATTTCTGTTACAGAGCACGCCTCCTTCACATTCAGCGTATCCGGGGTTTCAAGGGCCCTCACCCACGAGCTTGTCAGGCACAGAATGGCTTCTTACACACAGCAGAGCCAGAGGTATGTGAGGGTAAGCGGTGAGGATGCATTCGTAATCCCCCCTATAGTAAACGGCAATGAAAAAGCCTCAAAACTTTTCCAGTCCGCTCTCTCCGACATAAGGAGAAGCTATGATGAGCTCATACAGCTGGGCGTGCCCGTTGAGGACGCACGCTACATACTTCCTAACGCAACCAAGGCGACAATTGTCGTGACAATGAACTGCAGGGAGCTGCTCCACTTCTTTTCCCTGCGCTGCTGCGAGAGGGCGCAGTGGGAGATAAGGGAGCTCGCTGAGCTTATGGCAAAGGAATGCAAGAAGGTTGCTCCGGTCATATTTGAGAAAGCAGGTCCATCCTGCGTGCAACTGGGCACATGCCCAGAGGGGACTTTCTCCTGCGGCAGAATGAAGGAAATAAGGGAGAAGTATTCCAAACTATAAGTATGGATTGTGACATGCCCCCTCATCAGCTTTTTTACTTCAGGGACTTCGTGCTTCCCAGAATACCCATCGGATTCTCCACACGCTTGCATTCCCCCCTGCCCGGAGGTATTCCGCCCCTATGCTTAACCTGCCGGCTTTATGCAATACAGGCATACATAGGTGGTTCGTATTTGCGACTCCCTTCTGCGCCTTATGGGTTGGCGGTGATGTGATTACAAAAGATGGCTTTATAAACCTCTCTGAGGGGTAACTTTCCGGTGAAAAACTGCAGATTGCAGAAATTGTCTAATACATCTGCAAGGTTACCAAAGCCATAGATTTTAAATATCTCTCCCCATAATGAATAGGGTGGTGAATTATGAGTATAAGACAACGTCAGTTGATAAAAGCACAAACTACCATAGAATACCTGCTCATAATCTCAGTGATTGTGCTTTTGCTCGTGAGCCTGTTCCTGACAATGAGGGAGCTCAGGGAAAGCACCCAGGGCAATGTGACCGTAAACAACCAGAGCCAGTCACCGACACAAGCGATAAGCACAATAATGAATGAGACAAGAAACTCAATCAACCAAACTAACCAAACGAATCCATGATTTCATGTTGAGGGGACAAACAAGTGCAGAATTTCTTCTCATCTCTGCAATAGGCGTAACTCTTCTCATTTTCACTCTTTACTCAATGCGCAGCGGCCTAGGCAGCGTAGGCCCCTCCATCTCAACAGCAAGGTTCGCGGATTCTCTTCAGTCAATCTACGGCAATGCCGATGTGCTGAGCGAGGGCTCGCAGAGAATAGTGCAGGTAGACATACCTGAAGATTTGACTGCATACCATCAGAGCCGACTCGCCGATGGCAACTATCTCTCCACTTTCACATTCAGAGGGATGAACTTCAGCAGGCTAAATCCATACAAGCTGTCAATTTTCCCAAGCAACTTCACCCTCTCAAAGGGTAAGCATGTCGCGAGGATGTACTGCAGAAAAGCAGGTGAGGTAATTGTCGAATTCATTTACTAGAGGTCAGATATCCATAGAGTTCTATGCGGCCATCTCAGCAGTCCTTCTGCTTTTCCTTGCCTCTCTCATCTTCGCAACGCATATCAGAAACAGCGAGGAGGGCAGCCAGATACGCATCGCTTCCCTCATGCTCGCGCAGAGAATAGCCAACTCCGCAGACCTTATGCACAGAAACCTCTGCAGCGGTAGAGGCTGCTCAATCTCGTTGATTCTTCCAGGCAGGATACGAAGCTTGGGCTTCTCAAAAGAGGTGGATTACAACGTGAGCTTCCGCTCCAACTGGGTGGTTGTTTCGCCCGATGGCTACGCCCCGGTAAGCATCGCTGCAAGCCTGCCTCTTGATAACCTGCAGATATCAATACAACAGACTGATGGGGGGAAGCTCCTGAGGATGGAGGAGAGCGCATGAGAGGGCAGATAATTTTTGCAGAGGAGGTGCTTTCGCTGCTCATGGCTTTTCTGGCCTCCATACTGCTTTTCTCATCATTTTTCATGCTGAACAGAAGGACCAATTCCGATATAATTGACGAGAGGATGTACTTTATTGCGGACAACATTGCGGATTCTATAGTCAAGAAGTACACTGACTCCAGTGGCAATGTAGACCTGGCAAAGCTCAACTCCACAATACGAGACAATGTCGAGCTGACAGTCGGCGGCATGCATTTCGGCAGGTCTGCGCCGGACAATGTTAATGTTTATTCTGTGAGGAGGCTGGTTTTTGTGAAGGGGCAGCCTTCTCAGATGGAGGTGAAGGTATGGCCGTGAGAGCACAGACTTCGATTGAATTCCTTCTCATACTTTCTGCCGTTGTGCTTGTGGTGCTGGCAGGGGTGATGAGCTTGTCAGAGATAATGAAGATGCAGCAGGGAGCGTACTCGGCAGCGCAGAGCGGAGTTGGGAATGCATCAAACTCAATGCTCAACTACCTAAGCAACGAGAGCTTCGCAACTGGCTTCTATCCAGTTTCAGGTGGGTTTGGAAACTACACTGACGCCAGCCTGCTTTCTCTCGAGCTGATTAAGAACGAGCCCTACTTCCTCAACCAGCCAGCCGTCATACAGCTCAATGCATGGAACAACTACCCAGACCCAATGAAGGTGCCGAAGCTTGTGATATGGATTGTGAACTCCTCAGGAAATAATATTCCCCTTTCGCCTTCGGAGGAGGATAACGTGACAGTAATTGCATCCCGCACGCTCACTGCAACTTTCATTCCCGCCAGCCCCGGCGTTTACAACGTGAGTGCAGTTGCCCAGGATGATAACGGCAACACATTGATAAACCCAGATACCAACCAGTCCGTCCTTGTTAGAACCAACTTCACGGTTCTTGATGCCAGACCGCCTTCAAATGGAATAATGAAAACATTCAACATAGAGAAAGATGTTGTTGCACCAAGGGGCCTGGACTACGAGGAGATATTCTCGCTGCCCGATGACGCAGTGATATACTCTGCGGTGCTTGAGATAGAAGATGCGCATCGCTATGAGGACAAGACTGCAGGGGCGCAGGCATCCTACTACCTTCAGCAAAGTTATGAATGTATAAATCCCGCTCCGGATGTGTTTGTGCTTCAGGTGAAATCATCAACTTTCTCCTCCCAGCAAGGCACCGTTGAAATCCCTCCAAACAGCATCATAACCAATGCAAACTACCTCAGGAATTCAATAGCTGGCTCAATGGATGTATACGTGAATGGTGCCAAAAACCCTCCTGTTTCCATCGATATGGTAAAGCCCGGGATGAACACAATAAGCATTTCAATGCCTTATACCGTATCATGCGAGGGATCTCCAGCTAACTCTCAAGGATACTATCTTTCTGGAGGGGATGCGACGCTCACAATAAACTACTACGCTCCCTCAGCCAACTCCGAACCTGTCGGAGACATCCTCAGCACTCAGCTTAACGACCAGTCCTCCCACTCTGCTTTTGCAGTGGAGGACGTATCCGCTTACTTAAGGCATGGCACAAACAGCCTCCTCTTCCGCAATGTGCAGGGAAACTTCCACTATAAGCTGGTGGTGAATTATGCCTAGGCTTGGGAAAGCGCAGGTGATGGTTCTGGACGGCGCCCTCTCCCTCCTGCTTGCAATCATGTTGTCCTACGTGCTTTTTGCAGCTTGGCCCAGAGCAGGCACCCAACAGGAGACTTGGCTCTGGAAAGAGCAGGCTATGATATTGTGAATGCGTTCTACGATGACGAGATGATATACGGAACGATTCAGAAAGGGCTTGAAGTCAAGGGCTATCTATCCCCGAGCGAGATGAACTACCTTCGCGAGAGGCTCTACAACTACGGGCGCATTGCCGGAGTCAGCAGGATTGACGTCCAGGTGGACGGCTCCAGCCAGTTCTCTGTTGAGATGAGCAGCTCCCCCTTAACGCGCAGGGAGCAATTCCTGCTGGTTATGCCTCTGAAGAGGGGTGCGGAAAACAGGCTTGTGAGAGTGAGCCTATGGAAATGAGAAGAGGATTTGCAGGGCTGCTCATGCTTTCTGTATTCATGCTAGGCTTCGTGCTCCTGCTCGGCTTAAACTCTCCGCGCATTGCAAGCAATGGATACTCCTCCATGGTTGCTTCAGAGATACGTTCGGACAGAATTGCCATTGCAAGGAACGTGCTAATCAAGAGCTACAAAAAAGTGGACGAGAGCCACAGAAACCAGTGGGCCGACACCGTGGAGAGAGAACTCTCCAGCACGTATGGCTTGAAGGTAGGCATAGACCTGCAAAAATTTCCAGCTGAGGCGAACATAACCGACCCTGCGAATGGGATGAGCACCTCATTTTTTCTTCTCAAGTAGCTTCTTCAACTTCACATTCTCACTCTCATACTCATCTAGCTTATCCTTAATTTTGTTGAAATCAGCCAGCAGCTTCCTGAAGTCCTTCTCCCTGAAGTTCTTTTCTTCAGTCTGCAAGGCATATATAGAGTTTCTGAGCTCATCGCTCTCATCCCCAAGCAGCTTGATGGTCCTCCTGCTCTGGTATTCCCTGAACAGTATTACAGCTCCCGCGAAGAGCAGCATCGCAATTGCAAGTTCAACCGATATGCATGCCATACTATCACCCCACAAATATCCCGGCCAGCTTCATTGAAACCGTGAACACAACAGTTGATATGAGTAGCATTAGGGGGAAAACCATTATCAACCCCCTCTTCACCGAGCCGTATCTCACCTGCCCTATAAACATTGAGTCCAGTGCATTCGCGAGAAGCATATAGACGAGCAGGCTGAAGAGCAGGAGCTGCTTGTCTACAGCAGAGTAGAGTGGGCTCCCTATAAGCCCCTCCAGTATGAGGGTGATGTTATACCCCATCCCAGCAAAGAGTGGGTAGAATAGTGATGAGGAGAGCAGAATCATCCATGTGGAAAGGCCTATCCTGCTGTTCTTCTCGACCTCCGCATCCAGGTCTGATGTGATGTTGTTTGTCAGTATGCTCAGCGATTCCGATACATCTATCCCGCTGTCTATGGATTTGGTTATGAGGTCAAATGCCCTGTTTATGCTTCTGCAGCGTATTGTTTTACTCAACCTCCTGAAGGAAGTTTTTGGGTTGCCACTCACTTCAAAATTAGAGATGGACTCCCTGAGCTCCAATGAAAGCTGCCCATAGTCCATTGGCATCATGCTGAGCAGGGCATCCCTCATGTTCTTCCTGTCTGAGTAAACCGCCGTGAGATGCGAAAGGAAGAGGGGCATTGCCCTCTCCATATTCTCAGTTTTCATGGAGGCCAGTATTGTGGGAATTGTCACCACTACATACCCTATGAATATCGCACCCAGAAGTGAAAATATGATGGCGAGAGCAGGAGAATTTGTTAGAGCGTAGACTGGGAGCAGGAGCACAATGAAGCCCACCATGGCTGAGAGAGCCACGAGCAAAGTCCATTCTGAGGCGGTGAGCTCACCCCTTATCACATCTACATATGGAGCCAGGTATACCTCAACCCTGGCAAGAGGTCCCCTGTCAGTTTTGATTACACCGCTATCGGCAATTCTCTTGAAAATACGCTCCAAACCCTGTAGAATCCCATCTGCCATAAGTTCAGACACCCGCATAGATTAAGCAATGCAAAGCTTAAAAATGTCAATCAGAAAATCCATCTCGCGAATTCAGTCTTTATAATTCTGGGAATCTTGTACCTCCATTCCGTGTACTGGTGCACATCCTTTATCAAATCCAGATACAGCTGTTTCTCCTCAGGAGAGAGCTTGCTCTCGTGCTCCACCCAGTGCTCCTTCCCATCCTGCACAACCTTCTCCTTCTTCCCCACAAGCTGCTTCCTCACTGTGCCGAACCACTCCGGGAGGGAGGATTTCCTCTTCCTTATCGCTTTCATGAAGTCCCTCATGAAAATAGGCCTCTCCTTCTTGCCCTCATAGGCCTCCCTCCATGGTATTGTTGCAGCATCGTCGCAGAGCTGCTTCACATCAGAACTTGAATAGCCTTCTGTAGCTCTGGCAAGCCTTCCCCACCATATCCCCTTCACAGGCCTCTTCTTGCAGTATAGCTTGAACAGCGCCTCCCTTGATTTCTTGTCGGGCAGCCCAACGTATATAGTCTTGCCGAACCTACCAGATCTTTTGAGTGCCGGGTCAACATCCCAGGGGGCGTTTGTTGCGCCTATTACCAGTATGTTTTCCGTGGTGCTCTCCAGCCCGTCCATCTCAGCCAGGAACTGGTTTATCGCCATCTTCTGGAATCCCTGCATGTCCCCCTCCCTCTTCCCGCCCATCGCCTCCATTTCATCAAAGAAAACAACCGCTGGAGAATTCTTCCTGGCAGTTTCAAACACCCTGTGCAGGTTCTTCTCAGTGTTGCCCGCATACATGTCAACAATCT
Source organism: uncultured Microcaldota archaeon (assembly GCA_963760615.1). Lineage (GTDB taxonomy): Archaea > Micrarchaeota > Micrarchaeia > Burarchaeales > Fermentimicrarchaeaceae > Fermentimicrarchaeum. The sequence continues at coordinate 161,686 of CAVXDX010000008.1, read as the reverse complement.
CATTTATCCTGGCGTGTAGGAAATTCACGTCGCACTGCCCGGCGGTTGCCTTTGCCATGAACGTCTTTCCGCATCCTGGGGGACCGTAGAACATTATCCCTCCTCCTGCAGTCTTCCCATACTTCTTGGCAAGCTCGGGATTCTTGAATGGGTAGACAATCTGCTCGTTTATAGTTTCCTTGGCATAACTCATTCCCGCAACATCGTTGAAGTTCACCTTCGGCTTCTCAAGGAACTCCACCTTTGCAAGGGTGCCCGGCTCGGTTGTTGTGACCTCCTTTGCTTTTTCCTTCTTGCTCTTTGCAAGCTCCAATCTATTTTGGGCATCCTTGAAATCCGGGTTGAGCTCTAAAGCTTTGTTGTAGTTCTCAATAGCCTTGTCAGGCATGTTCTTGTACTCGTATGCCAAGCCGAGTATATAGTAGGCCTCTGCAAAATTCGGCTTGAGCTCAATCATCTTGTTTATATCCTCAATTGCCTTGTCGTACTCCTCCTTGCAGGCGTAGGCCAGTCCTCTGTTGTAATACGCCTTGTCAAACATAGGGTCTGCTTCAATTGCCTTGTTGTAGTACTCAACAGCGAGGTCGAAGTTGCCCTTCTCATAATACTCGTTGCCTGTCTTATAGTAGCTCTCGGCATTCTCCTCGCTGTATTCCCCCTCATCTTCACCCATAGCTAACCCTTCAAACAGAGATAGTATATGCTAGGGCTTCTTATAAATACCTTTTGAGCCTCTTATATCAGCTTGAGTTCCTTCCCAACTTCCTCAAATGCTGCAAGCGCAGCATTCAAATCCTTCCTCTTGTGCCCTGCGGTTATGATGTTTCTGACTCTTGCTTTGTCCATTGCAACCATTGGGTATACAATCGGGTTCACATACACTCCCTTTTCAAAGAGCTTGTTGGAGAGCTGCTGCGCCAGCGCGCTGTCTCCTGTCATCACAGGTATTATTGGCGTTTGGCTGTTCCCTGTGTTGAAGCCCAGCTTCTGCAGCTTCTTCCTGAAGTACTTGGCGTTGCCCCACAGCCTGTCAAAAAGCTTGGGATTCTCAAGAGCCACATCTATTGCAGCGCTTATTGCCGCCACAGTCGCAGGAGGATGTGATGTGCTGAAGAGGAATGACCTTGCCCTCTGTATGAGGTAGCTCCTCAGGTCATCGGTTCCTGCGATATAACCTCCCATGCACCCGAATGCTTTTGAAAATGTGCCCATCTCTATGTCCACCCTGCCATGCAGATTGAAGTGGTCAACTATGCCTCTGCCGTTCTTTCCAAGCACTCCCTCCCCGTGCGCATCGTCAACATATGTTATCGCATCGTATTTCTCAGCCAGCTCCACTATTTTGTCCATGGGAGCAATATCCCCGTCCATGCTGAATACTCCATCAGTGATGATGAGCTTCCTCCTGTGCTTGCTCTCCTTGAGGATTTTCTCAAGCTCCTCCATGTTCAAATGAGGATATATCTTCCTCTCGGCCTTTGTCAGCCTGCAACCGTCAATTATGCTCCCGTGGTTAAGCTCATCGCTTATTATCAGGTCACCCTCTCCAACAAGCGTGGGGATTGTCCCGCTGTTTGCAGCAACTCCAGAAGAGAACATCAGCACTGCCTCAGCGCCTTTGAACTGCGCAACTTTCTTCTCAAGCTCCTCGTGAATGCTCATTGTGCCTATAATCTGCCTCACAGCTCCAGTGCCAACTCCGTATTTCCTCAGCGCCTCAATTGCAGCCTTCTTCATCTTCTTATTTGTTGTGAGCTGGAGGTAGCTGTTGGAAGAAAGGTTGATGACCTCCTTGCCATTCACAATCGCCCTGGCTCCCTGAGGCCCGCCAAGAATTGGCGGAACTTTGAAAAGCCCCTTCGCCTTCATGTCCTCAATTTCTGCAGATATGAAACCAAGCCTGCTGCCCATACATACACCTCCTATGGATATAGAACAACCTTTCCGCACTTTCCTTCGCGCATCAGCTGCATCCCCTTGTCATACTCCTCAAGCTTGAACTTGTGGGTTATTATCGGCTCCACATTCACCCTGCCGGACTTCAGCAAACCGGCAGTGGTGTACCATGTTCCGTACATCCTCCTCCCAGTTATACCGTATATTCTCACAGCCTTGAAAACGACATCATCGGCCCAATTCAGTGTTATGTCCCCGTCAGGCAACCCCAGTGCGGAGAGCCTGCCGGCGAATTTCAGCACCTTCAGGGACTGTGTTATTGCTTCTTGGCTGCCTGCCATCTCAAGCGAAACATCAACTCCATAACCACCTGTCGCCTCCTTTATTATTTTCACCGCATCCTGCTCGTTTGATTTGATAACTGTGTCAGCACCCATCTTCTTTGCAAGGTTCAGCCTGTACTCATTTTTTCTACCAACTGCAAATATATGGGCCGCCCCGGCTGCCCTGCATATGGCAACCGCGCAAATCCCTATTGGACCAAGACCGAAAATTGCAACTGTCTTCCCTTCAACACCCTCAGAGAAGACTGTGTGAACTGCATTGCCAAACGGCTCCTGTATTGCGGCTATCTCAGGGGGAAGGCTCTTGTCATTCACCCAGGCATTCTCCTCAGGAATTGCAACATACTCGGCGAAACAGCCGTTTGTGTCCACCCCCAGTATCTTCATGTTCTGGCAAACGTGCGCATTGCCAGTCCTGCACTGGAAGCACTTGTTGTCCACAATGTGCGTTTCCGCAGACACATGGTCGCCAACTGAAACAAAGGTGACATCCTTGCCAATTTCAACAACCTCCCCTCCGAACTCATGCCCCATTATCCTTGGTGGTTTTATCCTCCTCTGCGCCCAAGCATTCCACTCGTATATGTGAGAATCCGTTCCGCAGATTGAAGTTGCCTTGACCTTCGCAAGTATATCCCTCGGCCCTATCTGAGGTATCGGGACAGTTACAAGTTCCGCTCCAGGACCTGGCTTCTTCTTCATAACTGCTTTCATCTCACCCTTCATAACATCCCCCGAATAGAATTCTCCAGAAAGAAATATAAAGCATATCACAGAAGAGGTGGCAGAATTAAAAATAAGTTTGTGTAATATAACAACATGGCCAAAGCCCGCCTGCATATTCAGGTTTACGGAATTGTCCAGGGAGTATTCTTCAGGTCAAGCACGGAGGAGAAGGCTTCCAACCTGGGTTTGACCGGCTGGGTGAAGAACAGGAGGGACGGCTCTGTTGAGATTCTTGCTGAAGGAGAGAAAGAGGCGCTTGAAGCCCTGCTCACCTGGTGCGAGAAAGGCTCTGAAGGTTCCAAAGTTGACAGGGTTGAGCACTCCTGGGATGAATTCAAGGGCGAATTCAGCTCGTTCTACATAACCTACGGCTGAGCCTTTTAAAACCTGCATGCAAAATCACATTGTGCGAAAGTTATTCCTCTACCTCTTGCTTGTTTTGGCAGCCTTCTTCTGGGGGAGCTCCTGGGTAGTTGTGAAATTTCTCACAGCCGATGTCGACCCAATCCTCATAGCAACAGGAAGGTTCATGCTTGTCTCTCTCATCTTCCTGCCAGTGGCATTCTGGCTGCATATGAAGGGGGAGCGGCTTGAAAGAGATGACCTGGGAACACTGATTCCCCTTGGAATCTTTGGCGTTGCGCTGCTTTACATCCTCCAATATTCTGGAGTTAACCTCACAACAGCAATCAATGCATCCCTCATGACAACATTCAACCCAGCGGTTACTCTGTTGCTCTCCTCTTTCTTCCTGAAGGAAAGGGTGGATAACAGGAAAATAGCAGCAATATTCATTGCCTTTCTGGGCGCATTCCTGGTTGTAACGAATGGCGATATGAATTTCGGGACAAAAATGAATGACATTGCAGGCTCTTTGCTCTCCCTTGCAAGCACATGCTGCTGGGCGGCCTACACAGTGTTGAGCAAGAAGGCGGTTAGTAAGCACTCGGCGGCCTTCCTAGTGGTGTATGCTTCAATATTCGGCACACTCCTACTGCTTCCCATCGCATTACTAACCTCCCCACCCTCCAAGTTCCTCTCGCTCTCGCTTTACAGCTGGGCAGGGTTCCTCTACCTGGCAGTTACGTGCACGGTTTTCGCCTATTTCGCATGGTCCTACTCGCTTGAGAGGATTGATGCCTCCCAGGCTGCCGTCTTCATATATCTTGTGCCCCTTTCCTCAATCATTCTCTCCTACATATTCCGCGGTGAGAATCTTGCCCCATACTCCGCCCTAGGCGCTTTGCTCATATTCGCAGGGGTTTATTACTCCACAAGGGAAGCCAATTCAGAAAAGTATTAAAGCGGGCTTGACGAATATACTTCGTATGAAGTACAAAATTGCAATTGCCGGCTTCCTCTTCTTCCTTTTCGGCTTCATACTGGCAAGCAGGGCGTACGACTTCGTCTGCGGTTGCACAACTTCAACTCCACCATTAAGCGAAAACAACCCATGCTACCAATGCATGAATTCACCAAAATACCAGAATGATATACTCATCTTTCAAGTGATTATGATCGTGAGCATCTTCGTAGTGCTCTACGGGTTCTTCATAGAGTTCGATTACGGGGCAAACAAGTAATAATTTAAACAATTAATGAATAAACTATGGAGGATGACGCCCCACTCAAGGCTTACAAGCTGACTGAGGATGAGCTCAGGGATGGACTGGGCTTTTTTGAGGCGCTTGGAATCATAAGGGAGGTAAGCGGGAAGAGGTACCTGCTCACAGACACTGGGGAGCAGTTCCTTGCAATCATTGGAAGCGGAAAGTCAAAGTTCTCAGTACTGTGCTTCAAGCTTTTTGATTCGCTTGTCAAATCCGGAAAATTGAAGTGCAGGTACAACCTCAAGGATAAGGCGTATTACTTCAAACTAGATTAGAGTGGCTCCGAAGCTACTCCGTCGGTCATATTGTATCCCTCTGGGACGGTATCGTCATTGCCAATACTATTACTCATCCCCTATTTAAAAGGAATGGCATCTCCAATGAAATCCACAGCCAGATGGGAGACGTACCCGCCAAAAGCCCATGCGCCAATTCTGAAAGAGCCTCCCGCTCCAAGGGAGAGCATCAGCAGGCACACTGCCGTACTGTAGAGCACTGCAGCTGAGAAACTGTGAAAAAAACCCCTGTGCCTTGGAATAAAGAAATCCAGCAGGTAGACTATTGCAAAAACAAGGAGAATGGAGATGAGGGGGAAATATACACAGAGTGATTCACCTGCAAACCTGCCGCAGGCTGCAGAAAGCTGCGGGTAAAAGAGAAGGAGGAAAAAAATAGCAAGAGTAAAGACGACCTTTCTCATAAACTTCCTTGGCTTTGAGAGAGGGCTGTCCACATCAGGCATGAGCGCCCCAAGTATGAAGAATGTGCCGCCGAGAAGCAGCTCAGCTGCTGCCGGAATCCCCAGAAGAAAAAGAAGTATGAGGAATATCGCCACTCCAGCGGCTAGATGCTCGCCAAAACCGGTTCGCACAGATTAACTTCGCCTTTCCTCAATTTAAGTCTAACTCAAGAGATTTTTCAGAGATATGCTGACAATCCTTTTCCCCATTGTACCGATTCCAAGCTCAACGCTGATATTCTTGCCAACAGAATAGGAACTGTTGAGGAAACTATCAAAAGTTGTGTTGGCAGGTACCTCATAACCAACCCCTCCAACTTTTATACTGTCCCCAAGTGCCAAGGACATTTTCCTGTAAAGCAAAAGCTCTCCACCAGTGGGTTTAAGTATGTCCCCCATGCTGAAGTTTTCCGATGAGAACTGTACAGACATTATGGAGACAGGGTAGTCCAGAGTCGCATTGCCCCCAAGTATGCCTTTCAAATCTGCAGCCAGCTTCTCCGAGCTGTTCATTTCATTTCTCACATACACAATATCACCGTTGACTTCCGTGACATAGCTCAGCTTGCTGATTTTTCCTATTGTGTCATTGCCCGCTGAATTCAGCCCAGTGACAGCAACATAGGAGTTGGGGGTGTAGTTAACACTCACATTCCTCATTGTGGCTGGAAACTCCCCAGCAATCATGCTGACATTTACGTTTCTCATCTCCCAGCTAAGCACGATTAAAGCGACATACTGGTCGCTGATTCCGCTTACAACTGCAGTAGTGGATACATCCATTTGGGTTGGGATTATTTTTGCAATTGGGTTGCTCGCAAGCTGGTCCCCCTGCAGAATGCCGGAGAGTGATACAGTGACATTATCCCCAATATCCAGATTGGGCTCAGTCTCAATCTGAAGCAGGAATGGTATGCTGACGTTCTTGCTGCCATTCTGAGTGGTGAATACGACATCTGATGGAATTGAGAACAGGGCAAGTGCCGTGACATTAACATCCGGAAACCTCTCTTTCACCTTCTGGGCAACCAGGCTTACATTCGCGCCGTTATCCAGCACCAGGGTCACTCCCCCGCTCTGGTTATTAACGAATCCAACGCCCGCTATGCTGCTGAGCTCCCCGATTGAGGCGTTTCTTGATAAATCCGTACCGCTCTTGAAAAGGTTGAGGTAGTTTGTATACGCCATGAGTGTTGCAGTTGCCGCTCCAGCTCCGTACACCGGCGTCTCATTGCTGGTCTGGTTTGTCTGCTGGGGCGTGCTGGTTACGGCAGAGCGCGTTGAGAACAGCTCCACAACAAAAAAAATCACCATGCCCAGCGCAAATACTTTTATTAAAGTGTCTCTCTCCATAAATAATGATTTAAACGCAAAATATTAAATCCAGGAGGTTTTTGTATGGACAAGCTCAAGGATGGCGACTTCATAAAGATAAGCTACACAGGCAGAACTGCAGCGACAGGGAAGATTTTTGACACCACAAGCGCAGAGAAAGCAAAGGAGGCTGGAATACCTGAAGAGGGCAGGAGGTACGCCCCAGTGCTGGTCGTGCTCGGCAAGGGCCATGTTGTTAAGGGCCTTGATGAATCTCTCAAGAGCATGGGCGTTGGGGAGCAGAAGTCGATTGAGCTCCCCCCCGAGGATGCATTCGGCACCAGGGACCCGAATCTTGTAAGAATACTCCCCCTCGCGGAGTTCAAGAAGAGGGAGCTGAACCCATTCCCTGGCATGCTGCTCGATTTGGACGGGATGAAGGGAATTGTCAAGAGCGTGAGCGGCGGAAGGGTGATGGTGGACCTGAACCACCCTCTTGCAGGCGAGAGAGTCATATATGATGTGAAAATTGAGGAGAAGCTCACGGAAACAAACCCCAAAATACAGGCAATTCTTGATAGCTTCAACCTCAAGGCTGACAGCTTCAAGCTGGAAGGGGACGTCCTGCAGGTTGTATTCTCAACTTCAGTAAAGAAGGATGTGGATTTCGTAATTAGCAAATCCAACTTCGTGAACTCTCTGCTAAACCTCATGGGAGATGTGAAGAAGGTCAGCGTGGTGGAGGAATATGCTCTGGAGCAGAAGGCTTAAAAACATGTATGCAGTAATACTATTGCTTTTTCTGCGACCACTAGGTGCATAGTATGGAAGAAGCTAAAACATTGAAAGGTACAACAACAATAGGGTTAGTCTGCAGTGATGGAGTAATCTTTGCTGCGGACAAGAGAGCCACGATGGGCTACTTTATTGCAAACAGAGATGTGGATAAGATATTCCAGATAGATGACATGCTGGGAGTCACGGTCGCAGGGAGCGTTGGCGATGCCCAGACGCTTGTTAGATACATGAAATTTGAGTCGCAGCTCTACAGGATGAACTACGCAAAGCCAATGAGCGTCGGCGCTGCAACGACTCTGCTGTCAAACATACTCTCCCAGTACAAGTTCGCTCCGTTCCTCGTCCAGATTCTTGTTGGAGGCGTTGATGATACGCCCCGCATTTTCAACCTTGACCCTGTGGGCGGTGTTACTGAGGAGAAGGCTGTCTCCACAGGCAGCGGCTCACCGGTTGCATACGGTCTGCTGGAGGATGCTTTCAAGGAGGGCGGGAGCATAAAGGACAACCTCAAGGTTGCTCTCAAGGCACTCTCAGTTGCCATGAAGAGGGATGTGGGAACCGGTGATGGAATAGATCTGGTCACCATAACCCCCGAAGGTTTTAAGAGATTTGATAAGGATGCAGTAAAGAAGATTCTAGAAACAAAGGCATGAGTGATTAACTTTGATTATTTTATAATCCTGTCTTGAATAGGCAGAATTAAGGCGGTTTTCTGAACAATAACAACGATATACAGAAGAAGTTAGAGCCCATATTACCTAGCGGTTGCGCGATTACAAAAACCGAGTATGAGGGCCCTGACATAGCAATATACCTAGACAACATAGAGGCTTTCTACTCAGACCCCAACCTCATAAAGAAAATAGCTGGGGCCTTGAGGAAAAGGGTTCTGGTGAGGAGCGACCCGTCCCACCTGTCCCCTCCGGATGTTGCCCTTAAGAAAATTCAGGAGATAATCCCTCAAGAAGCGGGCGTGACGGACATCAAGTTCTCCCCGGAGTTCTGCGAGGTCATAATAGACTCGCTGAAGCCAGGCTTGGTTATAGGGAAGGGCGGCTCGACACTCAAGGCGATAATACTCCAGACAGGATGGGCGCCAAAGATACTCAGAACCCCTACTATGCCTTCGGACACCATAAAGGGGATAAGGTCATCATTTTTCAAGGAATCAGACTTCAGGAAAAAATTCCTGGCAGGGCTTGGCAAGAAGATTTCCGCACAGCCGCAGAAAAGCGACTGGGTCAAGGTCACTGCTCTGGGAGGCTTCAGGGAGGTTGGCAGGACATGCCTGCTGCTGCAGACTTCAAACGACAAAATACTGCTGGACTGCGGCGTCAACCCGGAAACAAGTGAGGGGAGCAGGGCTTACCCATACCTCAATGCCATGAATCTGGCTTTGGATGAGCTGGATGCGGTCATAGTTACTCATGCTCATCTGGACCACTCCGGCTTCCTTCCATACCTGGTTGCCTATGGCTATGACGGACCAATCTACTGTACCCCGCCAACAAGAGACCTCATGGTGATGCTGCAGTTCGACTACATCAACGTACTGCAGAAGAACGGCCTGACCCCGCCCTATGCTGAGAAGGACGTAAGGAAGATGCTCAACATGTGCGTAGCCAGAGAATATGACGAGGTTACGGATATAACTCCAGAGATTAAGCTCACGTTCCACAATGCAGGGCATATACTTGGCAGTTCAATGATACACTTGCACATAGGGGATGGGCTGCACAACCTCATTTTCACAGGTGACATAAAATATGGCTTCACAAGGCTTTTTGACCAGGCAACAACAACCTTCCCCAGAGTCGAAACTCTCTTCATGGAAAGCACATACGGAGGGAGGGATGACATCATGCCCCAGAGGCAGGATGCGGAGAGAAGGTTGAACGAGCTCATTCACCAGACAGTGCAGAACAAGGGCAAGGTGCTCATACCTGTCTTTGCTGTGGGAAGGTCACAGGAGATAATGCTAGTCATGGAGGAGTACGCACAGAACATGAGTTCAGCCTTCGAATGCCCCATATACATAGACGGCATGATTCTGGAGGCATCAGCAATTCACACCGCCTACCCAGAATACCTCAGGCAGAATGTGCAGAGGAGGGTGCTCTCAAACAAGAGTCCCTTCGAGTCAAAAATATTCGAATCTGTAAAAAACAACAGGAAAGACATAGTTGAGGGAGACCCCTGCGTCATACTTGCACCTTCAGGCATGATGAGCGGAGGGCCTGCTGTTGAGTACTTCAAGATGATGGCGGATAACCCAAACAACCTTCTCATATTTGTGGGCTACCAGAGCGCCCTCTCCCTGGGGAGGAAGATACAGAATGGAATGAAGGAGATACCAGTGCTTGGGGAGAAAGGTATGCTGGAAACTGTCAAGGTTAACATGAGAGTTGAAACAGTCGACGGGTTCTCTGGGCACAGCGATAGGCACCAGCTGCTGAACTTCGTGAGGAATCTCAGGCCAAGCCCTGAAAGGGTTTTCACTCTTCATGGCGATGAGAGCAAGTGCGATGATTTGGCAAAATCATTAAACAAGATGATGCATTTCGAAACTCGCGCCCCCATGAATCTTGATGCAATAAGGCTGAAGTAGCTACAAACGTGCGCCGCTCAACGTCTCTGTTGAATATGTTGTTTTGCCTCTGTGTTGGAGGACAAAATCAGCAACCTTTATCAAGCCTCTTCCCTTCTCGCTAAGTTTATACCTTGTTCTTGTAGGAGGGCCAATCCTTACCTCACGCTCCACATACCCCCACTTCTGAAGGATTTTTAGCCTATGAGACAGAACTGCGGCGCTTATCCCCCCGAGATTCTTCATAAGCTCATTGAACCCCGTATCCTCATTACCATTGGCAAGAGCAAAAACAATATTAAATGTCCATTTCTGAGAAAAAACCGATGCAAGACTCTTTATGTATGCCATTTCCTCCTTGGTAATGCCTCTTTCCACAAACAACACCTCTCCATATTGGTATACTAACTACGTATATAATAGATAAAGTTTTCTTTCGTATATCTGATTACCTATTTATAAGTAGGATAAGGGCCGCGGGGGAGAATCGGACCCCCTCCTGCGGGTCCACAGCCCGCCGTCATGCCATTAGACTACCGCGGCCATGCGTGCAGTATATTATTCAAAAAACTCCTTATAAAAGTATTCTGGTAAACCCTTGCCATTTATAATTCTAGGGATCCTCCCCCAAGCTGCAATGCTCTTCCCCTTTATCACAACAGCCCCTCTTATAGAGAGGCTCTTTGCAAGCTCTGCAGCCTTTTTCACATAGGCCTCGCTCTTCACAGCATTCCCAAGAGCAGTTGCAGCTGCATCGGCAAGCGCTGCAGAATCGGCAAATGCAACTGCCGCATCCGCATTGCCGAATGATATTGCATGCCCCACTGTCCCTGAGCTTGTGCACACCCCCAGGGGTGTATCCTTTGGCATAACCTCAAAACCGATTTTGCCTGAGAAGGGGGAATCGCCTGCATACACCGCCACATTCGCAGCCCTGTCAACCTTCATTGCTATATCCCCGCCGTTCTCGATGATTGCATATTTGCATCCCTCCCTCACAACATCCTCAAGCATCAAATCTGCAAGCGCACCGGCAACGGCAGCCATGGGTCCAACCCGTGTTTTCTCAGCAGCGTCTGCCATCAACTTTACAACTCTTGGTGCATCCCTCTCCACTTCCAGCGGCTCCAGGGTGCTTCTGAAGAATGGATGCAGCGCGATATACTCCTCCAGCTCCACCCTGTTTCTAAGAAGAGATGCATGGGCGACATCAAAGAATCTCTCCCTCTCTATTTTCAAAAATATTTTCGACTCCTTGAAAACCAGCTTCCTCTCAATCAACTAGTCACCCAGGTAGCTCACAGCATTCACTGGGCAGTTGTTCACGCAGTTCATGCACAGTATGCACTCATCAAAGTCGTATCTTACGGAGAAATCCCTGTTGGCTATTATCGCCTTGGTGGGGCAGAGAGAGACGCACAGGCCGCAGGCAACGCATTTTTCCGGGTCGAACCTCATAATCACTCCAAGCTCCTTCACAATTCCGCTCATCCTCTTTAGTATCCTGATGAACTCCTGCGCCTTCTCCTCATTCGCCTTTATCTCTCCCATAACTTTTACATGGGTGGGGGTCGTCTCCACCTTGATAGTATTGAAAATGGTTCCGCTCTTGAGGACAGCCTCCTGCAGTATTGACTCCCTGTATTCCCTGTTTGGGAACAGCGCAATAATCCTCTTGCCCATCATTTCACCTTGTATTTTATATCCTCTATCTTCACAACTCCCAGCACCCTTCCATCCTCATCCACAACTGGCAGCCCCCTAGCTCTATACTGCTCCAGTTTTTTGGCGCTCACCTCAACTGGCTCGTCCTTCCTGCTTGTTATAATTCCCTTCGACTTCATGACATCCTTCACCTTGCTCCCCCCAGTCACCAGGGATTTCGCCACATCCCACGAGGTGAGAACCCCCTGGAGGTGCTTCTGCTTGTCAACGGCAACCAAATAATCTGTTTTCCTATCCAGCATGAGCTTCTCAGCATCCTTTAAGCTGTCATCTGGGGTGCACGTCACGGCGGGCGACATAACATCCAGTGCTCTTGTGTAAAGCTGCTTCATTGGCTTCATCACCGTTTCAATTGATATCTTCTCAACAGGTGCCGTGAGGAAGAACTCCCCCCTCTCAATCATCTCCTTGAGCTTCTCGCAAATCTCCATTGCCATGTTTATGCTGGACAGGCCAGAGCACTTCACCTCCCTGTCTCCTATTGCAACTCTGCCCGATTTGAGCTCCTCGTATGTTGTCCTCTTGACAACTGGCTTCACCCTTGTTGCTATGTGATAGTCGTATATCGTCGCCTTTATCTCCCTGTCAGTTATCCCGCAGTTCTTTGCAACTCCTACATTCAGAATTGGAATTGGCACCCCCCCTCCTATGAAGAGAGTTGGACCGTAGTTGGTTACTGTAGCACCCCGGAGGTACTTGGGCTTCATCTTCTTCAAGTCACCCTTGACCATGAGCGAGCCAGACATCATCCTAGGGTTGTGCTGAGTCCCCTCCCCAATAACATACCCCTTGCCTCCCCCTAGGAATATCCTTGTTCCAACTCCTATGGTTTCGTAGGCAGGGTCGTTGTAGAGCGGGCTTATTGAGCCTGCAGATGAATATGTGACATTCCCGAAGCTTGGTAGCAGCGCTCCCAGGTAGGTGTAAATCAACTTGTCAGAGGAGTTTGTTGCGGCGCTGTATCTCTGGTAGAATGCCCTCGGGTTCACCATTATGGCTTGGTTCAAATCATGCAGAGTGACCGTTGTGACTATCTCCTTCATCGGATGGCAGTAGGTTGCGCTCCCGTATGCCTTGAGGTTCACGGGTCTGTCATTCACAAGGTCCTCTATGACATGCCCTCCTCCGTACTCCTGCTTGTGAACCTTGGATGACTGCGAGGTGCCCATGTAAACATCGACAGAGCCCAGCCCTGCGTATGCAGGGACATCATTGAGCAGAACTTCTCCACCCGCCATTTTTATCTGTGGGTCGGAGTGGCCGAAGTTGATGAATACACCTGAGCTTGTGGTCATGCCAAATGTGCCAGTTGTCACAACATCAACCTCCTTGGCAGCCTTCTCAGGGCCTTTCTCAGCTATCAGGTCCTTCATCTCCAGAGCCGTGACCACCACCACATCGCCACTTTTTATCCTCTTGTTTATATCCTCAACGGTTCTTATATCTGCCATAACCCATCAAATTATATTTCGTAAAATAACCTTTATTAAACCTTCCTCCCTCAAAAAATAAGCTGATTTTTTCAGCATATCAAGGCGATGATTTGGAGATAATATTCTGCGGAACTGGCGGTGCGAGATTCGTAATAATGAAGCAGCTCCGTGCAACCGGAGGCTTTATAATTAAAGGAAAGGCCAACATATACTTCGACCCAGGGCCCGGAGCGCTCATAAGGAGCATTGAGCTTAAGCAGGATTTGCAGAAGCTTGATGCAGTTGTCATATCCCACGCCCACATAGACCACTCAAACGACGCAAACCTCATCATAGAGGCAATGACCGACGGGGGGAAGAGGAAGAGGGGGGTGCTCATAGGCAGCAGCTCTGCCCTTCAGGGAAACGAAAGGTTTGACAGGGTTGTTTCTGCATACCACCAAAACCTTGTTGAGAAGAAATTCATAGCAAGAGCCGGGGATAAATTCTCAGTGAAGGGAGTTGAACTTGAGGCGACCCCGACGAAACATGATGACAACTCAGGCATTGGCTTCAAGCTCTCTTCCCTTGGGAAGACAATAGGCTATACCAGTGACACAGATTACCTCCCCGAACTTGGCAAGGTTTTCTCAGGATGCGACTGCCTCATACTTAACAACCTTAAGCCAGCAGGCTCCCCCTACCCGGGGCATCTGGATTCTGAGCTGAGCATAAGAGTTTTAAAAGAAGCAAAGCCAAAGAAAGCGATAATACAGCATTTCGGCATGGGAATGCTGCGCGCAGGCCCAGAGGCCGAGGCAAAATTCATAGAGAAGGAGAGCGGAGTGGAAACAATTGCCGCAAAGGACGGGATGATTGTGAAAATTGAGGAAGGCAAAAGCCTTGTTGATTTTTGAGTGGTTTCATGCTTGACGAATACTCACCGAATAAGTTCGAGGAAAGGCTCAGGAAGAGATGGGAGGAACTCAAGCTCCACGAGTTTGACGAGAAGAGCAAGAGGAAAGTCTTTGTCATAGACTCGCCGCCGCCTTTCCCCACAGGCGAATTCCACATAGGCAATACATTGAATTGGTGCTACATGGATTTCGCCGCAAGGTACAAGAGGATGTGCGGCTACAACGTCCTCTTCCCCCAGGGTTGGGACTGCCACGGCTTCCCCACAGAGGTGAAGGTTGAGAAGAAATACGGGAGGCTTCCCAGAGAGGAGTTCAAGAAAAAATGCCTGGAATGGACAAGGGAAGTCATCGGGACAATGAAGCCCCAGATGAATGAGATGGGCTTCTCCATAGACTGGGGGAAGGAATATTATACAATCGACAGGGAGTACCACAGGAAGGTGCAGTACTCCATACTGAAGATGTTTGAGAAAGGACTTGTCTACCGCTCCAAGCATCCTGTGCTCTGGTGCACCTGCTGCGAGAGCGCAATAGCAAAGGCAGAAACTGATGAGGTTGAGAGGGAGACAACCCTGAACTACATATCATTTTCATGCGAGGGCAAGCTCCTCATCATTGCAACAACGAGGCCTGAATTGCTTAATGCCTGCGTTGGTGTGCTCGTCAACCCGGAAGACGAACGCTACAAGAAGCTGCACGGCAAGACTGCCATTGTTCCCGTATTCAACAGGGAGGTGAAAATACTTCCTGATGCAGAGGTAGACCCAAACTTCGGCACTGGAATAGTCATGGTATGCACCTTCGGGGACAAACAGGATGTGGTGTGGACCTACAGGCACAACCTTCCCGTCATTGAGGCGATGGATGCAAGGGGGAGGCTGCTCAATGCAGGAAAATTCACTGGCTTGAAAGCAGAGCAGGCAAGAGAAAAGATGCTCGAAGAGCTCAGCTCACTAAAGCTCATCAGCAAGAAGGAGAAGCTCAAGCAGATGGTGAAGATACACGACAGGTGCAAGAGGCCTGTGGAATTCCTGCAGTCAGCGCAGTGGTTCATGAAGCTCAAAGGGCATGAGGAAGAGGTCATAAAGGCTGCTTCTGAGATGAGGTGGGTGCCCTCCCACGCAATCCAGCTTCTCATAGACTGGAGCAGGGGTTTGGAGTGGGACTGGTGCTTCTCAAGGCAGAGGGTTTTCGGCATTCCCATCCCATTCTGGTACTGCGAGAAATGCGACTGCGTAATAGCTCCAGACTACTCCAACCTTCCGGTAGACCCAACAAAGGACAAGCCACCCACAGAGATGTGCCCGAAATGCGAGGGCAAGCTCATCGGGGAGAGCAGCATATGCGACGGCTGGGTCGACTCCAGTATAACTCCGCTCGTAATAGCAGGCTGGCCTGATGATGAGAAAAAGTTTGCCGCGCTCTACCCATCCTCCCTGAGGCCGCAGGGAACTGACATCATAAGGACATGGGCTTTCTACACAATATACCGCTGCCTCATGCTAACGGAGAAACCCTGCTTCAAGGATGTCCTCATCAATGGGATGGTGTGCGGCTCCGATGGGAAGAAGATGAGCAAGTCGCTCGGCAACTATGTCGAGGCAAAGGATGTCATTGCCAAGTCTTCTGTGGACTCCCTCAGGATGTGGGCAGCCCTCTCAGGAAGCACAGGGAAGGACAATGTATTCTACTGGAAGGATGTGAACTACGCGCACTCCTTCCTCAACAAGCTGTGGAACGCTTCGAAATTCATTGAAACCCAACTTAAGGAATTTGATGAGAAGGAAAAGATGAGGCTGAAGGCAACCGACAGGTGGATACTGAGCAGGCTCAACAAGCTGGTTGAAAGCTGCACAAGCTCATTTGAAAATTACGATTTCTACTCCGTAGTAACCGCGCTCACAGAATTCTTCTGGCATGAGTTCTGTGACTACTACCTGGAAGAGGTGAAGCACAGGCTCTACCAGAGCGACAAGTACGGTGCTGAGGGCAGGAGGGCAGCCCAGTACACCCTCAGGACAGTTCTGCTCACTTCCCTAAAGCTTCTGGCGCCTTTTGCCCCATACACAGCGGATGAGCTCTACCAGCAGCTCTTCTCCAAAGAGGAGAGCATACACTCTGAAGGCTGGCCCAAGGTGAATAAGAAGGCAATTGACGAGGAGAGCGAGCAGAGTGCTGCGCTGCTCAACAGTATTCTCAGCGAAATAAGGAAGTTCAAGATGAGCCAGAAAATGCCGCTGAACGCTGAACTTTCATCAGTAAAGATAAAAGTGGAAAAGCCTGAACAACTTGATTCTGTGAAGGAGGAAATTGAGGCTGCGGGAAGGGTTAAAAAA
Source organism: uncultured Microcaldota archaeon (assembly GCA_963760615.1). Lineage (GTDB taxonomy): Archaea > Micrarchaeota > Micrarchaeia > Burarchaeales > Fermentimicrarchaeaceae > Fermentimicrarchaeum. The sequence continues at coordinate 145,282 of CAVXDX010000008.1, read as the reverse complement.
ATAGAAGTATCAAAAGGAGAGTTCTCTATATCGGTAAAAAGGTAGACTCGATGAAACTTACATTCATCACAGGCAACAAGCACAAGTTCAGGGAAGCCGAAAGGATTTTAAAAGAATATAACGTAATTATAGGGCGCAAAGATGTTGAATGCGAAGAGATTAGATCTGAGAGCTGCGAGGAGATTGCCCTCACATGCCTGAGGCTCCTGCGCAGGAAGGTGAACAAGCCTTTCTTCATTGAGGATTCTGGCCTGTTCATCGACGCTCTCAATGGATTTCCAGGGACGCTCTCCTCCTGGGTTTTCAAGAAGATTGGAAATGAGGGCGTACTGAAGCTGCTCAGAGAGGAGCAAAACAGGGGTGCATACTTCCTATCGGCAATTGCCGTGTGGAATGGAAGGGAGGAAAAGGTAATAACTGGGAGGGTTGACGGTTATATCTCCCGTGAGTTGAGGGGAAGAGGATTCGGGTATGACCCGATATTCATCCCGGCAGGCTCTGAGAAAACATTTGGAGAGGATAAGAAAACAAAGTCGCTGTGCTCTCACAGGAGGAATTCGCTGAAGAGACTTGCGGAATGGATTGGGAGATGAGGTTTATGGCGAGAATGCATTCAAGGAAAAAGGGGAAATCCGGCTCGAAGAAACCCGCTGTTAAGACGGTTCCGGAGTGGGTTGAGCTCAGCGCCCAAGATACGGAGGCTCTTGTCCTTAAGATGCACAAGGAAGGCATGCAGGCTGCCCTCATCGGGCAGAGGCTGAGGGACCAGTACGGAGTGCCGAGCATAGAGTCCCTCACTGGCAAATCCATCATGAAAATCCTTGCAGAGCAGGGGCTTGCCCCAGCCTACCCGGACGACTTACTCAATCTCATAAAGAAGGCAGTGAATATGAGGAAGCACCTGAAGACACACAAAGGAGATGGCTTGAACACGACAAAGCTCATTCATGTTGAATCGAAGATAAAGAGGCTTGTGAAATACTACAGGAAGGTTGGGACGCTCCCAAAGAACTGGAAATACGAGCCAGAGCAGGCGGCTCTGCTTGTGAGGTAAGTGGATGGCAAAGGAGAAAATTGTTGATACTTGGAAGAGCAAGACATGGTACACCGTGCTTGCCCCGCAGATGTTCGAGAGCAAGGAGGTAGGGCAGATACCTGCAACAGAGGATGCCCATCTGATGAACCGAATTGTGAAGGTGAGCCTGGCGGAATTGACCGGGGACATCAGCCAGTCGTATGTCAACCTGCATTTCAGAATCAATGAGGTGAAGGGGAAGACTGCTTACACGAAGCTCATAGGTCACGAGATATCCGCAGGTTATTTGAGAACTCTTGTAAGAAGGAGGAGGAATGTGGTGAATGAGGTTGTTGATGTGGAGAGCAAGGATGGGGTGAAGCTAAGGCTGAAGATATCCATATTCACTGCAAGAAGGGTTAGCTCTCCTGTTAAGACAGCTCTAAGGAACTCCACAAGGGATGAGGTGTTGCTCCGTGTAAAGGAGATGGACTTCCAGCAGCTCGCCCAGGAGATAATATTCGGCAAACTCTCTGCGACTCTCTTCAACAGGCTGAAGAAGCTGTGCCCAGTAAAGAGGATTGAGGTAAGAAAGTCAGAGATTTTTGAAAAGTTTGCTTAATACCGGTAAACTTCACTATTTAAATAAAGCAAAAGGCATAATCTAAGCATGAATGGAGAGAAGGTAGCGGAGAGGAAAGAGCAACAAGATATTAAATTTCCGTTAGCCAAGGAATCGCCTCAGCAGGCAATAGCCAGGCTCCTTTTGGAAGAAATCGCAGGCAAGGTCAAGCAGCTTTCCCTAAACGAAGCAAAGGAAAAGTTCAAAGATGTGCCTCCGACTTCTAGAGTTGAATCCACAAAAGATGAACTGACCTACGAGATTTTGAACCGCAATCTTGATTTTGAAATAAACGGAAGATATTTTAGGGTGGAATATTCGAAGCCTCTTGATATTAAACTTTTAAAAGCAGTAGTTTATCAGCTAAATGTAGCAGTAGATGAGCTGTCAAAAATTGCCGGTTATAACGAGGAGGTTTTCCTAATAAGAATACGTAGCATTGGCGATCGGCGTCAACCTCCAGCCTTTGGGCTTGAATATGAGAGTGAAAGAGAAGCCTTACCGATAATATCCATTCCGCTTGACTATGGAGGCGGCGGCGACTTTGTCAGCCTTGCCCTAAGTTTTGAGTCTGGGAACTATCAGGAAGTTTCGCGTGCCTTCCGTGCTTCCTTGCGCCATGAACTGATTCATAGATTCAGGGATAGAATTGGCGAAGCTATGGACTGGGAACTCCTACCATTATTCGGAGACTTTTTATACGATCCGAATGCCTCAGGCAGGGAGGAATCTATACGGAATATAGAACATATAAGTAAAAAAACTAAGTACGAGAAGCAGGAGTATACACTGTACAGAGCTGACGCCTTTAAGCTGCTGCTCTGGGAATATGGAAGACTGAACCCTGATTTTAAGGTTCCAGCACTAGAGGAGGAGCAGGTAAAATTGATTAAGCAACTGCCTTCTTTGTATGACAAGGTCTCACCAGAACAGAGGGATGAAATCCTAAAAAAATACCTCATGCTTCCTGATAAGGATATAATGCAGAGACTAGCGGGTATAACGATGCAGTTAGATCTCAAATTTTAGCCATAAAGCATGTTGTCATCTACTTGACAAAGAACTGGGAGGGGATAAAGAACCATCATGGGGAGATTTATAAAGACGAATTCTGAAATATCCTCGGGAGGGATGTTATGCTACAGGGAATAAACCCAAAGCAGATGCAGAGGATGATGGAGCAGATGGGCATGAAGAGCCAGGAGGTGAAGGCTTCCAAAGTCATCATAGAGAAGGAGGGCAGCCAGATAATCATAACAGAGCCGCAGATAACCGAGATATCCATGCAGGGGCAGAGGACATTCACCATCGCTGGGAGGGTTGAGGAGAAACCTATCACAAAAGAGGAGGATGTGAAGCTCGTGATGGAGAAGACAGGCGCATCAAAGGAGAAGGCGGAGCAGGCTCTTAATGAGTGCAATGGTGATATTGCAGAAGCAATAATGAAGTTGCAGGGGTGAGAGGATGAAACCTGAAATAAAGCAAATAGTCTTCAGGAAAATTCTGGATTCCAGGGGAGATTTTTCATTTGAGTGCGAGGTAAGAGGCGACTCCTTCTTCGGAAGGGCTTCTGCTCCAAGCGGTGCATCCGTTGGCAAGTTTGAGGCTGTTGCATACCCAGGCAGCGTTGATGCCTCAATAAAATTCGCCAAATCAAACATCATGCCAAAGCTTGTTGGAGTGGATGTGAAGGAGCAGAAGAAGATAGATGCAATCCTGAGGGAAGCGGACGGGACTGGCAATTTCTCAAACCTTGGAGGCAATGCAGCAATTGCAATCTCCATGGCATGCGCCAAGGCATCAGCAAACTTCCAGGGAAAACAGCTCTTTGAAATTCTTGGAGAAGGCAGGTGGTTCCCTCTTCCCCTTAGCAAGATAATAGGCGGGGGGAAACACGCGGTGAATTCCTGCGACATACAGGAATTCCTGGTATTCCCGAGCAATGCCAAGGACCTTTACCCTGCTTTGCAGGCGAATGTTTCCGTTCACAGGAAGATAAAGGAGAAGCTGAAGAAGAGAGGCGTCACGCTCGGCAGGGATGACGAATCCGGCTGGGTCGCAAGGATGAAGACTGAGGAGGCGCTGGAGATGCTCTCTGAAGCATGCCAGCAGGCAAGCTCTGAGACTGGCTTGAAAGTGGTTATCGGAGTGGACATGGCTTCAAGCTCGCTTTTTGATGGTGGGAAATACACCTATGAAGTAGATGGGAGGAAGCTCGAGAGGGGAGAGCAGATTGAATTAGTTTTGGAGCTAATAAAAAAGTTCAAGCTCGGCTATGTTGAGGACCCGCTGCATGAGGAAGATTTTGAAGGGTTTGCAGAACTCACAAGCAAGGCAGGCAACTGTCTCATCTGCGGTGATGATTTGTTTGTCACGAACAGGAGCAGGCTTGAGACTGGAGTGAAGACGCGCGCCTGCAACTCGCTCATAATAAAGCCAAACCAGATAGGGACATTGACCCAGGTTGCTGAGACAGTAAATTACGCCAAAGAGCATGAATATGTATGCATAGCCTCCCACCGCTCAGGTGAAACCTGCGACAGCTTCATCTCCCACGTGGCAGTTGCATTCGACTGCAGGATGCTGAAGACAAACGTTGTGGGAGGGGAGAGAAACGCCAAGTTCAATGAATTGATAAGAATCGGGGAGAGAATAGGGAAGTGGCTCTAGGTGATTTTTTCCCACACTATCCTGTAAACGCGCTTTCCCGCAGGACCTTGCTCCTTCATCTCCTGAAGCAGACCCTCGTCGACCATCCTTGTCAGCCATATGAGGCAGTCCGCCTTGCTCTCTCCACTTCCGTAGGAAATTTCGTCAAGGCTTCTTGGCTGGGTCCTCACGAGCAGGAAAAGCTTTTTCTGAAACTCCTTGTACACATCCCTCTCCTCGCTTGCGCCGAGGAAGAATGAGTTGTATATATTCGCGAGGGTGCTTGTCAGAAAGCTAAGTTTTCCCTCATCTTTCTTCTCCTCAAACTTCACCCCAGGAATCTCCTCCTGGACTATCTGCACCTGGCCGCCCTCGCTGACGGCAACCTCCTCAACCTTTGGATACACTGCTTTTTCAGCCGGCTCCTCGCTTGTAGCAAGCTGCAGCTTCTCCATGGTCACTCCCCTCAGGTAGCTGAGCTCCACACGCAGGCTCCTGAACTCTCTCTCAAGGGAGTCAAGCCTCCTCTCCAGCCTCGAGAAGGCAATCTCAAGCTCCTGGGTATCCTTCCCCGAGATTCGCCTGAACTTCTTCTTTTCTATCTCCCTCTTAACGAGAAACAGCTTCTTCTCGGCATCCTCCAGGTCTGCCTTAACCTCCTCCGCCATAGGGCCTGGCTCGTATTCCGTCACATTGGTGAACTCCTCCTGAACCCTCTTTTCCTCAGGCTCCTCTCTCCTCATTATTATGGTATCGCCAATCCTCTCAAAGCTCACATCTTCATTCTCACCCAGCCTATCCAGTATGTCCTGGTAGCTAAAACTCCCGTCAACCTTCTCTTTTTTCTGCCTGGCCATCCTATCAGCTTATTTTTGGCGTTTTGACTATATATTTGTATCCGCTCAAATGTGCTTCAAGAGGTAATAGACAATAAATGCAATTATTATCAGCATGACAATGTACAGGGCAAGCTTCCGCGTGTCCAACCCCCTGCTTTCGTATGCCTTCACCTTTTCATCATACTCCTTTGCTGCCTTTACAACGCCTCCCCTGAACTCATCGTGCTTCACATCCTTGAACTTCTCCAGCCCCAGGCACTCGTGGTTCTCTGGAAGCCTGTGCTCGGAGCAGAAGGTTCCCCCGCAGAACTTGCATTTGTAAGGGAGGTCGTTTGAAACCGTATGGCAGTATCCGCATTCCATGAGTTAGTTTTGCATATAAACCTTTAAAAATCTCACAAAAGAAAAGCGCCCCGAGTCGGACTTGTATAAGAACCACGTCGGTGGTTCTTATGGTTTCCGTGCATTCGAACCCCCAGCTTTCACATTGTCATAAAGATAAAAAATTCCCAAGGAGAGAAATAGCGGGTATACGAAAAACGCTATAAAATATATCATATACTGCAAGGGTACTGTTCACTGATCAAGGGTACCGATCGACCGCTAAACAACGATATAACAATGAACGCGGGGATTGCTAAAATCAAACCAATTATTCCAAACGGTATAATGAGATAATTGATAGGAAAAGGAATAATTGTCGGAACAAGAGAAAAAAACTCAAATCCCATAAAAAGCGTGAACATCAGCAAAAAGCAAAGACTCAACTTTCTCCAATCTATGCTCAAAAATTTAATTTTCTTTGATGGTTTTTTTATGAATGCAAATGCTACGCATAGAATTAATGGCGAGAAGAGGTAGATCTCTCCAGAATTTATGAAAGAGTTAATCGCATAGTTACTGCAGTCTTCCTGGGCGATTGCATCCAAGCTTCTATTGTCCGTTATTTTTTGTATGCTTGAAAATCCTCCCCAAAACCCCCCCTTAATAATGTAATTTCCTTCTTGGATGGATGATGTGTTATCGACTGAAAAACCTTTAGTAAATTCATTGTTAATGGTATAAGTCATATTAGTATGAATTCTATCTTTCAATGTTGATATGTCACAAGTTGAACTGTAAGGAGAATATCCAAAACATTGGTTGACAGTTATGTTGCTCTGATTAACATTGACTCCTTTTGAAATGGTTACGTTACAGATAACATAGTAGAAAGCAGGAGTAGCAGAAGTTGTCGGAATAAGAATTACGGACAAGATAATCATAAAAAATATTAGTTTGCTCCAACTCATTCTACCACCCGCAGATTATCTTTTGCAAGGAGGGCATAAAAACTTATGGACTCGGTGGGAGTCGCACCCGCGCTACGACGGAGGTTCAAGTCGTTTTTCTGTATTCGGATCCCCCCATTCTCCGTCGTAAAATCCGTAGCGCCCCGAGTCGGACTTGAACCGACGACCTACTGGTATCCGCAATTGCCTAACAGCCAGTCGCTCTACCGACTGAGCTATCGGGGCTTGAGCTAAGATTAGGAATGCTGAATATTTAAACCTCTAGGGCAGGAACTTCTTATTGTTAATCTTTCCCTCACATACTCACCAACGAAAGACAGCCTTGGCCCCTGCAGCGCATCCTGCTCAATCTTCTTCTTTGTGGCAAGCACAGTCTTCAACTCCTCCACCCATTCCTTGTGAGCAGTTATCCAGGGGTAGGTGAGCATCTCCTCAGCCCTCTTCAAATCAACATCTTTTGTCTTTATAGTGAGCTTGCCCAGAAAATCATAATCCATTATGTCTTTCATTGTGACTCCAATGAACCTCGCCTCGGGAGTTGCAATGTCGCTTCCCAAATAAGCAAGATTCATGCTTCCTGTCTTTATTGCCCAGTAGATGTACCACCCCCAGGCATCACAGTCCGTGAAGCAGTATACAGGCAGTTCTTGTCCGCCAGCCTCCTTATGAGCCTCCTGCATCCCCTTGAGGACTGCCCCTTCGGAGTTATGAGCACGCAGTTCTCCTTCTTCCAGAACTTATCCTCATTCAACCTCTGCCAGAGAGCATCCTTCTCGACAACAAGAACGAATCCGCATCCACGCTCACGAAATCCATTCCATTATCTACATCGCTGGGAACTACTACCTAGCTTCTCCCCTGCTTGGAGCAGTCTATCTCATCTGTTGCGCCTCCGAACTTGTCCCTGAGCACCAAATTTCCAGCGACAACCCCCTTCCTGTCTGTATTGAGGTTCAAATCCTCTCTCTTCACATCCAAAGCAACTTCCAAATCCTCTACAAGAGGGTTGCTCTCGCTCTGCTCTGAGAACAAATCCTCATCAACACTATCACCAAGCGTGAATTTGAGCTGGTAGAATAAACCTCTTATGCTGTGTGGGAATTCTCCTTAGGCTATTCTTGCATTTCGAAGCAACCGCAACGGTCTGCATGAACTTCTTTGCCTGCCCAAACATTGAGGAAGGTTCTGGTTTCCCTCTTGTCGCCAAGCTTTATGTAACCCAAGTTTTCATCAAACAGTATATTCCCTCTGCTCCTTAGCAGGCACTCGAAAGTTGGAGCCTCACCCGTGTCTATCTCCTTAAGCATGTCCTTCCCAAGCCCCTCGAGCTTCTTCAGAACCTCCGATTCGTCACTCTTCTTTTTCATCTTCCTCATCCTCCTTTACCCTCTCAACCTTTCCTGCCTCCTCGGCATCTCCTTCAATCTTCTCAGATCTCATTTTCAACAAGATTCACAAGCTTCTTCTCGATATCCGCTGGAGCGCTCTCTCCAGCAAGGTCAGCCAAATCCTTCGAGAGCTCCTTTACATACCTCATGATTATCTTCTTCTTGCGTTCCTGTCCATCTCCCTTATCTTCCCTCTCAGGTAAACCTGCAAATCCCTTGCAACCTCCATTATTGCATACCTTATCTCCTCTACTATCTCATCCTCCATGGTTATTGCCTGCTTCCCAGTTCCGGTGTAAGGAACATGAACTGAGGAAGTTTGTGAAAACACTGACTGGCGCGTTGTCAAAATCCTTTATGTCATACCTCTTCCAGTCAATATTCTTCACGGCCTCGGTTATTGCGCACGAGCCTCCATCGAACATGAGCGGAACCCTGTTTGCGTACCTTATGATATCCCCTCCCCTCTGTTCCATCAGGTTTGGCTCTTCCCGAATTTCCACCGTAGGCTATTGCAGCCTCCACCATGAATGGAATTCCACCCCTGAACACCTTTGGCTTTCTCTCGCTCATGGTATGAACTCAGGGAGCAAGTATATTTTTCAGAGCCTTCTCAAATCTGGGCCCCCCAGTTGCCTCAGCGCGTCTGTCGGCGGGGCTATCCACTTCAAAGTCTTTATTGAGTTCACTATTGCCTCTGCTTCGGGCCACTTCAAATCTTTTGGCGCCTTATCAAAATTAACAGCGGGAACAAGCTTCGCCAGTTCCTCAACCTTCGCAGAGCTCACTCTTGAGAAGGCGTTGCTCGAAGAAAGATGAGAGCTTTCTCGAATCAGTCCTGTGCGCTATGTCAACTAAATCCCCGGTTGTGACTCCAAGCGGATGCGGCTGTATCTCCGCAGGCTTCTCGGGGATTTTTTCAGAAGCCCTCTGGAACACGTGCTTCTCCCCTGTTGGCTCTATTAATGTGATTTGTGCATGAGGGTTTGCCATGGCAGTCCTCTTTAGGTATTCATACACGCCGTGCTCGCTCTTGTCATACTTCACTTCCGCGAACTCCGCCTCAATTCTCAACCCTCTGAAGTTTCCCATGAATTCGCTTTGGTTTGTTATTACTGGCTGGTTGTTCTTCACGTCAATCTTCATCTCGCATTCGTACACCTTGCCGTCGCCCAGCCCAGACCTCATTTTTGTTGCTTTTCCCGTTGTTATCTGCGAGAACAAGGTGCAGCCCGCACCTCCTATGCCCTGCTGCCCCCTCTGCTGCATATACCTGTGAAACTTCGTCCCGGCCAGCATCATGCCCATTGCCTTTCCCAGGTGGCTCTCCGGTATGCCTGGCCCGTTATCCTGGATTATAACCTTCACGTGCCCGTCAGGCAACTCTTCAACCTTAATCATTATCTCCGGGAGTATGTGGGCCTCTTCCGCCGCATCAAGCGAGTTGGTACAATATTCATGGACAATAGTTGTAAGCGACCTAACTTTTCCTGCGAAGCCCAGCATCTGCCTGTTCTTCTTGAAGAACTCAACAACAGAATACTCCCTGAACTCCTTGAAAATCTCGCTTCCGTTCACTTCGTTTTCCAATTCTTTTTCCTCTTCCATTATCTCTACCCCAACATTCTCTCTTCCTTCACTCTTCTCCTTCCCCTCTCGAGCATGGAGTAAACCTTTGCGTGGCTTGCTCCCTCAAGCAGCTTGCTCACCGCGATCTCGGCAAGACCCAGCTCATCCAGCCCGCCAATCATGCTTATTGTGTTGCCGTATATGCACAAATCAGCGCCGCTGGTCGCCTCAATCACCCTCTTCGCCTTCCCAGCGTGGCCTATCACCCTTCCCTTTTGTCTGGTTATATCCTTGTCGCTGCTGAATATCTGCTTCAAGTCAATTATTTTCAGGTATATCTCATCGCTGAATAGCTTGAAAGCCTTTTCAGGGCTGAAGCCCCTCCCGATTGCCTTGACAACTTCCGTAGTCCTCCACTCATCAATGCTGCTCTCACTGCTTATCTCCACCTCTCCCTCCTCATCCACGTTGAGTTCCACATTGCCTTTTCTCTGAATTTCCCTCTTCACTTCACCGTTTTTGCCTATTATAACTGGCACTCGCTCGCCGGGAATTTTCACTACCTGCATTGCTCTCACTAATAGTATTTGAATGAGAGAATATAAAAAACTTCTCTTCTGTTTTACGTCGGTAAATTTGCTGCAAAGAGCGTTTTTCAGCCTTCTGGGGAAAGCTATTAATCCCCCCTTTTCCACAAGCATAGTATGGGCCGCAATGAGGATATGATTCAGCTTCTCTACGGGCAGGGCTATGCAGATGAGAGGGTTGTTAAAGCCATGGAGAAGGTCCCGCGGGAGTTGTTCGTCCCTTCCGAACATGCGAGAAGCGCCTACTCCGATACTCCTCTGCCAATAGGATTCGGACAGACCATCTCTGCCCCGAGCATCGTTGCGTTCATGAGCAAATCCCTCGATGTGCATGAGGGCATGAAGATACTGGAGATAGGCTCGGGAAGCGGTTACCAAGCGGCAATCCTCGCGGAGCTTACAGGCAGCTCGGGGGCAGTCTACACCGTTGAGAGGATTCCGGAACTCATAGAGCTTGCAAAAGCAAATGTTGAGAAGGCTGGTTATGCAAATGTTAAGTTTGTTGAGGGAGATGGCACGAAAGGCTATCCCCAAGAAGCTCCATACGACAGGATAATTGTCACGGCTGCATCACCCTCCATTCCGCAGCCCTTGGTGGACCAGCTTAAAGATGAGGGAAAACTGCTCATACCAGTTGGCTCAAGAATATTTCAGGATTTGGAGCTTATTGTTAAAACAAGATTTGGAGAAGAGACATCCAACCTTATGCCTGTTGTCTTTGTCCCTCTCATTGGAGAGTTCGGCTATAAATAATCTCCAACTTTCCTCATTCTGCTTTTACTGAGCTGAATGTTGCCGTGCGTTCGAGTTTTTTGACATCTATCCCCAATGACTCTGCTTCTGCAGTTGCACGATTAATTCCGTCTCTTACTTCGTCTCCCCAAACAGCCAAGTTGCTTGTCACGCCCGTTATAATATTTTCAATCCCAACCGCATAACCGCTTCTGTAATACGTGCTCATTAGCAACTTCATAAACTTCTCAGTCTCCTCGGCAATGACCTTTCCACTGTTTTCCTTCACAGGAATCGCCCCATTCCTGACTGAGAGCATATTATCGGTATTCTTTTTAATCTCCATTCCCATCAAGTCGCTGGAAAAGCTCATCATATCCCCAATCTTCGTGTCTCTCTTCACAACCCAAACCGTGCCGCCTTTTTCCTCAACTGCCTTATTAAAAACATCCAACTTACCCATAAGCTCCTCATCCCTCTCATTCAGGCTCTTAGCAAGATAAATCATTGCACTGCCGTAAGTAGCTTTTGTATTGTTGTCCTTGACCCTTTTGAACCCCTCAAGCAAAGCACCGCTTAGGCCACCAACCATTTTAACATCTGAACCGTGCTTCTCTGCGAATTCCTGCATTTTCTTCCTAATACCCTCGTTATCTTTCTGCCTCCTAATCTCGTCGATCCATGTAGCAGTATCCCCCCCATGATGTTTTGCGATCTCGTCATGAACTTTTACTATGACCATAAGCTATCACCGATATATTTACTCATTTTGAGTTTATAAATAATTAGGTATAACGAGTTATACAGAGCCCTTCACCCACTTCATAACTTCATCAAAATTCCTCTCCACTCCGTACTTTCTGAAATACCTCAGCACGTTCTCCACATCCCTTCTCAAGAATTGCTCCGCCTTCGGGTGCTCCAGCAGCACTCCCTGCCCGCAGTCTATTAGGTAAGGCACTTCCCCATGCATGAGCACGTTGAACTCGCTCACATCGGCATGAACGAACTCCTTCTCATACAGCTTCTTTATGTCACCCAGCAAAGTCTCCGCAGTCCTTCTCGGGGTTGTCGCTCCCCACATCCACAAGCGGAGAATCAGGAATCCCTTCCTCCCCAAGGAACTGCATGAGCAGCACATTGTTCTTGAATAGGTAAGGCTCAGGGGCAGGCACCCCTGCATCCGCGCATATTTCCAAGTTTCTGAACTCCTTCCTCGTCCAGGCATAGACAAGGTCGCTCTTGTTCCTCTTCACCCCAAGGAAGCGCGGGTCTCCGGTTATATATGCTTGCATCCTCGTAAAATCACTCGTCTCAACCTTGTATATCTTCACCGCAATGTAACCTTCACCCCTGTCGAACTTCTCCCCTGCTGTTGCGCGGAAGACAAAAGCCTCCTTCCCGCTCGCTATTGGGTAATCCACACTCTTAAGCACTTTTCTATTCAAAAATCCCCCCAGAATGAGCATGGAGTATCTGTCAAAAACGTCAGACTCAATCTTCTTCCTTTCCTTTAGCTGCTTGTCCTCCCTGTCAGGTTTCTTCCTTGTTGAGAGCCTCCTCGCCATGCCCTCACTTCAGATGTCCTTCCCTTCTTAGCCAGTCAGCCTGCAGTCGGGTGTATCTCCAGACCAAATCAGCCTTCTTGTCAGCCTCAACCTCCCAGGGCTTCACAAGCACCACATCCCCAGACTTCACCCAAATTGTTCTCTTTATCTTGCCAGGTATCCTGACCATCCTTTCCTTCCCGTCTATGCATTCAACAAGCATCCTGCTCGCACCCATCATGCCTATGACAACTCCCAGCACCTCTCCCTTCCTAGGCAGTCTCACCCTTGCAAACGGTTCAGCTTCTTCAGGCATATCAAACCCTCAGCGGAGACCTGGCTCCGCACGCCTCGCAGATTATAACCTTCGCCCCCCTCTCAAGCCCAACTATTTTCGTGTCTGCTTGCTTGCACTCCTTGCATATCACATATGTTCCTACATACTTTTTCAGCTTCTCGTTAAGCGCCCTGTCGTAGAATTTTCCCTGCAGCACAAGTCCCGCCCCCTCTCTTCCCATGGGCACTGCCAGCTCCCTTGAGAGGTATTTCATTACCTCCTCAGGAGTTCTCCTCAACTTGGTGCAAATATCATCAAAGTTCTTTATTATTGTCTTGTTCCCCTGGATGAAGCTCTCTGCTACCGGCATCTCAAATCTGCCGGCGCTGCCCGCCTTTTCAGGCAGGGATGAATATGCTCTCTCAAGGAGCGCATCATACTCCATAGTATCATCTATATGCAGATAATAATTTAAACTCAGTGTAGCAGCAGCCTCGAAATGGCGAGGAACAGCACACCGGAGAAGCATAGGGGCGGCAGAGCAGGAAGGAAAACCCTTCTCGTAGTTACATAGTAGAGCACGACAATCAAACCTATGGTTGAGCCGAGCACAACTGCCAATGAATCCACAAGGGTGAAGCTGTTGTAGGCCGAAACTGCAAGCATGAGCGGTATTGCTATATCCCCACTTCCGAGCTCAAGAGCGAACTCCTCCTCCTTCCTCTTGCCTCTTTCCTTCACGTACCTCTTCTCCCTGCTGGAGACGGAGAAGGACAGATCCATCTTGCTCATCTCCTTCGCCATGTACACCATGTGCCTTGTTACGAAGACGGATATGAAGTCATAGAGAGAAATCAGAATTATGAAGAGCAGAGTTGGGACGATAGTGAATGAGAAGCCGAATAGGGCTCCCACAGCCGAGCTGGAGATTATTGCTGTGACATTCTTTATTTTCGGGTAGAGGAACTTGAGGACAACCAGCAGCGCTGAGAGCACGATGCTTATCTCAAAAGCGTGAGGCATGCTGAAATAGGACAGGAACACAACAAAGACAAGTGCTGAAGTTATGAATATTGTGAAAAGCTCAAGCGCCCTGAAGAGAAATGCGGCCCACCTTAAGTATCTTATTACGAGCACCACCACAACAGCAACGGCGATGACATAGAGAAGAAAGATTATGGAGTTCCCAGCATCCTCGGGCTGCTGGTTCGGCGTGACGTTATAGGGACCGTACACCTCCTTGTTCCCCACCATCTGAATGCCGACAAACAGGCCGATGAATTGCGCAAGGAGGAACATTGCAACTATCCTTGCTATGTGATTCATCACTCCACCTTCGGCCTAACAACCTTCACATGCCCGTGCTTTGGCTCGTACAGCTCCCCTGTTTTCCTAAGCATCTCGTCAATCATCCTTCTTGTTGTTGTCTCATCGAGCCCGTACTTCTTTGCCTCCTCAACTACCTTCTCAATCTCAACCAAGTCATATTCTTTCTCAAGCTCCTTCACTATGTCAATTATATTCCTTATTCTGTCTGCTTTTGACTTTGGCTGGCCTGTCGTTATTATATCTATGTCTATTCTGCCCAGCCCCTTGTCCATTGTTATTGATTTGAGCATGAAGTCCATGAGCTTTATCGCCCTCTCAGCATCTGCCAGCTCCACCCTCTTGCTTAGCCTTACCTTAGCACTTGCCTCTGCAAGCCTCACCATTCCTTCAATATACCTCGGGGTTATGGGGACTGCGCCCTGCGTAGCGCCAATCCTCCTCAGCTCAACGTAATACTCCCTTATCTTGTCGCTGGCTTCCGGAGTCAGAACAGGCGAAATTCTCCTCCTCGCGTAGGCAATGTACTTTCTGAGCATATCCGCCTCTATGGGCGGCCTTATCTCCTCCTCCTCGGTTATGGTCTTCTCAACCCTCTTTCCCGCAGCTGTGTGCTGGTCAAGTATGAAGCTCGCAAGTTTCCTGTCCTTCTCCTCATCAAGAATATCCTTTATTGGGAAAATCAAGTCAAACCTTGAGAGTATTGTAGGAGGAATATCAAACTGGTCCGCAGGATACCCCATTGGGTCGAACCTTCCGAACTTGGGGTTTGCTGCTGCGAGTATGGATGTCTTGGCCTTAAACTTTGCGACTATACCCGCCTTCGCAACTGAGACGCTGTTGTGCAGCACGGCGCACTCTGATACGAATGCTTTAGTTGGCTCAACTGCAACATCGTAAACCCATTCAATATTCTCATTCTCAACTTTATCAACAGAGACAACCTTGCACCATCTGATATCGCTTTGCGCAAGCCTTCCCAGCCTATCGACTTCTCTTTCAGCCTCCAGTTTCTTCATGCAGCATTCCATCAGAAGCTTCCTGCACCTCTCAATTTGCGTATTTTTGATTTCGTAGTAGGAGACGAGATGCCGTAATCTCTCATCCCTTCCAGAAATGTCACTTTGGGATAAGTTAAGGGATTTTCTAATCCTTACCAGCTCATTAATTGATGTTGCCCTTTCCACGCTTGGAATAGCCTCTCTTATGGCAGCAATTTTCTCGTTCATCCTGCAAACAATCTTCTCAAAACTTCTTCTGGTGAAATTGTGTTTATTCGAGAAATTAGTCGTCAACGATGAAGAGAGTATATAACTGCTGTGTATTTTGAGTTCCCTGAGCAACTTGTATACCTTCTTCCCGGAATTCGGTATAACATCCGTGACTGTTCTATACGATTTTTCCTTTCTCAAATACCCCAAGAGCTTAGAATTTTTCTCATTAGAAATGAAGCCCACTTTCTCATAGAAGGTTCTGAGATTTTCCTCCCCATTGATTGTTATCCTATAGACAATTCCATCCTTGAACGTATGCGACCTGATGCCAAACCTAAGCAGTAGTGTCTGAATCTGTTCAACAAACTTATGGTTCTCACAAAC
The DNA here is from genome assembly GCA_963760615.1 of uncultured Microcaldota archaeon. Classification (GTDB taxonomy): domain Archaea; phylum Micrarchaeota; class Micrarchaeia; order Burarchaeales; family Fermentimicrarchaeaceae; genus Fermentimicrarchaeum. The sequence continues at coordinate 129,841 of CAVXDX010000008.1, read as the reverse complement.
CAGGCTTACCGTATTCTTGCTAAATGATCCATCACCCTCGTATGTTGCCTTCAGAAACTCTCTTATTTTCTCATCACTAGCGCCAAGGAACCGGTCTGGCAGGTTCTTGGAAACCCCCTTGCTAAGCAAATTTGAATCGATTGAAGAAAGATACCTTACAACTGGCATAGATATTATTCTTGCATTTGTTACGCCACTCCTCTTATCCTCTTGGATGTAACATTTGGAGCCGAATATTCCACTAGTTAAATCAACATAATCGTCCACAAGCTCTTGGTTTTTGTTCGTGAAGTTTATCCCATTCTTCACTCCTCTGTTAAGCTCATAGCTTCCTTCGGTTATATGATAACCCAGAAATCTGTAAAACTCCTTGCTGTACCCATCCTCTTCATGCTCAACTGGGAGATATTTAGGCATTGGAATAAACTCTCCCCCTCTCAGCTTCTCAGCATCAACAGTCTTCACATCGCAGTCCTCAATAACCCAGAATGGGTGCTCGGGAGTTACCAAAAGTTCCCTCCCGCTCTGGAGCTTCACTCTGATGAAATAATCCGGTGCCTTATGCTTGCTTACTTGACTTATCCCAGTGCTATAAATTCTACTAAAATCAGTTGTGAGCACTCTATACTCGTATTTAGGTCTAAGAATCATGCAGTCCTTACCCTTAATTACATCCCTAGAATCTGAAAGCATTAACTCTTCAACAAATTCTCCGATCTGTCTCTCCCTGCCATCAGCGAACATCAACTTGGTTTGTGGGTGGTAACTTTGGCTTTCCATTACCTCGTGCATTGCTGCTACTTCTTCATCCTTAATCTTGTCAAACTCATCTATGCCTGCAAGACCACCGGATGCAAGGACAAGCGCCCCTGCCTTCAGGGTCCATCCGCCATCGCCAAGCTCATCCTTCTCGGCAGTTGCAGTCAAACCGGCGGATGTCACTGCCTTACCGCTCACATATATACTCTTGGGAGCAAGGTTCGTTATGTACTGCAGCAAGCGGGTTTTACTCACTCCCGGGTCACCTATGAGGAGCACATGTATATCGCTTCTTATATGCCCCCCATCAGAGAGCATTTTGTTCGGAGTTCCCCCGAAGAGCTGCAGGCCCAGCGCCTCCTTAACCTCATCATGCCCGTATATGGAAGGCGCAATTGAGCCCACAATCTTCTTGTACAAATTGGCATCTTTTGAGAGTTCAAGTATAATTTTCTCATCCTCCTTGCTGATGTCCACCTCCTCAAACTCCTTCTCAACCCTCTTGAGGTGCACGGCATCAAGGTATTTTGAATAGACTGTTCTTGAGCTCTGCCCCCTTGACTCGTTGAACGGTCTTATCCTCAGAACAGCAGTTACCTCAACCCTCTGCCCTGGGCTGATTGTGTTGACCAAATCATCCTCCATCCACACCTCAATGTGGCTGGCCTGTGCGCCTCCCCTTGTCCTCTCAAGAGGCTCCTGCGCCTCAGCCCTCTGCAAGTTTACGAATCGTGACTCCTCCTCATCGTGCTGCAGGCCTTTTCTCTTGCAGTTTGAGCAGGTTTCCGGTATGACTGTGTTCCTCTCAACAGGAATTTTCTCCACATGCTCGCAGTACGGGCACTTCAATTCCATAACTTTAACTTTCGGCCTTATCTCCGTCCTTTTGGTTATCAGACCGTCAATGCAGATGAGCTTGCCTACATGGTCCGCGCCAATGTCCTGAATCAGGGGCCTGCTCTGCTCAGGCAAGTTAAAGAAGCGCACGTGGGGCTCGAAGGGCACCTCGTACTGGGAAGGCATTGCCATCGCCTTCAATGCATTTTCCGCAGCCTTTATGTACGCATCGGGCTTGTTCAGCAGGTTGTCCGCAGTCTTGCTGCTGTACCTGCTCAGCTCCCCGTAGCTGACTTCCAGGCTTCTCTTCTCGGGATACCTCTCTAGGAGCGTCTCAATCTCCTCCTTACAGAAAGTATCGAAGAACTTCTCGAAGTCGTCAACTATGAGGGATATATCCTCGGCCATTCACCTCATCCTCTTAAAAAGAGTATTGCTATTTTATACAGTAGTGCATAAATATCTTTTGCTGACTTCTTGCTTTACCCTATTTAAATACCTGAGGGAGGGGTAACTTTCCGAAAAACATACTAGCTTAGCGCAAGTAAACCTATTTTAATCTTAGATGCCATAATTATTACATGCCACAAAAGCACATTCCAGAATTTGCTAAGAGCCCAGTGGACGTTAAAGAAACTACTCCGAAAGATGTGCCTGCAAGGGACGCATTCCACCATCATGCAATAAAAGACCTGCAGAGCAAGCTTTCCGAGTACTTCCGTAGGATGAATACGAGGGAGATTGATACGAAGTTCAGCGTTGGTGATACTCATGTACGGGTTTTTGGCTTCAGGGCAGTGAAGGCCGTAACCCTCAGCGAAGGGGTTTACGCTGAAATAACTGGTTTTGGCGATGAGTCCGGAGGGTCTGCAGCAATTCATCTGGTGAGCGGTCTTTTCTACAAACTTTCGGTAAACGGAGCATTCAACAGACTAAATACCTCTAGCAGGGCAAGCTTCCTCAAACCGGATGCTCTGGACAGGCTCAGAAAGCAGGGGGCATACCAGAACTTAGTTTCGCTGCTTGATTTCCTCGAAAGCCAGAACATAAAATATTCCTTCACAAAGGCGAGATTTGGCGATGAAGCTTATGCCAGCGACACCAAAAAAAGATACGAGCTGGCGTTGAGGGTCAAAACTCTTGAAAAGGAGGGTTCAACACCGCAGGAAGCAGTCAAAAAAGTTCTCAGCGAGTCAAAAAGTCCAAGCCTGCTGCTCTCCCAGCTCAATAATCACAACCTAAAGGAAGAGGCTCGCTTTTTAGCAGGAATCACTAGGGAACACACTGAAAGTCACTTTGACAATCTGCTGTTCATCTGGTCCAACCACGCGCCTGCAAACCCGGATGCCATTGCGTTTGCCATAGCTGGAATTGACCTTGAGAAGGTTAAGAAATTTATTGAGAAGGCAATTTCCGATAAAGATGCGGAGGTTAAAAATAAGGTTGCTGAGGCTGAGAAGCTAAGGATTCAGATGCGGTCATGCATCAACACAGCGTTGGGAAGTAATTTATCAGAAGATCTTGCAGAGAAGCAATGGGAAGTTAGAGAACAGACTACGCATCTGGAAAACCTTAGAAAGACATACGCGGTGCTATGCTCATGCAAGTCTTAGTCTGATTCTTAGCAAGCAATTATTAAGATGCTCGGCAGTAATATCGATGAAGGTGATTGGGATAAGGATAACAATAACTGCAGCGCTGCCCTATGCAAACGGGCCTCTGCACCTAGGGCACATAAGGAGCACATATCTTCCTGCGGACATATACGCACGCTACCAGAGGCTTGCGGGAAGGGATGCAGTATACATCTGTGCAAGTGATGAGCATGGTACGCCCATCGTTGCGGCTGCAGAGAAGGAGAAGAAGAAGCCGGAAGAATTCGTAAAATACTACCACGACAGGGACAAGAAAGAGTTTGAGAAGCTGGGCTTCAACATGGATATATTCCACAGAACCTCTTCTCAGGAGAATAAAGAAATGGCGCAGCATTTCTTCCTCAAGCTGAAGGAAAAGAACCTCATTTACGAAAAGGAGGTTGAGCAGGCATACTGCGAGAAATGCAAGCGATTCCTGCCGGACAGGTTTGTCATAGGCACCTGCCCGTACTGCGGTGCAGGGGGTCAGTACAGCGACTACTGCGATGCATGCGGCAAGGCTCTCGCTGCGGGTGAGCTCCTTAAACCTAAATGTTCATCGTGCGGCTCAACTCCAACAGCTAAGAAGAGCAGGCACTACTTCTTCAAGCTCGGCCAGCTTTCCCCGAAACTTGAGAAGTGGTTAAAAGAAAATAAGGAGCTGCAGTCAGAGGTTATTAACTACCTGCTGAACTGGATAAAGGAAGGTTTGAAGGATTGGGATATCAGCAGGGATATGGACTGGGGCGTTCCAATACCGGGGGATAAGGGAAAAGTTCTCTACGTCTGGTTTGATGCACCCATAGGCTATGTTAGCTCAACAGTTGCATGGGCGAACAAGAACGGCAAGAGCTGGGAGGACTACTGGAAGAAGGATTGTAGAATAGTCCATTTTATAGGCAAAGATATTGTATACCATCACTACCTCTTCTGGCCTGCAATGCTCATGGAGGTCGGGGAGGGCTTCAAGCCTCCGGATGCAATTCCAACGAGAGGATATCTCAACTTGCAGGGTAGAAAGTTCTCAAAGAGCAAGAACTGGTTTGTCTCACTTGAGGACTACCTTTCAGCATTCCCAGCGGATTACCTGCGCTACTATGTGACAATGATAACACCCCACAACGTGCAGGATGCTGACTTCTACTGGAAGGACTTTCAGGAGAAGGTGAACAATGAGCTTGTGGCATGCATAGGCAACTTCATACACAGGACGCTTGTCCTCATAAACAAGTCAGGCAGCATCATACCAGAGCCGGTGAAGCTTGATGAGAAGGAAGAGAAGCTCCTGCAGCTTATAAGCGATAGGAAAATATCCGTGGGGAAGAGAATTGACTCATTCGACTTCAAGGGAGGGCTTGAAGAGATAAACTCTCTGGCTTCGGAATTCAACAGATATCTGAGTGAGAGGGAGCCCTGGAAGGAGAAGGACACAAAGAAATTGGGCAACTGTCTCTATGTATGCTCAAGGGCAGTTACTGCTCTTGCTGTGCTGCTTTCCCCTTACCTGCCTTTCTCATCAGAGAAACTGCTCTCGCAGCTTGAGATAAAGGAGAAAATCACATGGGAGCATGTCGACAAGGAGCTTCTTGCACCTGGAAAAAAGATAGCCGCAGCAAAGCTTCTTTTTGAAAAGGTGAGCGATGAGAGCATAGCAAAGCAGGAGGGTAGGCTCAGGAAATAATATATATCAATAACTTCACAATTCTAAGAGTCTCTGAGGGCCCGTAACTCAGCTTGGCCAGAGTACCTGGCTTTTAAACTCGCATGAGGAAACCAGGGAGTCGCGGGTTCAAATCCCGCCGGGCCCGCTCTTTCGTGGTTGCAATGAGCTCTTCAATAGGTCTAAAAAAAGATAAATTTACAGCCGAGCTTAGGGATGCAGATAGAAGGATAAAGCTCGCCAGGAAAGGAGACTATCTTGCCATGCTGAAGTTCCTTGATAACGAATCTGTTTCTGATAAGGACAAATATTCTTCAATACTCGAACTGGTGAAAATCACCAACAGCCGGCAGGTCGGCTTCCGCGGGTTGGAGTACCTAACCGCCTACATAAATTCAAAACATTCCGGGGAGGAGAGAAGGGAGAGGATGTGCACTATGTTGAAGGAGATCATATCCCAGCAGCTCAACAGCCCCATGGTGAGGAAGGCAGCGCTTGCAGAACTGGAGAGGATACAATGAACTCGGAAGATTTTATACCGTTCAATGGCAGTTCACTGCCCCGCCCAGGCTTCAACCTCGAGCTTACCGACTCACTGAAGAAAGAGCTGGCTGAGGCTTTCATACGTTCCGTTGAGAGAAGTGTGCAAGGAGTTGAGAAGATAGGAGTAATGTTCTCAGGAGGGATAGACAGCGCCCTTATAGCACATATCGCAAGGAGGTTCAAATCAAAACTGTTCCTTTATTCGGTAGGCACAAAGGATTCGGAAGATATGAAATATGTAGGTAAGTTTGCCGGAATGCTGGGTCTGGAGGTCAAGCAAATCATCATTGGTGAAGAAGAGATTATAGATTATTACAAAGAACTTCAGAGCATGCTTGGTGAGAAAGATTTCATGAAGGTTGAGCTTGCAATTCCGGTTTTCGTCTGCTCCCGCCATGCGCATAAGGATGGTGTGAGTATCCTCCTTACTGGTTCTGGTGCCGAGGAACTCTTCGCGGGATACGACAGGCATCTGCAATGCTTCCTCAAGAATGGAGAGCTGAGGAAAATGCTTCACGGAGAGCTCAGGGCGCTTTACTCGAAGGATTTGGAGAACAGCTCGCGCACCGCAGCTCTCAATCAGTGCGAGCTCAGGTACCCATTCTTAGATTCTGATTTCATAAAGGTTGCAACCTCTCTTAAACCCGAGCTCAACCTCAGCATAAGCGGTGAGAAAAAGATAATCCTCAAGCTTATCTCAATCGAGCTTGGTCTCCCGCGTGAAATTGCCGAGAGACTCAAGAAGGCCATGCAATACGGCTCTGGGATACACAAGATTCTTCTCAAGGCAAGAAAAAAGGGCCTCATCGGGCAATAATTTTAATAATTGACATCAAAATAGAATTGATGAAAAGAGATAAGCCAGCTATTCCAAGAGAGCCTGCAGCAACAATGGAGCGGGATAAGCCCGTTCCTTCAATGAGAGGTGCGCTTGTGCTCATACTAATCATCCTAGCACTTCTCCTTGCAATATACATTCTGTCACTCCTGAGTCCTGGCAAAGCAAACCCACGTGTACCTCCCAACCAGCCTCCCGAGAACTGGACTCTCAGCCCCCTCATAAACCAATATGGCGTAACAAGCGTTCCAGTTATAGTAATAAACTGCAGGTACATGCGCATAGGCTCCTATGCGCTGAGTAAAGGAGATGATGTAGAGAGGGAAAGCGTAGGCAGTGCTTTATGCACTGCTACCAACAGCAGCACTTTCTGCAGCAAATTTCCAAGAGCAGCTCTTGTTGCGCTGAATCTCCCAGAGTGCAGAAAAGGGACTAAAACTCTCATCTATGCGTTCCACAGCCCTTCCTGCCCCATATCATCGGAACAGAGAAATGTGCTGGATTCACTCAGGGACGAATTTCCCAATGATATAGCTCTGGAATATGTATGCACCCCGAGAGGGAACCAAGATATGGGTCCGTGCTCGGATGAATTCTTTGTAGGCAGATATACTCACTGAGGTGGTCAATATGGCAAAGACAACTGCACCAGTCAGCAAAACCCCATACCTGTTGCTTCTTTTCTGCATAGTCGCAATTGCCCTGCTGTCTTACTTAATTGTCAGCAGGCCTGCCGTTCCAACGCAGGAATGCCCTGCCCAGAACTGCACTGTTCTCGAATCTCCAAAGCGCAATATTTCTGAAGTGAGCCATTTCATTGGAAGAGTGATGGACAGCTACACTGACCTCGCCTATGCCGCCCCCACAACCCCGAAGTTCATACCTGATGACAAAGTATGGGAAGAAACTGTATTGCTGAACATAACTGGCGCACCCCAGAAAGTTAGAATCAGTGTATACGACTCAAACCTCACACTGCAGAGCGTCATGATTGAGGGACCGAAGCCTCTTGCCCTGAGCAACGATGAGGTTGTGGCGAAAGGAGTCGTGAGGCTCAATGGAAAGCTCAGCTGTTCAGAGGACACCATACGGGTTTTTGTGTTCTTCGACCTTTACTGCCCCCCCTGCCTTGCTGCCGAGAAGCAGGTTGCGGAGCTCAAGCAGAAGTTCAATGGCAGCAATGTGAGCTTTGAATACAAGATAATACCGACCCATTCATACGACTTGGCAACAAAGTACGGCTCGAATGTGACAAGGGCTTTGGGATACCTGCTGTGCGCAAGAGCGCAGGACAGGTTTGAGGAGCTGAAGAACTGCACTGAGGATGCGTACAAGAAGCATCAGGAGGTTCCGCTCACAGAGGATGAGCTTAGGAAATGCGTGAATTCAACTTTACTGAACACCACCGAGCTTGATACGTGCATGTCAAGCTACAACATAGATATGAACCGGGACTGGGTGCTTGCCGAGACGTATTCTCTGGTCGGCACAATCCAGACAACCCCTGCAGGCGCTCCTGTCATGACGGTGGACTGCCAGTACAAGGCAGAGCCCCAGTACGCGGAAGCAGCCATATGCTACGCGCATCCAGAGCTGAAGGAATGCAAGCGTTGAGCTTTCCCGGGTTTGGGGTGGGTAATGCCCACAGAGAAAGCAAGTCAGCAAGAAGAAGCTACATGTTTATTTTCTCTTTAACTTCAGTAATATCCACTTCAGTATTCACGCACCCGTCCTTCTTCAGCATGACACCCTGCCCAGGGAATTTGGAGCCTCCCCCCAGCTTCTCCACAGCCATCTGAAGCTCGTTGAAGCAGGCTATGCCAAGAAATGCTTTTGGCTTGTGCTTGTTGACTATGTTGATGACCTGGGAACCTCCCCCGACTATAAAATACTTCATGTTATTTTTATCGCACTCCTTGACAATGTCATTTATCACACACTTGCCGCATCTCAGGCAGTGGTAGCCATCCTCGTCTATGGGCATCTTGCACTCCTTTATGTTCCTGAGGCAGTGCGGTATGAATACTACTCTGTCCTTCTTCGGAACTGCTTTGTAGAAGTCCTTATTCAAACCGTTATGGAGTTCGATTGTGGTGTACTTGCTCCATTTCTCATCCATAACCCCGATGCTCTTAACTATTCTGTTTGCTATATCGCTTATCGAGGTGTGCAGCCCCAGTATCGTAACTCTAGCCACAAAATCCCTTATCTTGCGCTTTATTCCATCCTCTTTCAAAGGAGTATCCTTCTCAGCCATAAGCTCATCGTAAATATTTTACATTCTATTATTTAACAACGTGAGCGGGAAATCCCACACCTTTTAAGGGTGGGATGAAAGCGAACCATAAGGGAAAATTTAGCTCTTCCAGTATATATAACTTTCACTGGAAAGTTACCCCTCCCAGAGGTTTATAAAGGGAAAAATAGACATAAATAACGTCTATGAGAGCCTACAAATTCAGGATATATCCCTCAAAGAAGCAGGAGAAGGAGATGTTTCAGCATATTTGGATAGCAAAGAACATGTGGAATGAGCTTCTGGAGCACTGCAAACAAACCTACAAAGACTTTGGCTACTTCCCAACTAAGAATACGCTACAGCTGATGGTAAAAGAGTGTGGTCTCTATTCCCAAACCCAGCAGGAGATTGCACATAGAGTTTATAATTCAGTAACGAGAGTTTTCAAGCTGAGAAGAAAAGGAGTGGAATGTGGTTTCCCTCGCTTCAAATCAATTGACAGGATGAAGAGCTTGTACTATCCGCAGTATGGGTCTGGCTTCTCTCTGGATAAGAAACTCACAGTGACTCCTTTTGGTGAGATTGCAGTAAATAAGCACAGAGAGATAAAAGGCAGAATCAAAACCCTGACTCTGAAAAGAGAGTCTTCAGGAAAATGGTTTGCTATTTTCACTGTTGAGACACTTGGAAAGATTCCACGAGAAAACGGGGGAGAGGCAGTAGGTATAGACCTGGGATTGAAGACATTTGCAACTCTCTCAAATGGCAAAATGATAAAAAACCCAAGACACCTCATGAAGCATGAGGATAGGCTTGCCTTCATACAAAGAAAGTTCTCGAAGAAAAAGAAAGGAAGCGGCAACAGAAAGAAGGCAAAGGTAAGAGTAGCAAAACTGCATGAGAAGGTGGCCAACACAAGAAGAGACTTCTTACATAAGGCAACAACTGATTTGGTGAATGATTATTCCTTCATAGCATCAGAAAGACTTGCCTCAAAAGAAATGTCAGAGCAGCATTACGGCAAGTTCATCAATGATGCAGGATGGAGTATGTTTGCAAACATGCTTGCATACAAGGCGGAGGGAGCTGGATGCAGAGTGGTGTTTGTAGACCCTGAAAATACCTCAAAGATGTGCAGCAGGTGCGGAAACATCAGGGACGACTTGAGTCTCGGAGACAGGATATATGCCTGCCCCAATTGTGGTTTGTTAATAGACAGAGACTTGAATGCTGCACGCAATATACTCATGAGAGCTACCCCTGGGCAAGGGGGAAGTAACGCCTGCAATTCCTTGCAAAAGGAGAGAGATGTTGCAGTAGCAACGTCTGTGAAGCAGGAAGCCCACACCCTTTAGGGGTGGAGCATGTCACAATGTTATCAGTATCATTGGGTATATCTCATCAAAACAAACAGATGATCCTTGTCAAAAGGGTAAAGCTCGTAGCACTCCAGTATCTCAAAGTGCTCCTCCAGCTTGCCCAGCAGCTTCTCATAAACCTCCTTAGGCTGCTTAGTCACGTCAACGCTCTGCGATTTTATGGCGAGCATCGCATAGCCGCCTTTCCTCAAGAACTTCTGGGCATTCCTGATCATTATATCCTCCTGGTCAGGCTGCGCCACATCCTCGTATATAATATCAACTTTGCCAACCTCCTTCTCATACTCTTCTGTTTTTCTAGCATCGGCAAGCAAAGGCAGCATATTGCTCCTTTTCTCGCACACATACAAAAGGTCCCGCATGCTCCTCGGGGCGAACTCCACGCAGTAAACAACTCCCTTTTCTCCCACAATATCAGATATGAAACTCGGAGTCACCCCAGCAGCAGCACCAAGGTAGAGCACTTTCGAACCACTCTCCACAGGCATTTTTTTCATCCCCTTGATTACTGCGGCCGCAAGCTTGCTCCTGTATGGATCCCAGTACCTGTATTGCACGCCCTCCAGCGAAACGAGCCTCTCCCCGTGCACTTTGAAGTCCTTTACAAGGTTCCTGGTAGCAAGCCTTCCTTCTATGACAAATACTCCTTCAAACTTCTCCTCAATTTTCATGCTTCCACAACGGGCCCGGTGGGATTTGGACCCACGACCTACAGTTTAGGAAACTGCCGCGCTATCCAGGCTGCGCTACGGGCCCACGCACTCTAATACTTCTGATATAGCAAATTTAAAACACTAACCTACCGCTACAAATTTAAATAAGGGTATTCAAGAGTATGAGGGATAACATGAGATGTTTCAAACACCCGAAGTCGGAAGCAGTTGGCATATGCTCATCCTGCAACAAGGGGGTATGCTCAAAGTGCGCCGCTGAGAAGGATGGGAAAGTCTACTGCAAGGATTGCCTTTCAAAATCAAAATTTGCGGAGATAAAGTGCCGCAACCACCCCAGGTCTGAGGCGGTCGGGCTGTGCTCGTCATGCGGAAGACCCATATGCGAATCATGCGCCATTGAAAAGGAGGGAAAGCTTTACTGCAGGCTGTGCTCCTCGCAGCTTCGAGCAGCTTACGAGCCCCCGGAACCTGCAGTTGTTGAGGTTCCGCAGAGAAAGTATGAGGAGATGCGCCCCACTGTCGAGGTGGAGGAGAAACACATACCGCTTGCCAAAGTAGAGCTCTCCGTGAAGCCTTCAGAGACGGTCAGCTCAACCCTTGTTGGCGGTATATTCGGCGGATTCATGATGGGGTTGCCTTTCATAAACCTGCTGATGTTCTGGAGCGCTATTGGAGGCGCCCTTTCCACATACCTGCTTAGGCTGAGGATTGACGAGTATGGTACCGGCTACATTGGCAGAAATGATGCTATTAGGGTGGGGGCAATAAGCGGAGTATTCGCAGCGCTCATCGCAACTGCATTCAATATAATCTATTCAGTGCTTTTGCATGACATCATCCTAATGCCAAGTACGAACTTCCTTCTCTCACTTGGACTCAGTGTGGACATAGCAAACTTCGTGATGCAGCTTGCATTCACAGACCCCCTGCTCTCAGCAGTATTCATTCTCATAAAGCTCATCGCAACAATGATACTCTTCGCAATTCTTGGAGCTGTTGGGGGGGTTGTTGCATCAGAGCTCTCAAAAAGGTGACTTTCCCCCGTTTTCTCCGAAAGGGTTAAAAATAATCAGGTATAGAAGTATATGGCTTCTACAGTATTAGATGCATATTTACAGACGGTAAAATATTTGGAGGGATATCATGGCCGAAAAAGAACACCTAAACTTGGTCTTCATAGGGCATGTTGACCACGGTAAATCCACGTCAGTCGGAAGAATCCTGTATGACACTGGCGCATTGAGCGAGCAGGACTTGAAGAAGCTGAAGGAAGAGGCTGAGAAAGTAGGAAAGCCTACATTTGAATTTGCATTTGCCATGGACCAGCTCAAGGAGGAGAGGGAGAGAGGAGTCACCATAGACGTTGCGCACAAGGAGTTCCAGACTCCCAAGTACTATTTCACAATAATTGATGCGCCAGGCCACAGGGACTTTGTGAAGAACATGATTACAGGCGCTTCGCAGGCAGATGCCGCAACGCTTGTCGTTTCATGCAAGGAGGGCATCCAGCCCCAGACAAAGGAGCATGCGTTCCTTGCAAAGGTGCTAGGCATACAGCAGATTGTGGTTGGAATCAACAAGATGGACAGCGTGGGCTACGACAGGGTAAAGTTCGAGGATTTGAAGAACCAGATCACCACACTGCTGAAGAATATAGGCTACAAGATGGAAACTGTGCAGTTCATTCCCTACTCTGCATACGAGGGGGAGAATGTTGTGAAGAAGACGGGGAAGATGGACTGGTACAAAGGTCCAACTCTTGTTGAGGCATTCGACAAATTCACGGTTCCCGCAAAGCCGCTTGACAAGCCGCTGAGGCTTCCTGTCCAGGATGTATTCACAATAACCGGCCACGGCACGGTGCCAGTGGGAAGAGTTGAGACAGGCGTGATGAGGCCGGGCGACGTCATTGTCTTCATGCCGTCTGGTGCAAAGGGAGAGGTGAAGAGCATAGAGATGCACCACCAGCCTCTCACAGAGGCAAAGCCCGGAGACAATGTAGGCTTTAATGTTAAGGGAGTTGACAAGAAGGATTTGAAGAGAGGAGAGGTGGCAGGACCTGCGAGCAACCCGCCAACAGTTGTGCAGGAGTTCACTGCGAACATAGTGGTGCTGGAGCACCCAACGGCAATAGCCAAGGGATACACGCCAGTCTTCCACATACATACTGCGCAGATGGCATGCACGATAACAGATATACTGGAGAAGAAGGATCCCAAGACGGGCCAGACAATGCAGAAGAACCCGGACTTCATCAAGACCGGAGATGTTGCCGTAGTGAAGGTGAAACCACTGAGGCCCCTTGTTGTGGAGAAGTTCAACGAGTTCCCGCAGCTGGGGAGGTTTGCCATAAGAGACATGGGGCAGACAGTTGCCGCTGGAGTTGTTCTGGAGGTTTCGAAAGTTGCTTGATTTCTTTTTTCCTTCTGTCTCTCATCATGACCTGATGAGAACAAACAAAGGTGCCAACACATGACCCGCGCGAGAATAAAACTCATAGGCAAGGACCCAAGGGAGCTTGACGATGTCTGCAACCAGATAAGGGACATCACTAAGACCGCGGGCGTTGAGATGAGAGGCCCAATTCCTCTTCCCACAAAGAGATTGAAAATCACTACGAGAAGGACTCCATGCGGGGATGGCTCAGACACGTATGAGCACTGGGAGATGAGGATAAGGAAGAGGGTGATTGACGTTGTTGGTGATGAGCGGATTCTGAGGCAGATTATGAGGGTCAGGGTGCCTGACACTGTTCACATTGAGATAAGTCTTGAGTGATTCTTCTTTTCAAATTGAAATGCTTTTTAAAGGTGAGCGGAGAGAATATACTCCGTGCCAGGGTGGCAGAATCTGGTCAATGCGCCAGACTTGAGATCTGGTTCCCCTTACGGGGAGTGTGAGTTCAAATCTCACCCCTGGCGCTGGTATTTGATTGGTGGTGAATATGAATGAACAACTTATAATCTGGGAATGCGGCTTCAGAGCAAAAGAGGATGAAGAGACCGGGAAGGACGAGGAAGAGAAAGAGCACGAGGAAGAAGACGCAGAGGCGGAAGAAGAGGAAGAGGAGGAAGAAGAGGAAGATTAAAAGGCCAGCCTAGCATGTGAAGCGCAGCTTTGGCATTGTGGTTTTATGAAAATCGTCTATTCCGATAGATTCCTGGAGCATGAAACTGGGGCAGGCCACCCCGAAAACCCGCAGAGGCTCATTGCAATAGTCAAATACCTGAAGGAGAATAACCTTCCAGTAACCTTTGATAAGCCCAAGGAAATTGCCGATAAGGGACCTCTATATTGTGCATGATGAAGAGTATATTGAGAGGCTGAAATTCCTCTCAGACATGCAGCAGGGAGGGGGCGACAACCCATTCTCAAGCAATACATTCAACATCGCCAAGCTTGCTGCGGGCGGGGCTCTCAAGGCTGCGGAAAACTCTGAAAAGGGCTTCTCTTTTGCCCTCATCAGGCCTCCGGGGCACCACGCAAGCAGGAATGCATTCGGGGGCTTCTGCTATTTGAATAATATTGCATTTGCTGTTGCGTCGGTTATTGCAACAAAAACAGAGAGCGCAATGATTGTTGACATAGACCAGCACCACGGCAACGGAACGCAGGATATATTCTACAACGACAAGAGGGTTTTCTACCTCTCCTTCCACCAAGACCCAAATACATGCTTCCCGTGGAGTTCGGGCTTTGAGCGTGAGAATAACAAGCACATAAAAAATGTAGTCCTGCAGCCGGAAACAACCGATGCAGAATACCTCAAAATTTTTGAAGGAAATTTCCCAAAATACTCAGAGGAATTCAAGCCACAGCTCATAGGAGTGAGCGTCGGCTTTGACACCTTCTACAAGGACTACTCCTGCGGGAATGCAATAGACATACGGGACAGCGCAACATACAAAAAAATAGGAAGCATGATAAGAAAGCAGGCAGAGAAGCTCGGAGCAAGAACATTTGCAGTGCTTGAAGGAGGCTACTACGCCCAGACTCTTGGGGAGAACTTCTGGAGCTTCTGCAGCGCTTTTCTATAAATTATTAAATGCTCCCTGCAAATAACTATGTGGTACCCATGGAATTCCATGAGATTGAGCAGAAATGGCAGAAGAGATGGGCAGATGCCAAGATTTTCGAGCCAGATGTAAGTGAGGTGAGGAAGTTCTTCCTCACGGCTGCCTTTCCCTACCCCAACTCACCGCAGCACATAGGGCATGCAAGAACATATACAACAACAGATGTCTACGCGCGCTTCATGAGGATGAAGGGGTATAACGTGCTCTTCCCAATGGGCTTCCATGTCACTGGCACGCCTGTGCTTGCCATGGCTAAGAGAATTGCGGAAGGAGACAAGGAGATATGCGAGATTTTCAAGAACATCTACAACATTCCCGAGCATATCATCTCACAGTTGAATACTCCCGAGAAGCTTGTTGATTACTTCAGCAGGGAAATCGAGCTTGGCAT
The DNA here is from genome assembly GCA_963760615.1 of uncultured Microcaldota archaeon. Taxonomy (GTDB): domain Archaea; phylum Micrarchaeota; class Micrarchaeia; order Burarchaeales; family Fermentimicrarchaeaceae; genus Fermentimicrarchaeum. The sequence goes on along the minus strand of CAVXDX010000008.1, from coordinate 114,811 downwards.
GAGGGAGATGGGCTTCTCCATAGACTGGAGGAGGAAGTTCTATACCTATGACAAGATGTTCAACAAGTTCATAGAGTGGCAGTTCATGAAGCTGAACGAGAAAGGCTATCTCACGAAGGGCAGCCATCCTGTCCCCTGGTGCCCCAAGGATAACAATGCAGTGGGCTCCCACGATACACAAGGCGATGTGGACCCCAACATTGACGAGTATGTGCTCATAAAATTCAAATTTGGGAACTACTACCTGCTCACTGCCACTTTTAGGCCTGAAACAATATACGGTGTGACAAACCTATGGGTGAACCCTGCAGTGAATTATGTCAGAGTTGAGAGCAATGGGGAGAGTTATATTGTTTCTTCTGACGCGGCTGAGAAAATGAAGCACCAGATGAAGCTTGAGGTGAAGGAGCAGATGAGGGCAGTAGAGCTCATAGGCAGGACCTGCAAAAACCCAATGACCGGGGAAGAGATACCCATACTGCCTGCCGACTTCGTTGACCCCAGGAACGGCTCCGGGGTTGTGATGAGCGTGCCAGCCCACGCACCTTACGACTTCCTCGCTTTGAGGGATTTGAAGGAGACTTCCTTTGAGAGCTACTCGGATAGAATGATTCAGGTTATAGAGCTTAGTGGTTATGGGAAATATCCAGCTAGGGAGATTTCAGAGAGGCTTGAGGTTGCGAACCAGAAGGATCCCAAGGCTGCGCAGGCAACAGAGGAGCTCTACAGGGCGGAGGCGCATGGAGGAAGGATGATGCTCGGCAAGTACAGGGGAGAAAGGGCGCTCATTGCAAAGGAGAAGATAAAGCAGGATATGCTTGCAGAGGGAAAAGCACTTCTCATATACGACATAATAAACGGCCCTGTATACTGCAGATGCGGCACTCTCTGCGTCGTCAAGAGGGTTGAGGGACAGTGGTTCATCAACTACGGAGATGAACAATGGAAAGAGCAGGTGAAGGAATGCCTGAAACAGGTTAACATAATACCGGAAAAGACAGTTGTTGAGTACGAGTACACAATTGACTGGCTCAAGGAAAAAGCATGCGTGAGGGCTAGCGGGCTTGGCACACCCTTCCCGTTCGACAAGAAACAGATAATCGAATCACTCTCAGACTCCACTATATACATGGCATTCTACACAATCTCGCACTACCTCAAGAATGTGGATGCAGAGAAGCTCTCCCCGGAGTTCTTCGATTGCGTTCTCCTTGGAAAGGGCGATTCCAAGAAGCTCTCCTTTACATCAGGAATCGATGAGCAGCTCCTCAACAGGATGAGGGAGGAGTTCCTTTACTGGTATCCGCTCGACTCAAGGCACTCTGCAGGAGACTTGATTCACAACCACCTCACATTTTTCCTTTTCAACCACGTTGCCATATTCCCTCCTGAGCTGTGGCCCAGGCAGATAGCGACAAACGGCTTCGTGCTCATGGAAGGCAAGAAGATGAGCAAGAGCATGGGCAACATACTCCCGCTCAGGGAGGCCATAAAGAAATACGGCACGGACGTTGTGCGCTTCTCTGTTGTCTCCGGTGCGGACCTCTCGCAGGATGCAGACTTCAACTCCACCATGGCGGAGGGCATAGCTTCAAGGATGAGCTTCATTGCCACTCTGGTTGAAAGATGCAATGAATTCACGCAGGAGGGCAATGCAGTTGACCGATGGCTTCTCTCAGCGATGCACGGGAAGGTAAAAGCATCGGAAGAGCTCTACAGGAAGCTGGAGCTGCGCGACATTGCGCAGGAGGCATTATACAGCTCCGTGAGCGAGCTGAAGTTGTACCTGAGGAGAGGTGGGAAGAACCGCAATGTTCTTCGCGAATACCTGGAATACCTCCTGCTGCTGCTCACCCCGTTCATGCCGCACTTCTCTGAGGAGATGTGGGAAAAGCTCGGCAAGAAGGAGTTTGTGGATGACTCCAGCTTTGTCTCCATTGCAGAATGGCCCAAGTGTGATGAGACAAAAATAGACAAAACTGCCGACCTCTCAGAGGAGCTCATCTCCAGAACAAGGGATGACATTGAGACTATTCTGAAGATAACCAAGGTCACCCCGAGGAACATATACATATACTGCGCATCGGAATGGAAGAGGAAGCTTTACTCCATGGCATACAAGGAGAAGAAGTTCGATGTTGTGATGAAGCAAGCCATGAACGACGACAGGATGAGGGCCAACCCCCAGGAAACGCAGAGGGTTCTCCAGCAGCTAACCAAGAACGTAGGTCACCTTTCCCCACTGGTTCTAACTCTCAGGCAGGAGATGGATGCGCTTGAAAGTGCGAAGAAGTTCCTCTCAAGCGAGCTGAATGCCGATGTATATGTGCTGCCTGAGGAGAAGGCTCAGGAAGCGCATGCGAAGAAAGCAGTGCAGTCAACGCCAATGAAACCTTCAATATTCTTTGAATGAACTTATCTCATCTCTTCCAGAACAACTGAAGAGCAGATTAGAACTGCGCCTATAACCGCGAAAAGACTCAGGTTCTCCCCAAAGAAAAGGAATGCATTGATAGTCACAAACACCTGCTCTGCCAACGTAACTATGCTGCCCTTCGGCGCATCAATATACTCAAAGCCCTTGCAGAATAGGATGAAGGCTATATTCGTACATAGGAAAGCTAGCAGCACAATCCATACCACTGATTCCAATGGGATTGCCAGTGTGCCATACACCAAATCAACTGGGAGTAGGAAAAGAGCTGCAATTGCATACGACCAGAAAACAGAATAGTAGATATCCACCTTCCTCTTCGCCCTTTCCCTCCCGTATATGATAAAGACGGCGTAGGCTATGGCATAAATCACTGCCAGAGCATCTCCAAGGAGGTTTTTCCCATTAAGCACGCCAAGCAGGTCAGCTCCCGCAATGAAACCTATTCCCGTAACCCCAAGAATCAAAGAGAGAAGTGTTGTTAGGTTCAACTTCTCTTTCAGAAAGAAGAAGGATAGCACAGCAACAAATACTGGAGTCAGGCCACCCAAGAATATAGCGTTTATCATACTTGTGTTCAGATACGCTCCAATGAACGTCACTTCAGTTATGGTAACGACAAGCGCGTAGGGGATGAAAAATTTCGCCATCTCCCAATTCATCTTCAACTTACCCGCATCCTTGCGGGCAAAAAGAAATATGAAGAAAAAGAAGAGCGCAGCGAGCACTTCCTTGTAGAAAACCAGAGCGAATAAGTTTATGCCTGCAAACCTCGAGAAAACCCCTATGAAACTGTACATGAGACATGCCAATACAATGAGCAGAGAGCCTTTCGCTTCATTCTCCATAACATAATTTTACCTGTGAATATTAAAGCTTTCTTCGGTGTGGTATCCAGTGCTTTTAAATAGTATAAACGGCATAATTCAAACTGGTGATACTCGTGTCAGGAACACTAAAAAGGCATCAGAAGATAGTTGAGGAGCCACAATTCGTAACACATGCCCCTGGTGTAAACAGAGAGGCGTCGGAAATATCACTCTCAGGACCAGCTGAGAAAGTCGCAAAGAAACTTAGGGGAAAACTTGAGTAGAGCAATTCCCCCCATTCTAAGAAATGAATTAAAGAGTTTACTCCTTAAATATACCTTATGAAATGCATACTCGTTAAGAGAAAAGACGCGGAGAGAGTCAGAAAAGAGCTCATCTCGCTAAACTTGCTTGACAACAGTTATTCCCCCAAAGCTGAGCCAACAGGAATTTACTTCCCTCTGAAGGGCGGATTCAAGAGCTTCAAGCTCATTGAAAAGAAGCTTGAGAAAAGAGCCCCACGAGTCCTCTCGCTTGAGGAGAGCTTGAAAGGTAAATTAACAGCGGAAGAGCTCAACTCGGTAGTGAAGTCTTTCGATGTTATCGGAGATATTGCAATAGTTGAAATTCCCAAGGAGCTTGAGAAAAAGGAGAAGCTCATTGCAGATTCTTTGCTCAGCGTGCACAGGAATGTCAAATCAGTCTACAAGAAGCTCGGGCCCATGGAAGGTGTGTACAGGATAAGGAAGCTGAAGTTCCTCGCAGGCGAGAAAAGGACGGTTGCGGAGTACAAGGAGAATGGCTGCAGGTTCCGGCTTGATGTTGCGAAAGTTTACTTCACCCCAAGGCTGTCTTTCGAGAGGGAAAGAATTGCAGAACAGGTGAAGCCTGGAGAGAAAATCCTTGCAATGTTTGCTGGAGTGGGGCCCTTTCCCATAGTGATTACCAAAATGCAGCCGAGGGTGAAAATTGAAGCAATAGAGCTGAATCCTGTTGCATTCAAGTACATGCAAGAAAACATAAGGCTGAACAGGATGCAGGAGATGATAACTCCCATACTGGGAGATGTTAAGGATATCATTCCGAAAAAATTTGTGAATTCCGCGGACAGGATTCTAATGCCTCTCCCAAAAGGGGCTGAGAAATTCCTTTCAGAAGCTTTCCTTGCGGCAAGGAAGAACTGCGTAATACACATATACCAGTTTGCCCCTGAGAAAAACCCGTTTGAGGATGCTGAGAGGCTTGTCATAAGCGAAGCAAAGCTCAGCGGGAGAAAGGCGGAAATAATCGGGAAGAGGATAGTGAGGCCTTTCGCTCCCGGAATTGTGCAGGTTGTGGTGGATTTCAAGGTTTTGTGATGACTAACGTCTTCATTATACACGGCATTGGCGGAAGCCCCTCTGAGAACTGGCTTCCTTGGCTTAAAAATGAGCTGAAGAAGCTGGGCTGCAGAGTGCTTGTCCCGCAGCTTCCCAACCCCGAAGACCCGAAGCTGCAGAACTGGCTGGATGCATTTGAAAAGTATAAGCCTCAGCTGGAAAACTCCATTGTTGTCGGTCACAGCCTGGGAGTTGCATTCCTTCTTAGCGTGATTGAAAGACTGGATAAACCTGTTAAGGCGGCTTTTTTTGTCGCAGGTTTCACAACTCCTCTGGATAACCCGGAGTTTGATGAATTTATTGGAACATTCGTGGGAAAGCAGTTCGACTGGAATAAAATAAGGAGAAACTGCGGAAAGTTCTATGTGATGAACTCAGATAACGACCCCTATGTACCACTTGAGCAGGGCAGAAATCTTGCAAAAAACCTCAAAGCAGAACTGATTATCCTGAAGAATGCGGGGCATATCAACGAGGAAGCGGGCTTTACTAGATTTGATTTTCTGCTTGAGAAGATGAAGGGAGAGCTGTAATCTGGCGGTGTCCTAATCCTTTACGAACATATCCCTGCCTAAATCCGCATGCTTTAGGGCTGCTTCATACAGCTTGGTTTTTAATGGCTCTGGAAGCCTTGCAACAAGAACCTCAACCATATTTCGTGTTATATCGTCTTGGGGTTTTGGAGTTATGCTTAATTTCCCTGTTAGCGGTTCTACAAACAAATCCGATGATCCTGGTACATGATGCAATACATCCTGATGCTTTACTACACCCAAAAGATGCCATTTTTCGTCTTCTTTTTTTACAAAACCGACAGGAATCATACTGGGCTGAGGTTTGCCTTCGTCATACCCGATCCTTGGCAGCAGGCTCCATATGTGGGACAGTTCACCCAGCCTGCTTCTAGGAACTTCTACCACTTTGTAATCTTTTTCTTTAAAGTATTTCCTTTGCATTTCTACCCGCATTTTTGGTTCATCCATCACAGTTGTTACCATAAATCTCAGCACTTAAATTACGCCATTTCTGATATTTAAATCTGCCGAGAAACAGGCTAATACCAAAGCGAAGATGAGATTTGGCGGAGAATGTAACCATGGTTACAAAGCAAGCTTAAATATTGAAAGAGGCATAATCTCAGCATGTGGACTGTTAAGCCATCAGCTGATACGAACATAAAGGACCATATAATCAGACTTCATGGTGCAGATAAAACTAATAGCGAATCTGCTTCTCCACCAACCGAGCTATACGTGCCTTCGAAATACGAAATAATGCAAGTTGCAAAACGTATCGAAGACATAACAGGGATGAAAGTAAGTACGAGTTTTAAAAAAGGCGAGATAAGCATAAAATTCATTAGCAGGGATGAAGCGACGAAAATGACGCAGGAAGAGTTCTACTCGACATCCAAAAAGTTCATGTCCGATAAGACTCTCCTCGAAGAGCTCAGACGGGAGATAATGGAAGGTGTTGATTTCGATATGCCCAGCATTTTTAGAGCTACTTCCGGTTTTTTCAGCTCTGAGCAAAATACCGCATATATTGTGCGGGACAACATTGAAGAGCTGTTTAGACTGCAGTGCGCAGTGCAACTAGTCAGCCCAAACAGCGAGGAAGGGAAGAGAATCGAGAGGTTTCTTGTCCTTAACACTTTTGTCCACGAGCAGCTGCACCAAACAATCAAGGAGAATATTCCTGAGGTTGCGAACTGGTCTGTAGACTCCATACGTGAGCAGGTAAAAATCCACTCTGAACTAGCAGGGGATGAGGAAGCTATGGAGGCGAGATGGCAGATAGTCAGAGACGGGATTGACGCCCGGCAAGCTTTCGACGAGGGCATTGCATACTACGCCGGGTACCGGGTTATAAGCAAATTTGGTTACTCCTACAAGGCTATGAGACAGTCCACACTGCTTAAGGAGGACGAGGAGCAACCTCTAAATTCCAAGGGCATGGCGTTCTTGGGGTATATAGAGAAAAAAACCGGGGAAAACCCAATCAAATACACGATTAAACATCCTCCTCTTACCATGAGGCACATAGATCATCCGGATGAGTATCTGAGAGATCTGAAGGAAGGGAGGGTTTAGCTTATTCTCAAGCCAAAGCAATCTTAATATACTACAGAACAGAACTATTTGATGAGTGAGAGTATGGTGGGAGGCATCTAACAGGTGGTTTTAAGTAGAAATGGGCTGGAAGGGGCAGAGAAGGTGTTTCATTGACAAAGAAACTTACAATTGATCCATCGTTCAAGATAGAGAACATAGTAGCTTCAGCCAATCTGGGAGTGGAGCTTGACCTTTACACTATTGCCAGCAAAATCAGGAATGTGGAGTATGAGCCAGAGCAGTTCCCAGGTGCAATACTCAAGTTCAAAGATCCAAAGGCATCTCTTCTGCTCTTCAAGAACGGCAAGGTAATATGCACAGGCTGCAAGAATGAGAGAGAAGTGAAGTATGCCTTAGAGCGAGCGATAAAGCTACTGGCTCCCCATACAAAACCTCTGCCAGTCCCCAAGAAGGTGAGCAGATGACAATAATCGGGAACAAAAGCAAATTGGCAAACTCGGAGATATGCCAAAGATGTGCCAAGTGTTGCAAGGAATATACTCTATACGATACTTTAGACTCCGCACTTAGGTTTAGATGGATGCTCGATAATACAATTATCACAGAGATCACAGAGGACACGCCTTTTACATTTGGGGATGGACTCGACATGAAGCAGATAACATTCAAAAAAGAGTGTGCTAAACTATATATGAAAGACGGAAAATATTACTGCTCGGTTTGGGATAAGGAAAGACCTGATTTCTGTGCTATCGGCCCAGATAACTTATTCAGAGGAGTAGAAAAATGGAACAGGGAAAAGATACAGAAGATAATAGACTTTGAAAAAAAGGACTGCCCAATTTTTGAAACGATAACTGTTGATGAGGTAATTAAAAAATTGTGGGAGTGAAATCATGACGAAACAAAAAGATGAATTAACAAAAAAAGAAGTTAAAAAATAGAGGTGGTATAAATGAAAGCTCCAAGAGGTTGCATTTATAAGCGGGAAAAGAAGCGAAGGGCTAGATATAAGGCATTTATTCTTCCTGACGGAACGGTTGGAACTAGAAAGATAAAAAAGGTGGTCTGTTATTCAGGAGTATATTAAGGTTCTTGACTATTTCAGTTCAAAGCTACAGCTGGGCATTAACATTTCAGTTCAGGATGCCAAGGGCGGGCAGTTACTTTTGAGTTCAGATTCCAACTTCCAAAGTAATCTTAATATATCAAAAGAGGCATAATTTAGGCATGGTAACAGCTACAAAGTCAAGCGAGCTGGTTTTAAGCGAAGAAGCCAAGGGACTCTATGAAAAATGCTGGAAGATAGCTGATGAGGCGCTGGGCACATTGGAGAAACAAAAGGAAGTAAAGGCGTGGATGGGAGACTGGGCGAGAGAGAGGCTGAAGGAAATAAAGGATCCGTACAGATACAGCGAGACTATAAAGGCAGGCAGAATGTTCCGGTTAGGCAACAGCCCGCTAGTTCGGTATCTTGATAACCACTTTGCTGAAGAGAACAATTTGCCCCTCTCAATCCAGTCAAGGGATCACTTTATGCAGGTACTTGAGTATGTAAAGAAAAATCATGGGATGGAAACTCAAGGTTTGAGAATACTCAAATCTTATGACGGAGATTGGCATGGAAGCCGTGAGAAGGACGGCACCCGAGTGCTGTATTACGCGCAGGAATCCGCCATTTCGTCGATTGGAGCAATATTGCACGAGATGGACCATATACGTGATGAAAGTGCCCGTAGGCTGGCTCTTTTTTGGGAGGATTTACATAAATTCCGTACTGGGGGTGAGGATGCAAAAAGGCTGCGGAGGGCTATGCAGAGGTACAGCGAAGGCAAAGCCACTTTCGCCGAGACTGAATTGCTCAGCAGCAAGGATGCATTTGTCAGGGCGTTTTATGCTATAAGTTTTATGGATAAAATAGCAACTCCTCTCCCTGCATTTTATAAACATAAACATGGGATGGGGGACTATGATCACCCTCAGGATAAATATTTGAATTTTGACGTATGGAGGGACGAAGCAGGCAAGGCAAGGAGATACAGCGAGGGTTTCAGGGATTATTACACATTGCAGGCAATAGTTGGTAAAGAGAGATTGGATGATTTTGAAAAGAGATGCAAAGCGAGGGGCTTGTTTCTAGGAATAGAGGAGGCTAATCTTGTTGTGGTGGGCCAGAAGGAAGTGAAGATGTATGGGGTAAGCCTGGAGAAGTTTAAGACAGGCATAACCGACATTGACGAGCTGATAAGGAAGGCACCGAAGCTTCCTGATAAGATGGGTTGAGAGGTTAGATGTAACCATGGTTACATAACCGAAAGTTACGATTTGCCGGTGTTAATCGAACAAGCTTAAATATCGAAAAAGCCATAATCTAACCATGTGCGCCGAGCAGGTCAAAACTGAAGGGAAGGATACCAGGCTTATGAGCAGAGGGGAGTTTGAAAAATGGCTGATGAGAGACCTTTACATGCGCTGGGGTGATGCAAAGGCCTTAGCAGACAGCCGCCCGAAGGGAGACAGGGAGACTATCCGGATAATAAAAAGCAGAGTGGAGAGTGCTTCCGTTGAGGGCATAAGCAACCTTCTAAAGCACGCTTCAATGGATAAGATTGAGAAGAATATGCAGATTTTTGATAGGCACAAGATATGCTCCATTCCCTCGCTGTCGCTCCTAGGGGCAACCCCGATTAACCTTGAGGCTAACATAATGGCTCTGGAAACGCGAGGGAGGAACCCAGCGGAGTACGCCCGGCAGGGCCTCCTGACAAAAGCGCCTGCGGAATTCAGCAGTTTTCTTGATGAGGTTGAAAGGGATATAATAAACATGCTGAAGGAAGAGACGCGGATCCCCATGGCGGATATAGTAAAGTTCGTCAACAAGACCCGACTGGATACCATCTCCACAAATGTAAAGAATCTGGAGGACCAGGGGATAAGCCTGGGGCAGCTGACCGACATACATTTGCTGGAATCACCTCCGAAGAAGGAGTCGCTGAAAATGACAAGAATAAAGTATGAACGCGGGAAGAGGGCGGAATTTGATGCTGAAATACGCAAGCTTCCTTCCATCATAGGGGAAGCGTTTATTGAAATCGAGCATAGGATAGACCAGAGGGGCTTTATAACTCCTGAGGAAGCATCCAGAATTTTTGAAGCTAAATGGCACGAAATAGTATTCGAGAGGGAGGGAGGGCTGGGAGAGATAGAAAAGCTGATTGTGGAGCTGGACCGGGCAAATGGAGGGCGGGGGCATTTAGAAGATTGGAAGCTTCAAGAGGAGCTGAAAATGTCTGGGATGAGCTCGAGCGGATTGGGAGGTGAGCTTTCCGATCGTTTGGACTCGTTCATAAAAAATAAACTTTTGAGGGTTGAGCTGGTCGAGCGATAGGTTCCCGGAGTTACCTTATAACAATCTTTATAGACTTCTCTAGGGTTTAAATAGAAGAAAAGGCATAATTCAGGCATGGATGGAATTCACAAAACCGCAGAGACTGGTGAGGGGAGCGTACCTATAAAGACTATTCTGAATAAGAAAGAATTCGAGAAAGCCGCGCAGGACGTCGGGGAAGCAAGGAGATACATAACGATGCTCGTGACATGGGGCGCCCACACTCCTGAGAGGCAGTTCACGGAAGATGTTGCGAAACGAATTCAAAAAATCAAGGGTGAGAGGGACATAAAGGTCTGCGAACTGAAATCGTTTACGCATGCATCTGATGTCATAGACCTGCACTGGATGAAAACAGGAAAGGATTACGGCATGAGGAAACAGGACAGGCTCTTCAAAAAGGAGAATTTCGATAATCTGCTAGTTTACAATGAAATGCTAGGAACTGCAAGGGATGAGCGTGCAAGCGTCATTGTAGACATACACTACAGCCCAGCAACACATGCTCCTTATTTAGTTTACAGCAACTCGAAGCCTACCGAGCTGAAAAGCAACCCAATTGTTTACGTCGAAGCAGACTCAAAGGAAGTCTTTGAGGAGTATTTGAAAATACCCGGCATTAATGTAACTCTTTGGCAGAGTTCACCTGGAGCCGAGCCTCTGAGAAGGATTGACAAGCTTAGGGCATCTCTGCGAAGATTTGACTATCCTGACGACAAGACAATAGCCAAGGAGCTGTATGAGCATTACGAGGTAGCCCTAGAAGGGTTCGTGTTCCACCTTCCGCACAGAGTAGATGAAAAGTGCGAGATAAGCAGGGAGGAGTATGAACAGGTGGTCGCTTCGGCAGCAGACACTGTGATAAGGATTTACGACCATTTCAACTCGAAGATGCTGAAGAAAGAGCAATCGACAAGCTTGGGAATATCCCGAAGGTAGTCCTGCTGGAATACCCGGAGCTTCCTGAAAAGTAAATCCGCTACTGCCATCACTCCGACGGCAGACCTTTCCGCAACGCGAGCGGATTTACCGCATTTACCCGACGTAATTTATACGCTTGCGAGAAAGAGGGATTTACCGAGTTTTATGGCGATTTACCAGTGATTTACTGCCGAGGTGAAATCACTGTTTTCACCGGTATTGCTTATGCCCGAGATGAAAGTGCTGTTTCTTGTGCGAGATGTGCCGGAACTGGAAAGGTTAATATTGGCTCAGGAGAGGAACCTTGCGGTTCTTTCTAATCTCCCTGCACGTTAGAACTAGAATTAAAAATAAATGTTTAGTGCAGTATTCCAGCTCGTTTTAGCTCGGAACGCCTAGATTCAAATGTCATTACCAGTTCCCGCCCTTCCGGAGTATTATTCATGGCGTCCTCGAGCTTTGTTTTTATTTTCCCAATTTCAAGGTCAAAGTATTTGGAGTGTGTTCCAACGCCGGCTATATTCACCAATTCCAGCTTCACAACAGGGACCTTAGGCGCATTCGTTGGTTCTTCCTCCAAAAGTTTTCTAGCCATACTCAGCGTAGGCATCTGGCTTGCAATTTTAACTTCTAAAAGGGTAGGCGGTGATTTCTGTGGCGTATCCACTCCCTTCTCGAGTTTTGCATTGAAAAGTATAGTCAGGTTAGATTCCCATCCAGATCCTATATCAAGGTCAAGGCGCAGCTTGTCAGTTCGAGAAGGGATATCAAAAAAAAGCTTGCCTCTCCTGACTATCTCACCCTTCTTTTCCATCGTAACATCAAGCACTTGGCTGGGCACCTTTTCTCTTGCAACCTTGATAGTGTCGAATTCTACAAGCTTCATGGTGCTTTTGCCATCAACTTTAACTTTTTCCATAAACACCACCATCTAAATTTGCTCATTTTCTGTATTTAAACCTTACATTAATAAATGTGCAGAGTGAAAAAATCCTCGTATGGAAGAGCAAAAACCAGAGGAGAAAGAGGCAAAGGTGGATTTGGAGAAGCTTGTCGCGCAGCCCACCTGGAGAGAGATGCTGTTCGACCTTGTGGTGAGCGAGAAGCTGGACCCCTGGAATATTGACCTTGTGGATATAACGAGCAAATACCTCGAGAGGGTCAGGAAGCTCCAGAAGCTCGACTTGCGGGTGCCGGCAAACCTCATCCTTGCCGCTTCGATACTGCTGCGCTTCAAGAGCGACGCCCTGCGATTTGAGGAGGAGGAGCAGGTTGTGGAGCAGCAGACGTTTATTGACGAGGCGCAGGCGCCTGTTGAGATACCGATGCTTTCACTGAGGACAAGGATACCGAGGAAGAGGAAGGTTACGTTGAACGAGCTAATGGGAGCCTTGGAGGAAGTCTTTGAGGAGCAGAGGAGGAAGCAGGAGAAGCCTGTGATAAAGGAAAAGATGGTGATAGACATCCCCCAGTACGACATAACGCAGAGGATGAAGGAGATTTACGAGAGGGTGGAGAAATGCTCCGACTCCAAAGGATTGGTGACATTTTCATCCTTGCTGAAGGAGAGGAGCAGGAAGGAGATTATATACACCCTCCTGCCCGTGCTGCATCTTGCCCAGGACGGGAAGCTGTCTGTTTTTCAGGAGAAGTTCTTTGGAGAGATATTCATACAGCTGCCCACAAAAGAGGATGTGAAGAAAACAGAAGCCTAGCTGATGCCGATTTGCCTAAAGAAGCCCTAGATGACTCAGGATTGCCCAAGAGAAACCCCTTTGGTTCCTTCTAGTCTCCTGCTCAAACTTCAGTTTCACGTTTCCCGCGCCTGATTGCTCTTTCTCGCTCTATACGGTCTGCTTCCTTCTCACGTTCCTGTCTTCTCCTAGCCCCGTCATGCCTATCATCTTCCGGAACTTCCCTGCGCTTCCTCTCCCTTTCCTGCGCTATTAGTCTTTCTTCACTCTCTCTTTTCTGCCTCCTTTTAGATATGGCCGACTCTTCTTCCAGTCTTCTCTTCATGACTTCAGAAAATGTTTTTGGTGCAGCTTCTTTTCCTTTCTCCTCCTCCCGTATTCGCTTCATAGCTTCTGCAAAGTGAGGCTTTTCCTTCTTCATCACTTCTCCGACCTTTTCGGGCTTTCCCTTCATTACTTCTCCAACTTTTTCGGTCTTTCCTTTCATCACTTCGTCCGCTTGTTCTGGCTTTTTCTCCTTTACTGGCGTAAACATCACCACATAAATTGCTCATTCTCAATATTTAAAACCAGCATCGGAACCAATACAGTAAAGGTTAATATTCTTAGAGGATAAGAATTCAAGCATGGACGAGCAGAAACCAGAAGAGACGGAAATCTCGGAAATAGAGAAGGAAGCTGAGGAGGTTGAAGAGTCTAAGGAGAAGCAGGAAGGGGAGAAGCTTGACGAAGTTATAGAGGAGGAGCTGGAGCAGAAGCCCCCTGAGCAGGCTCCCCCGGAAATGCTTGAGGCAAAGAGCATTATCGAGGCTGCGCTTTTCATGAGCACCTCTCCCATGACTGTGAGGACACTTTCCAAAATCTCCGGTCTTAACTCCTGGAAGCTTGTGCAGGATAAGCTCAAGGAGCTGCAGAATGAGTATGAGCAGAGAGGCAGTGCCATTGTGATATCTTTCGAGGAAGGAGGATACATAATGAGGCTGAAGCCCGAGTATGAGAGGAAAGTGTCCGGCTTGGCAAAGGAGGCGGAGCTTTCAAGAGGTGCAATAAAGACGCTTGCGGTGATAGCAAAGAATGATGGAATGGCGCAGTCAAAGCTTGCGAAGATGATCGGCTCATCCGTCTACGACTATGTAAAGGAGCTTGTTGAAACACAGTTCATCACTGCAGAGAAGAAGGGTAGGACGAAGGTGCTGAAGACAACGAAGAAATTCAGTGAATACTTCACTGTGTAGGAGCAAGGCACGCGAACGTGCAAAAGTTATTTATTACTCACCCCCCCAAACCCTATAAGGAGGTTTTTTATGCAAAATGAATACCGGAAGGCATTTCTGCAGAACGCAATGGCGAGGGACTCAACCCTTATACTGGCGCTGGACACGGCTGACTGGAAGAAGGCCCAGAGAGTACTTTCAGAATCGGCAAAGAACTTAGCGGCAGTGAAGGTGCAACCAGAGCACGCTGACATATGGGGTTTCTCCCACGAGAGTGCAATCCTAACCCTAAAAAGAGTCGGAGATGGAGTTCCGGTGATACTTGACGCAAAAATTGCGGATATAGACAAGAGCAATGCCATGAAGGCGGAATACTACTTCACAAAGGGATATGACGCCATAATATGCCACGGCTTCCAGGGCGAAAAAGCTGTGGAGGCAGTTGTTAGCACAGCAAATAAAATGAAGAAAGGCGTTTTCCTGCTTGCTGCAATGAGCAGCCCCGGCCACATGTTCAAGAACGATGTTGTTGAGGAGATTGCCGCAATGGCAAAGAAGCTTGACGTTGCGGGAGTTATAGCCCCAGGCAACCAATATGAGCTGCTCTCCACTATAAGGAAATTGGTAGGAAACGAAATTCTGATTCTGTCCCCGGGTATAGGAGCCCAGGGGGGTGATGCTGAGAAGGCATTCAAAGCGGGGGCAAACTTCGCAATTGTTGGAAGGAGCATCCTTGACGCGGCAAATCCGAAGGAAGAGTCCCACAAGCTGAGGGAGGTAATGAAGGGAAGCATACCTGGCAGTTAGGCTTCTTATAACAACTAGCTTCTTGCCCTTTCTCTGAACGCAGAACTGCGCCTCATCTCCTCCAAATTTGTGAGAGACTCAAGGCATTTACTAAGCTGTTTCTCATAATCCCCTACATCTATATCCATTTTTTTCAGCGCAGGTTCTTTGAGTATTACTTGCAAATTGGATCTACCAGCGTAGAGCACAACAATCTCCTTAAAATAAATCGTTTTCAGCCTTTTTCCACTATCATCAAGAGCCCCTTCCAATGTAACATCAAGTTTTTTCAACCCATCTCCAAGCTCATTTTCCGGTACCTTGCAGGTAAAAGGTCCGGTGAATCTTACAATATCTCTCGGGTCAACTTCAACTTTTATGCGTTTTACTTCGAATTGCCTGCCATCTACTTCAACATTGATTACTACATTGTCTGCTTTCTCACCTTCCGTTAACGTAAGGTGCGTCGCAACGGCTATTCTCCTATCAACCTTGGACATTCTGCTGACTACAATATCGCCTTTTATGGGCTCCAGCTCAATACGCCCCGTCTCATCCTCGCAGTGCGCCCTTCCATCAGATATCACAAATGGCTTCATACCCCATGCATCACGCCCGCCAGCAATACTCTCCATTGCATAACCCCTTTACAAGTAATTACGTCTTTATCCTATTTAAATATCGCACAACTGCAAATGCAAGAAAAAGCGTTATATACCTTACTCAGCATAATAAGATGTGGAATTCACCTGACTGAGGCTTGTTCTGGTGTTTGACATGATAAGGCAGCCTATCGTCGTAGTGATGGGTCATGTAGACCACGGGAAGACCTCCCTTCTAGATAGGATAAGGAAGACATCTGTTGCAAAGAGAGAGAAAGGAGGCATAACGCAGCACATAGGCGCAAGCGAGGTTCCAATAGAGGTTATAACCAAAGCATGCAGCACAATGATGAGCCTCATGCAGACCAAGCTGGAGATACCCGGCCTGCTCTTCATAGACACGCCTGGCCACGAGGCATTCACAAACCTGAGGGAAAGAGGAGGCAGCATCTCAGACATGGCTGTGCTTGTGCTGGATATAACAAAAGGGTTCGAGCCGCAGACTCTTGAGACTATTGAGATTCTGAAGGACTACAAAACTCCTTTCGTAATCGCAATGAACAAGATAGACCTTGTTGAAGGATGGGCTTCCCACCCCGATTTGACATTTCTAGAGTCATTCAACATGCAATCCCAAGAGGTGCAGCAGGAGCTTGAGAAGAGGCTGTACAACTTCGTGGGCAGGTTGAGCGAGCTCGGCTTCCAGTCGGAGAGGTTTGACAGAATATCCGACTTCACAAAGCAGATTGCAATAATACCCCTAAGCGCAAAGACTGGCGAAGGAGTGAATGAGCTGCTCATGTTCATAGCGGGCTTGTCCCAGAGGTTCCTGAAGGACAGGCTGCATCTTAAGGTGAAAGGTGAGGGGAGAGGAAGCATACTTGAGGTGAAGGATGAGACAGGACTCGGCAAGACTGTTGACGCCATATTCTACAACGGAGTGATAAAGAGGGGCGACACCATAGTTTTTGGGACTGTAAACGGTGCGAAGACTACTAAGGTGAGGGCACTTCTAAGGCCAAAGCCGCTTGACGAGATGAGGGATCCACGAGAAAAATTCCTCAATGTGGATGAGGTACACGCAGCCGCAGGGGTGAAAATAGCAGCACCGGGCTTGGAGGATGCAATTGCTGGCTCGCCAATATTCGTCGCGGGAAAGGCGGATGAGAAGAAGCTCATTGCGGAAATAGACAAGGAAATCAAGGAGGTTCTCATTGAGAAAGGTGACGAGGGAGTGATACTGAAGGCAGATACCCTGGGCTCCCTGGAAGCAATAATAAAGCTTCTCAAAGATGAGAAGGTGCCCGTGAGCAAGGCGGGCATAGGGGCGGTTGTGAAGAAGGATGTGGTTGACGCATCCGGAATAAGAAACCAGAACAGGTATTACGGGGTGATACTCTCATTCAATGTTGACGTTCTTGAGGATGCTGAGGAGGAGTCGAGGAGGGCCGGGATTACAATAATGCGCGAGGGTATAATCTATGCATTGCTTGACAACTACAAGAAATGGGCTGAAGCAGAGAAGGAGCAGGAGCGCACCCAGGCATTCTCATCACTTGTCCTGCCTGCAAAGCTCAAGGTGATGGCGGGCTGCTGCTTCCATACATCCCACCCCGCAATATTCGGGGTGGACATCCAAGCCGGAAGGATAAAATCTGAATACGAGCTGATAAATGAGAAAGGCGTTTCTGTGGGAAGGGTAAAGGCAATCCAGAGCGAAAATGAGAGCATAGCTGAGGCCAAGGAGGGCATGCAGGTTGCCATTTCAATGGATGAGCCAACCTTCGGGAGGCAGGTGAATGAGGGAGATGTTCTTTACACGAATGTCCCGAGGACTCATGCCAAGATGCTTCTCAGCAGGTACAGGGAGTTCCTTAATGACAAGGAAATTGAGCTGCTTGGAAAAATACGGGGCATCCTCGGAGATACCTTTGTTGCATCCACGCAAGATTAATATGTTTTCAGCTTTTTTCACGCGTCTTCTGTTAATGCAATCTAATGACGTAACAACTTGAAAAAGCTTGTGCAGTTTCCGCGCTCTATTTAAATAAGAAAATCCATAATTTCAGCATGCCTGAAAAACGTATTGAAAAACCAGCCGAGGAAGAGGGGAAAAAGCTGCCACTGGTAACAAATGAGAAGTTTGCAAAGTTCCTTGTGAAAGAGTTCCCAGAGGAGTTCGAGAGGCAGCCAGGCAAGGCAAAGGAGACAGCATTCCGTTACCCGCAGGATAAAAAAGAGGTTGTGGTGCTCCTGAAGGAATGGATGCCAAAAGCATCCTTCAAAAGCATAAGTCATATTCTGAGTTACGTATCACATGATGCGATTTCCCAACGTTTACGAATTTTAGAAGAGCATGAGATATCACCATCAACATGGTTTTTACCAGAATCAACAGCTAAGCTGGAGAGAGGCATAAAAACTCTCGAAGAAAATGGAATCATGAAAAGCATTAAAGATAGTAAAAAAGGTGTCTTAAACCAACTCCTAACAGCAAACCAAGATTATATAAAAACAAATGTCCAATCTCTGAAAGACCGGGGCAGAGATGTGAAGGAGTATGCCCGGCTACACCGCTTGGGAGAAGAACCAAAAAAATTCAATGAGCTTCTGGATTATGAAGAAGCTATAATAAAGAAAGTGGAGGAAAAAATGCGAAATGTGTCACATGAATCCGTGGTAAAGCTAGTGAACAAGACGAACCTGAATATCATTGAGAGGGTTGTGAGAGATGGTAGAGACTTGCAAGGAAGAGAGCTGGAGAAACTTACTGAGCTGGATATAGAAACCCTAGGCTTATCGCAAAAAGAAGCTTTAGTCACAATGCTAAGCGAACAGATGTCAAAAGTACCAAGGGTAGAGATAGAGAAACTTGTGAGCAGATTCAGTGTTGACTCACTTGTCAGAAGGATAGGACTTTTAAAGAACCAAGGTGTAGTTCTGGAAGGTCTTACCTCAACAGAGAGTTTGGAATCTTCGCTCCGTCAACTCAAAACCCCTGTCATCCAAAATGAACCATTTACTTTCGCAAACAAAGATGTTTTTGAAGTTCTAATACAGAAGAAAGTTCTAAGGGGCATGGGGGGAGGGCATAAGACTGTGCCGTTCCATGAGAATCAGCGAGAGGCATTCAAGGAAATAGGCGAGAGGGTAGAGAAGGAGGGAAAAATAACCAAAGAAGAAATTAATATTATTCATACGAAGCACGTAGGCTTCTCACCCCATGCCCAGCACAGGCTGGACGAAATACTGGATTACTTTGTGGAACATGGGGGTTTAAAGAAATTAGAAGAAATCGGCGAAAAGAAAAAGCAGTGAACAATTTTATAAATTAAAACTGATGTCCAAACTGAAATGGCTTATGGAAAAACTTAAAATGGATTTTCTGTTTAATAGGGCATCGAGTACGACATAATTATAAAGCTTAATAACGATATTCTTATTCCAACTTTTAGGGAGGAGATACGATGAAAGTTGTAATATCAGACCCAAAAACAGGAAGAAGCTACCAGACAGATATAGCCAAGGATAAGGAGGCTGCTCTTGTGGGCTTGAAGCTTGGAGATGCTCTTGACGGCGGTGCTGTCGGCGCAGGCGGCTACAAGCTCCAGATAACCGGAGGTAGTGACAAGGATGGCTTTCCAATGAGGAAGGATTTGAGGGGAGGAAGGAAGGCTAGGCTGCTTCTTTCTGGCGGAGTGGGCTTCAGGGCGAAGAGAAAAGGGGAAAGAAGGAAGAAGAGCTTGAGGGGAAACCTCATCACAGACGAGACGGTTCAAATTAACACCAAGGTGACAGAAGCTGGCGAGAAGAAACTTGAGGAGCTATTCCCCCCGAAGCCAAAGGAAGAGAAGAAGTGAGCGGTGGTTGATTGGGTCAGGCTGAGGTCAACATAGGTCTTCTCGGTCATGTGGAGCATGGCAAGACATCCGTTGTTAAATGCCTTACTGGCGTTTGGACACTTGTCCACAGCGAGGAGAAGAAGAGGGGCATCACTATAAAGCTGGGCTATGCCGATGCTGTTTTCAGGAAATGCCCCAGATGCCCTGAGCCTGAGGCGTTCACAGTTGAGGAGAAATGTCCTAAATGTGGTGCTGCAAGTGATATCATCAGAAGAGTGTCCTTTCTTGATGCGCCGGGCCATGAAACGCTCATGGCAACCGCAATTGCAGCGTCAAGCATAATAGACGGAGCCATACTCGTCATAGCTGCGAACGAGCAGTGCCCCCAGCCCCAGACGCTGGAGCACCTCATGATTCTTGACATCCTTGGAGTGAAGAACATTGTCATAGTGCAGAACAAGGTGGATTTGGTCGACAAGGCAAAAGCAAAAGCCAATTACGAGCAGATAAAGAACTTCGTCAAAGGAACTATGGCAGAGAAGGCCCCCATTATTCCCTTTGTTGCCAACTACTGCCTCAACCTGGATGTTCTCATTGCAGAGATACAGGGACACATTCCCACTCCTGAGAGAAATTTGAGCGCATCACCTAGAATGTATGTGGCGCGCTCTTTCGATGTGAACAAGCCAGGCACGCATATTGAGAAGCTCGTTGGAGGAGTCGTTGGCGGCTCGCTAATCCAGGGAGAGCTTAAGGTGGGTGATGAAATAGAGATGAGGCCCGGGACACTGAGGGGTGAGAAAGGGAAGGAGAAGTACCACTCAATAACCACGAAGATTGTGGCCCTCAGCGCGGGGAAGGAGAGGCTGGAGAGCGCAGTTCCCGGAGGCCTCATAGCAGTCGGGACAAGCCTGGATCCCTCCCTCACAAAGGCCGATACCCTTGTCGGCAACATGCTTGGGAAGACGGGGATGCTCCCTGAGACTACTGATGTTTTTGAGATGGAGTTCAATCTACTCAAGAGGCCGGATATGGAGAACCCGCCATTCAAGATGAATGAGCCCCTTGTGCTCGGCATTGGCACATCCACCTCCATAGGTTTTGTGCAAAAAATTAAGAAGAATGTCATGAGCGTCACTCTTAGAAGGCCAGTCTGCGCCGAGAGCAAAACCAAAATAGCTATAAGCAGAAAAATAGGCCAGAGATGGAGGCTCTGCGGCTTCGGCATACTGAAGTGATCAGTAGACCTTCTCTTCTGTGAGGACTTCTATTCCATTATCCCCCATGAGCATCGGTATCAGATCCATTGAGTGTTTTGTCCTCCTCATCTTCAGAACCTCAATAGCCCTTATCTTCTTCTCCTTTCTCTCAAGGCAATGCAAAACTATTATGCCATCAGCCACGAACTCACTCACAGTATCCCTGCTGAGGAAGTTGGACTGCTTGGGTAACTCTGATATCACAAGCGAGGTGAGCTCGTAGGATTTGAGCCTGGACATTATATCCATGACTGCCCTGCGCGTGACAGTGTCTGGACGCAGCTCTATCGCCATGTCCTCCTTCTTCAAGCCCAGGCTTGTCAGTGTCTCAACATCTGCAAGAATCTCTGCGTATACGCCAATTGTTGATATCGAGTCGTAGACGAGCCTGCTTGGCTTGAAGGTGCTTATCATCTCATCAAGCTGAAAGTTTACGAAGGATAGGTGGTGTTTTGAAGGAGTGAATGTAACTATCTTGAGCTTGCCGTCATCCTCCAGCTTTGCCAAATCCCACCCAAACTGAGCTGCCTGGCTGATTATATCCTCCCGGCTTTCCTCAAAGGTTACATATATGCCCTTCTCGCCGTAATCCGTAGCGCCTTTCGCAAGGAACTGCAGACCCATCACTGTCTTCCCAGAGCCCGCTCCTCCTGAGATGAGGACAACTGCATTCTTTGGTATGCCGCCATTCAGCAGCTCATCCAGCCCAGCCATGCCGGTTTTTGTCCTTTCAGCAAACTCCGCCATCCAACCACCCCAGCAACTCATTAACTCTTCTCAGGATGCTTTTTTAAATCCCCTTCAGATTAATCTTCTTTACAGAAGAATCCCCAAGCTCAACCTCCAGCGCATTTCCGTTCATTGCAGGTGGAACTTTAATGACTCTTGTGCTCCCAATCATTGCCTCCCCTTCAGCTTCATGGATGTGTCCGCATATGTCCATGAAAGGCTTCTCCTCCTCAATTATCCTCCTTATCGCCCTGCTGCCTGCGCTAACACCTTTTGATGTTCTGTCAACTCCTGAGTCGTATGGAGGGGAATGAGTGACAAGAATTGTTTTCGAATTCATACTCATCCTGCTGAGCTCGCTGTAAATCTGCTCCTCCGAGTATTCAATCGGAGTTCCAAATGGAGTTGGGTTGCTCCCGCCAAAGCCAATGAAATTCCACCCCCCCATCTCAACTTTCTTCAGGTGGAAGAAGATGCCCCTCTTCTCAAGTAACTCAACAACGTGTTGCGTATCCATGTTCCCGTGAATTGCGAGGACATTCTCACCATTGAGAGCATCAAGCAAATCCTCTGCGTAGGAGAGCGGTCCTCTCTGTGTTATATCCCCCAAGATGAGAATTAAATCAAACCTCTCTTTCTTCAGCAAGCTGCCTAACCAATCAAGAACTGCCTCTTCAGCATGCAGATCAGAAAGAGCGAGCACCCTCATGCTATCCCTTTATCTCCTTCATCCTCCTGTCCAAATCCTGCTTCAGCTTCTCTGCAATGAAGCGCTTTGTGTAGAAATCAGCTTTCAGAGCAATGGCTATCTTCGTTGAGAGCAGTCTTGCTATCTTCCCCCTCTCCTTCTTTGGAGCTGAATTCACCCATGGATGCTGGAAAAGAATCCCATGCTTTGGAGATTTTGTGTGCTGCCTGAGGTGCTTGAAAAGTGCCTTCTCTGCTCCTAGAACTTGAATTGTGCTAGCGGGCATGGTTGCGAGTCTCTTCAGGCTTCCCGCATGCGCTATGAGCTTTGCAGCAAGCGGGGCGTCAATCAGATAGGTGAGGTTGGGGCAGAGCTCCTTTGTAAGCTCGGTTTCATACTTCTCTATGGAGTTGCTCAGCATTCTGAGGTTGAGAACTTCCTTCGCAAGCTCCCTCACCTTCTCTAAATCCTTCTCCCCCAAGTCCACCCCCATGCTTCTCTGAGCCCTCTCCTGAATCTCTCTTGCCTTCTCCTCTCCGACTATGGAGGAAATCTCATCCACTTTTATGTTGCTCCGGTCAACCTTTGTAACAAGCTCGCAGTACTTCTCAGGCTCCCTTATCCTGAGCTCAGGGAAATATATCCCATACCACTCCTGCACCCTCTCGAAAAGAAGGTTGCTCGTCTTGTCCAACTCATTTATGGCATTGACGCACTGTATGAGCGGCCTGTCCTTCTCCAGATAGGCTTCCTTGACTCCTGCCCTAGCTTTCTCAAGAAGTTCTTCCCGTCCCATTCAATCACCGAGTAGTATTTAAAAAGTCAACATTTATTTATCTTCTCATCTCTAATCAACTCAGATGATTGTATGATGCAGGACGTAATGGAGATAGCGCTGAAGCGCTCGATAATAATCCCATCAAACGAGCTCTACTCACCTGTTGGAGGGTTCTATGACTACGGGCCTGTGGGTAAAGCTCTAAAGAGGAAACTTGAGGACTACTGGAGAAACTTCTTCCTCAGAAGAGACGGATATTTTGAGATAGAGACTGTTTACATACTCCCAGAGGCTGTCCTAAAGGCCTCGGGCCACCTCTCATGCTTCGGGGACCCTGTTGTAGAATGCCTGAAATGCAAGAAGAAATTCAGAGCAGACCACCTGCTGGAGGAGAAGGGAAAGTTCAGATGCGAGGGGATGAAACCCGAGCAGCTTACAAAGGAGATGAAAGAGAAAAAAATAGTCTGCCCGGAATGTGGCGGTCCTCTAGGGGAAGTGGGCTGGTTCAACCTCATGTTCAAGACAAACATAGGCCCGATGGAAGGTGCGACAGGCTACATACGGCCTGAAACCGCTCAAGGAATCTTCCTGGACTTCCAGAGGATTTTCAGGAGCCATGGGTCAAAGCTGCCTATGGGCATAGCGCAGATTGGAAAGTCCTTCAGGAATGAGATATCCCCGAGGCAGGGGCTTATTAGATTGAGGGAGTTCAGTCAGATGGAGCTGGAGTATTTCTTCAACCTATCCTCACCGGCACACCCAAAGTTCAAACAGGTTGAGAATGAGAAGCTCAGAATATACACAAGAGAGGAGCAGAAAAATGGCAGTGATAAGTGCATTGAGCTCACGGCAAAGGAGGCGGTTGAGAAAAAAATTGTGCCGAATGAGGCGATGGGATACTTCATGGCAAGGGAGATGCAGTTCTACCTGAAGCTCGGCATACCCCATGATGCGCTGAGGTTCAGGCATATGCTTCCTGAGGAGACGCCTCACTACTCTGGTGGCAATATAGACTTGGAGGTGAAAACCTCAATGGGCTGGGTTGAGGTTATAGGCAATGCCTACAGGACTGATTACGATTTGAAGAGCCACTCGCAAGCAAGCGGAAAGGATTTGTCTGTCACTCTTGAGGATGGAAGCAGAGTCATTCCTCACGTGGTCGAGCCGAGTTTCGGGGTTGACAGAACAATACTCTGCATCTTGGAGCACTGCTACAGGAAGGGAGGAGGAGCGGAGAAGAGGGACTGGGAGTGGTTTGATTTTCCTGCCTTCATCTCTCCATTTGATGCCGCTGTGCTGCCCCTCATGAAAAAGGATGGGCTTGCAGAGAAGGCATCCGCTGTTGCAGATCTGCTAAGAGCTAAGGGGTTTGACATCCTGTATGATGAAACAGGAAGCATAGGGAAAAGGTATGCGAGGGCTGATGAGATAGGCGTTCCATACTGCATAACAGTTGACTATCAGACTTTGAAAGACGGAACTGCCACAATACGCTTCAGAAACGATGGTAAGCAGACTAGGGAGGCATCCCAGAACCTGCCGGAAAAACTGCGCTCATTGATAGAAGGTAATGTGCTATGCCTGCCATAGAAATCCCGGTAAGATGCTTCAGCCTTGAGCACACCCTGCTCAGCGGGCAGCCTCCGTTTTTCCTGATGGATTACCGGAATGGCCGTGCGCAATTTCTTGTCAACCGAGCTCTCGTTTCAATGCAGCAGACCCAGGATGCGTTGAGGGTTGAATGGAAGGGAGAGGGTAGCGAGCGCGAAATCAGAGAGGTGGTGGAGGACAGGTTCAGGCTGAAGGATGACATGAAGCTCATCTACAAGAAGCTTATAAAAGATGAATTCATGCTGGAGGCAGTGAGGGAGCTCTACGGTCTGAGGTTGACACTCTCAGACCCTTGGGAGACTCTGGCGTGCTTCATATGCTCTGCCAACAACAACCTCAGGAATATAAAGTGCATCGTTGGCAACATCTCGCGTAAATTTGGTGAAAAAGTCAAGGTTGAAGGGGAATGCTTCTACCGCTTCCCAGATGCCCGCAGCCTCTCTGAAGCTGATTCCAAATCCCTGAAGCAGTGCAAGCTAGGCTTCAGGGCGGAGTACCTGAAGAATGCGGCAAAAGCATGCTCGGGAAGAATTGACCTAAGCGGGATAGCAGGGATGAGCTACCCTGAGAGCAGGATGGAACTCATGAGGATAAAGGGAGTGGGTGAAAAGATAGCAGACTGCGTAATGCTTTTCTCCTATGGCAAGCTGGAATCCTTCCCGGTGGATGTATGGGTGAGGAGGAGCATGAAAAAAGTTTATTTCAAAAACAAGAAATTGAGCGATGCGGAGATTCAGAGCTTTGCAAGAGATTACTGGGACGGCTATGCTGGCTATGCCCAGCAGTATGTTTACTGGTACGGAAGAAATAAATCCCCTAACCTTTTTTGAATACTTTTACATAGAAACCAGTTTCAGCTTCTATATTTATCCTGTTTCCTTTTGGAGTATAACAGAAATCATAGGTTGCGCCAAGCTCATCAGGCCCATCTACATACCCTACATTATGCCAGGTGGAGTTGTAGTAATCATGCAAATAGTAATTTATATGCCAAAGACTGCATCCTGCGCAACTGTCGCTATACCCCTGTATCATCACTTGAGAGCCCGGTGTTACATTATACGTCTTCCACCCTCCGCACCCACCATAGTTGAACCAGTCCGCAGCATTCTCTCCTGTTGAAGGGATAACCGCGCCGTTACTGTCCGTGCATGTTGCAGTTGCAGCATCAGAAGGCCAAACTCTCAGCGTGTAATTCCCGCTGCAGTTCTCAGCAGGAGCAGAAGGTTTGTTATATCCATAAGTCTGGTTTAGGTTTGCTAGGCTGAGATACACCATAATATTCCTGGTGTTATAATAGTAAAAGTACTCACTATACGCCCCGTACCCCTCCTTTTCTACAGTAACTTTCCCAGTCACAATATTCCCACCGTTTAACTTTGCCACTCCATTTGAATCTGTGTAATTCGTCATGGCAAGTGTGTAACTACCTACCGAGGTCTTGTTGTAAATACTGACCTTCGCTCCTTCAATATTGTTTAAAGTCAACCCTGAAGTGTCATAGCTCCGCACAGTTACAGTAAATGGTTCCCCACTGTAATTATAGTAATTATACTTCTTTGTGAGGTAGACAGTTATATTTCTGGAATATGTCGATAAATACGTATTATAATCTTCATAGCTCTCCTTGCTCACAACAATCTTACCGTTTTCAATACTCCTCTTTCCAAAATCCGCAACGCCGCTTGCATTCGTGTATTTCGTATCAATCACTTCATAATTCTGGGTGTAGCCTCCTGCGCCTCCATCAGCAAATATCGAACTCCCGTTGTACAGAACAACCTTCGCCTCTGCAACCGGGACGCTGCTTGAGTAGCTCCCCTCCCGGACGTTGACCCTCAGCGGCTCAAGCTTTTGCAGCATAATGCTGATGTTACTGCTTCCGCCAGGGTATACATACTCCGTATCTTTTGAATAACCCGGCTTGCTGGTCACAATGTTATAATCCCCAATATCAATGTTAACAAAATCAACAATCCCGTTGTCGTCCGTGTATGCGGTTTTTATTGGCTCTTGCTTTCCTGCTCCGTATGAGTCGTATACAGGATACGCGTAGCTTTCATTGTAAAGCTCCACCTTCGCATCGGCGACAGGCTGCCGGTCAAAACTTCCTTCAAATGTCTCATAAACCTTCACATGGAGGTTCATCCTGTCAGTCCAGCTCACCTCCTCACCAGGGAGGTTGATTCCAAAGACGATGTCCTCTGCATTGCTCTTAACCTTCTCCTTGTCGCCCTTCACATAGGCTATGAGCATTATGGAGTAATTCCCGACTTTTCGCTGCATGGTTAAGAACTGTTTCCCAGCCCCCAGCAAGGAGTAAACATCAGATACTCCGCCTCCGCTGTAACCCATAATGCAGGCTTCCATACTGCCACGCTTAACAATCTCTGCGCTGTTGCCTGAACTCCCCATCCCGCTGTAGCACATGTTACTGCCCTGGCTGCTCCCCTCAATAATTCCGACTCCGTAATCCCCATCATCATCCCCAAACGCTGCCATGTACACGCTCTGGTTATTAAAGCTCGCCATTCCCTCCCCAAACATAGTGCCAGAGGCTGTGAGACTGCCCCCAATACTGGCACTTTCTGCAAGCAGTTCTTTAGCGTTCGTGGTATCATAGGTACTCTCCAGAATAGTGTCACAGCGTTTTTCCTTTGTTGCATTGCCAGCGAGAGATACATAGAGTGTGCCTGCTGCAATTCTGCTGAGTCCGGTGTCTGTTTCAGTATAGTTTATGTAAATCCTCCCAGAGAATTTCCCCCCGCTAATGCCGTTGCATGTTATGGTGTTACCACTGCTACCTCCAGCTATATCCGCAGCGCTGCCGGAATCTATGCTGACCGGATTCAAGAGCGGAGTATTAACATTCATATACTCCTTATAATCAGTACTCGAAGTGCAGAGTATGGAGTTTACTTTTATTGAATGACCCGTGCCCTGCCCCAGCTTAATGTACAGCTCGTTGTTCCCGTTAATATCATATGACACGCAGGAGAAGCCTGCTGGGAATGTGCATTGTGGGTAAGAGCTTGAATAACCTTTCTGGTAGTAAAGCACCTTCAGCCAGTCCCCCTCCCTCCACGTGCATAGCGGATTCTTCTTACTTGTGTCGTCCTTCGAGTATAGAAGCGTAACATCCCTGTTACCAATCCTCTTGGTCTCATTCACGAATTCAGGGCTTGAGGACCCAATACCCAAGGAATATGTCGGAATTCCCTCAAGCACCTCTCCAATGCTGAGGTTTGTCCTCATCTGAATAATGCCGGCGCTGCTTCCGTCATCATAGCTGAGTACTGCGATCTGCATCCCCTTCACGTAACCAACCTTGCCGCTTAGTAGTTTTCCCAGCAGAGAGGTGATCTCGCTGAATGCGGGCTCCTTAACATCTACTAAAAAAGCCCCGGTGGCGCCATCTGACGGCAGGTATGAAAAGAGGGAGTATTTATCCTCGGGCGGAGGAGGGAAGAAGATGCAGCCGGAAACAAGCATGAGCACAGCAAGAAGAGCTATTTTTCTCATAGATGACCACCGCAAGAATTAGAGCAAATATCTAATTTAATACTTTCTTTATTGTAAGGAAGTTTCACATGAACTCCGCCAGGCTGAACTGCTTTTTGTCCTCATCCCCGAAAACTGAGGAAATATCGCTCTCAAGCAGCACCAGCCTCTGCTTCAGGTATGCTGGAAGCTGGTACCTCTCTGCAAGCTCCTGTGAGATTTTCAGGTACTTCTCAATACCGCCTTTCGATATGGTGAGAACCAGTTTTCCCCCGCACCTCCTGCACTTGCCTGAGAGAGGGACTCTCCTGTACTTGCTGTTGCAGCTCACGCACCGGAAAATCTGCTTTGAGAATGACCTGAGATTACCATACAAATCCGGCAGGAAGTGGCTCAATATCAGCCTTTCAGTTGCATCCTTCACCTTCACGGCTCTTATCTTTTCGTAAAGGCTGAACTGCGCGTCTATCTTCTCCTTCATGCTTTTCAACTCAACATACTTCGTCATGAGCGGTATTCCCTCCAACGAGCCTGTCTCATGGGTGAAGCTCAAACCGTAGTACTGCTCAGGCTTGCCAAGCCTCTCAGAAACCTTCTCTATCTTCACCTCTCCCGCGTTATCGAACCTCAGGCTTGCCTCATAGAGCTCAAGCGGATACTCGCTGCAAATCTCCATGGCATGCACTTCATCATCAACCTCCTTGGGGTTAACCACCGTGGTGAGGACAAGAGAAGCATCCATGGTGCCTCCTCTGCTGTCAGGCAGGAATTTCTTGGAGAAGTTTATCAATGCGTCAAGCAGCAGCATCATTGAATCCTCATCCCCGTCACAATTACGCCTCCTCGCTGAAATCATATAAGGATGTGCATAGCCAATGTGTGATTTTGTGAAGCCTATTATCCTACCCAGAACTCCGCACGATGTATGCGGAGAGAGTGTCACCACAAGCTTTCCAATGATGTCCTCCCTACTTTTCACATTGTAGTAAGGGGGAAGCCCGTAGAGGTATATCAGGGAATCGTCAATGAAATTCGCAACCTTTACCATGTATTCCCCTCCCCTGTCCGCAACTATGATGTCCTGTGGCTTCATCTCGACAAGCTGACCGGCATCCTTCAGCTCCTTCCCCTCGTGATCCTTGGTGTAGCCGAGCTCCTTCAGCTTCTCAATGCTTAATCCAATCTCGCTTGGCTTGAAGTGTGTGAGCAGCACATTTGTCGCATCAAACCTCGCAGTCCCGTCCTTGAACACGAAGACTCCGTGCTTCGCTCTAAGTATGCCCTTCTCCAGAGGTTCAGGAATCTTGCTCCTGCTGGTCATCCCCTTAACTCCCTTAATCTCTTCCGGCAGACTTCCGCACTTTTTCACTGCAGCATCAACCAAGTCAACAAGGTTAACCCCTCTTGAGTCCGATTCAGATGCCCGGCTCTTGCATTTCTCGCAGAACTCGCCGTAAATTTCTTTCCCGCATTTAAGGCATACCTTTGCGGTGACTGTTCTCACATCGCACATGGGGCACTTGTTGCTTGTCATGACTCTCTTGCACGAGGGGCATGTCATCCTCGCAACCTCCACGACGACTCCTTTCCCCTCGAACCTTTCGCTGTCCTTCGCCTTCCTGTATGCTTTCACCACATCCCTTGTGGCGCCTCCCCAGTTTCCTATTGGAAAAAGCACATTGGGCGCGGGCTTCATCTTCCTCTCCCTCGCCTTCTCAGGCCGTCCCATCCTTGCCCCTATGTAGACAGGCGCCTTCTCCCTCAGCTGCACACCTGCGAGCTCACGCACCGTGTCCATTGCCCTCTTCTCCTTTGAAAATACAGAATTGAACTTCTCTGGGGTTACCTTCCTGTTCTGCAGCATGCCGAGGCTCATGAGAAGCGTGAAAGCATGCTCCCTCACCACAATTTCATCTCCTTCAACCCTGTGAGGCACGCACAGCTTCTCCAGCACCGCCTTGCCGTTCCCCTTCCCCACCCTAAGCTCCTTCAGCTTGAACCACTCGTATACAAGCCTCCCGTTTGAAAGCCAGTCCGCAAGCTCTCTAAGCTCATCTGCAGAGATGTCATGCCAGAGATATGTATAATTGGGGTGGAGCGGTACCCCCAGCTTCTCCGAAACTTTGAATGCATCCTCACCGCTCAGCTCCTGCGGTGCAGCACTCTTGGGGTCAGCTCCCTTCTCCCTTGCGGCTTTCTCCAGCTCCCTGCGCCAGAACTCCTCGCAGTAGCCGCTCGGAATAAGAGGATGGTTAGACTTGTAAAAATCCCCGTAGGAAATCAGTATGTCGCCAAGAGAGAGAATCACCTCAACGTCACCCTTCACCTTCTCTGCTTCCTCTGTGCTCCTAACCTGCAGCACGCTCCCGTCCTTAAGCTTCACAAAAGGTCCTTCAATTGTGCTGCAGGGAGTGACTATGCAACCCTTGCCAGGCCTCTCCACTTTCATCTGCGTCCCAACCGTCAGGAACCCGTCAAGCAGAACCATCGTTGCCGGGTGAATTGCCTTCGCGGCTATGCCGCTCATCCTTGTCCTGCCGTACCTCAGCCTGAAGCCCCCTTTCTCGGAGGGATAGCTGAAGATTGGCCTTCCCGCAACGATATCGTCAAGGTAAAGGCTGTTTGGTTTTATCTCCGCCCCTCCCTCCCTCTTGGGGACTTTCACGCATGCCTCAAGCCAGCTCCAGTTCAGCCCAATCGATTTTGTGTACCTCAGCACCTTGCTCGCCTTCTGGGCAATGCCTTCCCCAATGACAAGGCACATCCCTCCCCTCACCCTGTCAGTCTCAATCCTTGGTAACCCCTTGTGAACAGAAACCTCGAAATCCTCAGTAGGCTCGCCGTCAATGCACACTGGGCAGTTCTTGACAATCACCCTTATCTCATCGTCTGTTGGTCTGTACTGCAGCCTCGCTGCGCGCACATCGTAGAGGGCAATCTCCTCAACATATCTCTCCACTTCAGTGTCCGTCGGACGGTAATCAGCAATGTTGTATTTTCTCCTGGCAAAGTCTGCAAGCGCAACGCTCAGAGCTGCAACAGTCCCGCCGGCACTCCTTATGGGGCCTGAGAAATACATGGCAAGGTAATTGCTGCCGTCAGGGTTCTCCCTTATCCTAATGGAGGAAATACCCTCTGTTGGGGCAACCAGCACCCCTTCAGTGAGGATGGCAACTCCGGTCCTCACAGCCTGCTCAATCACCTTCTCCCTGTCACCCTTGTTGCTTTCAATTATTTCCTTCAGAATGTCAAAAGCAAGAGTTTCCCTCTTTTTGTCCATTCCGATTTCCCTTATCCTGGCTGCAATACCGGGAGGGCCGACAATGCCTTCCACCCTGGCAGCAATGTCCTCAGCAGGCAGTATCTCTGGCCTGCTGTCAGGGTCGAAGTTCTTTGCCCTGGCTTTCTCTGCAACTGAGTAAGCATCCGCAAAGCCATTCTGCAGACTTTCAAAATACTCCTTCATCCAACTTCCCTCTTAATGAAGTTTATTACGTTCATCCTTCCGCTCCTCAAATCAAGGACAGGCAGAATGCAGGGGCTGGGAGTGTGGCCCTGCTTCAGCTGGAAGTCTGTCTGGCTCTGCCAAGTCCCGGAGTTTACAACTACCGTTCCTTTGTAATTGTCATAGCCGTTCTTGTGCACGTGCCCCATGTGAACGATGTCTGGCACCTCCTCAATGAGCATGTAATCCTTGCTCTCAGGCACAACCGGGTTCTCCCCGTAGATTGGGCTGAGGTTTCTTCTCTTCAGAAGCTCCACCATGGGTTTCTCGGGGTATTGGTAGCTCATGCCGTGTATGCCTGCAATGATTGAATCAAGGGAAGTTCCGTGGTAGATGAGGGTCCTGAACCCCTCTATATCTACAAGTGAGGGATTGCCCACAACATGCATCCTCCCGTTGCCTGCCTTCAGCAAATCCTTCGCAATCTCAGGCTGTGGCTCTGCCCTTCTCACCGCATCGTGGTTGCCCGGCGCTATAATCACTTCAATGTACTCAGGAATTGAGCTTATGAACTTCAGGAAAAGATCATACTGTTCATATATATCTTTGATGACAAGCTCCTTCTCCTGCTCCGGGTAAACTCCGATTCCATCAACCAAATCCCCTGCAATTATGATGTACTTTATCCTCCCAACCAGCTCCATGCCGTTCCCCTCGCCAATCTCCCCATTGAGCCAGCCCAGCAGCTTCTGGAATTGCTCCTGCATGAAATTCCTGCTTCCCACATGCAAATCAGACATGAAAGCAATGCACAAGTCCCTGTCGATGACCCGTTGAGTCCTTATTGGCAAGTCCGGCCAGATCACATCGCTGGCAATTATGAACGGGTCAGAGACCCTTCCGTCTATAGCGACAACCTCGTCCAGCAGGAGTGTGTTTGCCTTCTCAAAGCAGCTCCTGTCAGGCTCTCGGCTTGACTTCAATGCAAGCACCTTGGCAACCCCTTCTTCACTTTCAAGCTCAATCATGACATGCCCGTTCTTTGTAATCATTTTGTTGTTCACAATGCCAATAACTCTCACTTCCCTGCCTTTTGTGAACCCTCCTGTTGCGCCTATCTCTGTTATGCCTGTTGCCCCAACCCTCATTTCCAGCATCTTCCTTGTCTTCTTCAGCCTGTCCCTGAATAAATTCACAAAATCGTCAACGCTCCCTCCGCAGTTGCATTTCCCGCTCACATCATACTCCTTGAGGAATTTGAGCTCTGGTGAATACTCCTTTGAAATTGGCTTGAAATCACTTGCTCGCTTCACCTCAACCACGGGAAGAGGAATCTTCTTCTCCTCATCAATGAGCTGCTCGATAAATTCTCTGCTTATGAAAACCTCCTCTCCCCTCTTCTCAATGATTTTCCTGAGAAGCGACTCGTCATTCTTCTCCTTGAGGAATTCAACAGCGTCAGGGCTAAGCAGGACTTCCTCCTTCTCGAAGAATTTCACAATTTCCTCGTCATTCATTCTGCTCAGCTTTTCACGGTTTCCAGGGCGCTCATCAGCGTCCAAATCTGCGTGCGGGCGTGCATGGGCATGTTTATGTCGTTGCTCACCTCATCAAGGAGGTATATCGCTGAACTCGCACGTGTCCTCAATTCCCCTTCGCCGTTCTGCAGCTTTTCCTTGGCGTCGCTCACCGCCTTCCTCACGTTCTTCGGTATGGAAGTGTCGTTCATCACCTCTTCCATCAAGGAGATAATCTGCTCCATCTTTGTCTTTGCCATATCATCACTTCCTCTTTTTCCCCTTCGATTTTCTCTTCAACTTACCATAAGCCCAAATTATAAGGCATGAAAGGAGATACCAAATAATCAAATCTCCAATTAATCCGAAGTATGAAAAGTTGGTGTCCATTACTGGGGGCATTTTTGATCTTGTAGAATAAGACCAATAAGCAAGAGGTAAACCGTGTGCTTCACATATACCAGATGAATATTGAGGATAACAGTTGTATACATAAAAAAACGATAAAATAGATAAAATTACAAATACCCTAATCTTTCTCCAGTCTGGCATCAGGAACTCTTTCAAACCCATTTTGCCACCCTCTTTTTTAAAATATCAAGCGGGCCCGGTGGGATTTGAACCCACGACCTTCAGCTTAGAAGGCTTGCGGGACAATTATCTTGCCGCGCTATCCAGGCTGCGCCACGGGCCCTCTCGTAGATATTGCACTTTAATACGCTACCTCCTAGCGCACTATCTTTATGCAAGCAATATTTATTAATGTGTTTTTCGAATTTCGAGCATTGCCTTAAGTATCAAGATGAACAATTTAAGCGGTAATGCTGCTGCCCAAAATTGCTGTGGCGGAAAACCGGAAATTTGACATACTGAACTTAGAAAAGAGGGAGAGTAAGGGTACAGTGATTGTGACATGCTCCCACCTCTGAAGAATGTGGGTTTCTCGCTCGCTTCTGCTAAATTGAGATGAATTATTTCTGATTACCCATATTACACATATATTTTTAAATATAGAATGAGCAAAAATGATATACGAAAGGACTATACAGGAAGATGCTGAAAAATTCATAATTCAATGGAGGTGAACCTTATGCCCGGAACAGTTGCACAGGCTAGACCTAGTCTCTATGGCTCAACTCTTTTCGGAGAGGAGATTAACATAAAAAAGATAGAAAGGCCTGATGGGAGTACGGAGACCATAGACCCAATCTCCATAACCCACAAGGGAGTCGCTGTAAAAACCTCTTTTTTCAAGGCAGTATTCTCTGCTGATGGAAGCAGACATCTTGAAGGGCCTGCACTTTTGAAGGATGGTTTTAAGACGCAGTCCTCATTCGGCATGTTCAAAACCGATGATGCAATGGGTATACGGCTCACATCTGAAAAACCTCGCAGAGGGAAACTGCTCGTTGATGTGAAGGGCGATAATATTGATTACAGATTGCTTGAGAGCCCAAATGTTATACTAACCAATAATGGTGAGCTTGGCAGACTCAGCAAACCATATATTAAGATAGCATCTAGGGAGCTCATTGAGAACCTTGGGGGCGAGCTTGGAAACGAGATAAAGGTTGGCTATAAGGATGCGGGAACTAT
Source organism: uncultured Microcaldota archaeon (assembly GCA_963760615.1). GTDB lineage: Archaea > Micrarchaeota > Micrarchaeia > Burarchaeales > Fermentimicrarchaeaceae > Fermentimicrarchaeum. Next base: position 80,543 of record CAVXDX010000008.1, on the reverse strand, counting down.
CCACCAAGAGGCTCAGAGACTCAAGGAAGAAATGAGAGCTGGTGAAACCTACAGGGAGAGCACTCTTGAGGGGGTTGGCTACTCTAAGAAAGAAACCCCAAAAATTTTTGTAAGGCTTGACGCGAATGGAAATATTCTCGAGTTTGGGAGAGTCGACCAGAAGGATAAATTCTCATTCTATGCAACTGAGGATAAGGGAGTTGGAGTTATAATAAAACCAGTGGACCAAAAGAGCTTGCTGAAAGAGCTTGGAGGGAGGGAAACTGGGGTCGCTGTAGCGATGGTATACGGGAATAGCCAGTATTATACTCCAAAAGCGCAGGATTTTGTGAACGAGCTTGAGAGGCTGAGCAGGCATAAGGAAGTGGTTGAGTTTCTTGAGAAAAAGGAGTTGCCTCCATTCCAGGATGTCAAGCATTACTGAGTTTTTTCTCTTTATAACCCTCTGGGAGGGGTATTTTCCAGTGAAAAGCTATATATACTGGAAGAGGTGAATTTTCTCTTATGGTTCGCTTTCATCCCACTTTTGAAAGGTGTGGGATTTCCCGCTCGTGTTGTTAACTGGTGAGCTCATCATGGCAAAGAAACAGAGAGCAAAGAGAATCAAGGCAGTTGCGCTGCTTTCAGGCGGGCTGGATTCAACGCTGGCAGTGAAACTCATGCTGGACCAGGGAATAGATGTAGAGGCATTGAAGTTCACCTCTCCTTTTTGCATGTGCGACCAGAAAGGCCGATGCTATGCAGTCGAAGTCTCCAAGAAATTCAAAATCCCCCTGAAGGTGATGGCGAAAGGGAATGAATACATCATGGTTGTGAGAAAACCCAAATTCGGCTACGGCTCAGGGATGAATCCGTGCATAGACTGCAGGATATATACATTGAAGAAGGCAAAGGCATACTCCGAAAAAATCGGGGCGAAATTCATCCTCACAGGAGAAGTATTGAACCAGAGGCCCATGAGCCAGCACATGAGGGCGTTGAAGCTTATAGAAAAGGAGGCAGGCTTGGAGGGGAAACTGCTCAGGCCGCTCTCTGCGAAGCTATTGCCAATGACTGAGGCTGAGAAAAGGGGGTGGGTTGACAGAGGTAAACTGCTTGCCATAGAGGGGAGGACAAGAAAACCGCAGATTGCCCTTGCCAAGAAATTTGGCATAACAGACTATCCCTCGTCTGGCGGCGGATGCCTGCTGACCTACAAGGAATTTGCAAGCAAGGTCAGAGATTTGCTCAAGCATAGGGAGAAAGTGACCATGAAAGACATGCAGCTCCTGAAGGTGGGCAGACATTTCCGTTTCGGGGAGAACAAGATAATTGTCGGCAGGAATGAAAGAGAGAATAAGATGCTAATCAGCCTAAAGGACAAATCTGATTATGCATTTGACGTCCCCAATGTCGGGAGTCCCATAACAATCCTTCAGGACAAAAAAACAGATGCAGCGGTAAAGCTTGCAGCGCAGCTCACTGCAGCCTACTCAGATGCAAAGCAGAAAAATGTCTTGGTGAAATACGGCCCTGCAAAGCTCTCAAGAAAGATAATTGTGAAGCCTGTAAGCAGGGAGGAAATAGACAAGCTCCGTGTCTGAAGCTTCTTCGCCCCAACCAGAGCTACATCCTCTCCGGCGCCTCTATGCCAAGCAGCTCCAGCCCATTCTTCAAAACTTTCTTGGTGCATCTAACAAGTGCCAGCCTCGCCTTCTTCTCCTTCTCAGGCGCAGTTAGGACAGGAGATGTCGTGTAGAATTTGCTGAAGGCAGTGGCCAAATCAATCAAATAATCCGCAATGTAGTGCGGCCTGCAGTCTTTCGCGGAATTCCTCACAACTGATGGAAACTTGGCAATGAGTTTCACCAATCTCCTCTCATCTGGCGAATCCAGCAATGAGCAGTCCACTCCCTTGCTCTTTCCAGGCGACTTCTCAATAATCCTTGCAGCTCTTGCATGGGAATACTGTATATAGGGAGCGCTGTCGCCCTCGAAATTCAGGGCATCCTCCCAGCGGAATATTATCTTCTTCTCAGGAGTCGTTTTCAGGAAGTCAAACCTGATTCCTCCAACTCCAACAGCATGGGCAATCTTTTCCTTCTCCTCGTCTTTCATCTCGCGGAATCTGTTCTTTATCTCCCCCTTTGCATACTCCACTGCCTTCTCAATAAGCTCATCAGCTGTAAAGCCAATCCATGTCCCTTCTCTGCCTGAGAACTTCTCATCAGGCAGCCAAGCGTGCTCATAGGAGAGGTGAACTGAATCGCCCGACTCCTTCCCATATCCCATGCTCTTCAATAGGCTCAGCAGCACCTTCTGCGGGTATTTCTGCTCCACCCCTATCACATTCACAACCAAGTCCGCATTGCCGAACTTCATTCTCTTCCCTCTCCTGTTTGTCGTATAGAGCTGCTTCCCGTTCGGCTGTTTCATGAAAACGCTGAACATGAATCTATTCGGAAGTATGCCGAACTTCCAGAGCTGGAATGCAATATCCTTCCCTGTATAAGTAGCAGTACCGTCAGACCTCACCAGAATCTTGTCAGGGCTCTCCATGTCTGCAAACTCCTTCATCCCTTCCAGCTTTGCAACAATGCAGCCTGCGTTGGCTCCCTCAGCTTCCTTGATTGCTGCGCCTTTCTTCAGAAGCATATCAATTGCTCCCTCCAGCATCTTTGTCTGCACAATGTTGTCCTCCCAAATCAGCACATCTTGGTAAATGTTCAATTTGAAAGCAGTCTCATATTGGGCTTTGACGCACTTCTCAGCAAGCTCCCTCCCTAATTTGGAAACTTCATTATCGCCTTCCTCGAGCTTCTTCATTATCACTCTGACTTCCTCCTCAACCTCTTTTTCAGAAGTCCTTCTTGCAACCTCAACGTACTGCTTGCCGAGCCAGTGGTCCACTTTGCCCTCAATTCTGTTGCTCATCTTCATGTATCCCCATACGCTCTGCGCAACCTGCAAGCCCAAATCATCTATATAGTTCTCCCTCTCAATCTTGTAGCCTGCAAACTCAAGAATCCTTGAAACAGAATCGCCGAGCAGGGCATTCCTCAAGTGGCCGATATGCCATGGCTTGTTTGGGTTGACGGATGGGAATTCAACCAGAGCTTTCTTTCCCTTGCCGATATCAACCTCCCCGTAATTTTTGCTCTCCTCAACTGCCTTTACCGTGAGTTCTGCGAATTTGCCGAAATTGAAATAGAAGTTTAGGTAGCCCCCTCCTGCAACCTCCGCTTTCTCAACGACGCCACTGGGCTTGATGCTTTCCTTTATGCTCTCTGCAATGCTCCTTGGGGATTTTTTCTCCCTCTTTGCAAGCTCGAAGCATATGGCGCTGGCCAAATCACCAAACTGCTCCTTGGGGTATTCCAGGCTCTTCTCAACCTCCTCCCCTGTAACCTGAAGTTTCAGCTTGCGGCAGCTTCCGCAGATAAGCTGAATTACGTTTTCTCTCGCTTTAGCAAAAGGGTCCTTCAAGCAATTCACCTGCAAGCTTTAATTATTCCGCTGCCTATATTTAAAGTATGGGGCTGTGGGCTAGTCTGGTATGCTCCGGGGTTCGGGACTCCGTGACCTGAGTTCAAATCTCAGCAGCCCCATGGGTTTATTTTACGACGTGAAAATGAGTTCAGTTTTCAAGACAGTAGGTTAATATACGATGGAATACTAATACTTCTCGGTGGTAAAATGGAGTGGAAGAAAATAGTCAAAGTATTGCGAACTCCGGCAATTATTTTTATTATAATGTTAGCAGTTGCACTTGTCAGTCTTTTTCTTAACCCGATGAGCGTTATGGCGTTATGGATGCTTGTAACCCCAATAGTCAGCCTGCCTCTTTTCCTATATGCGGGCTACTCTGCAGTGAAGAACTATAAACTTAGTCTGACTGATGCATTTCTCACAGGTGCATTCGCGGCATTCATATATTCTGTGATAGGTGCGGTAATAACAATAGCCGCCCTCATAGTTGGGGTTGCAACGGAACCGACCAGTGCAGGACCCGTTACAGGAACCGACCTCGCAACTTTCAGTGCCATCTACCTATTCATATTCATCTTTGGAACTGTTCAGGCAATGTTTTTTGGTGCAGTATTGGGAGCTGTGGGTGGTTCCATAACCAAACAAAAACATGCGCTACCTATTGCTGCATTTGCCGTCATCCTCCTCTATTTATTTATAGTCTACCTAGGGATGGAGCCTGCCCCAAAATATGAAAGTTGTAAATTCAACCCAGGAATAGAATGTATAGGATATAAACTTCATGCGAACACAGGCGAACTAGACCTTCGTATCGGTCAAGGAACTGGCAAAACAATAGACATAACTGGCGTTACATGCACCCAGAACAGTTCTAGCAACTATGCATCCATGACTAGTATAAGAAACTATGAATCCAATCCCATAATGATGACTTCTGGCTCCATGGAAAACATATCGGAATCAGGCTCTTCCCATGTCGTTATATGCACCGATGCAGGTGGAAGCCTACCCAAGAATACAAACGCAGGAACTCAGTACTTTGGAAAAATATATATAAAGTACACAGAGTTGGATACTAATCTAACGAGAATTGTAGTGGGGAGTTTGGAAACTCATTATGGGAATTGAGCTGAGTAAAGTAGCAGTTCTCAAAGCCGAATCAAGCTTGAGGCATGTGGGAGAATTGAACTGAAAAGTAAATTCTCAGCAGCCCCACTCATTTTCTGAAAGATAGGTCATCTGCCGTATACCATAAGGGCAACTGCAGATATCATTGCTATTACTGCAGCAACTCCGAAGCCTACAACAGGTCCTTGTGTGCTCCATAGAACTCCCACTAGGATGCTCGCGGGAAGATATGCAGCAGCCGTTGCAGTGTTGTACGCCCCAATAGCCATGCCCCTTATCTCATCAGGTTCCAAATCAGATATGTACGCCTTGTTCACGGAATCATCTGTCGCAACGAAAACCCCATAGACCGCAAAGAGCAGTGCGGCGTGCCACCAGCTGCTTGCGAAGGCAAAGCCAGCGCACACGAGCCCGTAGAGTGCAAATGCGCCTGCAATGACAGGCTTCCTCCCTACTCTGTCCGAGAGAACTCCAGCTGGAACTGAGAAAAGCATGTACATAATATTATACAATATATACATCAGCAGCACATCCTCCGGCTTCACCCCTATGTCCGCAGCCCTCACAATGAAAAAGGCGAAGCTGAAGTAGGCAATGGAGAAGAAAACAGAAACTGCAAGGAATTTCTTATATCTGCCTGATGTCTTTCTCAGGGAATCCCAGAAAGGATGCTTCCTCTTAATCTCAGCAGGCTTCTTTGGCTCTCTCACGAAGAGTATGAGCACTGCAACAGCAATTAATGCGGGAATCAGTGCAGCATAGAAAATAGAGTAGTAAGTGGATTTGACTTCGCCTAACCACCTGAGAATTCCATACGCAATTATGGGGCCTACAATCGCCCCTGCAGTGTCCATTGCCCTGTGCAGGCCGAATGCCCTGCCCCTTGTTTTTTCATTTACTGATGCAGCTATTATGGAATCCCTCGGGGCTGTCCTCAACCCTTTCCCAACCCTCTCCAAGCCTCGCATAATAAGCACATGCCACCACGTTGTTGAGAGTGCAAACCCTATCTTCACAATGGAGGATAATCCGTAGCCCGCAGTGACGAAATCCTTCCTCCTTCTGAATTTGTCTGAGAAATATCCCACGAGTATATCAAAGATGCTTGACATGCTGTCGGCAACCCCCTCAACCAGACCGACTATCTCCTTGCCAGCCCCAAGAATCGATGTAAGGAAAATAGGCAGGATGGGGAAAATCATCTCGCTGGAGACGTCTGTGAAGAAGCTCACTACCCCTAGTGCAACTATGTTTCTGCCAACTCCTAAGAGAGGTTTCTTTTCCATCGTTCACCTGAATTCGTTTTTATTCTTGTGTATTTTTAACCTTATCCGCCAAGCTACGCTATTGTTTTTATATAGTAAACTCGTATCTATACAACCGCTGCAGGGGTAGCAAAGCATGGTCAAATGTGCGAGGCTCAGGACCTCGTCCCTTAGCGGGTTCGTGGGTTCAAATCCCACCCCCTGCACTGCTACCACGTTTCAAAGCACTAGCCAGTTTGGCACGTTCGTGCCGAATTTGGCGCGAAACCCGATAAGACCCTTCCGCGGAGGAAGATAGGCATGAACGGGTTTGAAGTGCACAAGAGCATGAAGAATTTCGAGCAGTCGTGCGCTCGGGTGGAAAAAGACGCGCTGGTCTGTCCAGAGAACAAGAAGCTGATTCTGTCGTTCTCGAAAGTGCGCCTGGCGAAAGGATCTAGCCGCCTAAGGGTCGTCAAGTGCATGTACGGCCTGCGTTTTCTCTCGCATTGGCTGAAAATGCCTTTCGAGCAAGCCTCAAAAAACGATTTGATCGAGCTAGTCGGCGAAATCGAGAACCAAAAGTACGCCGAGAACTCGAAGTACGACTTCAAAGTCATTCTGAAGATATTCTACAAGTGGCTGAAGGGAAACGACGAGACTTTCCCGCCGGAAATCAGCTGGTTGAAGCCTAGGCTCAACAATCACGCGCACAAGCTGCCCGAAGAGCTCTTAAGCGAGCAAGAGATCTTCAAACTGGCGGAAGCAGCGAACAACCCCCGTGACAAGGCCCTGATTCTTGTCTTATACGAATCCGGCTGCCGAATTGGCGAAATGCTCAGCCTGCGAATGAAGAACGTGATCTTCGATCAGTACGGCGCAATCTTGCGAGTAACGGGAAAGACTGGCGACAGAAGAGTACGGATCATCAGCTCGGCACCCACGCTGACGTCTTGGATTGAAGTGTACGCCCACGCGGGAGACCCGGAAGCTCCTTTGTGGCCGCCTTTGGCAACCAACTACCAGAACAAAAACCAGCCCGCTGAACACCGTTCCATTGACTTTATGATAAAACGCTTGGCGGAAAAAGCGGGAGTCAAGAAACGCGTTTACGCCCACTTGTTCCGTCACTCCCGTGCCACGTTCCTAGCCGATAAATTGACTGAAGCTCAAATGAAGGAATACTTCGGCTGGGTTCAATCCTCGGAAATGGCGTCGGTATACGTTCACTTGAGCGGCCGAGACGTCGACAACGCATTGTTGGCGTTGCAAGGCTTGGCAAAACCTGAAGACAAGAATGAAGAACAATTGAAGGTGCGCTTATGCCATCGGTGCAAGGAAAAGAACTCGCCGATAGCCAAGTTCTGCCTGCGTTGCGGTACTCCAATGGATGCGCAAGTAATGGCTCAAGTTGAGGACGAGCGCAAGAATGGCGACGAGTTGATGAACGCGTTGATGAAAGACGCGGAGTTCAAGGAATTCCTCTACAAGAAAGCCGTCCAACTAGGCTTTGAAAAACGACTCTGAATTCCGTTCGCGCTCTTCCTTTACCTTCTTTTTCAATTCCCAAAGCCACGACGGCAATAACGGCTTAAGTTCGTCTAACGACAGTTTCTCGTCTTCCATGCTAGACTCTGGAGCTAGCGGTTATCTTATTGGTTCGTGCAGAATTCGGCATCTTAGTGTCCACGACCCCCCGCCTTCCTTATGAGCTTCTCAACCCTTGCAAGCGGCAACACGGCCATGAAAACCACCGAATAATTAATTAGTTTAAGGTTAATATACGTTAGGTAGGTTAGGTTGCTTATGTTGAAAGACAATACTCTCATAGAAAAACTAAAAAAATTTATAGACCTGAAATTCAAAGGTTTTTCAAAGGAGGATGTGATCCGGAAAGAAAAGGTAATAATTGATTCAAAGAATGAGATAGAGTACTTAATAATAAAATCACCAAGAAAATACCTAGTAGAAACAAGATGGAGGAACATAGTTTTAACTGAAGATAGTAGTCAACTATTCAGTAAGGAGGAATTAAAATCCGTTTTGCTGCATGAAAAAGGGCATATCCTCTTTAGCACGCGATACTTATATCCTTTATTACCCACAATTCTACTTGCTCTAAGAATCAATTCATTATCTGAATTCTTCTTTTCTGCTATAGTGTTCTTTCTAGTTTACATAATCTGTAGGTGGCTTTTAGAATTACGTTGTGACCTCTATGCTGTCAAAAACTCCAACAAAACAGTCTTTTTCACTGCTCTTCAAAAGCATTATACGGCATTAGGTTACGAAAGTTCACGACATGGTATAAGTCATCCACCATTACCGATAAGGATTGCATTGCTGAATTATGTTTAGTGATGTAAAATCTAATGGTAGGTTGGGTGGTGGAATTATCTGTCTTCACTACATCAATCTGATATTAAGTACAAATGTCCATTTCGTGGTTCAAAAGTCATTCCTTTATAAAAAGTAATCTTATACGGAATTTTCGGATTTTTATAATCAGATACGGGATAAACAGTTACATCCACAGGAATTATAAACTTGTCCAAATCCGTAAGACATAAAACACCGAGATACAAGTTAGCTTGCTCATTCGGATTTATTGTTATTGATCCCGTATCAGCTCCTGCGATATGTGGCCCAAATTGTTTATACGTACTAATTTCACCTAACTTTGCTGTATAAGGATTAACAAGCTCATCTTGGACACTAGTCTCTTTCATCCATTCCTTTAGGCCGGTCGTATTTAGTCCCATTGATTTTATCAATTTGTTATAATCCCTGAACAAAAAACTGGCAAGCACAACTCTTGAACCAGTATTTTTTAGAATTTTTTTATCTATTCCAATTCTTCTGACCCTTATAGGCGTATCTGATACATTGGTTATAGTTAATGTATCCATAAATGCGGTATTCCAAGTCCACATACCACCTATACGACCGGAAGTATCGAAATGATTGGATGAGATTTCTAGAGGTGACCTTACAAATTTATAATAGAACCAATTCTTTAAATTCTCATGTAGAACTATACCTAAGCTGAATCCTACAATTCCCGTAGCTATTGAACTAATTACCACATCGGAAATTGCCATAATAAATTTATGTTATATGTTATTTAAACCCCCAAGACACCGATTCTGTTTCCAATTCAGATTTTCCTCAACCAAACTCCGAAAGGTTCAATCAACCTGCCAAAACCAGCTATCTTCCTATTCTTTGATTTCATCCGCTTGATCTCATGCTCTTTTGAACAAGGTTGTTTAACGCAGCAAAGCGTCGATGCACCTTGCATAATCTTAATAGGTTCACCAAGCTTGTTAAAATCCGAGTAATCCCATAAATTTATTGAACCATCACTCCGCTCTAAACTACTAAAAACAAGCGCTGTGGCATTAGTATCAATTTTTCCAGTTACTTTAATCTTATCTCGTATACCCGACCACTTTATCTTATCCTCAGAATACTGATTTGCCTCCGATGCATTTTTCGTATCTTGAGATCCACTTTTTCGAGAGGGTTCAATAAAGATGCAGTATATCCCTCCTTCTTTACAAATTTTTTGAATCTTATCAGATGTAGCTTTATGGGATCTAATTAGCCAAAACGATTTCCCCGAATCGGCTATCTCTTTCTTTTTTCTATTAAATATTTGGTTTATTTCTTCGCCAGCATGAGGACCAATGACACTAATAATCAGATATTTATTCATTAGAATTTTGCTGATATCAACCAAATAACTCACTTCCACACTTTTCATATATTATTAATGTATATTAACCTTGCTTTGGCTTCTTTTTCTTTTCCTGCTACCGATACTATTACATTATGTTGAGCTATTATTGCTTACTTGATTAATTGCGCAGTAACTACCGAACTTGCACTGGTATGGGGACTGGCACCAATTGTAAGATCCCGGAGCCCAGCCGTATGCATAGTCCCCGTATTGGCAGCAACGTTCATTGAGGAATCCACAGGGAGAAGATGTACTGAAATCTTCAGTGAAGTAATAGTCATTATTGCTTTCTACAACACCTATACCTTCATAGGTATAGTCTGCTTTTAGTATATTAGCCCTATGTCCCGGACTGTTCATCCACCCATCAACTGCTTTTTCTGCGAGTCGATCATCTTCGCCATAGTAAGGACCCACCTCAAAGATATTCTCACCTATTCCGGAATAAAACCCTACCCTCTCAAACCTCGCTTCAAACGATTCATTATTCGGTCCCTCATGCTCAAAGAAGTTATAGTTAATCATGTCTTGGTCATGCATTATTGCAATTCCTGCAAGTGTTTCGCTCCAATTGAGTGCATTTAATCCTCTGGAAGTACGCTCGTAATTTATTTTTTGGTGCGTAAGGTTGGCAATTTCACTTAATCTTTCTTGTTCAGCTATCTCTGCTTTTCTTCCCTGTTCCTCTTTGAGCCAAGATTGGTAATCTGTTAGAATTACAGTAATGTAAGCATAACTCCCATTGACAACAACTCCGACTCCGGCATCAGTAAAATTCTGGAATGTCAAAACCTGTTGAGTGCTTGTTTTATTGAACCATTCCTTATCAATCTGGGATAAAGTGTCATTTTGCTTAAGAAGAGTGCAGTACTGCAGCGAACCCGTGGAGTTGAAGGAGCAGCTCCCATAGATGTAAAGAGTGTATGTGACCACATCTTCTATGGAGTAATCAAGGGTATCATTAATGTATGTTGTTCCGCCATAAAGTAGCGTATTATTACTGTATATCATAGCAACTGCCGCAATCGTATCGTTCCATGTGAGCTGTCCTGCACTCTGTTTCAATCTCTCATCGTTTATGTTGCTAAAAACATCGGTACCTAATGCACTTAGGTTTAACGATTCGTTTTTTGGGGGCGTTTCAGTGCTGTTGTTTGATGCGTAAGAGGTTGGTAGTTTAGTGTTGTTAACGATATTCTGCAATGCGTTATTTCCGCTTTGCAAATAACCCTGATTCTGGTAGATATAGTAAAGCAGTCCGATTACGATTAAGAGTAGAATGAATCTCACATGTCTGCTGATCCAACTCTGCTCTTTTGGTGGCGAATATGATGGCGACCATTCTCTAGATTGTCGTGAAAATGTGGAGCGTCCTGGGTAAAGTACTGGTCTTTCGGGTGGTCTAGATGGGTATTGACGAGGTTTCATGGGAGGAATAACTATTGGCTCGGGAGGTCTGGGAATGAATTCAGGACAGGGGTGCGCATCCTTGATTCTCCAAAGCGGTTGCTTGTCTATCCATGGAGGGGCACTTGTTGGTTTCGCCTGGATATGTTTTTGACAGTAATACTTCCTACAGTACCAGCACTTGCGAAGACCCCTAGTCTCATGGCAGTCATAGTAGGCGCATTCAGTCCTTCTTGCATTATGTTTCTTGCGCATTGCTAACCTCAGCAATAGTTAGTCTTTAAAGATATATTAAGATTGCTTTGGCTTGAGGAGCAAGCTACGGAGAAGGGGAGAGATTAAAAATTTGAATACATAATACTTACTCTATGAAGTTCCTGGAAGGGCTATTCAGACGATGTATAAGATTCTTAGAATACATGAAAAAAGTACTTTTTGGGATTCACCAACTGGAATATAATGTTTCAGAGCGGCTGGGTTCCATCACCTCTGATGAAGATTTGAGCAAAGCAGATAAGTTAAAACTACTCGAACTTGAATTAACGATTCCAAAGATGGATTTTGAAAACCGTGTGTCTTACTTTAATGCAACTACCAGTGGACTTGCGGTTGGTATTTTAGTGGGTCTCTTGGTAGTCATGGTCCAATTGCTTATAAAGCATGAAGAGACTGGGAACATTGTATATCTAGCATATTTTTTTACAGTTGGAGTACTTATGAATGCAATGTTATTTCTTCTTGACGTATCATACACGTTGCAATTTGAAGATGCTAAAAAACATTTTATAGATAAGTTCACCATAATCAGAGATGAAATTGAAATGATGATGAAAGGAGAGAAAAATAAGAAGGTTGCGGCTAAGATGCCCCCTCAGAAAGTTTCAAATGAGAGGATTTCTACGAACAAAAATAAAAAAAATAAGGTGAAGGGCATACCCTGGATTTTAATATGTTTATTTATTTTATTTATACCACCATTTTTGTTTTCATTTTACTTATTCCCGCCTTCTGAAAGACTTGAGTTATCCCGAGAAGAACAAACACTTAATAATGGAACAATTGTCGTAAAAGTACGAGTATCAGACCAGTCATTTTCAGAACCAACTTTTAGAAACTTGTTAAAAGATGCTTTGCAGATACCTTTTAGTTTAAGATGGTACGACATATGTTTTGTGGATAATGATACAAAAATGGTTTATAAAAGTGGATTTATTGATAAAGAGGTGAATGTTACTATAAACTTTAACAACAATCAGACGGAATTTTTGATCCCTTATGGAAAGACAAGATGTACTCCTTATAAATTTGATAAAGATTTTATTTACCAATGGATATTCGAATCCAATATACATTTGGATGAAATTTTGAAAACAGAGCCAGAGTATATACCCATCAATGAAACACATTTCGTTAGGTCATGGCCGGGTGTCACTTTTAGCCCAAGTGTAGACTCATATGCAAAACCCGAGTTCAACAGTTTAATTGTTAGCTATTTCATAATCTTTATCGCTTGGTTTGGGATTTTTTTGCTATTTACGGGAATCTATGGATTTATCTTTAGGGATAGATTAAACTTGCTTTGATTTATTTTTCTTACTGGAAAAGAATTGCACCATGTCTGCAAGGTGATATAAAAAGTACCAGAAGACAAAAATACCAAGACCTATGTATATTACTTTCTCGATATCAAATGTTTCTCTTGATAGTGAAAGCGTTAAAAACTCATAATAAAAGCAATACGCAGCTACGATTAAATATTTTAGCAGACCAGCTAGCCTTCTTTCATGAATGGTTTTCCATAATACAAAGATACTAATTACTAATAAGAAGGCTACTGCTTCCTCCCTGACTACTCCGGTAAATTGTAAAAGAAAAACCAATAACAATAAGAGAATAACAATGGGTGCACCAGAGTTCGTTTGTTCTTTTTCAGAAGTTTTCTTTTCCATAACCGCACTAAGGAGTAGTTAGTATTGTGAAATATATTAACCTTGCTTCCCAAGGACAACCGAGAAAGTTCCTTCTGGGCTTTCCTTCCACGTTTTTTCCTAAGAAATTCCTAGGAAACAATTCAGTCGAGAAAAATTTCCTAGGAAGTTGGCAGTCTGCGGCTAAGCCCATATTCTAGTTCGGGTAAGATTATAGCCAGTGCGGTGTTCGCATGGTTGCTAACGATCTCATGCTCAAACTGTTGGAATTGATTCCAGAGGAAAGCGTTAGCGTGCACCAGCTGACCTGCAAGACCGGGTTGGACCACCGCACAATAAAGAAATACCTAGACTTGATCATCACGATTCAAGACTGGAAGAAAATACGCAAGGAACAAGTCGGCCTGCGCGTACTCGTGAGGCGGGAAAAATGACGCAATACTCTAACCTGCTGCTAATAGAAGGAAGACGGAAAGGACCGGACTTCATAGCCAAAATGCCTACAGGAAACAATCGCTGGCGGGAAGTCGGAACCGCTTTCTACAACCCAAAGACGCAATCGATTACGCTGTTTCTGGACACTATTCCCTTGAAGGGAAAGGTTGTCTTGTTCAAGCCTAGGCGCTAAGCGGACTCGTTTTTACCTACTTTTCAGCTTGCCGAACGCCGGAATTGTGCATGAAAATGCCGAATTCTCCATGAAAGGAAATGAGACCCCCAAGCTACAAAGCTTTGCATGGAAACCAAACAGCTGGTTGTAATCGGCGATTCTCGAAAAATGGCGGAAGTTGCCGATGAGTCCGTTCAACTGGTCGTGACAAGTCCGCCGTACTTCAACGTCAAGGACTATGGCCAGAACAATATCGGCTCGATAAACGACTTTCACGAATACTTACAGGAAATGCAGTTGGTTTTCGACGAGTGCTACCGCGTTTTGGAGAAAGGCCGCTATTGTTGCGTCAACATCTGCGACATAATCAGCGGCGAGGAGAAGTACCCCATTCCAGCGCACTACGTGCTAATGCTCAAGAGATCCGGCTTCCAATACCGCGAAGACATCATCTGGAGGAAACCGTCCGGCGTGGGAGCCAAGGGCTCCAGCGGGGCGGCCAAGCGATTCGGCCTGTTCCTGCAACGGCCTTACCCGATGTACTATTTTCCGAACAACATTTTCGAACACATACTCGTCTTTCGCAAGGGAAAGTTCGACTACAAGAAAGTAGGATTTGAGGAAAAACTCCGTTCCGCTGTGGACATCGAACTGGCGAAAAACCGCTGGAACAGCGACATTTGGGAAATGTGCCCGGAAACCAAGAATCAGTACTCGGACGCATCGCATCCGGCCATGTTTCCCGAAGAATTGCCGGAGGCGTTGATTCGCTTGTATTCGTTCGAGGGGGAAACGGTGTTGGATCCCTTCCTGGGAAGCGGCACAACGACAAAGGTAGCGGCGAGCTTGAACCGGAGGTCCATAGGCTACGAGCTCAACCCCGACTACCTGCCGCTCATCAAGAGGAAGTCCAACATTGCCCCACACGAATTGAAAATAGTCTTTCAAGGAGGTAGATAACATGAGAAAACAGTTGATTTTAGCGAGCTTGGCTTTGCTGAGCCTAGTCGGCGTTGCGGCGGCCGACCTGAGCATTCCTACGGATCAGCCCGTATGCCGGCTTTATGGAATGATAAGGGTCTTTGGAACAGTAGCGGGCGTATTGATAGCGGCTTACGCTGGCTTCATTCTGACCAGCAGTAATGAAATCAACGAGAGAAACCAGAGCAAGATGCTGTTAACCGGGGTGATCCTGGGCTTGATAATAATCTGGATAGCTCCGCTTGTTGTGAAAAACCTGGTTGGCGCGGGCGACATTTGCGGGTGGTGAAGTTGCTCGACCTATCGCAAATCGCCGTATTCCTCAAGAGCCTTGCAGTAGTTTCTTCAGTCCTAATAATTTCCTACGGCGGCTTCGTGCTAATGACCTCTCAAAATCCAAACACGCGCAACGAATGGAAAGAGATACTCTTTGGCGTGTTCATTGGCCTATCGCTGCTATTTCTCGCGCCAATAATCGCTCAAGCACTAAGCGGAGGGAGCTACTGTGTTTAAACCACTACTCGCACTCTTGCTGCTAACTCTACCCGCAGCTGCAATAAGTTGCTCTAGCTATCCATATCACGATTTTACTTGGGATTACAATTATAAGCCGCCGCAAAGACCGCCCGACACTTTCCTGCAACAATGCAGTTCGCTTAACCTGACCGACCGAAGCGTCTGCAATGTTTCAGGTCTAAGCGAAAGCGAAAAAAAGCAGCTCATAAGCGACGCCATGATCATAAACAACGGCTTCCCAGAATACGATACGGCCAACAACTGGAATGACAAAATAGCGTTTACAAAATACCGGCCCGATAATACTAGCGTTCATGGCACCGAATCAATCCGCGACGCTTGGGTAAAACTCATCTCAATTAATCCAAGCGTACTAGACAATTCTTCCGGTCAACTGTGGATTGATGACCAAGGAGAAGTCTACACTCAATTCGGGTTTTCTTTTGTAGTGCCAAAGGAAATGTTTCCCGGAGACTGCAATACGGTTTATGAGGTGTGCGGCTACGATTACTCAATGGGAAACTATCTCAATGGCCAGCTACTCAGCAATTCTAAGAAAAGCAACTTCTCAGCATCGGGGGGCTACAATTCCTCCCAATTATTCACCGCAAAGCTTAGAGTAAACTCTCAGTACCTGATCCATCACTATCAGCTGATAGAACATTGCGACGAGTTTGGCTGTTGGTACAGTTGCGATTACTACAAAACGGACGATAAACAATCAACTCTGGAAATACAGGACGCAAAACAAACCTACCAATACGGCTTTATCGACTTTCCAAACGGGATGATAGACGAGAACACGAGCGATTACGTTGTCGGCTGGCTCTTCGTAGCTTCGAACGAGGATTACAACAACATACGCTTCGTAATCGGCAACTCCGAACTAAAACTGCAAAGCCGACAGTACCAATTCAAGGTAGAGAATGCGCCTTACAACTCGCTTGCAGTTGAAACGTCAGTAAAACCGTACAAGTTTTACACTCGAAACATTGGGATCCTCGAAAACCAGAATGGCTTGCTGAGTGGGCAAGATTTCGAAGACTACCTAAAACGCTCCGAACCCGTGCTTTACTACATTCTCCATGATATCCTTGGAATAAACGTTAGTATACTCCCCATTCAATTCAAGTACAACAAAATCCACTTTACCGCCCCTACCAATTCAACTAGCTGCACCCTTGAGATATATTCCCACTTTGAAACCAAGAGGTACTCGAATTTATGCAAAAACCCCAATCAAAAGCCAACAATCAACCTGACAATAGAAAACTATTCACAAACAAGCTTCACGATAAAAGCCGTTTTCTATGATAAAATTTCTGGCTCGGCTCTGGCTGGAAAGAAAATCCAATTTACATATGGCAACGAAAGCAGAACCATGGAGACAGACCTTCATGGAATCGCGGTCGCTTCTTTCAATCGTACCGACGCCAACTTAGTCAAGGCAGATTTCTTCACCGATTTCGAAACAAAAAGCACCCATGCAGAAGCGTATCTCCCGCCGTTTTTCAGCGTAGGTCTGGATTTGATCCTCTTTATTGTCGGCTTGCTCATTTCGGCCTTTCTGTTTTATAAATGGGTTAGGGGTGCTTTCAAATGAGGGCCGCAACACTGCTCTTTTTGTTTGTTTTGTTTAGTGGCTTTTCTTACGCGTCTAACTTCACTATCGGAAACAGCAGCTGCACCGGAAGCAACGACCTCTTGGCAACTTTGACGAATCTGCCCGGCTGCATTACCGAATCGTTCATAGGAACGTTCACTTCAGGCTTTGCTTATGCAATAGACCAGTTTCTTTCCGCGTCTTTCAATTTTATAGCCGCCACTCCGGACTTGCATTGGTTCTGCACTCCGTACAACAACGTGATGTCAATAATAGAATCGCTTTACACTTTGGCGTTCATGGGCTTGGGATTATTCTACATATTCCGGTCAACCGATGTGGAAGGCCGACTTGCCGCCAAGGAATGGCTGAAAAACATCTTCCTAATGATTCTGGCGCTATCCTTCTCCTTCCAAATATTCGAGGTAATGGTCTCGGTCAACTCCTACTTGACTACCTCCTTCCTCTCATATGCAACCCGGGACGTTTTCAACCCCGCAACCGCATTCGCTTCCCTCGCCTTTGCCTTTATTATTCTGTCAACCGCCACTTTCGTGCTGTTGCTGGCTTTCCTGACGCTGCTAGCCCGATATTTGCTGATTCCGTTCCTGCTCCTGCTATTTCCAATCTCCATTTTTCTCTACTTTATTCCGTTTACCAAGGAGTGGGGGTTGACCTTCCTGAAACTCATCGTCTCAGTAGTTTTCATGACTGCATTCGACGCATTGCTGATAATGGCCCTCTCGCTTCTGTTCAGCACTCCAGATCCGAATCTCGCGAGCGGTTTCATCAGGGCGACGGCCATCATACTCGGCTTTTCGCTGATTGGAATACTAAACTTCTTCCTCTTCCTATCTTCCTTGTTCTCGCTCATTGGCGCGGCTACCAAGTCGCTTGGGCCCGTAAGGTACCTTATTGCTGGCATTATCGGGAAGGCGATTCTCTAATGGGCTACGAAATTCCGGACAAAGTCAGATACCGGGAAAAAATCTTCCTAAATCTGGACATGAGGCAACTGGGTTACTTCATAGCGTTCGCTTTGCTGGCCGGGCTTTCGTACAACCTGCCGCTCCGAAACGAAGAAAAACTAATCCTGCCGACCTTTGCCATTCTATTGGGACTCGGGTTTGTTTTCCTCGGTTTTGAACGAATTGCCCTAGAGCGGTTTTCCTACTTGCGCAACGTCAGGATTGGCGGCGCCCTGGACAGGAAAGTCCGAGCTTTTGTTGGCGTAAAGAGAATAGAAAACGACACGATCTATTTAGAAAACGGCGAACTGAGGGCGGTACTCCTCGTAAAACCGGTTAACTTTGAACTACTTGATGAAGGCAGGCAGAAATCAATAATCCTGAATTACCGGGATTTCCTTAACCAGCTCTCGCAGCCCGTACAGATAGTCGTCAGAACCGTTAACGTCAGCTTGGCGGATTATTTCAGCGATCACGAGGTCAAGATACTGGAAACCAAGGACGAGAACCTGATCAGTCTCTACAACGACTTCAGGATATACGAGGAAAAGTTCCTGAAAGAGCACTTCGTAAAAGAACGGCTCTACTATGTTGTAGTCCCGCTAAGCCCCTTTGAAAACAATACCCTAAGCGCAAGAATAACCCACAAGGAAAGGCAGCTCAAAAAACTCGAAGAGCGGGTCGGGATAGTCCAGGCAAAGCTCGGCAACTGCGGCCTGACTAGTTACCGCTTGAACACCAACCAGCTCGTTTCGTTGGTGATGTCCTACTTTGAGGGCTACGTCGAAGTAAACGAGGATTACCTCTGGCGCGTTAGCGTGTGCCAGTCTTTCTTCAAGGAGCGTGGTAAAAATGCCTGAAATAGAAGAAGAAACGATAATAGAGCATAAACAGCCCCGGCTGCTTACCCCAGAAGAAGTAGAACACCTGGTAGCGCAGAAGCTCAACAAGGACAAACCAAGAAAAACCTGGCGGTTGTTTCCTCAATTCTGGCCAAAGAAAAGACCGAGGGTCATACCTCCCGAAGAAATGTTCTCCTATCTAATCACCCCATCTTACCTGGAAATAAAGCCGGGCTACGCCAGGATAAACGAAACCTACCATCGAGTCGTTCAAGCAGTAGGCTATCCCAGGAAGGTTGATGACGGCTGGCTTCAGGCGTTCCTGGATAAAAACGAGGATTATGACGTCTCCATCCACATCCAACCCTCTCCAATCGAAGAGACGCTCGCCTTTCTCCACAACCAAATAATCAAGCAAACCACCGACCTGATTTCAAGCACCGCAAAAGGGACGCCAAATCCATCCCTAGAGATAAAACTCGCAGACACCAGGCGAATTTACGATTCGCTCTACAAAGGGGAAGAAAAACTATTCAGGGTCTCTCTTTACATAGACAACAAGGAAGCAACGCTCGAGAAACTTGATATGCTAACCGAGAAATGCAAGTCGAATCTCAACGCGCTCCTAATCATTCCAAAAACAACGAACTTCAGGTTTTACGAGGGAGTGCGGTCCTGCTTGCCGCTAGGCCTGGACGAGTTATCCGCCCAGCAAGAATTTCCAACCAATTCACTAGCTGCGACTTTTCCCTTTATTTCTTCTTCAAGCTCCGACAAGAAAGGAATCCTGTTTGCCCATGAGGAGGAAACCAGCAATCCGATTTTCATCAACTTCTCGAAGATGTCGAATAAGCACTTCTTTATCCTGGGAATTTCCGGCTCCGGAAAGAGCTATACTGCAAAGTATTTGATGCTGCAAATACTGTTTGCCGAAGCCTCGCAAGTATTCATTCTAGACCCCAATGCAGAGTACAAGCAGATCTGCGAAAGGTTCGGCGGGGAAAACATAGAGCTCTCCAGAACTTCAAAGTCAATGATTAACGTATTTGACTTGACCGGAACGGACTTCGGCAGCAAAATGCTGATTTTAATTCCAACCTTTGATATCATTGTTGGGGGGCTTACAGAAAGCCAGAAAGGAGTTCTAAACCGGGTTCTGCAATTGGTTTACGAGCAAAAAGGAATATTCAAGAACGAGCCGCAAACCTGGGGCAAGGAACCGCCCGTATTTTCGGATTTATACAAGGTTCTCGAGCTTGAGCTCAAGGAGTGCGAAAAACGAGACAGACGCCGCGTTTCCCCGGACACGAAGAGCCTGCAGGTGCTGCTCAACCGCATTGGAATGTATTGCAGAAACGGCTTCTTCGGCTTCATGGACAGGGCGACAGAAATAGACTTGCGAAACAAATTCCTGAACTTCGACTTAAGTAAGCTCCCGGCAGCGGTAAAGCCGCTGATGATGTTCATAGTGCTGGACTTCATAAAACGAGAGATCGAAAAAGACACATCCTCCAAGGTCCTTCTTATTGATGAAGGCTGGACGCTACTCCGCAGCAAGGAGGCAGAAGAATACCTCTTGAACTTCATTAAAACCTCAAGAAAGTTCGGGACCTCGGTAGGCTTCATAACCCAGGAAATAGAGGACTTGTTGAACAGCGATGGCGGCCGGTTAATCCTCAACCAAGCCTCGGTAAAAATACTCATGAAGCAGAATACTTCCAACATCGACTTGATAAGCAAGGTCCTGAAACTCAACCAAAACGAGAAGGATTTCCTCATAAAATGCGGCAAAGGACACGGTTTGCTGATAACAGAAGAAGACCGCTGCAAGTTCTTTGCCAAGCCATCGCCGAAAATACACGAAATGATCACGACCGATCCAGAGGAAGTGATTGAGCTGAAGAAAGCCGAAGACAAGAAGCCAAAGGAAAAGAAGGAACAGAAAATATTCGACATTTACGAGGGTTTCTACCTAAAAAGCTCGCTAACTCCGGATCAATGCAAATTACTGGAAAATGAAGAATACACGGAAATAAACACGAACCCGTTTGGAGCAGGAAAAGGCTTCACTTATTACGTCAAACCCAGATTCAACGAAAGTCCTGTTCACTTCTTTTTCTGCAGGATACTGGAAACTGAGATACACAAATACACCGAGCATGTTTTCCTCTACACCACGGTAAAACCGGACATCGTAATAATCAAAGACGACAAAAAGATTTGTTTTGAAGTTGAAACTGGCTCAATGGACGAAACCAATCAGAAAGCCACCAAGTTGAAGTACGAGAAGATCTCCCAGGAATACGATGACTACTACATCCTGGTAACCAAGCGGGACGTAAAAAAGGAGTTCGAGAAATACGGCAAGGTAATAATTCGCTCTCAGATAAGAGAGAAAGTAAGAGAGTTGTTCACATAATTAATTGTGGAGTTATTCTAGCGAAAAACAGGGTTCTGAGACCTGGAACATTGAAACAATTGGGAATCGCAATTGTCAAAAAACAAGGCAGAAAAGCAAAAATCGGCGTTCTGGTTGCCCACAGTTAGAAAACAATTGGAATTGGCTCACAGGTCCTGCGGCATCACTGTAGAGCGGTGGTTTGCCCCGGATCTTTTAACGGCTTTCAGCAACATTTCTTTGACTTCCTGGTCGAGCTGCGCAAAAGTGTCGCTTGCGATCCTCTTGCCGTTCTGCTTGAGGAACACGCGTACGCTGTTTCTTGATAGCATCTTTTCACCTTTCATTTTTTCACCCCTTCCCAACTCAACCGAATCTTCTTCGTTTTGAGCATCGGATTGCTTCCCTCCACTTCCTCGATAATTATCAGTTTCTTGGCTTCCAGAGCCTTGAGGTAGTTCCTGATCTGCCTCTTGGTGCGGGTCAGCTTCTTGCAGAACGCCAGGTAAAGCTCGGAAGACTGTTTTTCCCCGCCTTTCAGGATCTCGAGAATCAGCTTTTCCTCCTCGCTCAGGCTTTTTGAGCGGATTTCGAAACTGCACTCTTCCACTGGCTTGGCTTTCGATTCGTATGGGCTCTTTCCGTCCACCGTCTCCACATCTTCAACCGAAATGGCTTTCCTATCCTGCTTGTCGGCACGCTTTGCGGCTTTCCATAGGAGTTCCAGACCGACGCGAACGTTGCTCTTTCGCGCAACGGCCTTTACGGCACAAGCTTCAATCACTTCTTTACCCCACGAGCCGGGCAAAAGGCCCGCTTTGGCGCGCTCTGCCACGATTGAGACCATTTGCTCGCGGTTGTAGTGCTTGAATTCGAGTTCGGTAAGGTGGAGCGAGCTTTTGATTCGCACGTCCTTGTTGACCAGCAAGTAAGGGTTGTTGGAAATTCCAATAATCCCAAAGAAAGGCTTTCCTCCGCCCGCCCTCGATAACTCGTAAAGCAGCTTTTCCTCGTTGTGGAAAAACAAGCCGTCCAACTCGTCCAAGACTATGAGGATGCGTACTCCGCCTTTCTGCATTACCTCCTGAATCCGGTCAAAAACTTCGTCCGTTGCCAAACCCCTGCGAGGCAGTATTTCCTTTAATGCGTGCACGATTAGAGAATAAACCGCCATTCTTGTCGAGTACTCCCAGCAGTTGGCGTAAACAGTCTTTACCCTGGAAGTGTGTTCCTCCAATTCATTCAAAACGTGCTTCACGCAAGTCGTCTTTCCGGTTCCGCTGTCGCCGTGAACGAACAAGTTGTCCGCGTGCCGCCCTTCAATCAAGGGCTTTACCGCTTCTGCGATTTCCTGCATTTCAGCCTCGCGGTGCAGCAGCTCGGAGGGAAAGTACTCCGGCATTAACACTTCCTCCCTTGTAATGATGCTCGACTCGCTTGCCGAACGACCGCGATCAAACAGGCCTCCCACTCAACTCACCACGAATAATATAACAACAAGCAATTATAAGATTAACGGTCAGAAACTGCTAATTTCTGCGGAAATGAACTGTGTGAGCTCTGACATCATATGCTTTTTCCAAAGTTTTCAACAAGTTCAATTTCTTCACGATTAAGTTCGTATAATTTGTAAACTAATCAGTGAAAAAGCTCGGCTTTTTCCAGAGCAGCACGACGGAAGCATGCGGGAAGCGTTTTCACTTTGAAATTCCTCCGAGGTAAACGCTTAATCCGGCTCTTCTGCTCAGGCAGAAGTGCCTCAGCACTCCTGAGAAGCCGGGCTAAACCGGTTCAGAACCTGCATTTTCCTGCTTTTTTTCTCAGAATTGCAGGAGCAGACTGGCTACGCCGGAAGGAGAAGCGTTTACAGCGTTTTCAGAATGATATATTATACCCTATTTGCCTCTATAAGTCTCAATTGTCTTTTTAGCAGTATCCAGCAAATCGTCATAAGTCCAAATTTTGATTTTATTAAGAAACTCGTTATGGATTTTTAATAAAATTCTATCCTCATCATTTCTGCGCCCAATAACAATTATTCCTTCAGGAAGGAATACATCTACTTCTGCTTTGTCTTTTATAGGTAAATAATGTGTTCTAGCCTCTGCAAGATAAACCATAACCTGTGATATAGAATCCTTTAACTCTTTGCTAAGGGCTTTCTTTTTGCCTACACTTACAAATAATTCAAATCTCGGTGACTTCAACTCTAGAATATCAAAATATCCATCAAATCTCTTCAATAAAAAGTCATTTCTGCTGCATATTGTTATTACTTTTTCACTTTTGAACATCTTGCTATAGTTAGTACCAAACATCCACGTATTCTTTTTTAAGAACTTATGTACCTCTGGCTCTGTAACTTTATCTTTTTTCAATAATTTTTCAAATTCTTTCAAACTTTTTTCTAGCTCAGGAACTTTGCCCCTCTGTCTCTGTAAGCGTCTTTGTTCTCTTTCTATTTGGTCAAAACGTGAGTTGATATGTTCATCAATTTCTTCTAGAATATCTTCTCTGCCTGACTCTGCTATAAATGTATGTAAACTTGCAATTAAATCACTAACATACCTAGAAGCAGATAAATTAAATTTTTGCCTATTCTTATAGACTCCTTCCTTATTCTTCCTCCAGCCATAAAGTCTTAGCTGGTATTTTTCTACATTACCAAACTTTGTCTTTACAAGCAGAATTGCCTTCCACCAAATACCCGTTCTAGCAAAAGTCTTACCGCAAATACAATTGACTCCTTTGCCAATTGGAAAATCTTTACCATTTTCCGGCAATAATGCCTTAAGCACCTTAAATTCTTCCATTTGCTTCACTTAAACCATTTTCTTAAATCCGAAACAGATTTACTTCCGCCTTCCCCATTATTAATTCTCAACTCAAATCCATTAATTTTCGCTTCTTTCTTCAGGGTTTCAAACATATGCTTCTCCTCTCCTTTCAGCAAAGACTCATCAAATTTATTAGAAGTAAGTTTCAAAACAGGAATGGGCTTATAATTACGCCCGTTTATTCTCACATTTTCAAGATTGGTGAATAAGAACATCTTCAGCAAACCGTCTTTTATATCTAATTTGGATGGCAACAACCCATTTTTAGTATGTTTCCCCTCAATTAGATAAACTTCATTTTGAGTAAGTTCAGTTTCATCACTGGTGAAGAAGTAGTAACCACCTAGATAATTATTTATTGTAATGCTAGCCTTTGTCCCATCCAGATGCTCTTTAGGCTGAGTTGTCACACTCTCTCTTTTCTGTGCTTCTTCAGCCCGTTTTCTTGACTTCATCATAAAATTATTTTTAGCTTCAATAAATTCAGAAATCCTTTTTGACTCATCAGCGTGCATTCTAATCCCTAGCTTACTACCTATCCTCTCATAAGCTGCCAATGCTTTTTTAGCAAGCTCAGGAAACTTTTCTGTCTGTTCCATATTCCAGTGAAAAGCATCAGAATAAGAAAGAAGTCTGCGTATCTCGCTTTTGATATAATCAACGTCAAACCTTTGGTCCGTTATCTTATTCCCTTTTCTTGGATTAACTGAAGCGTCAACATAATAGCCAATAATTACATAAATTCCCAAAAGACTCATCAGCGAGATGGTATCCCACTGTAAAAAGTCCCTGTCTCCTCTTCCTTCATCTTTAATTACTGGAATTATTGTAATTCTTTTACCGGTAAAACCTAGAGTATTATAGACGCGTTCATAAGGATACGACCTAGTTCTTTTCGCAGAAACCCATCGACTTACTGCAAGTTTGTTGTTATCGTCAATTCTCAAAATAAAACTAGTGCTTTTTTCTAATGCGGTTTCAAGCTGCCCAAAATCATAGGTATCCAGCTTTGAACATAATAACGGTGTATACTTCATCTTTTTTATCTCAGCAAAAATCTCCATTTACTTACCTCTCCCTTTCGGTACTTTACCTTGTAACTTGGTTCTCAGATGCTTCACATCGCCCCTGACTACTACTTCAAAATCTAAATTATTCTGAAGCTTGGCCTGTTTAAGCCCTAGCTTCTCTTTTACTGTATCTAAAAGCTCAATGTCAATCTCATAACCTACTGCCTGTCTTCCAAGTTCAAGAGCAACCTTTAGAGTAGTCCCAGAACCCATGAAAGGGTCTAGAACAGTTTCACTTTTGAAAGAAAAGAGCTTTATCAGCCTATACGCTATCTCATCCGGAAATGCAGCTATGCCCTTCTCTAACCGGTTATTTACTGGCAATACATTTGTGATATTCCACACATTCAGATACCATTTCTCTTTCTGATACTCTTTAAGGTCAATCTTGGATTCTTCCTTGAACCCCTTGGGGATTTTTTTGTAGTCAAAATCACCATTTTGAAATATCAGAATAGATTCTTGCAGGTTATCCGGGTAGTAATACATAGGATAAGGATGCTGAAGTAAAACTCCGCTTCTCCTGCTTATCCGTATGTACCCCACAGGCTTCACCCAAACAATTCTCTCACGGTACTTGAATCCTTCCTCCTTGAAAATTTTTGTTATGTCCGCAACAACGGGGTATTTTTGACTATCAATAAGCGTATCATCAACAACAAATGCCGCTATGCGTCCGTCATCTAGAACTCTTTTCAGATTTTTTGCCACCGCACTAATCAACTTCAGAAAAGCTTCATAGCTCTCGAATAAATCAGGGTAGTCAAATGGGGCGTTGAAATAAGGTGGTGAAGTGACAACTAAGTGAATGCTTTTGTCCTCTAGTTCGCTCATATTCTGAGCATCGCCAAAAACTAATTTATTCTTCAGAACGTTCACCTCACACACTCACATACGGCGCATATTCCCTTACATCCTCAGATTTAACTAAGTTTCTCTCCCGCTTCTCTTTCCATCACCCTAGCTCGTATTCCTTTCCTCTCTCCAGTTCTACACTTCCCCTATGCACCAGCTTGAACATCTCAGGATGCTCGGTATGCACCGCAAACAGCTTCCGGGGCTTTATCAAATCAACAGTTTCCTTCAAATCCTGCCCGTTTGCATGCCCGGAAACATGCGACCTGGCTATTTCAGTTATGTTGTAGTGCCCCAGCCAGTTCATCACTATCTTCTCGTCCATCTCCATCTTCACGTCAAACGGCTCGGTGACGCTCCAGACGTACTTGCTTGTCTTCTTAGGTCTGACATCAGTAAGCTCCTTCAGCTCGTAAAAACCGCAGTGCCAGAGGTATCTATCCTGCTTTTCCCTGAGCTCCCCGCATGTTACGGAGTTGTCAGCATCAACAAACTGGCACTCCCATGCTTCATAATCACCGTATACCAAATCTGGATGCACGTCCTCAGTTACTAGGCCCCAGGACTTGCGCGGTATGTAAACAGAAACATCCTCAAGCTTCGGTGCCTCCTGCCCTGCCTTTTCAAACGCATCAAGCAGGAAAGCCTGCTTAAGGTTTACAACGAGTTTCCTGTCATGGTCCTCAGCTGCCTTGAGGAAAGTCGACATCCTGTCAGTATCACGAAGGGGGTAGTTTGCAATTATAAGAGCTTCACAGTCTTTGCAGAACTTCGTCACTGTGTTGTACACATCCCTCTCAGTCTCTGTCTTGTTGCTGTCAATCCTGGTGCCCTCACAGATAAATGCAACCGGCTCAAACTTGGCAGCCTTTTCAACGAATTCCCTTGTCTTCTTCTCATTAAGTCCGTGAAACCTAAAATCCCCGGAGTAAACAACCGTACCTTCACTGGTCTCTATTGCGAATGCCAATGCGCCCGGCAGAGAATGGTCTACAGACATCGGCGTGACTTCCAAATCCCCGACTTTAAACGGCTTTTCAACCACTTTTATGGCTCTTTCGGCAATTCCCTCAGACTCCCTACTGTCCAGGCGCTTCAAACCCTCCCCCTTCTTCTTCGGGACGAAGCAGAAGCTTACCTTCTCCCTCAGGAACTCCCCCCCGCTTGTTGTGTCAAGCATTTCCATGATGCATTTTGAGCCCTGGGAACAATATACTGGGATATCGGGCCTCACCAAATCAATATGCCCCATGTGGTCGATATGGGCATGGGACAGCAGGATTCCGTCAAACTCCTTTTCCTCCTTCTTCCTTCCCATCTTCTTCAGGTAATCCTCTCTGTAAAGCCCTTTGATGTCAGGGACGAGCCCCAGTTCGATGTAATCCCCCACACCGTTGCACTTCTTGGGACCGAGAAAATCAGAGTAGAACTCAGCCGAGCCGGAGAAGCTCATCCCGAAATCAAGCCATAGCTTGGTTTTCCTGTCCTTGAGGAGTATCTTGTTTCCCCCTACCTCATTAACCCCGCCGAAGAATGTTAAAGAAACCATTGACTCAATTTTAATATTGCGAGATATATTAAGCTTGCTTTGACTTTACAATGTAATACATTATACAAATTTATATACTTAAACATACTAACTAGTAGTTGGTATACATGAGTAGCAAAGATGATGAGGTATTTGCTGGTTTAATTCTTGGCGGTATAATCGGCTCGCAAGCAGGTCCTGAGGGTACACTAGTTGGCGCACTAATTGGAGCATTAATCGCTGCTAGTAGTAAAAGGCGCTGACATGGTTAACGTTATACTACCAATTTTAGTTGGAGTCGTACTTACGGTCCTATACGTTGGATGGCAAATTTTTTTCAAACATAAAAATTATAAAAAATTTATCAAAATTAATAAAATACTCACTTTACTTGGGATTATGACTGGGATGTTCATCGGAGTTATAATCATTTTATATGTAGTTTTGAAATTTCTAGGGTTAGTACTATTCGAATTGGAATCTTCAGAATTAGAGAGTGCTTCGATTATTGGGGCGCTGGTTATATTCTTTAGATCATTCGAAGAGTTTGATCACCTAAGAAAGGAATTTTGAAGGCGGATATAATGTTTTATCATATGAAGGGAAGGATATGGCAGAGTTAGACGGAATGTCCAGACAAATGGCAGATTTTATTGAGGAATGGATTAAAAAGAGGAGTATCAGACGGAATGATCCCTGTCCGTGCGGAAGCGGAAAAAAATATAAAAAATGTTGCTTAGGCAAGTCACACAAAGAAATCCTAAAAAAGAGGGATAGAAGAAACTTTTTAATCAAGAAAATCGAAAAATTACCGGATTATGCGTACATAGTTCCTAAACCTAGCGATGAAATTCAAGCATTTAGTACCACCTATGGACCATATAAATTTAGAAGCTACAATCTCTATTTTTCAAGACAAAATATAAAAATGAGTGATAAGTCTTTTTCATCGTTATTTTCGGAAATTGATGGAGAGTTGGCAACTACTGATCTGTTCCGATTTAGGACCAACATTCTGGTTGATATAAAAACAGGCAAAATAGACGAGATGGAGATTATTATGATGGGTTTCAAAAAAGAGTTTGTCTTGCAAGCCCTGAAAGATATTGATTATCCGATTTACAATGATGCACAGTTCCAGATGGTACTCAATATATACCTCAGTAGGATGATAAATGACCTTCTTAATGCACGAGGTTATACCTCGTTCTACTCTAGGATTGGTACAATATCCAAAAAAACTGACTTTGATGAGCTAAAAAAAGAACACGAACAAGACCAAAAAAAACAATTCGTTATAGATATAAGACCTGCACAAAAAATGCTATACATGACCAGTATATTATCGGATATTGAAAAAAACTGTGATAGTCCAATAGAAGTTCCTCTTTGCAAAAAACTTGTAGAGGAGAGCATTCCATTCGTCCAACACTATCCTGTTACCCCAAGTTTCCCTGAGACGAAAAGCAACGACCGAATAATCACAAAACCAGATATGCTTATCGGAAATGATACTAAAGCAATTGCAATTTATTGCGATGGACATATGTACCACCAAACTACTAAAGAGCAGGCATTTAGAGATAAAAACATAGACAGGGAGTTACAAAAAATGGGTTTCGTTGTTCTCAGATTTACGGGCTCCGAGATATTTAATAACATAGAGCGTTGTGTAGAAGAGATCAAAACACATTACGTAGGTGAGGGGCTTTCGAAGACTCCCCAGGAGGTTTTGTTAACTCAACTTTATAGAATCGATTATAACCTGCTTACCGAATGGGAAAAAAGATTCTATCAAACAATGTTTGATTATATAGAAAATGATAGACGGCTCTCATTGAAACAAGAAAGAATCATAAAAAGACTTGTGGACAAAACCAGCAGATACTATCGGATTTAGTAGTCGACATTGTAATGGTCAATCGTTAATTTCTTCAATTTTTGAGATATTCTGCAACAACAATTTTTGCCTCTTGTTATCTTCTTGTAGTACATACATGTACCCATTCTTGTAATTCTCTTCTATAATAATTACATCCATTGGCGGCTGTTTATCCACAAAACATATTCTCGCCTTCTTTTTAGGTAGCATAGCCATCATTTGAAGAATGGTGCACCAAATAACCAGACCAAGAAGTGTATAAATCGGTGTTACTACGGTGAACCCTTGAAAATTTGAAAACATGATTATAGCAGCAGCTAGAAAGATAAGACCACTCATCACTAAGCCCCTTTGGTAGACAATTACTAGAGTAGATCTAGCGAGAAAGTCCCACCAAAAGTCCTGTGTTCCTTTGCCTTCAAGTTTGATCTTATTTTCTTTTATAAGGAAAAATTCTGAACTTTTATAAGATCTTGTAATGGCATCGATATCTTTTACAATATCTATAACTATCGCACCAAAGATAAATAGAAGAAATAGCATGACACTTTCTTTCAACAAAACGGGTATTATGGGCAATAAGAGAATAATAAGACCGATAATGAATATGAAAGGTATCTTCATGTCCCAAATAAACTTAATCAGTCTGCCGATATATGGTAAGTAAGATAGAAGAGAAACAAGTATTTCCAAAATAGGTCGATAAAATGAACCTAAAAAAATCACAAAAAACGTTACTACGCCCAATAATAATTGAATTATCAGATGCCCACTTAGATAATGATTTACTGATAGAAGGGCATACACCACAATGATAAGAGGTAGTATATAGTTAAGGAGACGAAAGATTGTGAGTATTATCCCAAACTCTCTTTCTTGATCAGGTTCTGATACTATGTAGTAATTTTTGCTTGAAGAGTCAACTAAGACGTATACGTAACCAGTAGCTATTGCTAAGAAAAAGGCTAGCACGATACTTCCATAATTTTGATTATTAACTAGTGAAGTGGCTTCTACCAGTAAACCATTCAAACGAAGTGAGTCGACTAGTGCAGAAAAATTTGCATAGTTAGCGAGAAGAACAAAGGGTATGGCAATGCTAAAAAGACCAATAAGCCCAGTAATAAAAACTAGCTTAATTATAAACCTAACTTCTGGTTGGTCTATTTTTCTATCCATATATCCACCTTACTCAAACTCCCGCCTGGTCATATACCTCCATAACTATTTATCGAGGATAGATTTAAATAATATCAATGTTAGTAATATCTACGGAGTTGAAATACAATCAGCCCAATGTTTGTTAACAAGTTGTGCACTAATTTTTATACGAAGTTACCAAGGGTATCCCAAGAACAATAATCTCTTACTGCGATATAGTACTTGATGATGCAATAAAGCAAGACCTTAAAGAAATTAGTGAAAAAAATGGACGAGAAATTTTGACAAAATATAATCTAATTTATGAAGAACCTGCCCAGAAAAAATAAGCATTTCCTAGGAAACGCCCTCTGTTCTTTCGTTTATTAACGTCAGGCAATGGACGAAATCGCCCTCGTCTCCGAGGAGAAACCGGGGCAGTGCTTATAAACGTCTAATGCTACAGTATAGTGCGTAGAAGGGCATTTCAAAGAGGGTTCTGCTCTGAGGCGTGGTCTCCCCTTACACCCCCTGCATCTTGCATAATACTATAGTCTTGCCCCTTCTTCGTCAATAGCCTGACAAAAGTGCTTGATTCTGCAGCAATCTATAAATAGATCTTCGAGTAGGACAGAGGCATGAACGAATTCACAATATACAAGCACCAGACTAACTTTGAAAAGGAGCTCCAACGACTGCGAGCCTCTGTCCTCCCGGAAAAAACCAAAAAGCAGATTGAGGACTTCGCCCATATCAGGCTAGCCAAGGGTTCAAGCAAGCTCCGCGTGGTCAAATGTATGTGGTGCGTCCGCTACCTTGCCGAATGGCTCGGGAAGGATTTTTCTGAAGCGACAAAGGAGGATCTGATTGAGCTCGTTTCCTCTATGGATTCAAAAGATTACTCAGAATACACAGTGTACGATTTCAAGATTGTCCTCAAAACATTCTACAAATGGCTCAAGGGAGGAGATGAAGAATTCCCAGAAGTTATAAAGTGGCTCAAGCCTAAATTGAGGAATGAAAAGCACAAACTCCCTGAGGAACTGCTAACGGTTGAGGAAGTTGAAAAGCTTGCTAACGCTACCACAAATCCACGAGATAAGGCTCTGATTTTGGTTCTATACGAATCCGGCTGCAGAATTGGCGAATTGCTCTACCTTAAGCTGAAAAACGTCCAGTTTGACAATTACGGCGGGGTTTTGCTTGTTAATGGTAAAACAGGCAGCCGGAGAGTAAGAGTTATTGCAAGCGTTCAGGTTTTGGGCCAGTGGCTTCAGGAGCACCCGGACAAGGACAACCCGAACGCCCCTCTCTGGCCTTCCAGGCTAGGCAGATACGAACCAATCCCTGTTTCCTACCCTTCAGTTCTTGCCATGTTACGCCGAACCCGGAAGGCAAGCGGGGTCAAAAAGCGCATTTATCCGCATCTTTTCCGTCATTCTCGTGCAACAGCCTTGGCTAGCAAGCTTACAGAGGCTCAAATGAAGGAATACTTTGGCTGGACCCAGTGCAGCGACATGGCTGCAATCTACGTGCACCTGTCTGGCAGGGACGTTGATTCCACGCTCCTGCAGATGTACTCCTTGAAGGAGCAACCTGTGGAAAAAGAGCCCAAGCTTGATATTAAGATTTGTCATCGCTGCAAGGAGAGGAATTCCCCCGGCCAGTCCTTTTGCGGCAGATGTGGCAATCCATTAGACGAAAGGAAGCTTTTGGTTGATTACAACGGGCAGGCAAACGAACTGATGAATGCCCTGTTCCAGGACCCGGAGGTTAAGGAATTCCTAGCCAAGAAAGTCGTTGCTATGGGGTTAGATAAAAACCTGATGAATGGCATAAAATAACTCTCTGAAAACGATTCTCTACTTTTAAGTGCAAAAAGAATGCAAATTAAAGAATAATATTCGTAGAAATTGAAATTTGTAAAATAGGCGCAATTGATTGCCAGAACTCCGAAACAGGCGCATTTTAGGCGCAGAAACTCAAGATAGAAGTGCTTGATTCGGCATGAAAGTGTCTATAAAAAATTAAGCGTAGAAACAGGCGCAGAAAGCAGTTACCACTCTGAGCAGCTCGAAATCAACAAATATACCGGAGGCTTGAGCGGAAAACTCTAGAATTTCTTACAGTCGACTAAAGTTTATCTAGATTAAACTTAATTTAATCTAGTAATAACAAGGTTTATATAGTTT
Source organism: uncultured Microcaldota archaeon (assembly GCA_963760615.1). Lineage (GTDB taxonomy): Archaea > Micrarchaeota > Micrarchaeia > Burarchaeales > Fermentimicrarchaeaceae > Fermentimicrarchaeum. The sequence continues at coordinate 48,204 of CAVXDX010000008.1, read as the reverse complement.
TGGCATCAATAAACAACCATGAATGAGTCATTCAACAGGAAATACAAGAAGGTACTGGAGATACTCCCGGATGTTGCCGAATGCGCACAGGGAAAATTAATCCTTGTTGGCGGGACAGCGCTTGCCCTTTTCTACCTGAAGCACCGCGTAAGCGTGGATTTGGACTTCGTTCCAATTGCCGGAGACGAGACAAAGCTCAAGGAAGAGCTCAAAGGCTGCCTTTCCAAGAAGGGCTACCGCACCATGCCCGGCGCTTTCAAGAATCAGCTCGTGGTGCAGTTCGAGGACACAAGCATAAAGGTTGAAGTTTTTGAACCAGACAGGAAAATCCGAAAGATTCAGGAGCATGTTTTCGGCGGCGCGAAAATAAAGGTTGCCTCGCTTGACGACATTCTCCAAATGAAGCTTTCTGCCTATAATGACAGAAAGGAGGCAAGGGACCTGTTTGACATATTCTGTATTCTGAAAGGGAAAGGCAGTTCTGCTATGGTGAAAAAGCTGATCGTGAAAAGCGGTCTTCCAAGAAGGATAGAGGATATAGATTCTATGGCGCTAAACCAGGAGGATGCAGCAGCTTTCCAAGAGGTGGTTTCTGATGCTTCCTAAGCAGGCAGTCAGTTTTGCGCAGCTTCGCTCAGAAGGGCTGAGCAAGAAGGAGATTCTCGCGCTGTGCTCGTCCCTCAAGCTCTTTCCAACACCTTTTAAGGGAATTTACTACGTCCCTCTGGAGGAGGAAAGGAAAGGCTCTTTCATCGAAAAGCCGCTCAAGGTCCTGTTCCAGGCTGTCGCGCTTTTCCTGGAAAGCAATGAGTTCTATTTCAGCTGCAGGACAGCAGAGGAAGCGCTTGGCCTGAATTGGCAGCCTTCCGGCAGCGTGCACATAGTAAATCCAAAAATCTCAAGAAAAATAAGCCTAAAACGGCGCACTGAGAAGAACATTGCAAGGGGGACTTGGCGTGCAAGGAAAATCGCAAGGATCCTCTCCTTTTTCGGAAATGAGATAATATTTCACCGGGGAAACATAGCTGGCGCCAAGACAAAGCAGACCCCTTATGGAAGATTTGCCTTGCGTTCGCAAATCAAGGCGGACAAGAAAAAATTCAGGGAATTGGCCTGAAAATTGAATCTGCGCAAAAATTTAAGCGTAGAATTAAGTGGAAAATTCGCCTCTTTCAAGCATTCCCAATCCAGTTTTCTTGCCCCTAATTCCTCTTTGCGCAAAGTTTGCGCTCATTCGGGAAATCATCGGAAAATAGCCGTTTCACTGCCTCCTACAGCGCTCCATATAATATATATGTTATCTATTTGTGCTGAGATTATCTGAAAATAGATTCCAAAGTCTTCTTCAGAGTGGCGCGGGTAACTACCGTTCCATATTTTGAGTACCTGCACTTCAGCCTCTCTTTTATGATAACTCTCGGTAGATAATTCTCTGTTTTTAAGCGCAGATTGAGCAGCTTTGCATCAACAAATATACCTGAGGCTTGAGCTGCTCAAAAATATTGGATGTAAGAAGCACAACAATAGAAAATAAATGAATCGGCTGCTCAAAGTCATTTATAAAGCATTGAGCAGTTCATCAATAATCTACTGGAGGTATAAGCTGCGCAATATTGTATGTTTCAGCAATCAGAACTTTATAAAATCAAAGAATAAGCTGCGCAAAATTGTTTATAAAGCACTGCGCAGCTCATGAGGAAGATCACAGTTGGCCGTCCGTATCAAAAGGTGAAAGTGTAGTAATCTAATCAAGAAGCAGGACTGCGGCAGCAAGGACAGTTGTCCACATCCCATCCTTGTCAACAATTGCAGACTGGGCAACATTTCTTGTTTTGACTATCTTGCCGCTGAGCTTGAAGAGCTGCTCTTTCTCATCCCAGCTCTGGTTCATATCAAAGTCTATGCCAAGAGTTGATGCAAGCATGCACGCAGCCAAATCCTCCGCCTTCTCCTCTGCCTTCTCATCAGTTTCCCCAAATGAATGATACTCGCTGAGGTAGCCGTACATGGACCTATCACTAGGAATTGCCACGCCTATTGATGCTGCTATTAGTCTGCTCGGCTCATTTGAGGAATTCCTGCTCATCACCACGAAGGTCATCTGCCCAGGCTTAAGCATTTCAACTCCCTTCTCTCTTGGAATTATCTCGCAGTTGGGAGGCAGAATGCTCGAGACGTTCACCAGATTGCATTTCTCGATTCCCGCGTCTTTCAAGGCGCGCTCAAAAGAAGATAAAGGATCCACGTCTTTTCCCACACCCTTAGTCAAGAATAATTTTTTTGGTACCATATTTTCCATACCTCATCACCCTCTTCCACTATGTTCTAAAGTTCTGAGCAACTTATCCACTATCCTATCCGCATGTTCACTCCCATACTCCTCCATCCTACCAGAATCAGAGAGATAGGAGAGAGAAGGATCAAGAGAAATTTTTCCCAGAAAAGGGATTCCATTTTCATCTGCGGATTTAGCTGTTGTTCCTTTACCAAAAATATATGAGATTTTCCCGCAGTGAGGGCATTTGTAATAGCTCATGTTTTCTATCATGCCCAGAAGAGGAACTCCCATCTTTTTTACCATATTCATAGATTTTTTTACCACCATCATAGACAACTTCTGAGGTGATGTTACAAACACGACTCCATCAAGTGGTATTGATTGGATAACTGTGAGTGGTGCGTCACTAGTTCCAGGAGGCAGATCCACCAGCAGATAATCGAGCGCGCCCCATTCAACACCTGCAAGAAACTCCCTTATGATCCTGGCTATAAGCGGACCTCTCCATATAATCGGCTGATCCTCCCTCTCGAGTAGCAGATGGGTTGAGATGATCTTGATCCCGGATTTGGTTTTGGCCGGGATTGTACCAACCGGCAAGCTATATAACTTCTCGCTAACCCCAAATATCTTCGGAATGCTTGCCCCGGTTATATCTGCATCAATCACTCCAACTTTATTCCCCCGCCTACGCAAAGTTGAAGCAAGAAGGGCAGTCACCATGCTCTTTCCAACCCCACCCTTTCCGCTCATCACCGCAAGCTTATGCTTTATATGCTGCATCCTGCTGTCTATCTCCTTTCGTTCTTCATCAACTGATTGATTATCCATAGTTACACCCGTGATAATTCTACAATAAGGAATGGAATATCTCACTCAACATCAGAAGGAAGAGGAGGAACATTATAATCCCTGAGATCAGATGGATCTCTTTGATATACCTCTCCTTCATCTCACCCATCGCTTCAGCAGTGGTCTTTCCTAGGTAGAGGGCAACTGTCATGATTAGCATTGGCAGTATGAAAATTACGTTGTAGATCAACAGATAGCTCAAAGTTTCGGCGGTCGCTGATTTGGCAAGCATCCCCAGCACCATCAGATACGGACCCGAGGAGCAGGGGAGAAGGAACAGAGAGCATAATACTGCCGCGATTACCACTCCTGGGATTGAGGTTGCGCTAGATGTGGCTTTCTTTGCGTATGGCCTGAGGAACATTGGCATTTCAATGGCGCCAAAGCCCGGCTTATAAGAGAAGTAGGCCTTAACCTCCATTGCAGAAAGCAGGAGTGCGGCAATGGTAACTATGATGAAGAAAAGATTCGTGAGGCCTGACGATGCTATTACATGAAATATCCCCAAACCCATCAGGAGATACATTACATATATTGTAAATGAGAAGGTCAAGCCAGCCAGAAGCGCCTCTTGTTTTCCCTTGGACAGCATTATCATACCGAGAAGCATAACCATAATCGCAATTGTGCATGGGTTTATGGAGTCCACCAATGCAGCCCCTACGAGTACCGGGATTGTGAGTTTCTGAGCTGAATCTCCTTTTATCAATCCTTTGTAATTGTACGCTCCCTCGGGGCATGTTCCCATACTACAATTGGAAAGGATCTCCCCCCATCTCTCAAGCGACATTTCACCAATTACCATAGTTCTAGGAGGAATGAAAATAGTTGGAACTCCTGCTTCATCGCTCGCTGGGTTTATCCCAAAAGTTGAGTAGAGCTCCATAAGCTCATTGTTGTTGCTCGTATTGCTGTAAACTTCTTTCTCCTCTATGCTGAGGTTGTACACATTCTCGTAATTTCTTATGAGGGCTATCGTGGCAGCGCAGTGAGGACAGCCTGCTCCATAGTAGACGGTTACATTTATTCCCGAGGATAAGCAGATGCCTGAGAATAGAAATGAGAACAAAAATGCGGATAATGCTTTTCTCATGTCAAGCCACCTAGGACAGTTATGAATATATATGCAGAAAGATTTATAAATATGTGTTACGCATATATATTCATTATGGTAAGACCGAAGAAATGCAAAATGGTTTACGCCGAGCCCGGAGTGACCTACTTCAAGCCCCGAGCAATACCGCTCATTGAGCTGAAGGAGGTGGAGCTGAGCGTCGAGGAGTTTGAGGCGCTCAGGCTGAAAGATTACGAGGGATTGGAGCAGGTGCAAGTGGCGAAAAGGATTAAGATATCGCAACCGACGCTGCACAGGCTCCTCAAATCAGCGAGAAGAAAGGTTGCCGAGGCGCTCACAAAGGGCAAGGCAATCAAGATTCATGGGGGGAATTACTCCCTGATAAAAAAGCAAAAATGAGGTGGAATAGATGCCGTATGGTAAACCAAAGAGAGATGGTTCGGGAACGGGCAGACGTGCTAACAGAGGGCGAGGCGGATGCTCTGAGACCAAAAGAACGGGCAAAGGAAGAGGCTGGTGAAGGATAGATTACAAGTACTGAAAAAGCTACCATGCAACATTGTCTTTTAGGTTATTTGGAACTTATAAAAAAAAGAGGTGATTAGAATGCCGTGGGGAGATGGAACAGGTCCCTGGTGGGGCGGAGGAAATTGGAGATGCTGGAGAAGAGGCTTCGGCTCAGATTTTGGCCCTGGTGGGAGGAGGGGATTCGGCCGTGGGTTTAGCTGGAGAATGACGTATTCAAGTGGTTTTCCAAGCACCCAGAGCACCACGCTTCCGCAACCGAGCAAGGAACAGGAGCTCCAAGAGCTTAAGTCCTACTCCGAGGAACTGAGGATTGAGCTTGAGGAAATAAAGAAGAGAATAGCGGAGCTTGAGAAGCCTCAGCAGTGAAAGTGAGCGCATGAAAATACTTATATCTACGTCCAAGGGCGGAGTAGGCGATTTGATATGCCCGATGTTTGGCAGATGCCCCACTTTCACTCTTCTTGAGGTTGACGAAAAGGAGAAGAGGATACTAAAAACAGAAGTGATACCCAACCCCGGAGCGATGGCTGGCGGCGGTGCGGGAATAGCTGCTGCGCAAGCAGTTATTAACAGCGGAGCAAATAGCCTTATAACAGGCAACTGCGGCCCCAATGCCATGGCTGTGCTCATGCAAGCAGGCGTAAGTGTCTATTCCTCCGCAGGAAAAGTTGGGGATGCTGTGACAAAACTTCTTGAGGGCAAACTTCCCAGCGTAACAGCACCGAATGTGTCCGGCCATTTTGGAATGGGTTTCGGAAGGAGAGGTAGGAGGATGCTATGAGAATAGCCGTATCATCAGCAGGAGGAGGAATTGATGGGGAGGTTTCTGAACATTTTGGCAGGTGTCCTGAGTTCGTCATCGTGGAAAGCAAGGGTGAGGAAATAATAAAGGTGGAGAGAGTGGAGAACCCCTATTTCCAAAACCACGTCCAAGGCGCAGTTCCGAAGTTCATCTCCTCCCTCCATGTGGATTTGATGATAACCGGAGGGATGGGCAGCAGAGCACTTGCGATGTTCGAATCCCTGGGAATAAAAATCATCTTCGGGGTCCAGGGCAGGATTAAGGATGCTGTTGAGAAATATCTCAAGGGTGAGTTAAAGGCAGATGAAAACGTCTGCAAGCACTGAGTGGATGTGTTTCTCTTATGATCATTGGGGTTACTGGTGGAAAGGGGGGAACGGGCAAGACTGTTGTGGCTGTAAACCTAGCTGTTGCTATTGCTAAAACTGGGAGAAGAGTTACCTATCTTGATTGTGATGCGGACTGCCCCAGCGCGCACATCGTTATGGGTGCCAGGAGAAGGATGAAGAGGGAGGTGACTTCCTTCATACCTCATTTTAACAGCGGGAAATGCAGAAAATGCGGGAAATGCGTGAAGGTGTGTGAGCTGAATGCATTATACCAGCTTCCGGGAAAGATCCCCACCCTACTCGAGCCAATCTGCAACGGATGCAGAGCATGCGTCTTGGCTTGTACTCATAATGCAATACGGGAAGAAGAGAAAACTGTTGGATGGACGTATAAAACTGAAAAATATGGAGTGGAGCTCTTCTCCGGTGAGCTCAAACCATCAGAGCCCCTTTCAGAGAAGATAGTTGACGCGATTAAAATCAGGGGGTTGGGGGAAGGGAGAGGGGAGGTTTTCATAATCGACACATCTGCAGGAGCACACTGCCAGGTGGTTCGCGCGCTTGATGGATGCGACAGAGCAATAGCTGTGACTGAACCCACCTTGTTTGGCATTCATGACTTGGAAGTCATTGAATCCGTTCTGAGAAAACTCGAGATAGGATATGATCTGATTGTTAACAGGAGCACTATTTCGAAAAGAAGAGTAAAACATGCATTGATGCAAATTCCTTACGATAAAAAAATGATTGAATGTTACGTGGATGGAGTGCCCATCGTTGAGAGATACCCCGAGAATCCCATCTCCAAGGATTTCTTCAAGCTTGCAGAAAAGATGGTGAGATGAGAATCGTCGTTCTGAGCGGAAAGGGCGGAACTGGCAAGTCCTGTGTAGTCTCATCGCTAGCAGTGGAGCTGTCAAAGAGAAGGAAGCTGGTGCTGGTCGACGGGGATGCTGACTGCCCGAACCAGCATATTATTTTCCCCGGAAGGGATGTCAGAAAGGAGGAGATATATGCATCAAAAATTGCGGTTGTTGACAGGAAGAAATGCAAGCTGTGCGGGGAGTGCTTGAAAGCATGCCAGTTCGGAGCACTGGCGACTGGAGAGAGGATTGAAGTTGATGAGCTTCGCTGTGAGGGATGCGGCGCGTGTGTTCTTGCATGCCCCAACGGTGCTATCAGGCTTGCTCCAAAGCTGAGCGGAGAGATGGTTGTGAGAGAGACTGAAAGCTTCCTGCTGGTTTACGGAAGGCTTCTCCCAGGGGAGTCGGGGAGCGGGAGAATCGTGCATGAGGCGAGGAGACTTGGGGATGAGATAGCTGGGAGGAGGGGTGCTGAGCTTGTGCTTGTAGATGCACCTGCGGGGATAGGATGCCCGGTGATAGCAGCTGTTGCTGGATGCGAGTATGCGGTAGGAGTTCTCGAGCCAACACCTGCGGGTGCAGCCAACCTTGAGAGGGCTCTGCAGGTCGTGAGGCATTTCAGGATACGATACTGCGTTGTTATGAACAAGGAGGGCATATCCAAGAGGAACGAGAGGAAGGCTCTCAGGAAATTTGGGAGGAAGCTCGTTGCAAGAATACCATATGACGAGGAGGTGCCACGTCTGCTTGCGGATGGAGTGCCTCCTGTGCTTGGGAAGGGAAAAGCTGCGTATGCTTTCAGAAAGATGGTTGGGGAGATAGAGAGAATTGTTTGGAGGTGATTGGATGGGAAAACCGGAGGATTTGGGGATGGCGAGGCAGTCGATGATTGAAGAGCTTGACGCGATAAACAAATACCAGTCGAGGATAGGGCCGGCAACGGATCCTGAACTGAAGAAAGTTCTGCAGCACAATATGGATGAGGAGAAGGAGCATACGGCGATGCTGATGGAATGGCTGAGGAAGAACGACCCTGTTCAGGATGCAGCTTTCAAGGAGCATGACTGAATGCTGAGGGTTAAGAAAGTTGGAGAGAGGTACGGATGCAGCGATGGGGAATGAAGTACTGATAACAAAAGTTGGCGGGGGAGTCTTGGGATGCTACGGTAAGTCGATGGAGCTTCTCAGCAAATAGAGGATTCGCAGTTTAGAGAACTCCAGAAATGCTCAGCAGCCTAAATGCTATCCCTCCCAGCAGCAAGGCGAACCCTATTTCGAATACTGTTATGTAAAGCGCTTTTCTCCACCCAAACTCTTTAACAAGGGCACTTATTGTGGCGGCACATGGAATGTAGAAAAGTGTCACCAATGTGAAAACGACCATCTGAACTGGGCTGAGAACTGCTCCAAAATTCTGCGTTCCAAATGCGCTCGCCAGCATTATGAGTGTTAGCTCCTTTCTGAGAATTCCGAATATGAGTGTTATGCCAATAACCGCGGGGAGCCCTAGCCAGCCAACAGTTATTGGGCTCAGCAGGTTTGAAATCACCTGCACGAGTCCGGCGAGATAGAACAGCTCTATTGCGAACGTTGAGATGATTATCACCGGGAATGCCATGAGAACGAAATCGCTAATCCTCCCCCAACTCTCCTTCGCGATAGAGTCCATTTGGGGCATCCTGTAGGGCGGCATCTCCATTATCAGGCCCATTGGCTCGCCTGGCAGAATCTTGAATGCCAGCCTTCCAAGAAGGAATATGACAAGGAGATTGAACACGTATATCGCCAGAGCCCATTTCAAACCCAGAAAGGTTCCAACCAGCCCAAGTATGACAACGGTTCTCGCGGAACAAGGTACCAAAGTAACGACAAACCCTGCCGTAATCCTCTCCCTCTCGTCCTCCATAACCCTGCAGCCGAGGCACGCTGGGACATTGCACCCGTATCCGAGTATAAGCGGGATGAATGCTTTCCCGTGAAGCCCAATCTGGTGCATCACATTGTCCATGAGAAAAGCCATCCTTGCAAGGTAGCCTGAGCTCTCAAGAATAGAGAGCAGTATATAGAATGGCAGGATATACGGTATGGCTATCGTAATCCCTGCGATAACGCCTTCAAATATGCCGTTCCATACGATATCCGCAAGAAGTCCTCCTCCAAAAGCTTCTCTGACAGGCAGTTTTAATCCTACCAGCACATCAGAGAGGGCTGAGGAGAGCAAGCCCCCCATGCTGAAAACCAATCCGAATACCACGACTCCAACTGCTATAAGAAATACATAACCCCATATCCTGTGCAGAAGCACCCCGTCCAGCCTGCTCTCAAGGGATGGTTTTTCAGGGGTCTTTATTCTCTGGGTTTCATCTATTATGCGTTTTGAAATGAGGTATTTCTCGGAAGTTATTGCCATTGAGCATATCTCCTTCTTCGAGCCTTCCAGTTCCTGCCTGAGTTTTTTGGCGAGCGGAAGCACGGAGGGGCACTTTCTTCTGGTTAACTCCTCCACCTCCGCATCGCACTCAAGAAGCTTCATCGCCATCCACCGAGGGGGGTACACCACATCGCATTTTTCAATAGGCACCATCATCTTCCGGATTGCATCTTCTATAGGCTTGCTGTAGGATGGCTTGAACTGCTTCCTGGGATTTTCTGCAACATCCACAACAGCCTCCATCAGCTCTTTTATGCCAATTCCTCTTGGTGCGATAGTTTCCACGACTGGCACGCCCAGAATCTTCGAAAGCTTCTTTGAATCTACCACTATGCCCTTTTTCTTAGCGCTGTCTACCATATTCAGTGCTATCACAAGAGGCGCTTCAAGCTCCAGCAGCTGGAGGGTCAGAAAGAGGTTTCTCTCAAGAACGGAAGCATCAATCACATTCACAACAACATCGGGTTTCTCCTTTGCTATGTACCCGCGCGATATCACCTCCTCCTGGGAAAAGGTTGAGAGCGAGTATATTCCAGGCAGGTCCATCACGTCCACCTCATATTTCCCGAAGCGCAGCGTGCCCTCTGCCCTCTCAATTGTCTTGCCTGGCCAGTTCCCTATGTGCTGGTGAAGCCCTGTGAGATCGTTGAAAATCACCGATTTGCCTACGTTTGCGTTACCTGCTAGTGCAACTTTCAGCTTTTTCATTTACTCAGACCTCTTGACTCTGTGATGTTCCTGATGGTGAACATGGACGAAAACCTTGGACGCTACACCTATTCCAAGAGCGAGGCTATAGCCGCAAATGCTCAGGTTCAGAGGACCGCCATAGCTGGAAGCACGCAACATCTTCACCCCGCTTCCTGGAGTCAAGCCCATGTCCGCAAGCCTCTGCGAAGCACTTCTCCCACCCATTACGAAGGCTACCTTGCCCTCCTCTCCTTCTCTCATCTCGCTGAGCCTTACAACATCCTTCCTCAAATGGGGACCGTGCAGTAACGTATCTTGCATCGCATTTTCAACCTCATCCGAAACCACGTGTTCCAGAGCGCACGCCTGGTCATGAACCTTCCTCTTCACCCCTAGGAATATAAGAAATTTCTGAATAAGCCTGTGCTTGTGGAGTATCCCTCCTCCAATCTCCTCCCCCTTTTTGGTCAGCGATGCGCCCCTGTAGCGGTTGTATCTTATTAGTCCATCCTTCGCCATCTTCCTGAACATCTCGCTAACGCTTGGAGGGGAGACTCCAAGCTCCTCGGCTACCTCGGTAGTTTTCGCATCCTTGCCCTTCTCTTTTATTCTGTAGATTGTCTCAAGGTACTCCTCAATCTCTGGGCTGATTTTTTGCATGCTGATTTAGGTGAACCTAAAGTTTAAATATATTTAGTAAAGGAAATTCCGCGGAGAGCAATTTTGAATACTCGGTGCACAATTTTATAAAAGCGATTTATAAACCCAAACTCCAACACCCTCCCCCTAGCGTACAACCGCGAGTTTGTATATTGAGTAAAAGACAACTCCTGCAAGCAGCACAACCAGTGCCACCACCCACACATCAGGCAGTAAGGAGAGCGTCAGGGCTGCGCAACTTACCATCCCGAGCAGAGGCGGAACAGGGCAGAATGGTATTTTGAAGCTGCACCTGTCCCTCACCTTAAATGCAGCATAGTTGACTAGCACATGCGTTGATATCACGGCGAAGCTGGCAAGCGAGACAACCTGCTTCAAATCCCCAAAAAAGGCAAGCGCAGCCATCAGGAATCCCGTAAGAAGTATCGAGATGTAAGGAGTCATGAATTTTGGATGAATTGCATTTATGAATTCTGGAATCTGCTTATTCCTCGCCATAGAGAATGACACCCTTGAAACACCGAGCACTGTTGTGAGAAGCACGCTCGCCGTTGCCAGAATCCCACCAATGGATACAACCAGCACTGCCAGTCCGTTTCCAGTTGCCCCCATTGCAATGGCAAGGGGCGAGCCTGAGGAAGAAAGCGCATTGGAACCAACAATGCCAACTGCAGTGAAACCCACAAGAAGGTAAAGAATGCTGGATATCCCAAGGGCGAGCAGGATTGAGAGCGGCACCACCTTTTCGGGGTTTTTCACCTCTTCAGAGATTGTGGTTATCCTACCATAACCGAGAAAGGCGAAGAATATCAGAGCAGCTCCGCTCACCACTCCTGAAAATCCATTAGGCATAAGTGGAGTGAAATTCGAGAATTTTATGTAGGAAGCTCCAACTGCCACAAAGATGCATAGCACAAGTATCTTTGATGCAACCAGTGCATCATTCACGAGGCTGGACTGCTTCACGCCAATCAGGTTGAGAAGCATGAAAAGCAGGCAACCACCAGCTGCAACAAACTTCACCGGCAGCGGAATTAACACCGCCATGTATGTCGCAAACCCAAGGCTCACGGCTGCTCCTGCAACAATCTGCCCGAAAACCCAAAACCAGCCGGTTAAAAAACCCAAGGAAGGTGAGATTAATTCGTACACATACTCGTATGCCCCTCCCTCCTTCGTTATTCTGGAGCTGAGCGCTGCGAAGCTAAGGGCAGTGAACAAAGCTATGATGCCAGCGAAAATGACAGAGAGCATCACTCCCGGTCCTGCAGCCCCGGCGGCTATGCCCACGACAACGTATATCCCTGCTCCAATAATCGCTCCTAGTCCTATTGACACTGCATCGAGCAGGTTGAGAGTCCTCTTGAGTTTTATCTGCTTTCTCGCCATGATATGCCTATACTCAGTTAAAAATATATATTAACCTCAGACTCAAGCATCATTCTTGCCTTGCACCCCCTGCATAGTGTATCATTCTATAGTCTTGCCCCTTCTTCGTCAATCCCCTAACAAAAGTGTCCAATTCTGCAGCAAGCTTAATTGCTTTGGATGGGTAATATCAAGTAACTGCCTTAACCCACAATTCCACAGTGCCGAATAGAAGGTAGAGGATGAGGAGGAGGACCCCATCGTTCCGCGTTATCTCCTTATCATTTTTTATGAAGTGCAGTACGACCAGAGAGGCTACTATCATGAAGAGACCGCTCAGTACAGTCATAATCAGCGGCGGAGTTATGGGACTTATCAGAGAAACAACACCTATTGAAAAAGTTGCGTCAACTATCACATCGCCCATTATCGCGCCGATGCCGAGCTCGCCGTGCTTCTCTTTTGCGGCTTTTAGCGCGAATACAAACTCCGGGAAACACGTTCCAAAGGCGACAAAAAACCCAGTGAAGACAAGGGGGAAAGACAGTTTTTCAGAGAGTGCTACTGAATTGGTCACTACGAGGTTTGCACTCCAGAAAATGATGGCTAGACTTACTACTGCTACGATGGATTCTTTTAGGAATTTCCCAAAATCCTCCTTACTCCTGCCGCCAAGCATCCTCCTGCCTCTTGCGAGGATGAATGTAACATAAAAGAGAAACACGAATACCAAAATTACCCCATCAAGAGGCGAGAGGGAGCCATCCAGCAAAAGCAAAACTGGAAGTGCAGTTATTATCACATACCAGTTCCCCCAGTGCAAAAATTTTGTGTTTATCTTTATCCTGCCGGCAATGAGCACCACCAATGCGATTACCAATGTCAAGTCAATGACATTGGAGCCCAGCAGGACCCAAGACCGAAATGCGGAACGTTATTTAGTGATGAGGTCACAGCAACGAAGAATTCGGGCATTACCGATGCTATGCCCACAATTACAAAACTTGCCGCGAACTCGCTGAAATGAGAGAGCCTTGCTATGTTAACAATGGATTTTACAGCATAATCGCTCGCTTTCGCCAGGATTGCAAGACCGACAATGATATACAAGAGAGTATCCAACACCCGATAGAATTTACTATGGAAATGTTTTTAACCCCTTTAGTTGGAAAAGGTATATCCTTACTAGTTGTTTTATGGATGAGAGTTTTTAACCAAAACACTAAGGACCAATGCTTAAGTTTCATCCTTGCCTTGCACCCTCATATCCTATTTTTCTAACGTTTTTGCGCTAGGCTAGGAGGATGAATCCTAGAAGCGGCATTCTACGGTTTCGCAAACGCTTTTAGACTTTTTTTACGTTCTTTGCACGCGGCCCGCGTTCGCCTGATTCAACATCGTACTCTACAGCATCGCCGACTGCGAGCACGGCACCGCCTTGAATCTCCGAGACGTTCACGTACACGTCCTTGCCGTCTTCGCCCGTGATAAATCCAAAACCACGCGCGGTGTTAAACATCTTTACTTTTCCTTTCATTAGATCACCATCACTTCATATTGCTTTTGAAGCGCATAGCTTATAAAATTATTCAATTGTAAGAGTTTGTTAGTAAGGAAACCCAAGAGCGGGGAATTTATTAAGTGACATGTTCCCACCACTAAAGGGTGAGCACTTCCTGCTTCACAGACGTTGCCAATGCAACATCTCTCTCCTTCTGCAAGGAATTGCAGGCGTTACTTCCCCCTTGCCCAGGGGTAGCTCTTATGAGTATATTGCGTGCAGCATTTAAATCTCTGTCTATTGATAACCCACATTCAGGACAGGTATACACCCTGTCCCGCAGAGTCAAATCATTTCTGATGTTTTCGCATCTGCTGCACATCTTCGAAGTATTTTCAGGGTCTACAAACACTACCCTGCATCCAGCTCCTTCCGCCTTGTATGCAAGCATGTTTGCAAACATACTCCATCCCGCATCTCTTATCTGCTTTCCGTAATTCTGTTCAGCCATTTCCTGTGAGGCAAGTTTCTCCAATACAAGGAGGGCATAATAATTCACTAATTCAGTCGAAATCTTGTGCAGGAAGTTCCTCCTGCAATCTGAAATTTTTTCATGCAGTTTTGCGAGTCTCTGTTTTGCTCGCTTCCTGTTGTTGCTTCTTCTTTCCCTCTTTGAAAACTTTCTTTGAACAAAGGCAAGTCTCTCCTCATATTTTTTGGAATGCCTTGGGTTTTCTATTTTCATTCCATTTGACAAGGTTGCAAATGTCTTCAAGCCCAAGTCAATTCCAACTGCCTCTCCCTTGTTTTCTTTTGGAGTTTCTTTAGGAGTGTCGGCACAGAAAACAGCAAACCATTTTCCCGTTGGTTCTCTTTTCAGAGTAAGAGTCTTGATTTTTCCGGCTATCTTCCTGTGCTTCTTTATTGCAATCTCGCCAAAAGGAGTCACTTTGAGTTTCTTGTCAAGCCAGAAACCAGATTGCGGGTAACATAAGCTTTTCATCCTGTCAAGAGACTTGAAGCGCGGGAAGCCGCCTTTCTCCCCGTTTTTCTTCATCTCTATTTTCCTATGAAGAGCATCAATCAACCTGTCTACAAGCTCCTGGCCAACTTGGGAGAATAGACCGGATTGTTTGACCATTTCCCTTAAGGTTCTCTTTGTTGGGAATTTTCCATGGTTGTTGTAAATCTCCTTGGTGAATGCAAGCATCTCATTCCAGAGGTTCTTTGCCAGCCAGAGATGCGTCTGCATTTGCCCTTCCTGATTCTTCGATGGGTATATCCTGAATTTATAGGCGCTCATAGGTGTTATTTTAAGTTATTTTTCCCTTTATAAACCTCTGGGAGGGGTAACTTTCCAGTGAAGTTGTTATTAGGGCATCTGAATCCTCTCTTATAGATTCGCTTTCATCCCACCTCTCAAGAGTGTGGGTTTCTCACTCGCTTCTGCTAAAGCATGAGTCAAAACCAACTCGGGGCTTCAGACTCAAGCTTCTTTCTTGCCTTGCGCCCTCTCTATCGTCTACATAAATTTTTATACCCCCTGAATTAATACTATTACCATGAAAGCCCGCAGAGCATTCATCTTCACTGCAGATGCGGTGCTTGCCTTCTACCTTATAACCATAATACTTTCAATTCTCATGCTTCTGACCTATAACCCAAGAGTGTACACCGACCAGCCCCAACAGGTGGCAAGCGACACATTGCTTGCTTTGAGCAGCATCAGGCTCAGGGATGTCCAGGGCAATCCGCAGTATCCATACACCAACAGCCTTCTCTACATACGACATAACTCCCTCGCAATGTGGCCTATGTTCGAGAGGACATTCGACCACAATGTTTCCGTAGCGTCAGTATACCCCCAGTCCAACTCCACTTGGATGAAACTAGAAATCGGCCCGCATGGTCTAGGAATCACAACACAGGTTCACACCACTCCCATAGTCTACTATGGTAAGATTGTCATGGCATCCGAGAATGGCACCCATGTCTTTGACGAGAATACTGGTGCTGTACTGCCCCGGTACCAGCCAATACCGGCTGACGCCACTCCACTGCTGTACAACGGCCGCATATTCATTGGCACCCTCAACAAAAGCATCTATGCATATGATGAGCTTAGCAACATTGTTTGGAATTCCACACTCGGGGGTGATGTCATATCCTCCCCAATAGTCCACAACGGAAAATTGTTCCTGGGTGTCACCAACGGTTCCGTAGCGGCAGTGGACCTGAGCTCAGGAAACTCCATCTGGAATGTCAGTTTTAGTATGCCAACCCAAAATATAACCGCCACGCCTGTCATATACAACAGAGAGGTAATTGTGTTCTCAAATGATGGTTTCATGGGTCACCTCTACGCGCTTGACGAGGATACTGGCATGCAGCTGTGGAGTTACAGTCTGTCTTCCGCAAGCATGAACCTCTTTGTTGACCCATCGCCCGCAGTCGCCAATGGGGTCGTCTACTTCACCAATGAGGTAAGCGTGGATGCAGTAAATGCGACGACGGGATATGAGCTGGTTGGGTGGCCTGTTACACGTTTCGGCCTTAGGTTCACTTCATCCCCAGTGTTCGACAATGGAATTATATACATCGGCTGCGCCAATGTGAACGCGCCTTTCAGGAAGGGGATATGTGCTATTGACACCACACTGTCAACCCCTTCATGCGACCAGGTTGATATGGGCTCTGCGATCTACGCCACTCCCATAGTTACAAATGATTCGTTAATAATAGGGGGTTACGACGGCACTGTGAGGATAGTGAACAAGTTTTACCTGAGCCATGGGGGCACTCTTCAAACGCTGTGGAGCTACACCACAGGAGGGCCCATCTACTCCTCCCCTTCGCTTGTCAACGGCAGGATATACATAGGTTCAAATGACGGATACCTCTACGCATTTGGCAACTGCTCCCTCTGGGATGACAACATGTCCGTGATAGACTCCATTGCCGCATTCTGGAGCATAAACAGGCCAGACTGCGCGAAGGCGCTGACAAAGGAGTTCATTGACTCCGCGGTGCCCCAGAACTATGGCTTTGAGTTTGTCGTGAAACCACCTGAGGGGTCAGGGGTGGACTGCTCCCATGGCTTGTATGACTGCTACTACTGCAACGGTTCAATTTCAAAAAAATGGGATTCCCTCTACACGAATGACTGCAATCAGACTAAATACCAAAGGTTTTTAATAAAGGATAGCAGATACATATCCAGTATATCGCAGAAGGGCAGTACGACCTACTACGCCCAAAGCCCAATGGAGATTGAGTTGAGATTATGGAACTAAGGTGTACGGTATGAAGAGAAAAGCATTCTTCTTCACGCTCCTTGTCTTCATATTCTTTTTTCTAGTCCTTATTTCGGTAACAGCCTGGACCCGCACCAAGGAGACGCAGGAGAAGCAGGATGTTTCTTTAACAAGAATAGCGAAAATGAACGAATTCTCAGACAAGCTGAGGGATGACGCGGCGAGGAGAACGCAGTTGGCAGGGTTCAATGCCCTGAGAACCGCAGCATCCTACGTCGCCTCAAACAACGAGAGCAAGTTCCTGGATAACTCAAAATGCTCAAACAGCTCCTGCATATATGAACTCATGTACAATGCAACAATAGGGGGAAAACAGACCTACCCGAACTGGATCAATCAAACAATCAACTTCTCAGACCCGAACCAGATGGGCAGCTTCACGCTCTGGGAATGGGACCAGAATATGACCCAGCTTGCGAATACTTTAAACTACGACATCAGCATAGCGAGGCGGGATATTGCCGTGTTCCAGTCCGACCCATGGAACGTGAAGATAGGCTACAACCTTTATGTCAACATAACCGACAGGGCGCTGGACTCGGTATTCAGGACAAACCTCATCCCGGTGCTTGTGACAATCCCTATAACCAATTATACGTATTCAGGGGGGTAGATGTATATGGATAGGAAGTTCGTGCTAATCGTTTTATTTTTGCTTCTTGCCCTACCTTCAAAAGCAGGAACAATATACAGCCCCCCGCCGTCAGTTGTCGCCACCGGAGTGCCAAACGATGCAATTGACTATGGGTCATTCCAGAGGAAGGCGGTTTATTTCTGTGGCAAGCATTGGATTTTCTACGCCAACGGGTTCACAGGCTTCTCACCGCAAATGATGAGGGCAGGTGATGATCTGAGCTGGTCACTGGATTCTATTGATACTAGGTCAGGACAAGTAACTGCCTACTATGGTAGTAAGTTCAGTGTGGCTTCGAATGGCACTAATCTATTTTTTGCTTTTCACGGGGCATGGAGCGGAGATGAATTAACTTTTGCGTCAGGAGAATGCTTACACCAATTTGGTGATACTATACAGTGGACTTCAAGCCCAGGTTATGCAGATTACGCCTCAGGCCCCCTTCTTTTTGGATTCGACCGCTGGCCCCCTTTCCAAATCTTCCCAAACCTGCCCATGTTCTTCTGTCTATCTGACACTAACATTTTTGGGAATGTATACACTTTGGATACCTATAGCTACATAGGTGGGGGTTCCGCTTGGACTTGTGCAGGTTGGTATCACAATTGGGACACAGGGCTTGCTGTTCACGCTGCACCAGCCGGGAGCGTATTCAATGTAGTACCTCTTCATAATACTGCGACGTATGGTAACCTGCCCGTAGCCATAACAAAGAGTGGATGGATGACGTTATACACCACCGCCATTGAGCCGAGCTGGAATAGAATATATCTGCAAATGAAGACCAACGGGACTTCAGATTCAAACCACACTGGGCGACTGTGGGTCAGAATCTGGAAAGACAAAAATGCCGATTTGAGCACACCGGTTCTAGTTATGAATTGGACGCACTCCGACAATATCTTTGTGCCAGGAAGCGATACTATAACGCTGACGAATATGACAGTCTTTCTGAATGAA
Source organism: uncultured Microcaldota archaeon (assembly GCA_963760615.1). Taxonomy (GTDB): domain Archaea; phylum Micrarchaeota; class Micrarchaeia; order Burarchaeales; family Fermentimicrarchaeaceae; genus Fermentimicrarchaeum. The sequence continues at coordinate 29,919 of CAVXDX010000008.1, read as the reverse complement.
AGCGTCGTTCCGTACCATGATTATCTTTATATTGAATATGCGTGGGAGGTGATGGCCCCGTGCACCGTGTCATGCAATACTCACACATTATACATCGATGCTAAGTTTGGGGTTAGTTCGTTTTACTCCCAAGGATCCTACGGGCAGCTTGGTATCCCTTCCATAGCAGTTGACTCCCAAAACATTCCCTGGATAATATTCAGAAAGACGGAGTGGAATGCAAGTGGGACGTGGACTGGTTGGGGATCAACTGACACACCTATCGGGGAGTCTGTTGTGAAATGTCTCACAGGGGCGAGATGCGCGTGGTGGTATTTCCCCACATTGTCAGAATACAATGTAGGAGGTTATGAATACCCCGCCCCCCGTTCGGATGCTTATACCAACAAAAAGAACTTTATAGCTACGTTGGATAACGGGAAGGCTTACGCTGTCTACTCGTCTGACAGTACTTCCAGCAACATGGCTGGAAGACTCTGGGATGGGACAAACTGGGGTCCTGAAGAGAGCATAGCGACAGATTCAACACCCTACTATGCGAGCGGCGTAGGGTACGGAAGTGATGTGTTTGTTGCTTACCTAAGAACGGACAATTCCTTGGTTTTCGCCAAGAGGAGCTACTCCAGCTCGACATGGACCAAAACTGTGCTCAACAGCACATTATCCCCAACATCTGCGCCTGTCCTCAGTGTCGACCCAATGACCGGAGACCTCTACCTCTTCTGGGCTCAGTATGACCATATCTATTACAAGATATACACTGCCCTGACTCAAACATGGGATACCCCGCATGACTGGATTGACGAGAGTGCGAATCACCTTCTGGGTAATGACAAGATCACATCCTTCTATGCTGCCGCTGACCGCAGGATAGGTGTAGCATACATTGCCAGCCCAGGCACACTCAAATACGATTACCTGTTCCTGAACTTCAACCCTGCGGTCAATATAACGCTGCTGAGTCCTCCCGGCGGATTTGTAACGACGAACAGAACAATCAACTTCACCTACAATGTCACATGGCTCGACACCGCACCGCAAAACTGCTCAATCGTTGATGATGTAAACGGGCAGGTGGCTACAAACAGCAATCTCGTGAACAGCTCTGTGAACAGCATACTCTATACATATTCGAGTGACTACACCAACCTGAACTGGACAGTTAAGTGCTGCACAGTATTTAACTGCTTCACAGCCAATGTAGGCGCCCCAAAACTGATGCTGAGCATACACACCTCAAAAATCAACGCGGTTGCCTCCCCAGCAGACTCCCAATGCTTCCAAGCGCCTGCCTACTTCTACTGCAATTACACTGATGGCAATGGAGTTCCAATTGGCACCGCAAGTTCTCCCGCCTATGTCAACATAACCATCAACGGCACTCTCTACTCCAATAGCGGAATTTTGAACGTCGACTGCACCAATGGAAATAGCAACTTCCTGCCCTGCGCAGTCAATTTCGATGGCTCAATGTACTACGAGCTGAACGACAGCCTTCCGCTGGGTCCCTACTCATGGAATTGCAGCGCATGGGCGGCTACCTACCCATACAACTCAACAGCTACCTCCTCCTACTCCATAGTTGCTCCTCGGCCCTCTGGATTGAAAGTCACAATGTGGCCCCTTAACACAACCACACCGCCGCAGCCCTATGGCACAAAGGTGGCATTCTACGGCAACTACACAAACCAGAGCAGCGGTCTTACAGTAAATGATGCAGAAACCAGATGCCAATTGACCATAGGGTGCACCCTGGGGTCGTCAACATACCAAGCGTTTCTCAATTCTACAGGTGTCTATGAGGTCGATACAGCGATTCTTCTCCCTTGCCTCAACCCCTGGAGGTTCGAGTGCAGCAGAACGTGCCTCACAACCAACGACTCCTACGGCACCTACCCCATATCCTACGCAGGTGTGCCATCCCTGCCGGCACTTGTGTTTGAAGATCCTATCTATTCACTTAACACCAGCGCAACTTTCCATAAAGTCATAGCCCCTGCTCCCAACCCGGAGAATCTTGTCAGAAACATGGGTATCAGTTCAGCTGGTGCCAACTGGGTTTATGGAATGGTGGTGAAAGTCGACACTCCCCTATGCGCAGACCTTGCGGGATTAGACTCATCAAAAATTCTGCTTGTCAAAAACTCAACAAACATAGCAGACACAGGAAGCTGTAACCCAGGAGTCAACAGTTTTGCAGGTGTCATATTTGATGATAATGTCTGCGGCCAGCTCGGTTCCGTCATATGCAATATAACTAAACCCTACGCATACAACTTCGCCCCGCGCTTGTACGACAAAATACCCAACCACAGCTACGTCCTGCTCAACGGTGAATACAATGTGACGCAGGACATCTCAGGGCTCAGGGACTTCTACTCCAACGGCTATTACCGTGCGAGCAACTATGCGCCAAGCTTCCTCATGAGGCTGAGCGGTGATTTCGAACCCTCAACCTATGGGATAGAGTCGTTTGTGAGGATTGACAGTTTCATGCAGAGCAAATCCTCTGTTGATTACTACTACTTCAGCAACAACAACCCTGCCGTATACAAAATAAAGGGGATGCCCAACTGCGAGAATTCAACAATATGCAACGACTCAAACAAGCCTCACTTCTACCTTGATAATTCCATAGCCAATGTAAACGCAAGTGGCGTATACACGCATGTGCAGTTATACGGAGGAGTCAGCATTATTGTGACCCAGCCCGGCACCCCGCCTGCACCCGGCTCGCCATGCATGGCGCCGTCTTGCAGTGCCTCCTGCAAATGTTCAGACCTCGGTTACAACTCCAACTATTTGTGCTGCCCTGGCCCGCAGGGCATATGTATGCAACCTGCATGCATCTCATATTTGGATTGCCCCTCCCACCCAGGTAACCTCCCACAATGCTGGGATGTAAGTTGTGAGGGTACAGGATGTCCCATCACTGCAGGAGGAGGAGGGGATAGTAGGTGCACCTACAAGCTGAAAACGAACCCTCCCGTCGAATGCAACATAATATACGGCTGCGTTCCAGACTGCGTGCCTCCGAATCAATGCATTAACCACCAATGCGTACCTAAGCCTCCTCACTGCGGTAATGGCACATGTGACACAAGCGAGGGAGAGACGTGGGACACTTGCCCAGAGGATTGCTGCTTATCCTGTCAGGGCATTATATCCCCAACGCTTCAGTTGGATTATATATGCCACTCGAAATGCGCCAACATACGGGGTTGCGATCATTTTGTATCACAATGCGACGCTCAAGTTTCTGGTTCCAAAATATGCATCGGCAGTTATATCGAGGCAACATGCTGCGACGCTGAAGTCGACTGCACATTCTCGGGTGGCACATGCATAGGCAACAGCTGCGTTAATCCAACACAAGGATGCGATGCTTCCTCCCCATGCCCTCCAGGTAAACATTGCTGCAACTGCGCTGGTTACCACCCATGTGAGAAATCTGGGATAACAACTTTGTGCGTGTCCAATATATTCTCAGGGTGCCCCGCGGCGGCCTGTTTCACTTGCTGCCCAATGCCATGTTAACAGTGGGCAGACCAGCAGCAAGATGATAAGAAAAGCTGTGAGACTTGCTGCATGATATACTAACCAGTGCTAGCGAAGATGGATGCAAACAGGAGACTGAACACCAGGGTTATCGCGAAAAACACCACCAGCCCAAGCCCCACGAAAAATGGAGCGTACTTGAATCCGTTTATCCAAGAGCCGGTGTTGATTACTGCAATTATCATCGATGCCGAGAAAGTTACCAGTATGGTTGCTATGATGGCAAACTCATAGAAGTCCCCAGTTGATATCTTTGGCGGTCTCGGCTGGAGCAGTGACGACATCATCCCCATCTTTGGGAACCCCTGAGGGTTCTGCTTGGTGATGTCACTCCATATCTTATTCGTTGAGCTTATGAGCTGGTAGGAAAGCCCGTAGAGCAGGGGCGCTCCAATGCAGGATGCAAAAACGATGAATATGACATACATGAGCATCATCTCGGATATCTCCTTGTGCAGTATCTGCACCTGCCTCGCGTCCCAGGAGCACTTGTCAAGGAGCGTTGCAATCTCGCCTCCGCTTGAGCTCTCCTCAATAATCAGGTTGATAGTCCTGTTGAGCTGCCTTGAGTTGAACTTCTTGGCGAGCTTTCTCAGGGCCTGGGTGAACGGCTCCCCTCCGAATGTCCTCCTTGTGGTGTTTGCAATCTCCTCTGAGAGCAGGCCGAACTCAGGCCTTGCGGCAAACCAGAGAGCCCTCTCAATTGACATGCCTGCTCTCACATTTGCTGCGCATATCTGAAGAAAGTCCGGCAGCACCTCTTCTATCTGCTTCTTCCTGTTGTCTATCCTCATCCTAAGCCATACATAAACCATAACGGCAGCGGCTATCATGACTCCTGCTGACACTATCAGTGCAATATCCGGGAAAGCCCTCACCATAAAAATGAAGATGGGGATGGGGAGGCCGAACACAATGAGCAGGACCATACCCATGAATGTTTCAGGCGATATGTCAACTCCAGCCATCGCTAGGGTGTCCTCTACTCTCAGTATCCACTCCCTCTTCAGCAGTCTTCCAACCACACCGTATACTTCTTCAGCCATGCTGCTTACCTCATATATCAAAGTTCGGTCTTGACGACCTGACTATTGTAAGGAAGGTGTACTGCGCCAGTGCAAGGAACACCAGCACAATTGTGAGAGTTCCGAAGTCAATATCAATGCTTACGAACGAGCTCAGTATGACCCCTATGGCAACCCCGAGAGAAGGCAGGATTATCGCGAACAGCATGTAGAACATGGCAATGGGGTTGAGCTTCTGCCCGTACCTCTTTATCTCTATGACCTGCTCAGCTGAAATCTGGTTCAGCGTGGTCTCAAGCCCATTCCCCACATCCGAGCCTGACCTCATTGACATGAGTATCTGCAGTACTATCCTCCTGAACGAAGGCGCCTTGTTCGCCTCATAGGCCTGCTGCAGTGCGATTTCTGCAGGAATGCCGCTGTCTATCTTCTCAACTATTTTCTGGAACTCCTTGCTCGTCGCTCCATAGTCTTTCCTGACTCCCACAAGCGCATTGAAGAGAGGAGCCCCTGACTTCAGAGCTATCAGCATATCCCTGCCTGCGAATAGGGAATCCCTGTCAACCTCCCTCGCTTTCTGCCCTATCTTAACATCCACAGCCCCCATTCCCATAATGAAGAAAACGAAGAACAGCACAGGAGATATGAGAGCAACCAACAGGAGGGGGAATGAGAAAATGGATGCAAGCATTGCGAGCACTATGGTGAACATTATCATCATTACAAGGGCGTTAACAAGGGTTCTGGCGGCAAAGTCCCTAGGGTCTATATCCATATCAGCCATCTCAAGCTTCCTTGACAAATCCGGGAACTGCTTGACCACCACGCCAATGATTCTCTTGTCCCACCCAACGCTGGCTCTTCTCCCCCCAATTCCGATAACCAGCGGTTGAGGCTCCTTTTTCTGAGTGGTTATCTTCTCTAGAGCCTGCTTCACTTCCTCCTTCTTCTCCACTTCAACTATTTTTTTATCCTCCTCTCCCATCTCCAACTCACCCGCTCTCAAGCATATCCTCTATCTCCTTTTTCATCTTCCTTATCCTCTCCTGCTTCTCCCTCTCCTCTTTCTTCATCGTTATCCTCTTGAAGTTCTCACTGAGTTCCTTTATCTCCTCGACTTTGGTAGCATCAAGCTGCTTCTCTTCTGCCCTTGCAGTCTCCACCACTGCCTCTGGTCTTTCAGGCTCCGGCATGGCTGGTTTCTCCACTGGCGCTTTGGGGGCTTTATCCTCTTTTGGTGCCTCTGGGATGGGTTTTTCTTGCGGTGCTTCCGACATGAGTTTGGCGAACTTCTCCTTCATGCTTTCCAGCTTCCTCTCCTCCTCCAGTATCTCCTGCTCGCTCCTTGCCAAAACTTCAACCTTCTCCCTCGGTATATGCTCCGGCTCTTCCTCGCTGGTAACCTTCTGCCCCACCGCTCTCCCAGCCCTTTCCTCAGGTCTCTTGGGAGTCTTTATGCCCTCCCTCTCTATCCCCTGTGCGTCCTTCAGGGCAGCTTCGTAGGAATCTATTGAAATTTTTTCAACATCAAACTGCTCAAAAATAGCACCGCTGGGGAAGGCCTTTGCTCCAGTAGGTATCGCCTCCTTCTCAAGTCTCTTGGCCTCGTTGGAGGCATTCAGGAAGGCCGCATCCACCTCTGCCTTCTTATCCACATCATTTGCCATACAGACCGAGCTCCTCGCTCCAGGGCTCATCCTTGTCCACTATCTCCATCATCTCACTGGAACTTCTGTAGTACCGCGATACCACAAGACCAACATTATCAACGTCTTTTATATGGTTTTTCAGCATCCATCTTAATACTCTTGTCTTCTCTGCAATATCATCAACTATCTCCTTCCTCGTCATTCCTGCGTATAGTGAGAGCGTATCCGCAAGCACGCTCAGCTCGTTTATCTCCTTTATTGAATCCGTCTTCAAATCCCATCTCTCTATGACGTTGATGTCCCCCCCCTTCAGTATCTCGGCGAACTCCAGCATCCTCCTTATGCCGAGCCTCCTGTGCCTGAACTGAACAACAATCCCTGCAAGCGCATCCAGCATGCTCTTGGGGATGTTGATTGGCGGGTTTGTTAGCCTTGTCACAGTATCCCCAGCATTGTCTGCATGCAATGTAGCGTAAACAGAATGGCCCGTGTGCATCGCCTCAAACAGCACTTCAGCTTCCTTCTGCCTCCTTATCTCTCCCACAATTAGCCTGTCGGGCCTCTGCCTCAGTGCATTGACCAGCAAATCCAGCATTGTCACCTCTCCCTTTCCCTCAGGGTTGGGCTGCCTTGTGAGCATGGGCACCCACTGCATATGCTTTGGTAATGTCAGCTCCGATGTATCCTCTATGGTTATTATTCTGTGGTTTGGCGGGATGAAGCAGGAGATGGAGTTGAGGAAAGACGTCTTTCCAGAAGCTGTTCCTCCAGAGATAAGCAGTGACAACTCATTCTGCATGCACAGCCATATGAGAGAAGCCGCCTCGGGGCTTATAGTATTCCTCTCAAGGACAGCTGTGATGGTCCAGGGGTTCTTTGAGAACTTTCTTATTGTTATGGTGTTCCCGCACACGGATATGGGGTGGAGTGTTGCGTTGACCCTCGACCCATCCAAGAGAGTTGCATCCATAAGGGGGTTGAGTACTGTTATCTGCTTGCCTATCCTCCTGCCTATTCCAGCTGCATACTCATATATTGTTTCCTCATCCTTGAGGATAAGGTTCGTCTTGCACCACCCGTGCTTCTTGTGGAACACCCACACCGGCTCAGCCGCCCCGTTGACAACCACCTCCTCAAGGTTCTCATCATGAATCGGCGCCTCCAGATCTCCAAGGCCGAGCATATTCTGGACAAGGTAGGCGGCAAGCAGCGTCTTCGCATCCTCCGAAAGTGTGAGGAAATGCTTGTCGAGAAGCTTCATGGCTTTCTCTTCGAACTTCTTCCTCACCTGCTCTATGAGCTTCGGGTTCATGAGCTCATCTGCATCCAGTTTCACATCAGTGATGAGCTCCCCCCTCAGGGTGTTGAGTACTATCTTTGTCCCCTCACCTAGGCCTCTAACACCAATGTCATAAACCGGGACAAAATCCTTCCTGCTCTGGCTTATCCTAACAGTGACCGGTATATCCCCTGCCAAAAAGCTATACTCATCAAGCGTCCCCTCTCTGGCTTCCTGGTCGCTCAACCAATCACCACATAATAATCTTTGGTGGTGAATATAAACTTATCCACTCATTTTTCCCATCATGCTTAGGAATTTGGTGTATTCCCTCTCAAAATCTAGTATGTCCTCCTCGCTTCTCTTTGCCTCCTCCTCGCACTCTCTGGCCTCGGCATAAAGCTTTGTCAAATCAGAATTTGGTCGGACCTTTAATCTCGCAGCTCTTCTTGCAATGTTCCTCAGTTTCTCTCCAAGCATCACTTTCACTTCTTCAAGAGCCTGAAGCTCACCATCTGCCTCATCCTTGTACCTGACCCTTTCCTCGTACCTCCCCAGAATCCTGTGCAACTCATCCAACTCCGCCCTCACCTCATTCCTTTTGCTTTCAAATTTTTCAAAGAGCTCTCTCTCCCTCTGCTCGGAACTCGCTGCATCCTTCGTATGGGCCTCCTTCTTTATCTTATCCACCTCTTTCCAGCCCACCCCAGCTGAATGCGTGAAATCCCCCCACAGCCTATCAACTTCTGAGCATTTCTTCTTTAATTCAGCTTCGCTAATCTCCTTCCTAGGCTCACCTGCAAACCCCTCCTTTATCTCAACCCTAGCGGCTTCCTCCTGGCCGGTTGCCTCCACCTTTTCAATCGTCTCCTTCTGGCTGACCTCTTCACTTGTAACTTTTGGCTCTGCAGCCTTCTCAGCTTCCTTCTTCTCAACAACTTCCTCAACAGGAGCCTTCTGAACCTCCTCAATGACTTTCTTCTTCTCCTCTTTTTTAACTGGAGCCTTCTCAGCCTCTTTCCTGCCGAATATTTTTTGAATAAGACCCTCTTTTCTGCTTGGAGCCTTCTCTGGAATCTCCTCCCTATTCACAAAGCTCTTCTCTATAATCTCTTCCTCAACGACGACCTTAGGCTCTGCAGCCTTCTCAGCTTCCTTCTTCTCAACAACTTCCTCAACAGGAGCCTTCTCAGCCTCTTTCCTGCCGAATATTTTTTGAATAAGACCTTTCTCAGCAGCTTCCTTCTTGGGAAACTCCTCCATCTTGCTTGGCGTTTTTTGTTTAATCTCCTGTTTCTTGCCCGTGTTTTTCTGGGCGGACTCCACCGTCTTGCTTAACTTCTTTTTGGTCATCTCTTCCCACTCTTAGGAATCTCGGAGCATACCTTTATGCTGTTCTGCAGCTCATCACCAATCTTCTGCAGTCTCTCGAGCTTCTTTTCGCTCTCCTCAACTACTTTTTTAAGACTCTCAGTTTCTGAGACAAACCTCTCATTGCTGCTCCTGCATCTGAAACACATCTCATCATACTGCTTCTCAAGAGCATCCAGCTCCCTCACCCTCTGCCTTACTGCTGCTAGTTTATCCTCAAAAAGCTTGGATACCCCCAAGAACTCATCCCGCATGTCATCCAGCTCCTTCCCAACCCTCTCAAGCCTCTTCGCCTGCGTTTCAACCTCCCTTGACACAGTCACCTGCATGTCAGCTATTTCCTTAGCCCTCTTCTGCTTCTCATCTTTTTCTGCGCTCGGAGTTGTGAGATAAACCTTGGTAAATAGGTACTCTATCCTAATCACGCCTTCCTTTTCCAGCACCCTCGACCACTCCTCTAAAACACCTTGGGATATGCCCAGTTCAACTGCAGCATCCCTGAGCTCAATTCTCCCTCTGTCGCGCACCAGCTTCATGAGCCTGTCAACACCGGTGCTTATGAGTGAGTCATCAAGAGCCATGTATGGGTTTTCGCTGCTAATTATTAATAAAGGTTTAGGTATAATACCTGTTAGGGAATAGGTGGGAGAGATGGGGGAAGAACTATTGGGAATTATACCGGTAAGAGAGGAGCTGGGAGTAGTCGAAAGATTCAGAATTGAGAAGATGCTGTACGAAAAATTCAAGGACGACGCCATAAGGGTCTATCTGTCCATAGACTCAAAGAAGAATGCAGAGGAGATACAAACTGAAACAGACCTTACTGAAGGGAAGTTTTTGGAAATACTGAACTTCATGGAAAAGTCAAAGGCAATCCAGCTTAAAACAATTTTTGAGATAGAGGTCAGCAGTGTGTCCAAAAAACGCTAATTTGCTATCTAGAAGGGTTTAAGATGGATAGAGATTCTCTCAAAAAGGTATTGGAAAAGAAGCAGCAGGGGCCAATCGATAGGTACATGCATGAGAAGGACTTATCGGATAAGTACGGGAGCGACGGAATTAGGGTGTACCTGCTTGTTGACGGTGAGACAAGCGCAGAGGACATAATGAAAAAAGTCGGTATGGAGGAGGGCACATTCATAGAAATAATCAGCCATATGGAGAAAAACGACATGGTTGCGGTTGGAGAGGCTGTTCCAAAGCCAGTAGAGGAAGTGCCGGCTCAGCCTGCAAAACCGGAGGAAGCCCTTCCCAAACCAAAGGAGGAGCTTCCACTTGAAAAACCCAAGGAGGAGCCTCCTCCAGAGAAGCCAGAGCAAGAGCCACCCCCAATCCCGCTCATAAAAACAGAAGGGTTTGAATCAAAAGAGGAAAAAGTTGAGAAGCCAAGGGAAGAGCCTCCGCCAATACCGCTACTAAAAACAGAAGAGGTTGGTCTGGAGGTGGAGAAAGTCCCAAAGGAGGAGCCTCCTCCAGAGAAGCCAAAGCAGGAACTTCTACCTGAAAAACCCAAGGAAGAGCAACCATCAATCCCTCTCCTGAAAACAGAGGGCGTTGTTGAAGCGGAGGAGAAGAGCTCAGCGCTTAAAGCCCTTGTCGCCAGCGGAAAGCCTCAAGAAGAGCCAGCCCAGCCGCCCGCTCCTAGACCAAAAGGATACGCCAAGCCGCGCCCCCCTAAAACCCCCATGGAGAATAAGCTTTACAACAAATTTGGGGATGATGGACTTTATGCCTACTCCCTTATAGACGAATTCAAAACTCCCAGGGAGATAATGAAGCAGACTGGGATGAGCGAGGAGCGTCTCAAGGGAATAATCGAATTCATGAAGGAGGAGGGTATCATAAAGCTTGAGAGACCTCTTGTCATACCGGCTGAGATACCTCCTGAAGAAAAGCCAAGGCTGGTAAAACCAGCAGCGCAGCCTCCAAAGCAGGTCGCACCATTTCACGCACCACCAGTCACAACCCCCCTGCAGCCAAAGCCTTCACCCCCCACGGCGCAACCTCAACCAAAGCCTGTCACAACCCCAGCACCACCCAAGCCTATTGAGACGCCTGCCCCCAAGGCGCTTAAACCGCTTCCATTCAGCAGGGCGGAGGTGTGCGTGCCAACTGCGCTTCCCCTAAAGCTTGTCAACAAGCTGAGGATTGAGGGCGAGTTGCTCAGAAGGTACGGCAATGAAGGTTCCAAGGTTCTATCGCTCATGAACGGGAAGAAGGTCAATGTAAAAATTATGAAAGAGCTTAGAATGAGCCCGGCAAGGTTTGATAATATAACCTCCTTCCTGCTTGATAACGGTGCCATCAAAGTCCAGTGTCTCACTCCTGAAAATGTAAGGGAGTTGTACGGGGATGAGGGATTCTCAATATACAACAGGTATGGAAGGGAAGGCATTCTTCTCTATGAGTTCATAGACAAGAAGTCCAGCCTGAGGGACATAGTGAAGATGAGCGGCATAGAACCCAGCCTAGCAGTTGAAATATTCTCTTACATACACAAAGTGCTGGGACTTGACATACCCATAGACACGGAACTCCTCTACAAGCAGCTCGGCATAAGGCCTTAGTATGACGGAAAGTTACCCCCTCCGAAGGTTTATAAATACTGAAAGCAAAAAAATGAGTGGCGATCAGGCATAGGATGGAAAAAAGCAAAACGTGCATTCTGGGGGAGCCCATGGTTTACATAGAGAGAATCAAGCTGAAGAGGTTCAAGTCTTTCAGGTATGCGGACATACCCCTCTCAAAGGGTTTCGTATGCCTAGCCGGTCCCAACGGTTCAGGAAAATCGAATATAGGAGATGCGATAAGATTCGCTTTGGGTGAGAACAGCTTCAAATCCCTCAGGGCGAAGAAGGTTGCTGATCTCATCACTCACGGCTCTGAAAAGGCTGAAATATACCTGCAGTTTGACGGCGACAAGAAGCACGAGCTGAAGAGGGCGATAAGGAAAGATGGGAAGACTCTCTACAAGCTGGATGGCAAGAGGATGACCCGCACAGACGTTCTTGATGAGCTGTCAAGAATGGGCATTAGTGCAGGCAACCACAATATAATACCGCAGGGAGAAGTTGAGAGGATTGTGGACATCAACCCAAAGGAGAGGAGGGAGATAATAGACGGGGTTGCAGGCATCTCCGAGTTCGAGGACAAGAAGAGGGAGGCTCTTGCAGAGCTTGCGAAGGTGGAGCAGAAGATAAACGACGCCACAATTGTTTTGAAGGAGAGGGAGGGCTTCCTCACAGAGCTGGAGAAGGACAAGAATGACGCACTGAAATACAATGAGATAAATGCAGGCTTGAGGAAATACAGGGGTTCTCTGCTATTCATCGAGCTGAAGAAGGTTGAAAAGGAGTTCACCCGCGCCACAAACAAGTATCTGGAGCTGAAGAGCCAGGAGGAGGAAGTCGACAGGAAGCTTGCAGAGATTGATGCCAAAATAAAGGAGTTTGAAACACAGAAGAACAGCATAACACAGCAGATAAATGAAAAAGCAGAGAGGGAGAAGAATTCCCTTTTCAGCGAGGTGGAGCAGCTCAAGACTTCAATAAATTTGGCATTGGGAAGCAAGGAGCAGAAGGAGAGAGAAACTGAAAGGATAAAACAGAGGATACGCACGCTGGAGAACGAGAAAATATCCATGAATGCGAAGATGATTCAGCTCGCCCAGGATTCCGCAGGTGTAAAGGAGAAGATATCCGATGTGGAGGGGCAGATTCTTGCGTTCCTGAACGAGAGGGACAAGGCTTCAAAGGAGACTGCCCTGGGTAGCAAATTCTATGAGGCAAAGATGAAATCAACAAACCTTCTCAGGCAGCTTGAGGAGAGGAAGGAGAGGGCGAGGAAGCTTGAGCTTGATGTTGAGAAGCTCGCCAGCAAGAAGAGCTTTGCAGAAATGGAGTTAAAGAGGCTGGAATCCCAGGCTCCTTCTGAAAAAACTGAGAGGGAGAGCGAGATATCCCAGGATGCGGATGAGCTGAGGAAAGCCAGTAAGGAAATAGACTCGCAGCTCAGCTCGCTTTTCGAGAAGGAGAAGGAACTCAACCAGAAGCTCCCGACAACTGAGAAGATGCTGCTTGAGGTAAAGGAGAAGCATGTTGGCATAGCGAGCAAGCTCCAGTTCCTCAAAGAATTGCCTGAGAACCAGGGAGTCCGAGCACTGCTTGACCTCAAGAAGAATGGCATGCTTCCCGGCATATACGGCACCGTGGGAGAGCTGTGCAGGTTTGACGATGAATACTCAACTGCCATAGAGGCTGCTGCAGGCCACAGGATGAACTACTTGGTTGTTGAGGATGTGAGCACTGCGGCAAAGGCAATTGAATACCTGAAGAAGACCAAGGCTGGCAGATGCACCTTCATACCGCTTGACATAAACGCCCGCTTCATAACAGATGAACAGAGGGCTTTGAGCAAGAAGGAGGGCTCCAAGGGGTTCCTGCTTGAGGTTGTGAGCTTTGATTCCAAATACTCCAACATCTTCCAGTTTGTTTTCGGGGACACGCTTCTCATTGACAGCATAGAGAGCGCAAAGAAGGTTGGAATCGGAAAAGCCAGAATGGTCACGCTTGAGGGTGACTTGCTTGAATCTTCAGGTGCCATAACCGGCGGAGTTATGAAAAGGGTTTCCTCCCATGCAAAGGAGAGGGCCGAGGTCGAAAGACTGAACTCGGAACTTGAAGCCCTCAAGGCTGAGAGAGACGGAATCGTGAACTCCCTTTATTCCCTGAGGGAGGAGATGAGCAAGAAGAGAAGGGAGAAAAGCGAGCTTGAGGTCAAGCTGAAGGGGTTTGAGCTGGAGCTTGCCCACATTGCAGATACAAAAAGCAAGGAGAGGAAGGGCAGGGAGACATACGAGGCGAATGTAGCTTCGCTCAAACATGAGATAAACATGATTTCAAAGGAGCTCTCGGAGAGGCAGGCAGACATCGAGAAGCTGAACTCGGAGATGGGTGAGCTTCAGAAAGCAAATGAGGATTCGCTCAAGCAGATAGACGCTGAGAAGGAGGAGCAGTTCAACAGGAAGATGCAGGAGTTCGAGAAGCAGCTCAACGACTTCAACTCGACCAAAACATCTTATGAGGCTGAGCTTGCCAAATACACTGCTGAGCTTGATGTTATGAAGAAGAGGGCGCAGAGCAACGAGGAGGAGTGCGAGCCGCTCAGGAGAGATTTGAACATCCTGAATAGTGATTTGAAGGGGCTTGAGTCATCACTGGCTTCAAACAACAAATTATACGAGGAGAAGAGCGCGAAGATAAAGAATGTGAGCAGCGATTTGGAAAAACTGTATGAAAACAGGAATGTTATCGAGAGACAGATTGAAGAACTTGCTTTGGAGAAGGGGAAGAGCGGCTTCAACTACGAGAAATTCTTCAAAGATCTTACAAGGTATGAGATTATGAAAGCAAACCTTGAGACAAGGCTGGCTGACTTGAAAACTGAGAGCGCTTCCTACCAGGATATAGAGCAGGTGGAGGGTGCAAAGGAGGATATTGAGGCAAAGATAGGAGAGGGTGAGCAGCTGCTTGCTGCACTTGGGAATGTCAATCTCAAAGCCCCGCAGGAATATGATGAGAGAGTAAAGGAGATGAAGGAAGTTAAAGAGAAGACTGAGAAACTTGCTGAGGAGAGGAAGGCTGTGCAGAGCATGATTGATGAGATAGAGACAAAGAAGTCTGCAATATTCATGGAAACATTCGATGTCGTGAGGAAGAATTTCGTGAAATTGTATGGGTATGCTTTCAATGCAGGCGAAGGTGATTTAGTGCTTCAAAACCCTGCAGCGCCTCTTGAGAGCGGTTTGCAAATTCAGCTGAAAACAGAGAAGGGAGAGCTGCAGTTCATTGAATCAAAGTCTGGAGGGGAGAAGTCCCTGCTCACTCTCATGTTCATATTCGCAATCCAAATGTACAAACCTGCTCCCTTCTATCTGCTTGATGAGGCGGATGCATCCCTTGACAAGGAGAACAGCCTGAAGCTGTCGCAGCTTTTGAAGGAACTTTCAAAGAATACACAGTTCATCGTTGTAACCCACAACGACTCTGTTTTAACTTCTGCAGACACGGCAATTGGAGTGACAAGGACAAAGGACGGCTCAAAGATAGTGGGAGTGCAGTTCAACACGTAACTAATTATAAAATTTAGTAAGCAGTTTGTTGATTTCATAGAATTAGGTTTGGGGTGATGGCAACATGTGGGGCAAAACCCCACATGTTGGAGGTGAACTTATGGCCGAACCACCCCTTTATACAAAGAGATTTATAGTCGCCTTGCCAGCATCACTTCACAAAGTAATAAACCCTCCTCCCGGCCTGCTTCTTCTCCAGCAGTCCCTGGGAATGCAGTTTGTTGAGCCTTGCGCTTGCAGCATTCTTCCCCCTGTAGTTGAACGCTCTCTGCAACTCCTCTGCGCACGCCTTTCCGTTCTTCTTAACAAACTCAATTATCTTCTCGTCAACATCACCAAGAATCTCCCCGGAAACTTCCTTTCCAAGCTCCCTCTCGATTCCGTCCAGCCTCTTCTCAATGTCCTCCAGTCTCCCAGCAATCGACCTCAGGAGCTCCATCTCGGTTGTTTCCTTCACTTTCGTAAGTATGGTAGTTGTCTCCACAGTCTTTTTGTCAAGCTCTTTTTCCACCACGTCTGACATTCGCAACTCCCTCCAGAGAGTATCATGACTAAACCTGGTTTAAATCATGACTGTGTCATGATTAGATGATGAAGGGGTATATAAACATTTCGTTCTGTCGAAAAATCAGATTCAAAAACCTAATTCCCAAAATTTACCGAGAAGAATTTATGTGGAGGGAGATATTTAAATCACCTCCGCCAAATTGAAAAGCATGAGCTATACTGTCACAGAGGCATTGAAGGAGATGCTCGTAGCTCTTATGACAGGCGAACTCTCCCAGCTTAAGAAGATAAGCGACAGGTGCATAAGCGAATTCGCTCTTGAGGAGCAAAGCGACCTGCTTGATGTTGCCATAATCTCCTACGTGCTTGCAAAGGTTCTCGAGAAACCGCGCTACTGGAACAGGAAGATAAAGAAGGAGTTTGTCGAGAAAGTCCAGGAGAGCCTGCACAATGCAGTTGCATCTCTTGATGAGAACAGAACTGATGACATGAGGGAGTACCTCAAATCAATCAGCGAGGATTTGAAGACTTTCGACACAGAGGACAGGAGGTATATCGGTAGCCTTTTCCACAAGGCACGACTCAGATTTGCCTCCTATCTTTATGCGCAAGGCTTCTCTCTCAGCAATGCCATCGCGCTCACTGGCACAAACAAAAGTGATGTGCTCAACTACTCCGGGCAGACCCTCATGCACGATAGGATGGGAAAAACAAAACCGATTGTGGAGAGGCTTAAAAATGTCAGGAAACTATTCAAGTAGCATCCCCGAGGATTCAATCATCTGTGATTCCAGCTCACTCATATCCCTGTCGGATTCCTGCCTCCTGTGGCTGTTCTCCAATCTTGTTGGGAGTTTCAAGGGCTACTTCCTGATAACAAAGAAAGTGGAATACGAATCCGTGACGCGTCCACTTGAAATGAAATCGCACACCCTTGGCGCTGTAAGAGTGAAGAAAATGCTGCTGGATGATGTGATAAAAGTTGTTGAAACTCCGAACTCCGCAGCGCTCACATCCGAGCTGTCATCTCTGGGCAACAGCGTATTCTACATAGGCGGAAAGCCCCTTAAGCTCATTCATGAGGGTGAGACTGAAACCCTTGCGGTTGCAATGGACCTCAAACTGCGAAATGTGCTCATAGACGAGAGGACAACCAGGATGCTCATAGAGGCTCCTTTAGAAATGAAAGCCCACATGGAGGATGAGTTTCAGAAAAAAATAGAGGTAAACCAGAAGAATCTTGACAGGTTCCTTTACATGACTGGAAAGCTCAACCTATTCAGAAGTACGGAGCTTGCCATAGCTGGGTATGAGAAAGGACTGTTCAAGGACTATGGGGAGATTGAGAAGCGCGCCATAGAGGCTGCGCTCTATGGGCTGAAGTTCTCGGGGTGCAGCATAAGCTTCAACGAGATTGAGGAATACTGCAAGTCTATTTGAAGCAGGTGATATCACGGAACAGAGCTCCCTTAACGAATTCTCCGAGAAGGAGAAGAGAAATTTTGTAGAGATACTTGTTGATGAGAAGGAGAGCAGAGGAACCCTTCCAGATATTCTTAAGGAGCTTGGTGCGGTTGTGAAGATAAAAACCCTCCCGGTTGGGGATTTCATAATATCCGAGAGGATTGTCATAGAGAGGAAGACAAGAAGTGATTTTGAGAGCTCCATAATTGACGGCAGGTTATTCAGGCAGGCAGAGAACATGCTTGACAACTTTGAGAAAGGAATTGTAATAATTGAAGGAGAGACTTTTGAGGAGAGGGTGAACAGGAATGCTCTGCTAGGTGCAATATCCGCCCTGATACTCGATTATGGCATTCCAGTTTTTTTCACCAGGGACTTGGAAGGAACCGCTGAGATGATTTTTGCACTTGCGAAGAGGGAGCAGCTCGGTAAGGAGGCAGTTGTGAGGCTCAAGGGAAACAAGCGGGTGCACACAATGGCGCAGCAGCAGAGGATGATTGTGGAATGCCTCCCGGGAGTGGGGCCAAAGCTTGCAGTTGCGCTCCTGAAGAAATTCAAGACAATTGAAAACATAGCAAAGGCAAATGAAAAAGAGCTTACAGAAGTGGAGAAGATTGGAAAAAAGAAGGCGAAGTTCATAAAGAAAGCTTTGAGCGAGGAGTTCTGCGAGTAAGGAGTCACTTCTCAAGAGCAAGCATTGCAATTTTCTCAAGCAGCAGCTCCTCCAGTGGATAGCATCCGCATGCCGCTTCGCTTATCCCGAAACTGTGCATAATCCTGCTTGCCTTCTCCCTGCTCATCCTAAGAAGCTTCTCATCATGCTCAGCCTTCAAATCTCTCAGCACCTCTTTCTCCTTTCCTTTTTGGACGAGAAATACAACTTTCCCAGCATCTTTCACTCCGACCTTCTTCACAGCCTCCCCAATCCTCCTCGTTCCTGCAGCCCAGAGCAGTAGCTCGCTCTCCAGCTTCCTGGCAATCGCCCTCTTCTCAGCAAAAGCCTTAAAAGCATGGTGAGCTGAAAATATTAGGTGGTTTTCGGAGAGAACCATGTCGGGGTCGAATGCCTGGATGACGGCTCTTCTCCTCTCAGAAACTTGCTTCATTCTGGAGAGAAGCTCCTCAACATCCTCGAACTTCGTCCTTGCGGGCACAACTCTGAATTCCATGGAGAAATATTCAACAAACTTATATAAAAAAGGAGGTTGCGTATGGAGCAGTTTCACGGAAAACCAAAGAGGAAGACAAGCGGAAGCGGCAAGAAGCAGAGGAAGTTCAGGGACAAGCGCCTGCATGAGATGGGCGGGCCGTTTGCCAGCACAAAGGTTGATGAGAAGGATGAAGTAAAGCTTGACAGGACAAGGGGCAGCAACCTCAAGGTTAGGCTTATGCGTGCGGCATTTGCAAACATTTCAACTCCTGAAGGGATGAAGAAGGCGAAGATAAAGTCTGTTGCAGAATCCCCGGACAACAGGCACCATGCCAGAATGAACATAATCACAAAAGGGGCAGTCATAGAAACTGAGCTGGGAAAGGCGAAGGTGACAAGCAGGCCCGGTCAGCACGGGGTTGTGAATGCAGTTCTGCTGAAGTAGCTTCTTTTTAAATTTTAAACTGCATAAAATAAGGCATGCATAAACTGGAAAAGGACTTCTGCTATTTCGGTAATGAGCAACTCCAGCTGCGGGAGCATCTCGAAAGCCTCGGGAAGGAGAAGATTGTGTGGGAGAGCCTCAGGACTGTTGAAAGCATTGTACCAGTATTCAGGGGAAACGCTCCCGCGCTTTCCATAGAGCTTATGTTAAATGCGGATAAAACCCTGAAAGAGGCAAGAATAGTCGACAGGGTTAATTCGATAACTGCAAAGTATGATGGTTCCGGAAAGCTTGTAATGGACGACTGGCTTCTTAAGCACCCGGAATGTATGGAAACTGCAAAGAGTTACGAGAAGAAGCTCGGTGTTTTTCTTGAACGCAAATATTTAATCAAAAAGCCCCCTATACCTGAACCTCACAAGGAGGTTCAAAAGCCTATTGTAACGGAATCCCCAAAGCAGGCATTCCAGCCGCATGCAATAAAAACTGATATTCTCATACCTGCATCCCAGCAGGAAGTAACAAAGCTGGTCAGGCATTTTGATGGCAATGTAGGCAGACCCTTCTTCACGCAGGAGCAGATGAAGATAAGAAATGCAGAGATAGACGCTTTCTGCAAGGAGAAGGGCATAGAATTCGAGAATCACCCTGTACTCCATCATCTCTCTCTGAAAAATCTTAGAAAAATAGTTGCAACATGCGAAGAGAAGCATATACCCTTCACGCCATACCGCAACTTCCTTCCCTATTCTTACACCAGCTTCAGCAGCAATATTCAAGCATTTGAGGAGCATGGTATCAACACAGTGAAGTTTTCATATGCTTTGACCTACCCCGCGCAAAACCTCTCAGACAACCTGAAAACCTGCAAGGAGCAAGGTAAAGACCCTGTAAGAGACCTCCTCATTCCAAAACTAAACATGAACCCCGAGAGTTTCAAAGAATTCCTCAAGAACCGTGAGCCGGTAAAACTCCGTCTTTCAGCAGAAGAAAAGGAAAAGAAAGTAGTCGAGATAATGGCAAAGCATGGCGTTAAAGAAGAGGATATCACTTCTTCTGTTAAGAAGGCGTATCCTGCGGCCGTAGAGCACGTAATAAAGGTATGCGATAAGCATGAATTCAACTGGAAGGCTCATCAGTATGTCTTCTCCTGGGGCGCGAATGTTCTTGATTTAAATCTGGATTTCTGCAGACAAGAAGGGATAGACCCTGAGCAGTCTGGCATAGTATCCACGCTGTGGCTTCCGAATGATGAGTTCAAAGAATTTCTCAAAAATCATGTCCCAGGAAAGTTATTTATAACGCATCAGAAGGCGGAGAAGGAAGTGGTTAAGATAATGATCGGGGAGGGTTTAGAGGAAGAGAAGATACCACTGGAGATCAAAAAACAAGCCCCCGTCTCAGTTGGAAGGATACTGGAAACGTGCAAAATGCACAATTTTGACTGGAAAAAATATCCTCTCATCTTCTCGCAAGGTGCCGCATCTCTGAATTGGAAGTTTGAGCTTTGCGAATGCAATGATATAGCTGTAACGGAAATAGAGCCGATCAACTTCATCAAGTCAAAAGACATGTTCCGGAGCTTCATCAGAACGCTAGTTGCTGAAAAGGGCGCTGAATTCAGGGAGCCTCCTGCAGCGAAGCCACAGTAAATTTTTATATCCCGCCGTATGATACATACACATGGAAACGGTTAAGACATTCGAGCCTGCCATTGCTGAGAAGAGGACCAGGGAGAGCTGCGAGGCAAACTTCTGGAAAGCCGCTTCACAAAAACTCCACTCCCTCGGGAATTCTCTCAAAAACTATTCCCGCGATGTGATTGAGCCGAAAATAAAGGGCTGCGACGAGCTTCTGAAAAAATCATCCGATGAGCTTGCAATGCTGAAAGATATCATAGCAAGAATAGCAAAGCTTTTCAGGAAAGTGAACCCCAAGGAGGATGAGTGGATACTAAAGTCATCCTTTGAAATAAGGGACAGGCGCACTGAGCTAATTGAGCTCAAGACAAACCTTGAGAAGACAGCAGAGAATATAGAGAGCGTTGCCTACTGGTCGTCCGTGAGGGCAAACGACAGGTCAAACTCCCAGGCAGAAGTTTCCTTAACGATGCTCCTTGATAAGAACCAAAACCTGCAAGAATGGGTGGACTTCGGCATAGGGCTGAAAACTCCTTCTGGGAAGACTGTTAGCTCATGGCAGGGGCTCACTCTAGGCTACCCTGCGATAAGAACTTCATTTGAGAAAGCGGTTGGGGCAAAGAAGACAATAGCATCAACAGTTATTGAGAAGCTCACAAAAGGAATACTCTAGGAAGTTAATATCACAAAAAGAAAAAACAAGAAAAAAAGAAAGTTTTCAGTTTATTCCTCTAAGCAGCTGGAGCTTCGCCGGCTTCACCGATCTTCTCTGCAATTGCGCATGTTCTCTTCACATCGGTTATTTTCACCTTTATTTTCTCTCCAACCTTGGCATTGGGGACAAATATAACAAACCCCTCAACCTTTGCAATTCCATCCCCTTTGGATGCAACTGCCTCTATTGTCACTTCCCTCTCTTCCCCAACCTGAACAGGTTTAGGGCCAAAATCGGGTCTTCTTCCAAATTCCATACTTTACACCTCTTCTTTTAAACGTCAGAAATAGCTTTCCTTCCTTTCTGCATTCAGCAGTCAGACAGTACGGCTTTCCTTCCGTTATATCCTATAATATGCATTGCTCAATTTATAAATATATCTGAACTCCCTCATCTCCGGCTCCTGGGGGCGGAGTCGGGAGGTTTCAGCAGCTCTATCTCCACTTTGCTCCCGTCATTCAGCCCGAGCTTCTCCCTAAGGTTGTGCTGGGAGACAATCTCAATGGTGTCCGAGCTGTAGTGCGACCTTTCCGGGAGCACCAGTGCGCCTTTCACCCTCTTGTTTATCAGCACAGGGAAGCATTTCACCTTCCCCAGAACGCGGTTGCCGATACTGAACCCGTCAACAACAATCCCCTTCATCCTGCCCAGCATGGACTTCTTGCTTCTGTCCTCTATAACTATATTGAGGGTTCCGGGGTAGGGGGTGAAGCCTAGCTTCTTTACAAACTGCCTCGTGTACTTGGGGAGCGACAGGTAGTACTTACCATCCTTCAAACCTGAGACAACACTCCCCGAGAGCTTTACAGGAAACTCCTCCTCAAAGGAGCTCTTCATAAGAAAATATACCCTCATGAGCTCATCCAGCGCCCTGCTCGTCAGCCAGATGCTGGAATGCCCCCTCTCAACAAACCCGGCCTTCTCAAGCTGTATAATCCACCTCGAGGTGCTCTGCTGGGAGATCCTCAGCTCCCTTGCAATGTCGTTTGTGGTGGCAAAAACTTTTTCGGTCCCCCCGCCTTCCCGCAGTAGCAAAAGGAGCAAATCGAGGTGTGTTTTCTTCATCATTTGAACTACCGTGACATGCTCCCACCCTGAAGGGTGTGGGCTTCATGCGTCAAAGAACACCCGCTGGGTTCTCAGACATGCTTTCATTCGGGAGTGCCCCTCCCTATTCCGCCTCCGCACACCACCCTTGCCGGCTTTACGCAATACAAGAGTTGATGCAGATAGTTCGTGTTGCGACCTCTATTCGCCTACGGGTCAGCGGTGCAATGTTGATAATGGTGGGGAAGGGCGTATATAAATCTTCTGGAGGGGTAGCTTTCCAGTGAACCTATTCGCTCGCTTTCATCCCACCTCTGGAGAGTGTGGGTTTCTCGCTCACTCCGTTAATTGTACTGGGAAGGCAGTTCACTTTTCTGCACTCATCTTTTTCGCTGGGTGAACCACAGTAGGTACAATGTCGTGAGCTCAACCAGTATGAATATAAGCGAAACGTTTATTGATATCAGCGTCCAGAGCGTCGCCCTTGATATGTCAACATCGCTGACCGCACCTGGTTTGAGCAGGGTAAACGGATTCGCAAGTGCCATGACATAGAGCGTTGTCGCAACTGGGAAGAGTACGAAAAATATATGCAGCCAGTGCGCCTTTATGCTCAAAGAGAGAAACCTGTATTCTTCAGGCATCCTATCACCTAAGAGTAGTTATAGCCCGGTATATATTAAGCTTACTGTGGAAACTTGTTTTTCGCGTATTCACAACCAGAATAATTTCAGGTAAGCTATATATACCACTCTCTGAGAAATTGAAGCATGCGACTGGATGCTGCCATGAATCTGGAGATGGGCGATACCGCCATCTCGCTGGATGGATGCGGTAGGACGAACTGCTTCGTTTCGCATGCGCACTCAGATCATGTGGCAGCTCTCCGGGCAGTAGGGAAAAGCATACTTGCATCCGATGAAACGCTTGCCCTTGCCGGCTGCTCAAATGAAGTCTCTCCCCTCAAGCTGGATGGGGTGAAAATACAGCTTCTCAATTCAGGGCACATACTAGGCTCAAAGCAGCTCAGAGCTGAGCTGGATGGGGAGAGCTTTGTTTATACTGGAGATTTCAAGCTTCAGGATTCGCTCACAACGAAAGGAGCAGAGGTTGGGAAATGTGATGTGCTGCTCATCGAGAGCACCTACGGCTCACCGGAGATGGTTTTCCCCGAGAGGGATTTTGTGTACTCCTGCATGGCAAGATGGGTGAGGAGCAACCTTGAAAGAGGAGCCATAGTGCTGCTCGGAGGGTATGCCATAGGCAAGGCGCAGGAGCTGGTCAAACTCGCAAACCACTATTTGGGCATAGCACCCGTTGTTGAGTCTAATATTGAAAGGGCCTGCGCAGTTTATGAAAAGTTCGGGGTCAAGCTTGACAGAGTACCTGTGAGGACGGATGAGGCAGAGGAAATCATGAAGCACGAATTCCTCTCAATTGTCACTCCTGCATCTGCAAGCAGGGGCTTCTGTAGCAAGCTTGAGGGAGTATACAACAGAAAGGTGGTCTGTGCCGTTGCCAGCGGCTGGGCACTGAGGTATGCATACTCAGCGAACAGGGCTTTCCCCCTGAGCGACCACGCTGATTTCAACCAGCTCATCGAATATGTCGAGAGGAGTTCCCCCAAGAAAATATACTGCACCCATGGAGAGACAGTGAGGCTTGCCAGCGAGCTCAGGAGGAGGGGCTATGACGCAAAAACAATCAGCAAGGCATCCCAGATGACGCTGGATGAATTCTCAGAGGGGGACTGATGCTTTTAGTCTACATCACATTCCCAAGCGAGGCAGAAGCTGGAAAGGTTGGGGAAACAATTGTTAAAGAAGGACTTGCAAGATGCGTGAACATTATTCCGCATATGAAATCAATCTTTTTCTGGAAGGGGAAGCTTGAGATGAGTAAGGAGTGCATACTAATTGCAAAGACAAGCGAGAGGAACTACGGGAAGCTTGAGAGAAGGGTGAAGCAGCTCCACTCCTATGATACGCCGTGCATAGTTGCCCTCAAAGTGGAGAGAGGCTCCAGGGAATTCATCAAGTGGGTTGAAGGTTGAAACAATAATTTAATATACCTCCATCTCAATAGGTTCTATGGGGGGATAAAATGAAGGAATTAACAGTTTTTGCTGAAGACAGGGTTGGCCTCCTGGCCAAAATTTCCAATAGGATGAGCGAGAAGAAAATTAACATAGATTACATCTCCGCCGAGAGCATAGGCGGCACAGCAGTTCTGCACATCATTGTAAAGGATACGGAGAAGGTGAAGAAGATACTGGAGGAGGCCGGCTTTCTCACTGCGGTGGCTGAAGTGCTGGTTCTGAAGCTCAAGGACAGACCAGGGGAGATGGGCACAGTTGCGGCAATACTCGCCTTCAAGGGAGTTAACATAAGAAGCGTTTACAGCCTTGAGAAGAAGGGGAATGAGGGCATATTCGCCTTCAAGGTGGATGACATAAAGAAGGCGAAGGAAGCTGTAAAGAGCTATGTTTATGCAAAGATGGGCTGAGTGATGACTCCTTGTTATCTTTATTCCAACTAGTTGTCAGACTAGGCTTCTTAATAGCCCCGGTCGGATTCGAACCGGCGTGTGGAGCTCCAGAGGCTCCCATCCTTGACCACTAGATGACGGGGCTGCGGATAGGTTTAGCTCATCCTTCCTTTAAACCTTTTTCCTCCAATGCATACCCCTTCGGGAAGTAGATGAAGTTCGATGCAAAAAGCCCGCTCATCATGCTCTCGATGCCGATTTAACACTTCCACCTACTCTTCACTTCAGGCTAACCTTCAAAGTTGACGATTTCTGTTAGAAATATGCACACCTGAAATAAGTGGGGCGGAGTGGATAGTTGGTTGGCAACCACTCCGCCTATTTCAATCAAACTGTAAATGTGTATCTGGGCCCGGCTGCATTAACGATGAACTGATCAGGCATCTCTCTGGCGAAAGCTGTAATTGCCTCAAATCCTATGCAGTGGGTGGTCTCGACCCTTAATGACAGATATTCGAGAACCTATCATCGTTTTTTTCTTCCCTTAACAAGTATTTGGGAACTAACCACATTAGTCTTTTGTTTCTTCCCGTCCCGAACATATTCAACGTAACCTTCCAATATATATTCGCCGGGGTCGTTAGTACGAAGCCTTACCTTGATGGTTCCTGGTGATCCAAATTCTACATCCTTTACTTTATAACAGCTTGGACGATCGCCCGACCAGGAGAAGCAAGCTGTTTCGATCTCCGGTTTCCCGTCTGCCTCAAAATGAATACCCACCTCATATGATGATCTTGCCTTGATCCCCTCGTTTCCAAGAACATCAATACTTAACAATCTTAGCTCGCCTGATCCGAGAGGTCCGGTAGGGACTGTAGCACAGGAAAAAAATACTAATAACACGAACCCACCTATTAAAACAGCGATTAGTATTGATCTCATAATTACACTGTCATGCTTCTTTCTTTTTTAGCCTTATCTCCTCGCCTGCCGCTTTCCATCACTAAAACTCCTCCTTGGTGAATACCCCTTTTCCCACAAATAATCTTACATGAGCTTCCCTAGATACTACCTGGGACATGAGGAGGTCTTCAAAGGAGACAACTTGTTTTGGGTGAAGACTAATTGCCATAGGAACCCCCGAAAATGAGGATAGTCTTCACGTCTTAGAATCCCCTTTCCTTTAACCTTTTTTCTTTTTCTTTTTGCTTTTCATAGGCTCTTCTTTCCTCGCCAATCATTCTGGAATTAATGTAGAGGGTTCCCTTATGGAGATTCTTAGAATATGACAACGACATCTCTGTATTTTTGCCCTCCCAAGCATAAAATTCTTCCGCATGTTCTATCGTAGATGGTTCTCTCTCTGCTTTTTTATCCATCTTTTTCATAAGTTCCTCAGACTCAAGGACCTTTCCGGATAGTTCAAATAACTCTTTTTTAAGAGTCTCAAAATTTTCGTCACCTTTAATATCAATCCACACACTCTCGAAGTTTCCCATCCAAAATGAATAGAAGGTGGTTTCAACTTTTGCCTTACCTATTGCGAATGTATCCCCTTTTCTTGTATACCAGACTAAGTCACTATTGGATGATTTGTCTTGTTCAACTTTCTCCATGTCTTTCAACGTAGATATCTCGGTCCCCCACCTGATACCCCTGAAGCCGACTGGATCTGAGCGAGGCTTAGAAGACCGAGCGGAAGCAAAACAACCTACTAAAAAGATGCTGAATACAATAGTTAAAATCTTAACCTTCTTCATGGCTCCCACTTTACTACCTCCCTCTCCCAATATAAACCTCCGAGTGTTGAGCGTGCCCCTGCCAATTCTTTGTGTAGAGTGATGCTAAATTCTTATCGTGGATAATCCGTAAATTCTCCACACAGGAACGTTTCAGACTGCGGTGAACTGGCAATGACATAAAGAGAGAAAATACTTTTAATTCCCTCTTCCTTTTTTTGTCTATTTCTCAAGTGATGTATCTTTAAATTTTATTGCGACAC
The DNA here is from genome assembly GCA_963760615.1 of uncultured Microcaldota archaeon. Lineage (GTDB taxonomy): Archaea > Micrarchaeota > Micrarchaeia > Burarchaeales > Fermentimicrarchaeaceae > Fermentimicrarchaeum. The sequence continues at coordinate 3,447 of CAVXDX010000008.1, read as the reverse complement.
CCTCTGCTCGAATAGGGGCACCAGTAAAAACCATATATGGCTATCGAACCGTAACTGATTATCTATGGACTTTATAAAGACTCCATCAGCACCTATTTCCATTGCCTTCTGCTTGAACCCCTCTAACATCCCAGTGTCACTGTGTGCCTTGACAGTAATCGTACCCATCTCTATATAAGACCTATCCGGTTTGTTCCAATAGACATAAACCTCTGTATTACTTGTTGGAGGATAGGTTTCAGAGCTTGATGGGAGGTATTTGGTGCTTGCACAACCTAATAGAAGTAAAAGTGTTATAACAGTTACAGGTAATACTTTGTTTAGATATCTATTTTTCATACTTAATCGCCCCTTCTTTCTACGTCAACTACCGTACACATTAGCTTTACCACTCCCATTAGTTTTAAGTATTTACTTTCCTCGTGTTAATTTCTTTTAAAACCTAAAAAGAATTCGGCACAGTAATCCCAGATCTTAAGGCCGATGAACAACAGCATACAGAGAGAAGCAATTATTATCTTTATGGGGTATTCTTCAAATACCTTTTTTGTAATCACAGATCGACCTTCTGCGTAAGTTTCCTCGTCACGAAATTCATCGATCTCATCATGCGGTATTAATACCAAAAGAATATTAGAGAAAGATTAAGTTTGAATTAAGATTTCTTAACTGCTTGGACTGGATCATTTGCCGATCAAGTTTATCAAGTCGAGTAGCCCGGGGGAATTTCACCCCCAGGCCCTCACAGATCCGGACGTGACAGTCTCCCGTCATCCGGCTCTTATCATCCCGTCGCCATTTCCGGCGAACCTTTCCTTATCACCAAGCTCCTCCCGTCACTGGTTGACCAAGCAATAAGCCCAGATGATCCAACCCCTTCGCTCCATCTCCATTACGAGACTTCATCGCTACTACGGGTTACTCCGCCCCTGTATCCCGCCTCGGTACTCTCACCCTCGTGGGTCCCCCACTTGGGTTTCTCCCTTACCATCGGGATAACAGGTTCCCACGTTCCACACATGAGCCTGATTCAGGTTCGCGCTACCTTTATGCCGGACGCCGCCCAGGCAGTATGCAGGTTTCTCCTGGACTTATCCTGGTATCCCGTAAGCTACCAGTTTTGACGTCGTCTAATTTCATTTCGACACCTCATCAGTAGTTCGCTTGCGCTCGCCTCCCTGAACCTCACCTGACACCTTTCACAGTGCCTTTTCCTTAACGCTCACCACCCTGGCATTTGACCAGAGCAGCTTAAGGTGGTTTGGAGCCTGTCCCTGTAAACCGGCTCCGAGGGACCTACCCTCATCTCTTGTGCAACTTCGTGGCGCACTCACGGGTTGAAAGAACACTCTAGCTATCCTGGCGTCACTATCGAACTCATGGCAGATGACGCAGGTTTCTAGTCCCTTTTGCTTTAGGGTGCAGGTGATGAGGCTGCATGAGGGTTGTTTTTGCCAGAAACTGGGTCCGCAGCAGCCGGGGCATTTCGATGCGCTTTCCATGTGATAGCGTGGGCACAAATTACAGTTCAACCCGCACGCGCCGACCTCACGGATATTTTTTAACAGGATACTTGTCCATGCTTTGCACTATCCTCGATTTTCCGTTTTGACTTTCAGCAGCAGCCCGTCTACCTCTACTATCTCTACAGTTTCTCCGGCATTGATATTACCATCAACGGCTTGTGCCTTCCAGTACTCATCTTTAATCTTGATGACGCCTTCCGGCGCCAGCGGCTCAATCACCCTGCCCTTTAGGCCAATCACGCCCTCGGCGCCAGTGGTTATCTTTCTACGGTAAGCAGGTACCAGGAATTTATAGGTGATAAATATCAGAGCCACACAGGCCAGGCCGAGGAAAATAGCTACAGGCAGCAGGATTTTTACGTGGAAAATACGGAGTATCAGGATAACCAGCCCGATTATGATTACGTCATCCAGTAGTGAGGCTAAAATTATCAGATAATCTTTAATGTTTCTTTTCATTGTTGTAGACTGAAACTGGCTCGGTAAATCAATAATACCACACTGGCTTTGTGCACGTGTATATGCTAGGGTAATAACTGGAATTATTCAAGCTGAAGGAAAGTACCGTGGCCGAGAAAAAATTGCCTGACCTCAAAGAATTTATAGATAGCATAAACAATGCGAAGAAAGTGAAACGCAGCGGTAAAAAAGTCCGCTTCGTCTTTGTCAACCGCAAGCGGAAGTAAGGGCTTGCCTCATTTCCTATGACCTGACGCCGGGTTGAATGGGTGCTTCCCACACTCGATGTCAGGTAGGTAGTTATCTACAGAAGTCATTTCCTAATGATAAGAACTTGCTTCGAAATGGGTTGAATATACAAAAAAGAAAGTAGTAGGTCAAGAAAAATCGACCACAAGATATGGGAGTGTCCCCCTCATACATTCGGACGACAATAATCCAAGAAGCCTTAACAAGTAAGTAGAAGTCCTCGGGGAAATGGATTTTATCCTAATGAGATTTCTCTTGAAAAGGCATAATGGCATTTCCTTATCCCTCTACGTAATCCCTCTCCGTAGAAGATACCCTCTGAAAACTTCACTCCTTAATCAGCATAATTTCTCCAAAATGAGGGGATCTCAATTTTGGGGAATATGCCCATTGGGTTATTCAAAAGGCGAAATGATGGTTTGGGAAACTTATCCGTAAGCCCCTGCTCCAAAAGCAGAAATGGAGGGAGGGTTATTTGATCATCGGAGAGGTGAACACAAAAGCCCTCCGTATCCCTTGAACGTTGCACCTACTAACATTCGGGGGTAAGAAGCTTAGAAAATTAAAGATTACAGGTTGAAAGTATGGCCATAAAGGCCATTCCGCAAGATGAATAGCTGTTGCCAAAGTCCTCCCAAAGAACTCACCATGAGATCTGTGCCAAGCAGGGTCCAAATAACGAATTTCTCCCCAAAGGCGTCACAGGTATTGGTGAGCCGATTGACTTCGTCGTCGCTTAAGGGTTCTCGTTTGTATTGGTAGGGCATAGAATTTCAGTCTAAGGGACCGTTAAGATTTTTCAATTAATAGTTCTACTTTAGGGGGATCAGATTGCATTCGTACGATACGGACATCCTCATCCGGGAATAGAATCTTTGCTATCTCAGTAAATGCCTCTTCTGTTGTCAACGACCGCGCCCAGGGTTTACCCTTTTCATGAATGACATATGTAACAAATTTAGTATTCTAAGGATACTTCTAAATCAGAATTTTGCTTTTTGTAATGTGATTTGAGCATTTTTCGAGTTCGCGGAGATTAAATAATCTTCTTTCTTTTTGCATTTCCGTTCGCCCTCCTTTCGCTTATTATACCAAAAAGTGACAGGGTGTCGCAAATTATTTATCCACAAGTAAGGAAAATAAAGGACTCGTTAAGGAAGAGAAAATAACAATGTGGCCTTTTTACGCAGAAGGCGACAGCGACTTAGGCAGC